>NZ_JBHRSS010000004.1:0-418542 GCF_042643355.1 Salinisphaera aquimarina
TGTGGTGGCCCTGGGTGCGCACGCGGCCGGGCTGTTCTCCAACAACAGCCCGCTGCGCCGCAGCCTGCGCGACGCCGGCGAGACCGTGGGCGATCGCGCCTGGCCTATGCCGCTGTGGGAGGACTACCAGTCGCAGCTGGATTCCAACTTCGCCGACATGGCCAATATCGGCGGCAAGGGTGCGGGCGCGGTCACCGCGGCCAGCTTCCTGCACCGCTTCGCGCGCAAGCTGCGCTGGGCGCATCTGGACATCGCCGGCGTGGCCTGGAAATCCGGCAAGGACAAGGGTGCGACCGGCCGCCCGGTCGGGCTGCTGGTGCAGTATCTGGTGGATCGCGCGCAATACGAGTAGAACCGCGTCGCCAAATTGTGCACTTGACCGAGGCTATCCGCAGCCCTTCCCTCAACTTCTGTTGTCGGCCCAAAGCTGCCCTTCACGCTGATCTATAGCTGCCCGGGTAATCCCCCAATTTTTAACGCGAATCAAAAGTGGAGCTAAGCGGCCATGCCCAGTTTCTGCTTGGGTGTGATGCCGCCGAGCGCCATGTTCGGGCGTTCGTTGTTGTAAGCCCAGAGCCATTCGGTCGCGGCGTCCTGGACGTTAGCGATCGATTCAAATAGTGTTTGGCTCAACCAGTCGGTTCGTACGGTTCGGTTGTAGCGCTCGACGTATGCGTTTTGCTGCGGCTTGCCGGGCTGAGCGTAATGCCGTGTTTCTCGGCCCAGACCGTCAGTGGACCGCTGACGTACTCCGGCCCATTGTCACAGCGGATCGCCTTCGGTTTCCCGCGCCATTCCATGATCTGCTCCAGGCTGCGGATGACCCGTGCCGAGGGCAGGGATAGATCGACTTCGATCCCCAGTCCTTCCCGGTTGTAATCGTCGATGACGTTGAACCACCGGAAGCCTCGGCCATCACTGAGCTGATCGTGCATGAAATCCATGGACCAGGCGTGGTTGATCGCCTCGGGCTCCGCCAGTTTCTCCTGCACCTCGCGCCACAAGCGCTTGCGCGGCTTGATCCGTAGATTCAATTCGAGCTCACGATAGATTCGATACACGCGCTTGTGATTCCAGCGAAAGCCCTTGACGTTGCGCAGGTACAAAAAAGCACAAGCCAACGCCCCAACGACAGTGGGTATCGGCCAGACGTATTAACCAATACGCGATCTCGGCATTTTCATCGGATAATCGGGGCTGGTACCGGTAGCACGTCGCACTGATCGAAAACGCAGCACAGGCCATGCGGATGCTGATCCCGTGCTCAGCCACGCTGCGCTGGGCCATCTCGCGGCGGCGAGATGGCCTTACCACTTTTTTGTGAGCGCCTCCTGGACGATCTCGGCCTTGAGGCGTACTTCGGCATACATCTTCTTGAGGCGCCGGTTTTCGTCCTCGAGCTCTTTCATGCGGGCCATGAGCGAGGCGTCCATGCCGCCGTACATGCTGCGCCACTTGTAGAACGTGGCCGAGCTCATGCCGTGTTCACGACAGAGCTCCGGTACCGGCGTGCCGGCCTCAGCCTGTTTGAGGATCGCCAGGATCTGGCTGTCGGTGTAACGGGATTTCTTCGCGGGAACCTCCCCGGTTCAGGGTGCGAGAAAATTCCACTTCTGACCCGCGCTCTTTTCTGGGGGGATTACCAACCGGCGGCGCTATCAGACGCTAACCGAAGCCCGGACCGATGTCTTCGACTATATCGAGCGCTTCCATAATCCGCGTATCCGACAGCGCATGGCTGCTGAAGATCAAAAGTATCCGTTAACCTGTTCTCAACCGTCCGCGGAAACGGCGTAGAACCCCATGCTTTGGACAAGACTTCACGAAGCTGCGAAAACCTAGCAGTGATTTTGCCAGGCTATAGTGGCTGGATCCATGCATCTGCCTCACTTCGACCAGCGAGCTGTGGATATCCGCTATGGGTCCAGGCTGTGTGAAAACGCGTGAGCCGGCGTCCTTTACCCATTAGCTGCTGCATACTTTAGGCGCTGAAGGTCTCGTGTGGCAGCAATGGATCAGAGTAAACAGAACGCAGGACCGTGACTTCATCACGCCTGATATGGGCCCCAGAGCGCTTTGAAAGGGCTGCTTACAAGAGCCGGGCACGCTCAGGTAGCCATTACCCGCATCAGAGGTCCGATTCCGAGGATTCGCATCACGCGTTTCAGATTGTAGGCCAGCACATGCAGACTCATTTCCGTTCGCACATGCGCGAGCGTGCGCATCAGGAAGTGTGTCGAGCCCATCCAGTACTTGAGCGTGCCGAAGGGATGCTCGACCGTCTGTCGCCGTATCCGCATCAGATTCGGATCCAGATCCAAGCGTTGCTGCATGGTCTCGAGCACTGACTCGTGCTCCCATCGCTTGACGCGGCGTTGCGCCGCCGACGTGCACTGCGCCTTGATCGCACACGTCTTGCAGGCTGAGCTCCAGTAGCAATGGAGCGTCTGGCCTTTCTCCACCGTGGTAAAGCGCCAGATCAAGGTCTGATTGGCCGGGCAACGATAGGTGTCGCTGTCGGGCTCGTAGATGAAGTCGCGTTTTCCGAACTGACCACGGGCTTGGCTGTTGGAAGTCTGCGGTTTGGGCACGTGAACCTGGATGCCAGCGGCCTCGCAGGCCACGATCTGTTCGCCGTTGAAATATCCCCGGTCGGCGACCGCAGTCAGTCTCTCGGTCTGCATGATCGAACGGGCTCGATCCGCCATCGGCTGCAGTTGCGTGCGATCGTGGCCGACGTTGGTGACTTCGTGATCAACGATCAGGTGACGTTCTGCATCGACAGTCGATTGAACGTTGTAGCCGACCATCCCAGAGCCTTTGCCGCTCGTCGCCATGGAGCGCGCGTCCGGATCAGTCAATGAAATCTGATGATCCGGGGCGTCGTCTACAGCTTTCGCCATGAACTGCATGCGCTGTATTTCCGATCGCGGCGTGTCGATCTTGTCTCGAAGTCTTGTCGTGCGGACTTCGGTGAGGCCGCTTCGGCTCTGACGATCAGCACTATCGAGCTCTGATAGGTAGCGGGCGACACTGGCTTCGATTTGCTCGATGCGTCGTTTGACCTTCGCGCGGGTGAAATTGCGATCACGGCTGTTAACGGCCTTGAACTTGCTGCCGTCGATGGCCACCAGCGCCTGCGAGAAAAGGTTTAGACGACGGCACAGCATCACGAACTCACGGCATACGCGTTGAATTGCTGGACCATTGTTACGGCGGAAATCCGCGATCGTCTTGAAGTCGGGCGCCAGACGACCGGTCAACCACATGAGCTCGATATTGCGTTGAGCTTCGCGTTCCAGCCGTCGGCTGGATTACACACGGTTTAGGTACCCGTAGATATAGATCTTGAGCATCGTGGCCGGGTGATAGCCGGGCCGACCGGTGACTTGGACGACGACGCCTTCAAAGCCCAGATCGGTGAGGTCGAGGTTATCAACGAAGACATCAACCACTCGGACTGGATTGTCCTCGGTAACGTAGTCGTCGAGGCTTGCCGGCAGCAGCGCGCTCTGCGCGCGGTCATCACCAGTCACGAAACGACTCATTAAGCACTCCGCCAATGACCTGCGGAAAGTTTAGCCGACGCGCGGCGTTTTCACACAGCCTGGGTCGGATGCCGTCGTTAGCATCATGCAAACGTCATGGACATTATCGCGACATCCGGCATTTAAGACGGCATGGTCCATGGACATCCCTTCTATGCCGCTGGGGCTTTCAAGTATACGATTTTAGCTATGTCCATACCTCGACACCTAATCTGTACTCTTTGTACGAGCCTCGGCCGACCGCTCGACTGCCGAGCTGCCCCCAGTTGTCACCTGACAGGGCAGACAGTTTGTCTGCGAGCTTCTCGACGGTTTCAAGATCCATGACCTCCTCGACGGCCACCAGATCGAAGCGATTGATGACAGCGACGACTGAATCGAGGTTCTTTTTCGATCCCCACCCATTATAATTACCGCGCAACAGTTGCATATCTATACGTCATTGTTTTTATTGAATAATTTGTCAAGCAACACTCTTGGGCGCTCTTAGCTCCTGAGATTATGGAAAGTCGGTAAAAAAACATACCCGGTCCGTTTGCGCGGCAGGTGCGCTACGCTAAATCCCTTATCGTAGCTCGACGCATAAGACGGTCGTATCACGAGATCTCTTACATATTGACCGCAACCCAAAGTACGTCTCGCAGCTTGTGGTGCTCTCTGGACCAATGTCTTGCCGGCCGACGTGCAAGGCGGTATCTCGCCCTTTCTGTCGATTTACTTATTGAGCTCGTTAACTTGGCAACCGAGGATGATCGACATCGCGGCCTCCGGTGCAGGCACTGCTACTACCGGCTTTACGGCTGACGCGAGCCGAGCAGGATGATAGCCATGCCGATCAAACTGACCGTAACGCCGATTACGTCGGTTGCGCTGGGCCGTATCGATTCGACCAACCAAAGCCAGATCAGCGCCACACCGATATATACGCCGCCATAGGCGGCATACACCCGCCCGGCTGCTTGCGGGTGCAGCGTCAGTAACCACGCGAAAACGGCCAAGCTTAACGCGGCCGGCACGAGCAGCCAGATACTGCCGTCTTCTCGGAGCCATCGATACGGCAGATAACAGCCCAACAGCTCGGCGACTGCCGTCAGCACAAATAGCGCAAACGTGATCAGGACATTCAAACCGTATCTTTGTCGTGGCTTTCGGATTCCGACAGCGCGGCAAGAATGCCACAATCCTGCATCCGATGATGCCCGCTACAGGCGGCTTGTAGGCGCAACAGCCGGGCTTCGAGCTCACGCAATTGCCCGATACGAGTTTCAACCGAACCAAGCTGCTCAGCTAGCAGCGTATCCACGGCTTCACAAGGCTGCTGCGGGTGATCTGCCAAGCGGAGCAAGTCGACGACCGACGCAATGGAGAACCCCAGTTCGCGCGCACGATTTACGAATGCCAAGCGCGCTATATCCCCCGACTGGTAATAGCGATAGTCGTTGTCGCCACGTTGCGCGGGTGGCAACAAGCCCGCCCGTTCGTAATAACGGATCGTGGAGGCTGGACATCCAGCTTGCCGAGCCGCTTCCGCTATCGTAAACATTGCTTTTCCTTTGGTTGACCTTCAACTGACTTTAACGTTGATGATGGCGCAGTCAACTGAAATTGGAGAAAGCCATGGCTGGTTGTTGCAGTGAAAATGATGTCCATCTTCAGCACATGCGCAGTCGGCAGGCGCGCATGCTCTGGGCCGTACTTGCGATCAACACCGTTATGTTCCTGTTCGAGTTCACTGCTGGCTGGCTGGCCTCGTCAACAGCGCTCATGGGTGATTCGCTCGACATGCTGGGCGATTCCATGGTCTATGGTCTGAGCCTGTTCGTGGTTGCGAAAAGCATGCGCTGGAAGGCGTTATCAGCCGGATTCAAAGGCCTGATCATGCTCACCTTCGGTTTGCTCGTGCTTGGTGAAGCGGCGACCAAAGCCGTGGCTGGACAGACGCCCGAGCCGACCATCATGGCGATCGTCGGCCTGATTGCGCTCGTCGCGAACGTGGTCTGTCTTGTGCTCCTCACGCGCCACCGCAGCGACGACGTGAATATGCGTTCCTCCTGGATCTGTTCGCGCAACGATCTGTTCGCGAATGGCGGCGTATTGGTCGCCGCCGTTCTAGTCGCGTTTACGAACAGCGTATGGCCCGACGTCGCAGTAGGCACGATCATCGCCGGGCTATTTCTGCATTCATCGGTAGGTGTCTTGCGTGATGCACGCACGAGTTTTTCCGAGCCACGCCCCGTGGCCGTTAACGAATAAAGCGTCGCTGACCTTTTCCTTGTTGGCCGAGCCTGCAATTGTGTAACGCGGTTATACAAACATATATTCAATTGTAGTAGTGAAAAGGCGGACAATGACCGACCGCGCCGCATGTCGGTCGTTCGAGCACAGCGAAACGGAGCTTTTTATGCGTCATGATCATAGTCATCACGATCACAGCCATGCCATTTCTGCCGACGCGGATCGACGCTATCTGTATACCGCCCTTGGTTTGTTGGTCGCCTTCATGATGTTTGAGGTCGTGGTCGGTATTGTGGTCAATTCGCTGGCGCTGATCGCGGATGCTGGCCATATGCTTACAGACGCGGGCGCGATTGGGCTGGCACTGGTAGCGATGAGCCTGGCGAGCCGCCCGGCCAGCGGTCGGTACACATTTGGACTAAAGCGGTCTGAAATCCTGAGCGCGCAAGCCAACGGCATCACGCTTCTGCTTTTATCGGTGTGGTTTCTCATCGAGGGCGTCTTGAGGCTGATAGAGCCGCCGCAGGTCGACGGACTGTTCGTCGGGGTAGTGGCGCTTGTCGGCATCGTGTTCAATCTCGGCGCGACCTGGGCTCTGAGCAAGGCCAATCGTGAAAGCCTCAACGTCGAAGGCAGTTTTCAGCACATTCTGACCGACTTTATGCCTTTATTGCGACCGCGATTGCGGGCTTTGCCATTTGGTGGACCGGCTGGTATCGGCTGGACGCCGTGGCCGCGCTGATCGTGGCCGCGCTGATGCTCAAAGCGGGAATAGGTCTCGTGCGTGAGTCCGGACGAATCTTCCTCGAGGCCGCCCCCGTTGGTTTGCATCCGGAAACCCTAAATGAAGCTATCCGCGACGTACCTGGCGTTCTAGGTGTAGATGATCTGCACGTCTGGAAAGTCACCTCGGGCATGCCCTGCGTGTCGGGCGATATTCTGGTCGGCACAAACGCCGACTGCCATGCGATCCGGCGCGCCGTCCAAAGGATGCTGCACGACGGCTTCAAGATTGAGCACAGCACGCTCCAGGCCGAACATGTAACCGATGATTCGGCGCGTATCACCATGGAGGAAGGGTCGGGCGATTCGTGTGTGTTCGCTGGCGGTCACGCGTAAACGTGTCGTCCGCACGCTCATCGGCGGGAGCTGGATCGCTCACAACGGCTGGTTTCATACCAAGCTCGTTCTCGTCCTACTTCTGCTCGCCTTCCGCGGCTGGTATCAGGTGCAAAACAAAATTTGGCGAAAACCGCAATCACGGCACGCCGGGTTACTTTCGGGCCACGAGCGGGATGCCTACCGTCTCGCTGTTCCTGATTCTCTCGCTCGTCAAGATCAAGCCGTTTTAGATTTACATGGATAAAGTTGCTCGGAGTTCATATGGCGTGGGACAAAAACGAGTTTCGCAAGCGCTACAACACACTGGCCCGCCTCTACGACCCAGGATTGGGGTTATATAGAGCTGTTGGCTTGCGTATCGAGGCATATCGACAGCAGACCGTTGCCGCGTTGCAGCTTCGGCCGGGCGATACCGTGGTCGATCTCGGATGTGGTACTGGTTTAAACTTCCCTTATTTACATGCTGCGATCGGTGAATCCGGTAATATTATCGGTGTGGACCTGACACCGGCGATGTTGGCAAAGGCGAAGCATCGCGTGCATAAGGCCGGCTGGAACAATGTCACGTTGATCGAGGCGGATATTTCAACGTTCCATTTGCCGCCGCAGGCGAACGGCATTTTAGCCACCCTGGCGCTGGCCACCGTGCCCGATTACAGCCACGTAGTCGCGAAAGCCGCATCCTCTGTGAATGCGGGCGCGCGGATTGCCAATTTTGAACTGCAATGGCCGGAGCGCTGGCCGACCTGGCTGGCCCGTTTGGCTGTCTTTTTGAATCGGCCGGCCGGGGTGACGCCCGATATCGTCAGGCGGCGACCGGCCACTGCGATCGAACGGTACTTCGAGCACGTTGAGACGCGAGAACTTTATTTTGGCGCCGCTTATATCTGTTCCGGCGCGGTTCCGGAGAGGAGCTAATCAAGAGTCTGTGTGCCGCCCAAACCGGCCGCAAAAAGCACGTTGTTCCCTCGGCCATGCGTAATTTTCGGACCGTTCTGGCTTCAGCCCACGCCGTAACGCCCTCTGAAAGTGCATAAGAGCAAATCACCAGCCCGGCCATTGAATCGGCCCACCAACAGTGGAATAAGGCGTTTAGCACGAGACCAAGCAGTACTGCGCCCGCCAGCCCCATCGACCAGCGTCACACGGGCCTCGGTGTTGAGCACGGTATTGTCGAGCGCCACCCCGGTGGCGTGTTTGGCCCAAGCTAGCGTCAGCATCGCGGTTACGGTCAAGACGAGCCAGCCGATACCGGGGAGTGAAATGTTGGGATGCACGCCGACGGCAAACGCGTAAGCGGTTTGTCCCAGAATGTAGATCCCTAGCGCAAAAAATGCGATTGAAATCAGGCACAGTGCCAGCGGCTCGCGGCCGTCATGGATATCGCGCAAAGGCCAGATCACGACCGTGGACGCACCGATCTCGATGAGAGAGTCGAGGCCGAAGCCGGCCAGCGCAATCGAATGCGCAACAATCGCAGCTGCAATGACAATCACAGTGCCCACGACATTCCACGCCAGGGTCACGTATTCGAGCCACAAACCGCGACGCAAGAGCGCTGCGGTCTCAATCTTTTCTGTCATACGCTTTCCGGCTGTTGCAGCTTGCCCCAGGCCTCGCGCAGCACGCCGACGGCCGTGTAAGCAAACAATGGTGAGCAAGATGCCGGTTTGGCTGTTGTTAGCGAAGCCGGCACCGAGCACCACGCCGTCAATAAAGAAGTCGATGCCGATGGTCGCGATCAGCCCGATCGCCAGCGGCGCTCCCTGACGCTTGGCCCGCCGCTCAGCGGCATCACTGACGTGGCGTAGCGTGAACATAACCACAATCCCGAGCGCGAAACCCACGATGGCGGGTAACGCCGCCGAGCACAGTACGCCCGGAATAAGTTCGATAGCCGCCGCCGCGAACACAACGCCGGCGGCCAAGTGTTGCACCACGCTGGTCGCCTGTTCTCCGGGCGCTCGGATCGCGGCCACGACCCCCGACAGTGCGGCAGCGGCCACCGGGATCAGCGTGTAGAGCAGCGGTTGTATATACAAGGCAGGATTCCCTCAGGCGGTACCTGTAGACACTGCGGCGGAAATAAATATAAAACAACATGTAAAGCAACGTATTACGTTGCTTTATTGTTAAGTCTAGGCTGTGTTCTCCTGCGTCCGCTGAATCGCAGTGCGTTGTATTGAATACCCTATGACCGCGTTGGGATTGTTGGGGTCAACTCACGAAACGAAAAATCGTGCGCTAAGTCTTCGAGCCAGCAGCAGAAGAGCGAAACGGACGCTGCCCGAGATATCTGTCCACGACCTGTCGATGTGCCCATGATTGGAACCTTGATCGTCAGCGGCCAATGGCGGATGCAGGGGTGATTTCTGGGCGGCCATGACGAACTCCGGTGTTATTTCAGATACGCGCGGACGATATCGATGAGTTCGACCGCACCTTCGGACCGTTGCTCGGCTGCCAGTGCCTCGGCGGCCACGTGCTCGTGGATATGGTCTTCGAGTACTTCGGCCATCAGGCCATTGAGGGCACCGCGCACGCCGGCGATGCGCTGCATGATGTCGGCACACTCTTTTTCTTCTTCAAGCGCCCGCTCAACCGCCTCCATTTGGCCCCGAATACGGCGCACTCGGTTTAATAGCTTCTGTTTCTCGCGGATCGTATGCACTTTGGTTTCTCGCCGTGGCTCACTCAGATAGTATAGCCCCCTATTCTATCACTCAAGCACTGCAACATGACGACGAAGCCCATCGGCGGCCTGTGGCGTAATCGGGTCTATCGACATCTGTTTGCCGCACAAATCTCGGCGCTGATCGGCACCGGTCTGACCACCATCGCCTTGGCGCTGCTGGCCTACGACCTGGCCGGCGGCAACGCGGGTCGCGTACTGGGCATTGCATTGGCGTGCAAGATGGTGGCCTATGTCGGGATCGCCCCGGTGGTGGGCGGCTATGCCCAACGCTTGCCGCGTAAGGTGTTGCTGGTAACGTTGGACCTGCTGCGGGCCGGGTTTGTCTTGTGTCTGCCCTGGGTGACGGCGGTATGGCAGATCTATGTGCTGATCTTTCTGCTAAACGGCTGCTCGGCGGGCTTTACACCGGTATTCCAGGCCACGATTCCCGAAGTGGTGCCCGATGACGCCCAATACACGCGCGCATTGGCGCTGTCTCGCTTGGCTTACGAGCTGGAGAATCTGCTCAGTCCGGCGCTGGCTACCGCGCTTTTGTTCCTCGTGTCTTATAACCAATTGTTCATGCTTAACGGACTGGCCTTTCTGGGTTCGGCGGCCCTGGTCGTGACGACCGCCCTACCGGCGGTTGCTGACGAAACGGGATCAATCAATGTCTGGCAGCGGGTATCGGCCGGCGTCCGTCGATATCTGGGCAACCATAGGCTACGCGCGGTGTTGGCGCTATACGCTGGGGTGGCCGCCGCCGGGGCCATGATTATCGTCAATACCGTGGTCTATGTGCGCCAGACGCTGGGCGGCGGCGATGTGCAGGTCGCGCAGGCGTTCATGGCCTCGGGCGCGGGCTCAATGCTCGCCGCGTTGTGGCTACCGCGCTGGCTGGACCGTCATTCCGAACGCTCTGCGATGCTCGCCGGCGGTCTGTTGCTCGGCCTGGCATTGCTAATCGGCGGTCTCTGGTTGCCGGGTTTTGCTGGCTTGCTTGCCGTGTGGTTCGTGCTGGGTATCGGCCTGGGTCTGATCCAGACGCCGGTCGGGCGCCTGCTGACTGCGGCCAGCGACAGCAGCAGCCGTCCGGGCGTGTTTTCGGCCCAATTTGCGTTGTCTCATGCCTGCTGGCTGGTCGGTTATCCGCTGGCTGGCGTGCTGGGTTCGGCGGTCGGACCGCGCCCAACCTTGCTGGTGCTCGGTGTCATTGCCCTGATTGCTTGGGCCGTAGCCGGCCGATTATGGCCGTTTGATTAAGAGGGCAGTTCAACCGAGGCACTCGCATATCGGCTGAGGCGTGTTCCTCGCGCGCGGCCTCCGAAAACTCTAGAAGAAATAACTCGGGTCGGCCAATCTCACGATCGCGACATTCTGCCAGGTTGGACTTTTGCGCCGCTGGAGGTGGGGAGACCCGGGCGAGAGCGCCATACATTTTCTTTTTTACGTCAGATTGAAGCACACCCTAACCGGACGTCAGGCCTCGAATACTAAAACTGTCAGAATAGGATCTATCCCTATATTTATTGACGCATTTTCTAAGGCTTATAGAGTTCATCCTGACACTTGAGTTCGGGAAGGCATTTTGAACGGTCACCGCATTGGTTATGTTCGCGTCAGTAGTCTCGATCAGAATCCGGAACGCCAGCTCGAGCAAGTCGCGGTCGATCGGGTGTTCACAGACAAGGCGTCCGGGAAAGATGTTCATCGGCCAGAGCTGGAACAGCTGATTTCCTTTGTTCGCGAGGGCGATACTGTCGTCGTCCACAGCATGGATCGGTTTGCACGTAACCTCGACGATCTGCGCCGTCTGGTCCAGTCGTTGACCCAGCGCGGTGTCGGCATCGAATTCATCAAGGAAAATCTGACCTTCACCGGCGAGGCCTCGCCGATGGCCAACCTGATGCTGTTCGTGATGGGCGCATTCGCCGAATTTGAGCGCGCACTGATTCGTGAACGTCAACGCGAAGGCATTGCCCTGGCCCGGAAACGCGGGGCGTATCGAGGCCGAAAGAAAGCGCTATCGCCCGACAGGATCGCTGAACTGCGGCAGCGCGTCGCGAATGGCGAGCAGAAGGCGAAGTTGGCTCGCGATTTTGGTATTGGTATCAGCCGTGAAACGCTCTATCAATACCTGAAGGCGGATGCCTGATCATGCCTCGTCGCCGCTTATTGATCGTTGCCGAGCGAGAAAGCCTGCTCGCCTTTCCGGCGACGGACGATGAACTCATCCGACGCTACGCGTTCTCCGAGCCCGATCTGTCGGTGATCCGACAGCGGCGTGGCCAACACAACCGATTCGGTTTCGCGGTGCAGTTGTGTTACCTGCGCTATCCCGGCATCGCGCTGCCGACTGATCCCGCCCCGCCTGCGTCCTTGTTGGCCCTCATCGGCCAGCAGTTCAGTATTGATCCCGACATTTGGCCGCAGTATGCCCAGCGGCCCGAAACCCGGCGTGAGCACTTAGCAGAATCGTAGGCCTGGTTGAATCTGTCGGCGTTCAGCCTAGTCGATTATCGGCGTCTCATCCTGCCGATCGCTGACTTGGCCCAACAAACGGACCGGGGCATCGTCTTGGCTGAGGCATTGGTCGAGATGCTACGGGAACAGCGCATCATCCTGCCGCCGCTGGATGTGATCGAGCGCGTATGCAGCGAAGCGCTCACGCGTGGCACCCGCTTGGTGTATGAAGCGCTGACCGAATCATTAACTGACCAGCATCGCCACGCCTTTGAGCAGCTTCTGGCGATCCGCAAGGAGAAGTCGAGCAGTGTCCTGGTCTGGCTGCGCCAGTCGCCTGGTCCGCAGCGGCCCAAACATATTCTGGTCCATCTCGAACGATTGCAGACCGTTCACGATCTCAACATCCCGGCCGGGCTCGAACACGCCGTCCATCAGAACCGTCTGCTGAAACTGGCCCGCGAAGGCGGGCAGATGACCGCTCAGCACTTGCGCGATCTGGAGCTGACCCGTCGCTACGCGACCCTGGTGGCCTTCATCCTCGATACACGGGCCACGCTGATCGACGAAATTATCGACCTGCACGATCGTTTCATGGGCTCGCTGTTCAGCAAAGCCAAGCGCAAGCACGCGGAACAATTCCAGCGCTCCGGCAAGGAGATCAACAACAAAGTACCTCTCTATTCGCGTATTGGGCGTGCGCTTATAGACGCCAAACAGTCCGGCAGCGATCCGGTTGCTGCCATCGAGGCGATCATGCTTGGGCGGTGTTCAGCGAAAGCATCGCCGAGGCAGAGAAGCTGGCGCAGTCGGAGGACTTCGATTATCTCGCCTTGATCGGCAGCGGCTTCAACTCGCTCCAACGCTATACGCCGACGTACTTGGATGCGCTGGACATGAAGGCCGCATCGGCAGCGCGCAAGCTACTCGCCGGCATCGAGCTGTTGAAAGACATGAATCAACGCCAAGCGCGCAAGGTGCCGAACGGTGCGCCGATCTGCTTCGTGCGCAAGCGCTGGGAAAGTCTGGTGTTTACACCGGACGGGCTTGATCGACGCTTCTATGAGCTGTGCGTGTTATCAGAGCTCAAGAACGCGCTGCGCTCGGGCGACATCTGGGACCAGGACTCGCGCCAATTCAAGGACTTCGAGGACTATCTGCTGCCGCCGACACGCTTCGCCGATCAGCGCGAGCAACAGAATCTCGGGTTGTCTGTCGAAACCGACTGCGAAACGCGATCTGGAATCGCGTTTGGCTGCGTTGGAGCATGAGCTGGCGGCCGTTGAACGCTTGGCGGCCGCCGACGAGTTACCCGATGCAGGTATTACATCCGCTGGGCGCCTCAAGATCACGCCGCTGGATAACGCCGTACCCGACAGTGCCGACGCGTTGATGCAACAGGCTTATAGCCGGTTGCCACACCTCAAGATTGCCGAACTCCTGTTGGAAGTCGATGACTGGACCGGCTTTACCGAACACTTCAAGCACCTCAAGAGCGGCGCGGTCGCAGGCGATCGGCAACTGCTGCTCACCACCATTCTGGCCGATGCGATCAATTTGGGCCTATCCAAGATGGCCGAATCGTGTCCTGGGACCACCTACGCCAAGCTGACTTGGCTGCAGGCATGGCACATCCGCGATGAGACCTATTCCGCGGGCCTGGCCGAGCTGGTTAACACGCAGTTCCGCCAACCGTTCGCGGCTTATAGGGGCGACGGCACGACTTCATCTTCAGACGGACAGAATTTCAAGGCCGGCGGTCGGGGCCAATTCGCCGGTCACGTGAATCTGAAGTACGGCCAGGAGCCGGGCGTGCAGTTCTACACGCACATTTCCGATCAGTACGCGCCGTTCCACTCCAAAGTCATCAATGCGACCGTACGCGATGCCACGCATGTCCTGGACGGGCTGCTCTACCTCGAATCCGACCTGCGGATCGAAGAGCACTACACGGACACGGCCGGCTTTACCGACCATGTGTTTGCGCTGATGCAGTTGCTTGGTTATCGTTTCGCGCCACGTATTCGCGATCTGGCCGACCGGCGCTTGTATATCCACGGCGACGCCAAGCGCTATCCCACGCTTGCAGGCATGATCGGCGACCGCGTCAACGTTAAACACATCCGAACGCATTGGGACGAGATCCTGCGTCTGGCCGCGTCGATCAAGCAAGGCACCGTGACGGCCTCTCTGATGCTCCGAAAACTTGGCAGCTATCCGCGCCAGAACGTGCTAGCGGTCGCATTGCGTGAGCTGGGCCGCATCGAGCGCACCTTGTTCGCACTCGACTGGATGCAAAACGTCGAGCTGCGCCGGCGCGTGCAGGTGGGTTTGAATAAGGGCGAGGCCAAGAATGCACTCGCCCGCGCGGTCTTCCTGAATCGGCTGGGTGAGATGCGCGATCGCAGCTACGAAAATCAGCGCTACCGCGCCAGCGGGCTCAATCTCGTGGTGAGCGCCATTATTCTTTGGAACACGGTCTATATAGAGCGAGCCATTCAAGCACTGCGCGAATCCGGACAGGAAATCGACGACACGCTACTGTCGCATCTGTCGCCGCTGGGCTGGGAGCACATCAACCTGACCGGCGACTATATCTGGCAACAGGATAAACGGGTCGAGCGGGGCCGCTTCCGGCCACTACGGACGCCACGAGAGGCTTAGCGTACGATTTTTTCCGTTTCGTGAGTTGACCCCGTGTTCGCGGCAGCGGCTATCGAACTTGTTCCGGGCGTATTGCACTCGGCGCCGCTACCCGCCATCGTCGGTTTCGGGCTGGGGATTCTGGTTATGTTCGCGATGCGTCACATCAGTGATGCAACAGAGCGGTGAGCCAAGCGGCGGGGTTCGCCGCTGGCGATCGGGCTGATCGCGACCATCGGCATCGACTTCTTTATTGACGGCGTGGTGCTCGGTGCCGGCTTCGCTAACAACAGCCAAACCGGCATCTTGCTCACCATCGCGATTACGCTGGAATATCTGTTCGTCGGCCTCGCCCTCGCGGCAACTCTGCCGACCCGGTCGCCTTGGGCATTGATCTCACTGCCGACTGGCCTTGCCCTATTTACGATTGTCGGTACGGCATTGGGTGTCGCCGTGCTTACTGGCGCCTCAAAACCGGTCATGGCCGCCGTGCTGGGCTTTGGCGCCATGGTGTTCATGTATCTGGTGACCGAAGAGCTTCTTGTCAAAGCGCATGAACAGGGCGATACCGCATTCGGGTCGGCCACTTTCTTCATCGGCTTCCTCTGCTATCTCCTGATTGAGCAGGCGCTCGCGTAGCTACTACCACAGAGACTTAGCGTACGAGCTTTTCTGTTTCGTGAATTGACCGCTCGCTGCGATCTAAAAACCGCTTCCGCAGGAGGGGACCTCGTCTCATTCGGCGAGAAAGGCAAGGCGCCACACTCGGGCGGCGGCTCTCGACGGTCGTAAACCGTCACGACCGCTTCTCGTCACCTGTACTCGTCTCACAATCAGCCAGGTTTACTGATGTTTCGGCCTGCAACGTCGTGTGTGTGATCTCGAATCGCTCGTTGAGCACCGCTTGCAGTTGTGGGAGAAGTGCTTCCCACTGAGTCATGTCAACTGGCTGGACGTGGGCCGAGAGGGCATGGCGGCTCGATGACAACGACCAAATGTGCACGTGATGAACGCCTGTGACGCCGTCAATCTTGACCAATTCCCGCTCGACTTCTCTGACATCAATGCCCTTCGGGACACCTTCCATGAGTACTCGCAATACGTCGCGTAGAATGCCAACACTACCGATGGCAATCAACACGCTGATGAACAGTGATAAAAGCGGATCGATCGGCAGCCAGCCGGTCATATAGATAATCAAGCCGGCCGCAAGCGCGGCCACTGAGCCAGCCAAGTCGCCCACGACGTGCAACAGCGCCGCTCGCACGTTCATGCTTTTTTCGCCGCGCATCAGAAGCCAGGCTACGGCAATATTCACGATCAGGCCGACGAACGCGACGGCCATCACCGTGGCGCCGCCAACCGGTTGCGGATTGGCCAGCCGCTCTATCGCTGCAATAACGATCCAGACGACAATGCCGAACATGAACAGAACGTTGACCAGTGCACCTATCACTTCGGCTCGGGGAAGCCCATAGGTGTGATTTGTAGAGGCGGGACGCTGGCTCAGCCACGCCGCAAAAGCACCGATTCCTAGTGACATGGAGTCCGTGATCATGTGGCCGGCGTCGGCCACCAAGGCCAACGAGTTGGCCCATAGGCCGCCCACTACTTCGACGCCCGCATATGCGGTCGTGAATAACAAGGCAACCAACAGCAGTTTAGTGCTGCCGTGACTATGACTGTGGTCATGTCCTGACATGATTATCTCCTGACAGGTTGGGTCAATAATCCAAGGCTCTATATCTTGCCAAGCGGATTAGTTCGCATCGCCCGCCTGAGAGCGCGACTCGAAGGCTTCCAAACCCGAAATCGGATCCGAGCTTCCGTTATCGAAATAGCTGTTTTCCCGATGGCCATGGGTTTGCGCGGGTGCAATTTGGGCGGCCAATTGTTTTGAGAGTGTTTTCGCCTGCTCAAGCTGTTCGGGGCCTAGTACTTTCGGGAAAGCCTCGCGGTTCTTGATGGCAGCAGGAACACCTTGACTGGCAGCCAATTCAGACCAAGCGTACGCTTTGACGAGATTCTTCTCGACTCCTTTGCCGAGCGCATACAGCGCACTGAGGTTGTATTGTGCGATCGGCGAATTGCGAAAAGCAGCGCGCTCGAGCCAGCGGAACGCTTTTTCATCATCGGCTGCGACCCCACTGCCCGATGCGTATTTCGTACCGACTTTTATCTGGGCGTCAACCACGCCCTGCCTAGCAGCTCTGATGAACCACAAGAACGCCGTAGCCTCGTTCTTCGTCACGCCTCGCCCATCTTCGTACAGCCGCCCAATATTATATTGAGCTGGCGCATACCCCTGGGCGGCGGAAGACTCATACAAAGTTGCAGCACGCGCCAAGTCTCGGGGCTCGTTGGCCTCGCCTTTGCGATACAGCTCGGCCAAGCGGAACTGGGCCAGTACCAATTCGCGGTCGGCGGCGGCATGCAGCCATTTCGATGCCTGCTCGGCGTCTTTCTCGCTTACATCGACGCCTTGAGTCAGCAACAAATACATATTGTACTGGGCCACCGGATGACCCTGTTCTGCGGCGCGTTGGAACCACTCGCGGGCCTTGTCCTCGTCCTTCCTTAGTCCATCGCCGATAGCATAGGCTTTTCCGATCGAATTCTGAGCCTCCGCTTCGCCCGCCTGTGCACGCTCGTAGGTCTTGAGGATACGGGTCCGAACTGCTTCGTTTTCGACCGTTATATCGGGCGATTGATCGGCCGAGCAGGCGCTGAGCAGGACGGCACATATCAACGCGAGACCCGTCAGTTTACGGATGTCATGGCGGCTCATGGCGCCCCCATATCAGAATCGTGTCCGCCATCGGCAATTCGAACGGCTCGACCGAGATCGGACACAAAAACCCGACCATCGCCAGGGTGTCCGCTCCCGGTGCGGGCATGGGAGACGATTGTCTCCACCACCCTGTCGGCCAAGGCGTCGCCGACATCGATCTCCAGTTTCGCCATATCAATTCGTACCAGGCCACCCTCCTCCGTGGCGTGGCCGTATTCGCGCAGATGCACTACGGCGATTCCGGGCATTCCCGGGATCGCCGCCAATGCATCGATGACCTTGTCGAGCATGTGCTCACGCACGTAGGCTTTTATTTCTTTCATGGGTTTGCTCCTGTTTACACGTCGACTTCGCGCCGAGGCTCGGCGAACCAGCGATAAATGCTAGGCAGCACCAGCAGCGTGAGCAGCGTCGAAGTGATGAGCCCACCGATGACGACGGCCGCCAGCGGGCGCTGCACGTTCGAGCCGATCCCATCGGCCAGCAGCAGCGGAATCAGGCCCAGGATCGCCACAGACGCGGTCATGAGAACGGGCCGCAGGCGATGCTCCGCGCCGGTGCGTACGGCCTCGGCGATCTCCATGCCCTGCTCGCGCAGCTGGTTGATATAGGAGACCAATACGACACCGTTGAGCACGGCCACACCGAAGACCGCGATGAAACCCACAGCCGCCGGCACAGAGACATAGAGCCCCGAAATCCAGAGCGCGAAAATACCGCCGGTGATAGCAAACGGCACGTTCAGGAATATCAACGCCGCATAGCGCAGGCTGCCGAAGGCGCTGAACAAAAGCAGAAAGATTAGCCCCAGCGTGACCGGTACCACTAAATAAAGTCGCGCCATAGCCCGTTGCTGATTCTTGAACTGACCCCCGAACTCCACGAAATAACCCGGCGGCATGTCCACGTTCGCGTCGATGCGCTGTTTCAGGTCGCGCACGACGCTGCCCATGTCGCGGCCGCGTACGTTCATCTGTACGTAGATACGCCGGCTTGCCTTCGACCGCGAGATCTTCTTAGGCCCGGTGTATACCTCGATATCGGCCACCCGCGACAACGGAATGATCTCGCCGCTGCTGCTGCGCAGCGGCAAGGCCCGAATCGAATCCAGTCGCTCACGCTGATCGGCTTTTAGCCGCAGGAAGATATCGAACCGGCGCACTTTGTCGAAGACCTGGCCAACGGTTGCGCCACCGACACCGACGTTGAGCGTGCTAAGCACGTCATCCACAGCAATACCGTAGCGCGCCAACGCGCCGCGATCCGGCTTGACCACGATCTGGCGCTTGCCGCTTTGCTGTTGCATACGTACATCGACAGCCCCGGGCACCTGGCGTGCCTGTGCGCTGACCTCCTGCCCGATTCGGGCCAACGTTTCCAGGTCCTCGCCGAAGATGCTGCCGACCAATTGGGCCTGCACCCCGGACAGCAGTTCGTCGGTGCGCAGCTGGATGGGCTGGGAGAAGTTGTTGGCCAGGCCAGGAACCTGCTCGTTGACCTTTTCGGACATGGCCGCTTGCAGCTGCTCGTACGAGCGTCCCGACTGCCATTCATCCAAGGGCTTGAGATTGACCGTGGTGGCAACCACGTTAACCGGTTCGGGGTCGCCCCCCACCTCGGCACGACCCACCCGCGAATAGCTGCCGGTAACTTCGGGAAAATCGCCCATCACCGACTCGACTCGCTTACCGTAGTCGATCGCCGAAGCCAGGCTGGCGCCCGGTGGCAAGGTGGAACGCACCATGAACGTACCTTCGCGCAGCGTAGGCACAAATTCCGTACCCAACTGTGGAAAGATCGCCAGACTGCCGACGAACAGTACCAAGGCAATGCCAAGAACCACGGCCGGCACCTTGAGGGCGGCGTCGCGTAGCGGCCGATAGCCGCGCTTGATCCAGCCAATGAGCCGCGGTTCGCCGTGCACACTGTCTTTCTTGAATACCAGCGTGGTCAATACCGGTACCAAGGTCAGCGCCAGCAGCAACGCACCCAGCAGGGCGAAACTGATGGTATAGGCCATGGGCGAGAACAGCTTGCCTTCCACGCCCTGAAGGGTGAACAGCGGTAGAAAGACGATGATGATGATGCCCATGGCGAATACGATCGGTCGGGCCACCTCGCGTGCGGCCTCCCCGACCAGCCGGAGCATCGAGATATCCTCGCCCGCCCGCTCTTCGAGATGGCGAAAGATATTTTCGATCATCACCACCGAACCATCGACCATCATGCCGATGCCAATCGCCAAGCCACCGAGACTCATGAGATTGGCAGACAGCCCCACCGCGTTCATCGCGATGAATGCGACCAGTACCGACAGCGGCAGGCTAGCGACCACGATCAGCGTCGAACGCAGATTGCCGAGAAACAGATAGAGCAGGATGAATACGAGCACCGCGCCTTCGAGCAAGGCGTCCTCGACAGTGCCGATCGCTTTCTCGACCAACTGCGACTGGGAATAGTAGGCGTTGATACTCAGACCGTCGGGTAAGGATTGGTCGATCGCTTGGATACGCTCCTCGACGTCCGCCAAGACCTGCTGGGTGTTGGTCCCGATCAGCTTGAGCACGTAGCCGCCGACCGCTTCCTCGCCGCTGGCCAATTGGGTCCCGCGGCGAATCGCTGCACCGAACTCCACTTCGGCGACGTCGCCAATCGTCACAGGGGTCCCATTATTCTCTGCGACGACGATGTTGCGGATGTCGGCGAGCCCTTGCTCGTTTGGCGCGATCCAGCCATAGCCGCGAACGATATATTCCTCGCCGCCACGTTCGATGAACGATGCCCCCACGTTGCGATTGTTGGACTCGAGCGCAGCACGCACGTCGGCCACGGTCAGGCCGCGCGCGAGCAGCGCGTTGCTGTCGAGCTGGACCTGGTATTGCTTTTCATCACCGCCGATCGACAGCACACCGGTAACGCCGGGCACCGTCAAGAGCTGCGGTTTGACGATCCAATCCTGAATCTCGCGCTTTTCCATCAGCGAGAAATCGGCACCTTTCTCGGCCTCCAGGGTGTACTTCAGGATATTGCCCAACCCGGTGGTGATCGGCCCAAGCTGCGGTTCGCCCAGCCCGGCCGGAATCTCACGGCGTGCCGCGGTCAGGCGTTGACTGACCAACTGGCGGGCGAAATAGATATCCGTGCCGTCTTGGAAATAAACGCTGACCCGCGACAGCCCGAAGATAGACGTGGACTGCACTTTCTCCAAACGAGGCAATCCATACATGCTGATTTCGACGGGATAGGAGATCTGGGTTTCGATATCGACCGGCGACAAACCAGGCGAGGCCGTGAATATCTGTACCAACGTCGGCGACGCGTCCGGATACGCGTCTACCGCGAGCTGCTGGTAGGACAGATAACCGCCAATGGCCAGTGCGACCACGGCTACAAGCACCATCAAGCGATTCGCTAGCGCGTAGCGAACAATTGCATCAATCATGGGTGGCTCCTGATCAGTGGCCGTGGGCGGCGCTACGCCCGCCCGCGGTGAGTACGGAAGCCAGATCGAACGAGCCACTGGTGACAACCGCATCGCCCGAGCTCAAGCCCTGCCTTACTTCGACTTGGCCGCCTCCCTCGTCACCGAGCACGACCGGTATTGCACGAAACGCCCCCGCTTCATCGCCCGGTACGAACACGATGTCGCGTTCGCCGATACTTTGGACCGCATCAATCGGCACCAACGCAAACTGGCGCTCGGATTGTGTGCGTATTTGTGCGGTTCCGAACATGCCGCTCTTGAGCAGGCCGTCCGGGTTGTCGACCGTGGCGCGCACTCGGACGGTCCGGCTCTGCGGGTCGAGTTCCGACGAAATCCAGTCCACCGTGCCGGTAAACGTCTGGTCGGGTAACGGGCGGACATGCAGTTCAACCGACAAACCGGTCCGCAGCCGTGGCAGCGATTGCTCATCGGCTTCGATCATGACCCACATACGGCTCGTGTCGACCACATGAACCGGTGTGTCATTGGCACCAACCGATTGTCCCGGGACCAAGTCGCGTTGCTGGACAACACCCGTCATCGGCGTGGTCAGCGGATAACGCGACAACGGTGTGCCGTTACTGGTACTTATGTCCTGGATCGCCGACGGGCTCATGCCGTACAACTTGAGTTCAGCGCGAGCCGCCTCGCGCTCGGCGCGGGCCTGCGAGTAATTGGCGCGTGACTCAAGCAGCGTCGCTTCGCTGATGATCTTGTCTTCGGCCAGCTTCTTGTTGCGCTGATACGCGGCCAACTGCGTGCCATAACGAGCTGCCGCGGTGAGGTACGACGCCTTGGCCTTGCCCAGAGCGACGCTGTCGAGAATAGCCACTGTGTCGCCGGCCTCGACCCGCGTGCCCACGTCGGAGGTCACCTCAAGCACCTTCGCGTTGAGGCGCGGCCCGATACGAGCCACCCGGTCGCTGTCGAACCTCACCGTGGCCGGCGCAGTGATCACAGCAGTCGCGCTGCCGGATTTCGCCTTGCCGACCTTTATATCGAGCCGGTTACGCTGCGCCGACGTTAGATGGACCCTGTCGGGTGCCTGTTCTGCGTCGTGATCATCATGATCGCTCGAATCCGCCTCGCGCTCGCCTTGATGCTCAGCTCCGGACTCGTCGGCGGCATGATCTGATGATTTTTCTGACGCTTGATCCGACGCAACTGGAGGCTGCGCGCTGGTATCATTACAACCAGCAACGCCAAGCAGCGCAGCGAAAATAAAGAGAGTGATAATGCTACGGGATATCATCGATTGAGCTCCGAGGAATGTGCTGCGCTTTGCATGACGACCAAGCCGCCGGTGGCGCGTTCAAGGTCGGTTCCAGCGGCGATCAGAGCGTCGAGCGCATCCAGATAGTCCTGGCGAACCGCGATGAGATTGTTCTGAGCGGTGGTGATCGCCGGCGCGGCGACCTGGCCGGCCGCAAATGAGCGGCGGGTGAGATCCAACGTCTGCTGAGCCGCGTTGAGAACCGCGTCGTTGAGCGCCGCCACTTGCTGGCTGGCCGAGTCATAGTCGGACATACCGGCAAGAATCTGCAGCCGAACCTCGCGCTGTAGATTGTCCTGCTCGAGCAGCGCCTGACCGAGCTCAGCGTTTGCAACCCGCCGCTCGCCTTCGTAGCGATGAAGGATCGGCACATCGAAGCCAATGCCGCCGCCAGTAATGTCTTCGCCGCCACTCCCCTTGCCGTCGGCTTCCTGCCGATAGAAGCCAAAAACCGTGAGGTTCGGAATAATCTGTCGCCGCGACAACGACAGCCTTTTCTGTGCCGCAACGACGCGCTGTGCCGCCGCATTTAGGTCAGTACGTCGTTCCACCGAACGCGTGAGCAAGCTGTCGCTGGACGGTAGGGTAAGAGGGGCGAATCCGAGTTCGCCACGTACAGCCAAGCGTCGCTGTGGATCGACCGCCAACAAATCGTTGAGAGCGAGGCCGGCTTGGCGTGCACGATTGCGTGCGCGTGCCAAGAGTGCCTGTGCCCGGCTCTGACCGAGCTTGGCCGCATTCGCTTCCAACTGCGTACCGGCGCCGGCACTCAGCCTTTTTCTAGCGTAGGTCGCGAGTTTGTCGTTCGCTTCCACAACCTGCTGCGCGGTCTCAACGGCGCGTTGTGCTGCGAGCCTGGACAGGAAGGCGGCACGGGTTCGAGCCTGCACGGACGCTTGGAGAAAAATATAGTCAGAGCGAGCGGCGCCTGCTTCGCTTTCGGCAGCCGCTTGGCGCAGGCCGCCCTGCCCGGCAATCCACAGTTCCTGACTGACACGTACGCCGATATCGGTCGTATCTGCGAGACGGCCGCTGCGCTGGCCGGCTTCCAGTTCGACGCGGGGGTTCGATGGTACTGCTACGTCAGCGTGGATGGCTTCGCCGGTCAGGCGCTCGACCCGAAGACGTGCAGCACGCACGGCCGGGTTGTATTGCTGAGCCCACTCCAACGCTGCATCAAGTGTAAGAGGTTGGGTGATTTGGGTAACAGCTGACGCCGGCACGGCCGACGCCATAAAACATAGGCCAAGCGCAAAAGCGCTTGCCCGGAAGCAAAGAATAGGCATTGAGAATCCTCATCGCAAGGAGAAAGCGGGCTAAGCCCGCCGATTAAAGCGCGAAGGGATTCAGACTATAGGCGGCCCCAAGGGCGGCTGAAACGCTAGGCTGGCATACTGTGAGGCGGCGCGAGGGGACATGGCGCTTGAATCTAGCGGCACAAGATTACCTACAAGCCCGACCAGCCCGGTGTGATGCGCATGGGCGTGGCCGCAATGGTCGTTAACCGATAGCGCCTGATCAACACCGTCTACCGGTCGGTCCGCCGATTGAGCGTAGGCGAGGATGTGCGCGTGCGTCGACAACGTTCTATCGGCTTGCACCGGCACATCGACATGTGCGGCCCAGCCGAGCGCGTTAAGCGCCAGCACTAAGGCCAAGACGCTTTTAATTACAGTCGAGTATAGTCGCAACGGGTGCCTCATCTTCTTAAGGTTAGCACAATCACTCGCGACATCAAGCAACGGATATTGAATTGCACACCTTGGGTTCAATGGGTCAACGCAACACTCTGATCAAAGGACTCGGCAGGCGTTAAATAGCCGAGCGTCTTCCTCGGTCGCTGGTTGAGTTTCGACGAGTACGGATCGAGCTGCTCCTGGGAATACAAGCCGAGGTTAGTCTTTTTCGGGAAGTATTGCCGTAGCAATCGGTTGGTGTTTTCGTTGGTGCCTCGCTGCCACGGGCTGCTCGGATCGCAGAAGTAAATCGCCATGTCCGTGGCTAGCGTCAGTCGCTTGTGATCGGCCAATTCCGAACCTCGATCCCAAGTCAGTGATCGGCGTAGCGATTCGGGCAACGTCACGATCTGGCGAGATAGACCGTCGATCACACTTCGAGTGTCCTTACCCTCGACTTTCACGAGCATCGTGAAGCGAGAGCTGCGCTCGACGAGTGTTGCGATGTGCGTATTGCCGGAACCCGAGAGTAAGTCGCCTTCCCAGTGACCCGGAACGGCACGATCATCGACCTCGGGTGGTCTTTGGGATATGGGGATTGCGTCTTTGATCGAGCTGCGCATCCGACCGAGATTGCCGTGACGGGACTGGTGGAATACCCGTTGCGTGCGCAGATGTTTCTGCAGTTCCTTTTTCAGCACGCCGCGCGTCTGAATGTAGAGGCAGCGGTAGATCGTCTCGTGGGACACCTGCATGGCGACATCGTCTGGATAGCTGAGCCGAAGCCAACCCGCGATCTGCTCGGGCGACCAATCTTCGGCCAGCTTATCGACCACAATACGGCGTAGCGATGCATTCTGCGCGAGCTGACACGGTTTTGGACGTCGCGCCCGGTCCCAGGCTCGAATGTCTGCCTGGGGCGCTCGGTAACGACGGCGGCCACCATTGCGAGCGATTTCCCGGCTCACCGTAGAGGGCGCCCGACCAATACAGTCGGCGATATTTCGAATCGAGCGCCCGCTGGCCAGACCTCGAGAAATCTCTTCGCGATCCGTCGACGACAACGCCCGGGCGGCGCCTACACGCTTGGCTGGCCGAATACCGCCGTGCAGACGCAGCACGCCGAATATCGACGCCGGAAACTTGCCCAGCGCTCGACCGATATCGCTCTGAAACTCGCCGCGCCCCCAGCGCGTCTTTCTGAGTCTCGGTGAGACCCGGCCTGCCCACTCTTGACATACCACGCTCCTCTTAATGGGAATCAAAATACGTGGTGTTGCATCGACCCGTTGAATCTAGCACCGCTCGACAGAAAGAACTCAGGCATGCGTCGCCTATATTCCCTCGGCACGCCTAAATGCTTACGACCGTTCCCGAAACTTATTCGTAGGTGGAGAGCTTGCCCCGGCTGATCTAACTGTAGGACTTGGACATGGCACGCAGTCTGAACACTGTCACTATGTGTGACGTCGGCCGGCACGTGACGATGCTGGGCATAAGTGAGCTCCTTCCGTCAGTTATGAAGCTCCACAGCCACGAGCAGATAACCACTTCGGTCTCGCAAACATCAATGCGTGAACACGCCATAGTCACTTGGCATGCCTGCGACGATCCCAGTTTTTGGGTATATGAAGAGCGCCGTAGTATTCTCCGGCTTGGGAGGAGTCGGACCACTTAAGGATAACAATCAGCTCAGAAACAGCAGGGGCTGACAAGCGGTTGCATTATCGCTGTATCGGTGTGAGAGTTTTCGAGATCGGGGCGTAAGCGCGTATTATGGCTAACGCCTATACGCTCTGCGTGGCGGTGTCGCGCCTCGAAACGCGGATGACTAGCGCGCCAGCGATTGCCAATCCGGCACCTACAACATCCCAAGCATTCAGCTGTATTCCCTCGGCCAGCCACAGCCATCCCAGTGATGTCGCGATATTCAACTGTCATAGGCGGCATAGGCGCCGCCGGCAGCAGAGCTCCTCGACCGGCGTTCCGCCTCTTTGAGAATACCGATGATATGTTCTTCGGTGTACTGTTTTTTCATGTCCAATTTCTTTTGGGTGATTGGACTCTAGATCAGCCTGCCACTCAATTGCGGGGTATGGTCGGACGTGCCGCTGGGCATCCTTCACTGGAGATCGCCCAGTTCTTGTTGGGCAAGGGTTCCCTTCGCAACAGATGGGGATATAAACTATCGTTTATATTTGATATATTTACCCGAAATGCTACTCCTATTCTTCGACGAGTTCGGCACTGACCAAATGGAAGTTTGTGTGGAAGTTCCCTACGTCTATGCATCTACGATCAGAGATCAAATCCGACGAATAGAAAGTGCGGACGAACGTGCGAGATTTTGCGATGGCGTATTGCGGCATCTCGTACGTGTTATGGCGGATTTCCTCGATGAGGACATCCGACCTCCAACCGAGAAACAGGTCTTGTTCGCATATTCTTTGGCTAAGCGTGAGCACGTCGACGTGCCGAGAGATGCCCTGATGTACCGGAACGCAATGAACAAATTTTTAGATGAGCATCTCGACGGTTCTCACCTGTCGGCAAAAAGACTTCCTAGAGAGCGTCAAGTTTAACCGAGGCCGTTGAATGTCTTTAGATGATGATACAGATCAAAAGCGACTCAGCGCTGCATTAGAATCTAATGGGTATATCGAGTTTTTCAAAACGATAGATAAAGATTACCCATCGGTTGTCTGGGCCGTTTATGGGCTTATTGAGACTAATGAAATCGTTGTAAAAGCCTCTAGCGGCTCGCAGGTCGTCTTGCAGGCAGCTCCGTCTAATTTAGTGATGCCACATATGGGTGACCGTATGTTTGGAATCGATACTGCTGACTCGGAGCTCGCGAGCGAACTATCGTTGCGAATATGGGAGAAGCACGGCGACCAACTGCAAAAGGCGTCCGAGGAATAGTTCTCGTTTTACGATCGGTTCGCTGAATACGGTTTCTGTGACGTTTACGCGGGCCGTTGAAAAAAAAGTTAGCGATACTTTCGATGTTTGGCATCCATATGCTGCCAGTTGTCCGGATTTTTGAAGTGTTACATATAGACGCAAGACGTTGGCCAGTGTAGTGGGCCGACGCCGGTTCATCCGCTCTAGCTCTAGCATTCCAACGAAGCTCTAAGCCGTGGCGTTGCCGTCGCAGTGATCGGCAATGCTCATGCTAAAGATCAAGTTGTGGCCTTGTAGAAAGCGTTGACGATCATCACTGGTAAATTGCGTGCCGCAGTCTAAGGCAACACGCCGGGCACATCGTGTGACTCGCGCTTCCAAAACGCAAGCAACACGGCTATGAGTACGAGTTCTCGGGTCGGCGATAGTCTATTGAGCAACCGGCAACCGGCAACCGGCAACCGACCTGTAGTGAGGGTCGAGGATAACGCACCGATCACGCCGAGCTTTTGGGCGTCCGGATATAGGTGATGCCGGACACGCCTTTCGTGCTGGGTACGCGATGCTTGTGACCATGGCTCGGACGATCGTTGGAGGGCTTGCACGCCATCGTCGCCGGTGCGAAATGCCGTGTGTCATTGGGTGGTCATCAGCTGCGCAGCACGATTGCGGCGGATCGTCCCGCCATCAAACTGCACCGTTTCGGCGATCCGTGGCGGACTGAAGACGCCGCCACCGTCGGCCTGGAGTGCACGAATCTGCGTCGTCAGCCGCGCATGGCTCATCTCCAGGCGCTGGGGGATTGGTTCGCCCGTGTATAAAAGCCGATTGGTCGAGGCAACGGCGCACAGCTGTTTCGGATATTCACAGCAACAACGCTGGAACGTCGCGTCCCTTACGACGATTCCTTGACGAAGCAGGTTGCCGCGTCATGCAAAAGATCACGCTCTTCATTGCGACCTTCGCCAGCTGGCGCTTTAGGCGAGCAAGTCTCTGATCGCGCGGTGTGCCGCAGCCCTAAAAATTCGGCCTCCACATGATCTCGGCCCTGCGGCACCAACTATCAAGCATCGTTGGGCATGGCCCAAGATCGCGAGCGACCGCGACCCACTGCTCAATGACGATCGCACGAGCTCCACGGTGTTCGCTATGAATCCCGCGCTGTACTACTTGCGTCGCACGACACTCATTGGCCCGACTCATGAGGAGCCTCTTTTAATGTGTCCGTATTAACATGGGGAACCCTATCGGTATCGATTGTTTCCGCATGTAAATCCCGCTCGATGACCGTGATGAATAGGCCGGCTCGCACGAAATCATCGCTATCCCGCGCGTCGATCGGGCGATCGAGAATAGAGCACGCCGGCGTCGCGGTACCGTTCATATAGCTAATCAACAATCCCTTGTCGCGAAGCGCTTCCCAGTGCTCATGTCGGCATGCCTCGAATAGCGGCACTGCGACGCGACGCACGGCCGAGATCGACTGCCCATGCTCTTGGATGAGCGCAATAACGCATTTCAGTGCTAAGAGATCACCGGTTGAATAACGGGCCTTGTGCCCCTGTCCGCGCATCGAAAGTGGCGGCAGCTTGCCGCGCCAATATCTAAAGGTCTCGCGCGAAAGCGACAGCATCTCCAGCATATCGTCTTGTCTAAGCATGACTCTTCGATCAGCAGCTGTCCCGATCGACGGCAGTTTGCGTTATGGACAACGCAAACTTGCGGGTGGATTCTCCAATCTACGCAGGTTCTGCTAAAAGCGATAGGTGGTTGTGTACCGGCGTGAGAGGACCCGATGGCTGGCGCAAGATCCCACGGTGTTTCGTCGGACTTCTATTTGGCGCACTTTACAAAGGCTACCGGCGAGTGCCGATTTTACAGTTGGCAGCAGCTTCTAGGCGCTGCGCTGCTCGAAGGCACGCCCAGCATCCACGCCTTCCAAGTCGGTGGCCATGAGATCGCCTACGGTGTCGGCTCACGAATACAACGCATATGTCCTGACCTCGCCGCGCTCGACGTAAACGGCCGCACTACGCTGCAGTTCATGCACTCCAGCGACTTGGTGGCCAAGCCGGTATGGCTGGATGCCGCCCAAAAATACGCGCTATTGAACTGCTACGGGCTAAGCATGCTGACCTATGACCAAATCGAGGCGCAATCGTGTCTGGCTGTCAATTGGCTTGAGATCAGCCGTTACCTCGTGGTTCTCGATCGGGCCACCTCATACATCGATAAAGCCGTACGCTTGTTGCTGGACCGACTTGGGCAAGGCAGCATGACCTACGAAGGGCTTGTGGCTTCGCTTCCGATCACCGATAACAACTGGGCACCAGCCGTACCCTTTCTGCTCCTCCATCGTGGTCTGGCTGTATGTCGCGCGTTGGACACTGAACCGCTCCATAAGTGGATGCTGTTCGAGCGCTCATGACAACCTGGCGAGACGTGCTGGCGCATAACGCGGCCATGAGAGATATCGCAACCTGGCCTGCGATCGATCTCTGCCAGCTCAGCGAGACGCAACGGCGGCTGTTCGTTAAACGTACACAGATGCTGCGCGAAGTACTTTCAGGCACGTCGGTGCGTGTCGTGGCTGACACATACGGCGTCGCGGCAAAAACGATCTATCAGCTCCTTGAGCGAACCTTGGGCAGTCATGATGGTGCTGCACCGGCCTTATCCAATGGTCTCATCGCTTACTATCGCGTACGCCAATATAAACGTCAGTTGCCGCTGGACGAAGCGGGCACGAAATCGTCCCAAGGCGCGTTTGCTGCTCTTCAAGCCGAAGTGCCCGACCTGTTCAAAGACCTTGAAGCCCGCATCAGCGATTCGGTAGCCGGTAAGGCAAATAGGCGACATTACAGTATCGAAGCACTCCACCAAGTGTTTGTAAGGGGGCTGCGCGATCGCCATTGGCCGATCGATTACTACCCGTTCACCACCACATCGTTCGCCTATGAGTCGCTGAGGCTCTGGATCATCGAACGTCGCAACTTTTACCGATCTCGGCCGTCTGTGCTGCGAACGCAGCCCGCGTCGCATCGTCATGGGCCGCTGTCACCCATTACCGCCAAACCGTTTCGTGAAGTGCAGATTGATGAATGGCTAATTGATGCCACGTTCGCGCTGACAATAAAACACGACACGGGCCAAATCGAGCAGGTCAGCGTCAGCCGCTTCTGGCTTGTAGCCGCAGTCGACACATATTCGACTGCGGTGCTGGCTTATGTGTTCGGCTACGCCGACAACCCGACTCAATACGATCTCCAGTACTTGCTCGAACAATTATGTTCAATATGGGAACCGCTCGATGAAACTGCACGCGGTGTCAACTACTCGCAGGATGGAGGCTTACCCTCCGGCTTGTTGCAAGCAGCGCGTTTTGCCGCACCCGTCGTGCTATCACTTGATAATGCTTGGGCCCATTGGGCCAAGCATTTTCAGTCCTTTGTCGTCTCCCGAATGGGTGCTGTGCTTAACCTTGGGGCGCCCAAGCAGCCCACGGCACGGCATTTGGTAGAGACCTTATTTCGTCGCATCGGTCAACCAGTACACCAGTTGCCCAATACCACTGGCAGTAATGTGCGAGATCCGCGTCGATACAAGAAAAACCCCGCGCGGGCTGCCTTCACGCTGTCGCTCGACGACTGCCGCAACCTTATGGAAGCAGTAATCTGCGAGCACAATGCGACGCCCCGGCCTGACCTGCTCAATTACAGTCCGCTGGCTCGAATTGAGGCAGCATTTCAAAATGGCTATATCAGTCGGCAGATTCCCGAGGACATTCGTTCCTCGGGAGCAAGTTTCAAGGCCAGCCAACGCTGTGCCGTACATCCGGCGCGAATGGCTGGACTCAAGCCCTACCTTAATTTCGCCTATCTCAAGTATACCGGGCCGTGTCTCGCACATTTCTCGAAGCCTAAAAGCAGTGTCGCTATTCACTACGACACCCGCGATATCCGTGTGCTGGAAGTGGTCACTCTAGAAGGAGAGCACATTGGAAACGTGGAGTGCCAGGGTAAATGGCGAGGATTTGCTCACGGTCTGCAGCAACGTAAACGCATCTTTAAGGAGGCGCGAACCCGAAAACGGCAAGCGACCAGTGTGCTCGACGAATATATGGAGAACCTCGTCAAACAGAGGAAAAAACCAAAGCGTGCGCTTGAGCTTTCACAGATCAAAGCGCTCATCGCTGAAAAACCGAACGATCGGGACGCCCTCCATACCGCAAGTCAGCTCGATACCGGGCTAGATGAGCAGAGGGTCGATCTACCTTGGACACCGAGGACCATAGCGACCGCACCTCTAGACCCATGGTCACCACGCACGTCATTAGTCGGCGTGCAGGACGCCGCGGATGATTAGCGATCACGTCGATGCATCATTGCATCCGCTATACCGAAAAAGTTACTCGATCCAGACGCCCGCTCAAACTGAGCTGATCGAAGAGATCAAGCGCTGGCTTTACCTGGGAGCGACGGGAGGTTTTATCTGGGGTATACCGCGATGCGGCAAGACAGTGGCTATTCAAGCCTTGGAGAGGTCGCTCACAACGCGTGCCGGCCAGCCGATTCCCGTATTCATCTATAACGCGAAAACCTTTCATATGACGACTGATAACAAGCATTGGCACGCGCTATTGCTCGGATTCGGCCACGCTTTTGCATCGAAAGGTCGGGCCATCGACAAATATCAGCGATTGATTGGTCTATTGGCTGAAAGCGCCACGGTCAACGAGCGAAATCAGGTTGTTGTCGTTGTCGATGAGGCACAGAAGTGGAGGCGGCTGGAATACGAATTCATGGTTGACCTAGGCAACGATTTGGCGCTCCACAACATCAACTTGTCCGTGCTCTTGTTCGGAACGACAGAGCTCCGCGAGCAAGCGCAACATTTGACGCGTGATCTGACCGGCCATATTCGGGGCCGGTTCTTTCTGCGAGAGATTCATTACCGCGGACTGCGATCGAAAGCAGATATCGCTGCCGCGTTACGTCAGTTCGACTCGGTACTCGTGTGGCCTCAAGAAGAGCCTAAGAGCTTCACTGAATATTTCCTGCCCGAAGCCTACGAACAAAACTTTCGACTCGAAGATCTCGCTGGCTACTTTTGGCATGTTTTCCAGGATGAACGTCAACGACATGGTCTTACGGACTGGCCTTTATACTATTTCATTGCGACCGTCGAGTTGCTGTTGCTCGACTATTTGCCGAGCATGAAACCGCAAGCCTGCGATGTCCGAACGGTCGCAGCGGCATTTGCCATGAGTGCGGTCTGACGTAATGCGTACCGAGTACGGCGCTCGCGCACAAACGACGGTGTTTGATTTGGCGTGGCTAGGACGAATACCACTGGGTTTACGTCACCTGTGGCCGGGTGAATCTGCTTGGGTTTTGTTGCCGCGGTTTCTCTCGCTTAATGTATTAACGCGCTGTGCAGCTGACCATTATATTCGAACGCTAACCACGGCCCAACACGCACAGCGCCCGTGGTCGTTGACCGACCTTGAAAAGGCCCTGCTCCAGGCAAGCGAGCCAGCGCGCGACGTCGGATTGCACAATAATTCATGGGTCAGTTTCTCACATCTGCAAGATTTTGAGGGCTGGGTGCCCAGTGGTTTCGCGCAGTGGGGCGTCATCAGTCCTAAGCTGCGCTACTGCCCACTATGCGTCCATGCCTGGAGCTATCATTCGCCAGTCCATCAACTCATGATCATTGCACGCTGTCCCGTCCACGAGTGCGAATTGGTGACGACGCCGAACCTTTTTAACAATACGCTAGTTGCAAGCGCAACCGACAGTTATCTCTGGGGCTCAATTCAGAGGCCGAGTAGGCACATCGTGCTCGGTTATAGCAGACGCAAACAAGTGCCGCCCCTATTGCGGAAGTTCTTCAAAGAGTATTCGGATTATCGTAAGAAGTGCGAACAAGCAGTTGTGACGATGGCGAGGGACCGTGACGATACGCATGTAAGCAGCTCCGCGCGAGCCTTCGGCTCTGACCAGCATCGGTCAACCGCCCTGCGTGATGCTCGGACGAGGTTTGCACTGTCAGCCAAGCATTTTAACTTCGAAGTGTTACTACGAACCTGCGAAGAGCCGGCTCGTTTCGTCGCGAAAGAGATAAAACTCAAAAAAGCGGCATCGCCACCCACATTCGGCTCGAAAAGAGAGCGTCTGGCTTTCTTGCTCAGCCACGAACACCGTAACGATGGCTATGCCGAGCACATCAGGCGGGGCTCGGACCTCGCCTATGCGCCCTATTCTTACGGTCGATCTTCACTGTGTGAAGACCGCGAATTCATGGGGCGTCACGATGCGCTATCAGTCATGGGATATGCAGCTCCCGCCTGGAGTAGGATCTCGGCACGTGCGATGGACCGAGAATTTATCACCACGTTACGGCGTCTTCTACCCGGGTGCACGCATCTCAAGGAAGTCTCGTGCCACGAATTCTCGAGCACCTACGAATTCGAGTTTCCTAACATTATGACGCAGCCGCTGACTGGTTGCCCGCCGTGCGATGCCCTGCTGCACTGGCGTCAGGCTATTCACTATCGGCGCGGAAAGCTATATAGCCCCGTTTCATCGCCGCTAGTGTTCTGGCAAAGCGCCGGCTTCACACCTTGGTCTCCGACTCTCGTGTCCCGCTATCTACCGGTAAACGGATGCTTGGTTAAAGTGCCGACGACAGTGAGGCGCACACTTCTCAAATATGATCTCATCACACTATTTCAATGCTTATTGACGCTTTATTGGATCAATCATTTGGGTATAGATGACGAGCTACAGCACAAAACAGCGAATTTTAGACCCCTTTGCGATTTATTTTATCTGGCACGTAAGCACTACAGGTCCGATACAACTGTGCTCATAGGTGAGCACACGAGAGGATGCGCGATGATCCTACTTGCCAACCCGCCTTCTATTTTGGACACCTCGGCGCTATTTAGCTGCGTTGATGATTTGCCGCTTACTTTTAGGACTCCGCTCGAAGACCGTGACCTTTTGCGATATCGGCGACTCACGAGAGCGGCGCGCCACGCGGTCGTGGCCTCTGTATAGAGCTCACGGGCAAACCAATTCACTCGTTGCTGCCATCTCACAACACGACAAGCCGCCAACCGGATCAGGGGGACTTCATGGTCGACAACACACACACACGCCAATGGGCTGATGCATTATTTCCCCGTCTCGATAAACGCACGATATTACCGCTGCCTTTAGGGGATCATCGACAGCCATATCCGAAAAACGAGTCTCGTACGCTCACCCACTCAGACTCAGACAAAAATTATCTCTACAGTGACACCATCCGTGACCGAGACGCGATCCACTCGTGGCTTGAATTACATCAAAATCGCAAGAATACATTCCATTCGTATCATCGAGAGGCCGGGCGTTTCTTGCTTTGGCTTGCATACATTAAAAAGCGAAGGCTGGCTGACCTGGATTACGACGATTGGATTGAGTACGAGCAATTTCTCTTAGCGCCGCCAATAGCTTGGTGCGGGCCTCGCCATCAACGTAGGCATAAAGATTGGCGACCGTTTCGCTGGCCGCTAAGCGGAGAAACCCTCTGCTATGCTTTGAAGGTATTGCACAAGCTAAGCGTTTATTTAATATTAACGGGAACAGCCACAAAATTGGCCCCGTTACCCCAAAAATGGATTACGACTAAGCAAAATAATTTACGTACACGTGCGCTGACGAAGCAAGCCTTGAATGCTGTCGAACGGGCGCTGCTGGCTATGCCGCGCGGCAATCACCTCGAAGCGAAAATTTATGAGAGAGTTCGCTTTATGATTGCATGGATTCATGGTACCGGCAGTCGATCATCAGAGATCTGCCGCGCCAGAATGTCGGACATCCGTCGCGATCACAGGATCCAACCCGAACGGTGGTGGTGGCATATCATTGGGCATGCTGGAAAGGCCGAACGCGTGCCCATTTCAACGGAATTGTTGGCTGTGCTCATCCAATATCGACAGCATCGCGGCCTGCCCGATTTGCCGTCGGAGCGTGAAACGGATATCCCTCTGGTCTCCGTATGCAGGACGGGCCGTCACGGTACTTATGGCCCTATTCAACGCGCGACAGTACACCGAAGCATTAAAGACGTCTTTTTACTGGCCGGCGATCAGGTATCGGAAACCGACCTAAAAACAGCCCAACTTCTCTACGCTGCGTCGCCCAGCTGGTTGCGCCACACCGCTGCTGTTAACGCTATTGATTGTGGAACAGATTTGCTGACCGTAAAGGCCGATATGCGCCTTTCAATGCGTAGCCTTAGCGACTATATTATGGACACGCCGATCCGACTATTCCCCGCAATTGAGTAGTACACTGTTTTAGAGTCCAATTATCCAAAGGAGGTTGGACATGAAAAAGCGGTATGCCGAAGAGCAGATCATTGGTTTTCTCAAAGAGGCGGAAGCGCGTACACCGGTCAAGGAGTTCTCCCGGCAGTTACTACGCCTGGCGAAACAAGTTTGGTGACATGGACGTGTCGGACGCCAAGCGCTTGAAGGCCCTTCAGGCTGAGAATAACCGTCTTATAAAAAGCTGCTGTCCGAGCCGCTGCTTGAGAACGAAGTGATGCGCGGGGCCTTACGAAAAAAGTAACCGCAACAGCCAAGCGCGAGCTGGTGCGGTTCATGAGCCAGCGCGGACTCAGAGAAAGGCGTTCGCTGGCCGTCGTGGAGAGGAGGGCCAACGTATTCCGATATCAGCCGGAATCTGATCGCAACGCGTGTTTACGCGCCGAGATTCTGCGCTTGGCGCAGCGCTATCGCCGGTATGGCGCGCCGATCATTTACCTTAAGCTTCCCCAGGCGGGATGGGTTCTCAATCACAAGCGCCTCGAACGGCTCTACGCCGAGCAATGCCTGCAAGTGCGTCGGCGGCGAGGATAAAAAGTGCCGATATCCGATCGGCGCCGTTGATTCGCCTGTCTCGGGCGAACGAAGTTTGGTTGATGGATCCCGTATTCGGCCGGGTCGCCGATCGCCGCGCCCTCAAGTGCCTGGGCATCGTCGACGACGCGTAGCGCTGGTGCCAGGCCGGTCGTTGAGCGGCATGCAGGTCTCTCGTGTGCTTGATGATCTAGCGCTAACACGAGGCCTGCCCAGCATCATACGATCAGACAACGGCCCCAAATTCATTGGTAAAGCGATGATGAACTGGGCGCACCACAATAGAGTTCAGCTCAAGCAGATCGAACCCGGCAAGACGAACCAGAACGCTTACATCGAGTTCAAAAACCGTCGTTTTTTGAGATCAATGCCTGAACGAGCACTGATTCGTGAGTCTCGCGCATGCCACATCGATTTCCCCGGCGCTGGCATCTTGAGTACCACGAAGAGCGACCGAACCCGGGGATGGTTGGATCAGCGAAAAGGAGCGTCATAGGCCAAGTTGTTTGCAGACTTTTGGGCTAGTCGATTCGAGCTAGACTGTATTGCTTGTTATACCCACCTAATAATTGCTCTTACCTATAGACGTAAGCTACTGCTTAAGGCGTCTGCATCCTCCTGTCTTCTCGGACACTATATCGGAGCGGCTGAGGCGCACCAAAAAAATCGTTACCATTCAAATATCTAGCTCTGATTCGTATTGACGATACAGATTTATGTTGATCGAACAAAGCAGGGCCTAGTGATTCAACAAAACTCTCAAAAATATTGCCCGCCTTGGCCGAGCCTTTCGCCTAACTCTATATCCATTGGCTAAAAAGTCACTCCTTTGTCTTGAAGACCAGTCAGCTATAGGAAGATTCGTTTTCATTCAACACAAATCGGTCAAAAAATCGATGTAAGTGTTTGTTTTTTAGTCTGAGGAATTACCATTTTTTGTTGGTCGTCCAATCGGCTCTCGAAACCACCCGGCCACATCGCGCAGCATCGCCTGATGTGGTGCGAGAAATCACTGTGCTGCGAATGTACGGTTATCCTCGATCAATGCGACGACACATAGATCGATTGCGGCTCCGGCGGTGGCAGCTCGAACGTCGAGCGCATCCAGGCGACTTCGGCGGTCGGCGTACGCCCGAATAGACGTTTGAATTCTCGGCTGAACTGCGAAGCGCTCTCATAGCCGACATCGCTCGCCGCGGCAGCCGCGGTCATCGCATGACGAAACATCAGGAGCCTCGCCTGGTGAAGCCGGACGACCTTCACGTATTGCATGGGTGAAGTCTGCGTCGCCGCTTTGAAGTGGGCATGGAAGGTCGGCACGCTCATGTGTGCCTCGCGCGCCAGCGATTCGACATCCAGCGGCGTGGCGTAGGCTTCGTGAATACGACGTAGTGCCCGGCTGATACGACCAAACGGTGTGTATGTCCCGAGCGCGGCGCGCATTGCACCGCCTTGCTCGCCTCGAAGCACGCGGAAGTAGATCTCGCGAACCATTGACCGACCGAGAATTCGACTGTCCTCCGGCGAAGCCATGATTTCCAGAAAGCGCGCCACGGTGTCCGCCAAGGCAGGCTCAATGGGTGACGCCATCATGCCGCATGGCTTTGACGGGCCATGTATGCCCTCTCCCTCGAGCTCGATCAGCAGTTCTGCCGCCATCGGGATATCCAGATGCAGATATATGGCCAGCAACGGCTTTTCGATGCTGGCCTCCGTTTCCATCGTGAAAGGCACGGGTATCGATACGGCCAGATAGTGCTGGGCGTCGTATACATACGTCTGATCTCCCCAGTAGCCACGCTTGCGGCCCTGACAGACGATGACTATCCCCGGGTCGTAAAGCACGGGTGTTCGACGTAACGGGCGATTCGAGCGAAGGAATCTCACGTCCGGCAGCGCGGTCAGGTTATAGCCTTCCACCGGTGCCATCCTGGCGAGCAGGTCCACGATGCGTTGCTTTCGATCTGCAAATTCCGTCTTCTTGCCGTTCATCGGGCTCTCTCAATCAGGCGATGGTGGGTCAATATTCTGGACGATTTCTTAACAATATCGTCGTCGGACCATAGGAATAGGCAATCAAATCAGACGATCTCGCGTTCGAACCTGCGGGTCCGCTCTCTAACATGAGCCCTCTTCTTATACCCAGCCATATTTTGGAGAGCATCGCCATGAGTCAGCCCAGAACTATCCTTATCACCGGCGTCAGCAGCGGGTTCGGCCACGCCCTGGCCGGTGAAGCGCTCGCCGCGGGCCATCGCGTGATCGGCACCGTTCGGCGTGAAGCGGCGGCCGAAGCGTTCGAGGCGCATCAATCGGGGCGTGCGCATGCTCGTCTGCTCGATCTGACGGATACACCGTCGATATCCCGCGTCGTTGGCGAAATCAACTCTGAGTTTGGCCCGATCGACGTGTTGGTCAATAACGCCGGCTATGGTCATGAAGGCATTCTCGAAGAATCCCCAACCGAGGAAATGCGTCGGCAGTTCGAGGTCAATGTCTTTGGCGCGGTCGAGATGATCAAAGCCGTATTGCCGACGTTTCGCGAACGCCGCGCCGGGCATATCATCAACATCACCTCGATGGGCGGCACCATCACGATGCCGGGCATTGCCTACTACTGCGGGAGCAAGTTCGCTCTGGAAGGCATCTCCGACACGTTGAGCAAGGAGTTGGCGCCGTTCAACATCCATGTCACCGCTGTGGCGCCCGGGTCGTTTCGAACCGATTGGGCTGGCCGATCGATGCGTCGCTCCCCACGCAGCATCGGCGATTACGACGCCCTGTTCGATCCCGTCCGACAGGCAAGAAACGACAAGAGCGGACAACAACTGGGCGACCCCGCGAAAGCCGCTCGGGCCATGCTCGAGATCATCGAAACCGACACGCCACCGGCGCACTTGTTGCTCGGCAGTGACGCGCTCGAACTGGTTCGGGCCCGACTCGCCGATAGCGTGCGTGAGATCGATGCCTGGGAAACATTGACGGTATCGACCGACGGTTAAGCTTTTTCGACTGAGGCGACGCGCGTCGGGAACGAGACCATGGCCGTTCCCGACGCGCGATTTACGCAACAATGAATGAGACGATCAGACAGTCACAGACACAATCTACCGTCAAAAGTGTTGTGCTTTTCAAGCTAGGCAACCACCCTGGTTTCTGCACTTGAATAATGCTGCCCTTGGGTTTCGAGGGTCTCGCGGCGGTCGGACGCTTGGCGTGTTATCAGGACACCGCAGGTTCCGGGGTAAGATTTTCGAGCAATTCAAGGCACCGCGCCAGGGACCCGGCGGTCTGGTCGAGTAGTTTGAAGCTCGTGGCATCACCCAGTTTGGTGATTTCATCGCAATCCTCGCGCATGGCCCCACTCACCAGCCAGAGTGCGAAAGCCACCGAGTTGATATGCGTCTGTGGGTCTTCAGCCTCGGCCGGGTATTCGTTCAACCCCGAGCGCTCGGCGATCTGTCGAACGGAACTGTCGACGACGCCATCCAGCTGAACGATGCGGTTACCCAGCAAGCCGACGTAATGCTCGACCAGCTGAATCGCCTGCGTACAGATCGACCGGTGTTCGAGATAAGCGCTATCCGCCAGCCGCCATCGGGCTTGCCGGCATTGGCTTTGCAGATCCAGGCAGTCCGCGATGGATTGGTTGAGTCGACGGCAGATCATGACGTTCGCCAAAGACTGTGCGTCGCGGGATGGCTCGGCTGAGTCACGCGCATCGCGATCATCGGCGGCACGGCTTAGAACCCGTGTATGACCCTCGCGGAACAAGCGGTCCATATCCAGCCGCAGGCGCTGTCCAATGGGCGACGATCGTGAAACGTCCGAGGGCATGAATTGGTCGTCCATCGCTGACGCATGGGCGTTGTAGGCCGCGCGCTGTTGCGGCTTTCTGGGAGATTGATCATTCATGGTGGTCTCCGATCGAGATGAATTGGCGTCTTAGGGCACAGCAATCACTTTGCTGAAAGGTAGGTGAAATCGGGCTGGCCGACGCCGCCGAGCGCCTTGTATACCCCGGCGACATTGACATTGACCCTTGCTTCCGAGGCCGCGACGGCATCCTCGGCCTCGAGCTGGATGCGCTGAGCATCGAGCAGGTCGAGAAAATCAACGGCCCCGGCCCGGTATTGCACCGCTGCCAAATCGGCGGCACGACTTGCGGCTTCGGCCTGTTCGACCAGGCTCTGCAGCCGACGCTGTTCCTTGGCGTACGCGGTCAGACTGTTCTGGGTATCCTCCAGCGCCACGAGCACGGCCTTGTGATATCCGGTGAGCGCCGCATCGGCCTGGGCTTCGCTGGCTTTCAGCCGCGCCCGCAGCGACCCGAAGTCGAAGGCGGCCCAGCTCACCGTCGGCGTCACCGACCAGGCCCGGCCGCCATCGGCGCCGAAGTTGAACAGGTCAGCGGAACCGCCGGAAAGAAATCCCACGAACCCGGTCACATTGACGCGGGGGAACAGATCGGCGGTCGCCACGCCCACGCGTGCGGTTGCGGCGGCCAGCCGTCTCTCGGCGATCCGCACGTCGGGTCGCCGCCGCAGTAGGTTGGCGGGATTGCCGATCGGAAGCGCTTTCGCATAGGGGGCGATGCGTACGGGCACGAGTTCGTCATCCAGCGCGCCGGGACGCTGGCCGAGCAGGACCGCGAGCCGGAACGCCGCGCGGCGCTCGGCAGCCTGCAGCGGCGGGATGCGCGCCTCCACGGCCTTGAACTGAGAACGACTGCGAAACACGTCCAGTTGCGAGATGCTGCCGATCTGGTAGCGGACCCGTGTCTGTTCCAGTGTTTCTTTCGCGTTGTCCAGATTATGTCGGGCGACCGCGATGCGACGCTGGGCGCCGCGCAGCTCGAAGTAGTTACGCGCGACTTCGGCTGCCACCATGACCTGAGCCGAGCGCAGCGCCGCTTGCTCGGCTCCGAGATCCGCCCTCGCCGCCTCTACCGAGCGCCGCACATGACCGAACAGATCGATCTCCCAGGTCGCGTCGAAGCCGAGACGGTACTGCTCGGTCTCGACGGGCCTGTCACCGAAGCCGGGCTGCTGCTGATCGCTACGCGTATAGCCCGCTTCGATCGGTACATGAGGCGCGTAGTCGTATTTCTCGCCGCTGAACACGGCACGCGCCTGACGCACGCGATCCACTGCCAGTTGCAGATCCAGATTGGCGCCCAGCGCCCGTGTCACCAGCGAATCCAGCTCGGCGTCGCCGAACTGGGCCCACCAGGCGGCTTCCGGGCCCCGATCGACGAATGTGCCCTGCTCCACCGCCTGCAGTTCGGCCGGCGGCGTGACCGGCGGCGTATAGTCGGGACCGACCGCACAGGCGGCGAGCAACAGCGACGCCAGCACCGATAAAAGATAACGCGTCATGACCGCTCTCCGGTCGGCGCCGGTAGTACCCGCGCATCGGCACGCGCCGCGCGTCGGCGGGCGAGCCGTCGTGTCGCCTTGCGCACCAGCAGGTAGAACAGCGGGGTCAGCATCAGGCCGAAGAAGGTCACGCCGATCATCCCGGAGAATACGGCCACACCCATCGCCCGCCGCATTTCCGCGCCGGCACCGGTCGAGGTCACCAGCGGCACCACGCCCATGATGAACGCCATCGACGTCATCAGGATCGGGCGCAGCCGCAGGCGGGCCGCATCGAGCACCGCACGCAGCGGTCCTTCACCTTCGGCCTCGCGGTCGCGGGCGAACTCGACGATCAGGATGGCGTTCTTGCTGGCCAGACCCACGAGCACGATCAGCCCGATCTGGGTGAAGATGTTGTTGTCGCCGCCCGAGATCTGCACCCCGAGCAATGCCGAGAACAGCACCATCGGCATGATCAGGATTACCGCCAGCGGCAGCCCCAGACTCTCGTACTGAGCCGCCAGCACCAGGAACACCAGCACCACGACCAGCGGGAAGATGAGCATGCCGGTATCGCCGGCCAGAATCTGCTGATAGGTCAGATCGGTCCACTCGAAGGTCATGCCGTTCGGCAGGGTCCGTTGCGCTACCCGCTCCATCGCCGCCTGGGCCTGACCGGTGCTGAACCCCGGCGCCGGCCCGCCGTTGATCTCGGCCGTGCCGTAGCCGTTGTAGTGCATCACCCGATCCGGTCCGGAGGATGCGTTGAGCGTGACGAAAGCGCCTAGCGGAATCATGTCGCCGTTGGCGTTACGCGTCTTCAGGTGCAGGATGTCGTCGGGTTCGAGCCGGAATTCCGGCTCGGCCTGCACGTTGACCTGGTAGGTGCGCCCGAAGCGATTGAACTGATTGACATAGAGCGAGCCGAGGTAGATCTGCATGGTGTCGAACAGCTGCTGCAGATTGACGCCCTGGGAGATCGCCTTGTCCCGATTCACCTCGGCGTCGATCTGGGGCACGTTCTGCTGGAAGCCCGTGAACAGGCCCTGCAGCGCCGGATCCTTGTTGCCGGCCGCGATCAGTTTCTGGGTTTCTTCATAGAGGGCGCGCGAACCGAGATCGGCCCGATCCTCGATCTGCATGCGAAAGCCACCGATCGTGCCCAGACCGTTCACCGGCGGCGGCGGGAATACCGCCACGAACGCACCCTGGATGGCCGCGAACTTCTGATTCAGTGTGGCGGCAATCGCGTTGGCCGACAGATCATCGCTCTCACGCTCGTCGAACGGATCGAGGGTCACGAAGACGATGCCGGTATTGGGGCTGTTGGTGAAGCCGTTGATGTTCAGACCGGGGAACTGGACCGCGCTTTCGGCGCCCGGCTGATCGGCGACGATATCGCCCATGCGGCGGATCACCGCTTCGGTCCGATCGAGTGTCGCCGCATCCGGCAACTGGGCGAAGGCGACCAGATACTGCTTGTCCTGCTGCGGCACGAAACCGGTCGGCGTCTGGCTGAAACCGACTCCGGTGAGGCCGATCAAGACGGCATAGAGCAAGACCGCAATGCCGCCCATACGGAACAACCGGCCGATGCCACGCACATAGCCGTTGGACGCGGCCCCGAAGAATCGATTGAACGGACGGAACAGCCAGCCGAACAGGCCGTTGATCAGACGCGTCAGACGATCGGGTGCGGCGCCCTTTTCCTTGAGCAGCAGCGCCGAGAGTGCCGGGCTCAGAGTCAGCGAGTTGAAGGCCGAAATGACCGTGCTGATCGCGATCGTGAGCGCGAACTGCTTGTAGAACTGGCCCGACAGGCCACTGATGAAGGCCGTCGGCACGAATACCGCGCACAGCACGAGCGCAGTGGCAACAATCGGCCCGGTCACCTCGCGCATGGCCTGGCGCGTGGCCGCGACCGGCTCGAGCCCGTTCTCGATGTTGCGCTGGACGTTCTCGACGACCACGATCGCGTCGTCCACCACGATGCCGATCGCCAGCACCAGCCCGAACAGCGACAGCGCGTTGAGCGAGAACCCGAACAGATACATCACCGCAAAAGTGCCGATCAGCGATACCGGCACCGCAATCAGCGGGATTATCGACGCGCGCCAGGTCTGCAGGAACAGGATGACCACCAGAACCACGAGCACGATCGCCTCCAGCAGCGTGTGCACCACGTCTCTTATGGACTCGCGCACGAACACGGTCGGGTCGTAGACGATCTGGTAGTCCATCCCCTGCGGGAAGCTCTTCTTGAGCTCGGCCATCTTCGCCCGCACCAGCTCGGATATCTCGAGCGCGTTGCTGCCCGGTTGCTGGAACACGGGAATCGCGGCCGCCGGCGCGTTGTCGAGCAGCGCCCGAAGGGCATAGGTGTCCGCGCCGATCTGAACCCGCGCGATATCCTTCAGATGCGTGATCTGCCCGCCCACGCCGGTCTTTACCACGATGTTCTCGAACTCGTCCGCGGTCGTGAGCCGGCCCTTGGTATTGATCAGTAGCTGGAAATCGGCGCTGCTGCGCGTGGGTGGCGCACCCAGCTGGCCTGCGGCCACCTGGATGTTCTGGTCGCGAATCGCCTGTACCACGTCACCGGCCGTCATGTTCCGGCTGGCCAGCTTTTCCGGGTTCAGCCAGATGCGCATCGAGTACTCGCCGGCGCCGAAGACCTGCACATCGCCCACGCCGTCAAGGCGGGCCAGTTCGTCCTTGACTCGCACGAGCGCGTAGTTGGCGAGATAGAGCCGGTCATAGCGATCGTTGGGCGAGACCAGATGCACCACCATGGTCAGGTCGGGTGATGCCTTCTTGGTGGTCACCCCGAGACGCTGGACCTCTTCCGGCAGTTCCGGCAGCGCCTGGGCGACACGATTCTGTACCAGCACCTGTGCCTGGTCCGGATCGGTGCCGAGCGCGAACGTGATGGTCAATGTCATCACGCCGTCGGCCGTCGCCTGCGAGGACTGATAAAGCATGTCCTCGACGCCGTTGATGGCCTGCTCCAGCGGCCCCGCCACGGTATCGCCGATCACCTTGGGGTTGGCCCCCGGATAGCTCGCCTTGACCACGACGGTCGGCGGCACGACTTCCGGATACTCGCTGATCGGCAGCAGTGGCAATGCCAGCAGGCCCACCAGCAGAATGAGCGTCGACAGCACGCCCGCGAAGATCGGGCGGCTGATGAAGAACTGGGAGAGCTTCATTTCGTGTGCCCCGTCACCGTGGCGAGACCGCGTGCGTTATCGACATAGAGCGCGGGCAACGTGCGCGACGATAGCTGTGTCGGTGCTGGTGTCGGCGTCGGCTCGACCGGGATCGGCTTGGCCTCGACCTGGGCCAGCTGGCGCATGGCAGCGGCATCGGCGACCATCGACGCCCGCGTAGGCGTGACGGTCTGGCCGGGCGTGACATGTTGCAGGCCGTTGACGACGATTACGTCGCCTGGATTCAGGCCCGAGCGGACCACCCGCAGGCCGGCAATCGTCGGCCCCATCTCAACCCGTCGGTACTCGACCTTATTGTCGGACTCGAGCACCAGCACGAAGCGCTTGTCGAGATCGGTGCCGATGGCGCGATCGTCGATCAGCACGGTATCGGTTGCGCCGCCGCCGACCAGACGCATGCGCGCGAAAAGCCCGGGCGTGTATTCCCCGTCGGCGTTGGCGAATTCGGCTCGCGCCCGAATCGTGCCGGTATTGGCATCCATCTGGTTGTCGACGAAGTCCAGGTGACCCGGGTGCGGGTAGCCGGTCTCGTCCACGAGCCCCATGAACACGCCGGTCACGTCCTCGTCTGCGCCGTGCTGGATAAGGTTCGCGTAACGCAGATAGGCCTGCTCGTCGACATCGAAGTAGGCGTAGATCGGGTCCTGGGAAACCACCGTGGTCAGCAGCGTGCTGCTGTCGACCAGATTGCCCGCGGTGATGATTGCCCGCGAGACACGCCCATCGATCGGCGCCCGCACCTGCGTGAATTCCAGATTCAACCGCGCGGCCTGCAGTTCTGCCTCGACCGAGCTCAGCTTGCCTTTGGCGGCGCGATTGGCGGCCTTGAACTGGTCGTAGTCCTGGGTCGAGATCGCATTGGCCTGGCGCAGTTTGCCGGCGCGCCGGAAATCGGCCTGCGCGAGCGCGAGCGACGACTCGGCCTGTTCCTGTTCGGCGGCCAGTCGATTGACTTGCGCCTGATATGGCCGGGCATCGATCTGGAACAGCAGATCGCCCTTGTGCACGATCGCGCCATCGTCGAACGCGACCCGATCGATATAACCGTTGACCCGCGGATGCACGCGCACCCTGTCCACCGCCTGAAGACGACCGGTGAATTCCTGCCACTGATGCAGCGGCTTGACGATGACCGGTGCGACAGTCACCGCTGGCGGCGGTGCAGCCGACGGCTGCGCCTGGGCTGCGGTGGGCTGGTACAGATGATAGGCCACGGCGGCCACGACCAGCAGGCTCGCCAGAGCGACGATCCTGATCGTGCGACGTGACCGCCCCTTGGATTTATGCATGAGAACTCCCTTCTACAGTCCCGAGTGACCCGGGACCGGTTGAGCCGGCCGGGATGCTTTCAAACCCGGTCGGCTGCTTGACATCGCTCGGCAAGAAGCCGATTCTTTCGGAAATGTTACTGGTCTGTAACGTCTTGGATCGAGAAGTTAGTGACCGGTCAGTAACATGTCAAGAGAAAATATGTGCGAATGCACAACGAAAGAGATAAACCGCTGTGAACGAAGAAGTTATTTCCCGAGAAAAAAAGCCGCGGGTGCGCGACAAGATCTTTGCCACCGCATGCGACCTGTTCTACAAGCACGGCATCCGCGCCGTCGGCGTCGACGCGATCGTGTCCGAAGCAGGCACCAACAAGATGAGTTTCTACCGGGCGTTCACTTCAAAAGACGATCTGGTCGCGGCGTATGTCCGCCACAATGTCCACGACGGCATCGCGCACTGGGACGCCATCCTGGATGCGCACCGGGGTGATCCCCACGCACAGATCGAGGCGCTTTTCGAAGCACACTTGATCGAAACCTGTGCACAGGCCTCGCGTGGCTGTTCTCTTTCAAACGTCGCCGTGGAGCTTTCCGAGGCAGAGCATCCCGCCAAGACGATCATCGAAGAGTACAAGGCCGAGATGCGGAGTCGGTTCAGAGAACTTGCCAGCGAGATGGGCGCGCCGCGTCCGGAAGCGCTGGGCGATACCCTGATGCTGCTCTGGGAAGGCGCTTATCTCTCCCCGCTCACCTTCCATGGCCGGCACGGGCCGGCACAAAATGTCGCCAACGCCGCGGAAGCGGTGATTAAGGCATTTGTTCCTCAAGCCGACGAAGACAGCTGAGCGCGCAAGCAAGCGGCTTCGGTTCAATGTGAACAGATTAATTCGGCCGCACTCGCGCTACGGCAGGTGTGTTCGAATTGTCCCCGTCCGCAATCGAAACCCGCTGTTCATGACTGCAATTGATCCGAATGCCGCAGACACCCGACCCTGCCGGGTCTGCCGGTCCGGTTCGCTACCGAGGGCCCGCTCGTGATCGTGGTCGCCGGCAGTGCCAACACCGATCTGGTCGCGCAGGTGTCGCATTACCCGGGCGCAGGCGAGACCCTGATTGCATCGGATTACGCCGTCTATCAGGGTGGTAAAGGGGCGAACCAGGCGGTTGCGGCGGCACGGCTCGGCACGCCGGTGCGCTTCATTGGCGCCGTCGGTGATGACGATTTCGGCGATCGGATATTGACCGGTCTGGTGACCGAGGGCGTTGATGTCCACGCCGTACGGCGTTGTCCGGGAAGCAGCGGGCTGGCAATGATTACCGTGGATCAGACCGGGGAGAATCGTATCGTGGTCGTGCCGGGCGCCAACGGCCAGCTCGATGGCTCGGGCGATCTTCGCCCGGCGATGGTCGGCGCCTCTGCCCTGCTGGTTCAGCTCGAGACTTCGCCCGGGTTCGTCAACGCAGCCCTCGCGGCCGGCCAAGCCGCAGGCGCGGAGATCATACTCAACGCCGCCCCCGCGGCATCACTGGCCGGTTTCGATACCGATGCGGTGGACTGGTTGATGGTCAACGCGGGCGAAGCGGCTTTCCTGCTGGGCGAGGCCGCGGGCGGTACACGTAGCGAAACCGCGGATCAGGCGCGGCGTCTCGGGGCGCATTATGGCTTCGGCGTGATCGTTACGCTGGGCGCCGACGGCGCGCTCTGGGTCGATCGCGATGGCGGCGACCGCCATATGCCCGGCCGGGTCTGCGAGGTCATCGACACCACCGGCGCCGGTGACACTTTCGCTGGCGCCTTCGCCGCGGCTCGAATCAAGGGACAGTCGATCGCAGACGCGATCCGCTGGGCCGGCGTCGCGGCCTCGTTGTCGGTCGGCCAGGCCGGCGCGCGCACGGGGATGCCCGATCTCGCGAGCGTCAGGGCGGCACTGGACTAAGCCGACATCAGCTCGGCGGCTTCATCCAGGACCCGCTCGAATGCTGCTATGTCGTGGGCGAAACGGCCTAGGAACAGGCCGTCGACCGCTTTGCCGAGCGCTGTCAGCGTGCCCGGCGCGGCGCTCCCGCCGTAGACCAATGGGGTACCGGCCATGCCGGGCCGATCACCGAGGCTGGCCTTGATGCCGCACGCCACTGTGTTCACATGCGCCGAGCTAGCGGCCGCCGGCTGGCCAATCGCCCAGCGTGGCTCATAGGCCACGACAATTGGCGTGGCCCGGCCGAGTTCGGCCAGCGAAGCGTTGAGCTGCTCGATACAGTACGTGGCGGCGGCGTCGGCCGGACCCGATTCCGGCTCGCCGATACAAATCCAGGGAATCAGGCCATTGCGCGCCGCGGCGGCGACCTTCTTCGCCACGATGGCATTGGTCTCGCCAAACAGACCGCGGCGTTCGGCATGGCCGATCTCGACATAGCAGCAGCCCATGTCCGCCAGATCGGCGCCACTGACCGCGCCGGTATACGCGCCCCGGTCCGCCCAGAACAGATCCTGGGCGCCAAATACAACGGGGCCATCGGCACAGGCCACCATGGAAGATTCCATCGCCGGCAGGCTCGGGAAGATGACAAGTTCGACTCCACCGGAGCGAACGGCCGGATGCCGCTTCGCGATTCCAGCCACGGCAGCGCACCATTGCCGGGTGCGCTGCCGGTCGAGATACATCTTGAAGCTGACGCCGATGTGCATGAGGGGCCGGAGCGTGATCGGCTCAGACCGAGCTGTAATCGCCGACTTTCTCGTACTCATCGATCACCGCCACTTTCTTTGCCGATGACGAGTGCGCGTCGAAGCGATAGGTCAGCCACTCCCGGGTCAGGCGCCGGGCGAGTTCCAGGCCGATCACGCGCTGGCCGAAGCACAGCACCTGGGCGTTGTTGGAGAGCACGCCGCGCTCGACGGAATAACCTTCGTGTGCGGTGACCGCCCGGATTCCAGACACCTTGTTGGCGGAGATCGCCACGCCCAGTCCGGTGCCGCAGATCAGCAGTGCCCGATCGGCCTCGCCCGACGCGACCTTCTGCGCGGCGGCGATGGCGACCGTGGCGTAGGGGGTGTCGGCTGCCTTGTCGACGCCCATGTCCTCGACCGACGCGACCGCGTCGCTTGCTTGCATATCGGCCTTCAGGGCTTCCTTGTAGTCAAAGCCGGCATCATCTGAACCGATGACGATTCGCAGCTTGTCGCTCATGTTACGTCCTCGTGAATGGATTCCAGGGTAGTCGCGGTCGAAGCCACGATCATTGCGAACGAAACCGCACCCGGGTCGGCGTGCCCCACGCTCTTTTCACTGTGGTTCTTCGCCCTGCCCTTGCGTGGTTTGAGCGCCGCAGTGGCAGCGGCCGCCTGTTCCGAGTGTTTGGCGGCGTGTCGCCAGGCCTCGCGCAGACACGTGCCGGCCTCGACCTGCTCGGCGAGCGCGTTCGCGAAAGGCTGCATCGCATCCAGCATCGTCTTGTCGCCGATATCGGCGCCGCCGAGGCGCATGATGGCGTCGGTGGCGTCGCGTATGCCCTGAACGACGGCGGCCGCGGCGACGCTGTCGCTGTCACCGATGGCGGTCCCGACGCAACGCAGCCCCAGGCCCCATAGCGCGCCCGAGGTGCCACCGGCTTCGTTGGCCCAGGCATCGCCGGCTCGTGTCAGCACCGTGCCCGCACCACAGCCTTTCTCGACCGCGCGGCGCGCGGCCGCCAGTGCGGCGCGGGTCCCGGTTGTCATGCCGATGCCGTGGTCGCCGTCACCGGAAATGGCATCGAGCTTGCCCAGATCGTCGGCCTCGGCCTCGATCCTTGCCTGAATGGCTTCGATTACGGCGAGCACGCCGGCAGCGTCCGACCGCGACGCTTCGCTCGACGGTGGCGCCGCCTGTTCGTGGATGGCGGCGAAATCGTCGGCATCTCGCGGCTCGCCCTCAAGCGGCACGCCGCCACGGCGATATGCCGGCGTGGTGGCCGGCGCCGTCCAGGCGGCTTCGAGCGCGTCATCGAGCCAGAACAGCGTCAAAGACACGCCGGCCATCTCGAAACTGGTGACCAGTTCGCCCACCTCGGGTTGCACCACGGTCAGGCCGGCCTGTTCCAGTCGTTGCGAGACGCGCCTGTAGAGTACGAACAATTCCTCGTACTTTACCGAACCCAAACCGTTGAGCATCACACCGACTCGGGGCGAGGCGGCCCGCTGATTGTCGTTCGGGCGCTCGCCGAGTAGCCGGTCGACGAGCATGTCGGCCAGATCGTCGGCGCGGGGCATGTCGACTTCCTCGATGCCCTGCTCGCCGTGGATGCCCATGCCCACGCCCATCCGGCTTTCAGGCACCGTAAACAACGGTTCAGAAGCGCCCGGTAGCGTACAGCCCGAAAACGCCACCCCGAACGAGCGGGTTCGGTCGTTGGCATGACTTGCGAAATCGTGGACGGCGTCCAGCGACTTGCCCTCGGCGGCGGCCAGAGCGGCGGCACGGAATACGGTCAGATCACCGGCGATGCCGCGGCGTTCGCCAGCCTTGTCGGCCGGGCCGCTGCACACGTCATCGGTGACCGCGAAACAGCGACAGGGAATGCCGTCGGCCTTGAGACGCTCCTCGGCGATACCGAAGTTGAGCACGTCGCCGGCATAGTTGCCGAACGACAGCAGCACGCCGGCATCCGAGGCCGCGGCCCGGGCCACGGAATAGATCTGCTGTGCCGACGGCGAGGCGAAGATATTGCCCATGGCGGCACCGTGCGCCAGCCCCTGCCCCACCAGACCGGCAAATGCCGGATAGTGGCCGGAGCCGCCGCCGATGACGACGGCGACCTGGCCCGGTGGCGTGCGCGTCGCCCGTACCACGCCGCCGTGCACGCGACGCACCAGATCTGCGTTGGCGGCGACGAAACCTTCGATGCTCTCGTCGACGAAGTCGGCAGAATCGTTCACTAGGTATGTCATGGATATCTCCTCACGAAAACGGCCGAGCGGCGTGGGCCTGCTGTGGTTTGCCCACGCACTCGTCGGCTCGCGGCCCTGCGGTTTTACGATTCGCTCTGCATGCTCTCGAGCGTGAATGGCGCTACGAAGTCATCGGCGTTCTTCTGGGTAATCAGCAGGCAGTCGAACAGCTGTTTCTCCTGATCGACGCCGGTGTTGCCGTTCTTGATGAAGTGATCGGCTTCGTCGACCGCCTTTTTCGAGAAGACGGCGACCGGCTGCAGCACGGTATAAGCCAATTCACCCGATTGGACCGCGTCCACTGCATCCGGCGAGCCGTCGAAGCCGCCCACCGTGACCTGGTCGAGTTTGCCGGCTTCCTTGAGTGCGGCGATCGCGCCCAGCGCCATTTCGTCGTTGCCGCTGATCAGACCGGTGATGTCGGGATGTGCCTGCAGCATGCCCTGCATCTTGTCGTGGCCCTGGGTGCGATCCCAGTTGGCGACCTGCGAGGCGGATTTCTTCAGGCTTGGATACTGACTCAGCACGGTCCGGTAACCGTTGGAACGCGTGGCCGCGTTGTTGTCCGACGGTGCGCCGGTGAGTTCGACGTAGTTGGCCTTGTCGCCTACCGCCTGTACCCACTGCTGGGCACCGAGTGCCGCACCCTGGGCGTTGTTGGATACTAGCTGGGCCTTGGCCAGCCCTTTCTGATTGATCTCGGCGTTGACAAGAAACACCGGAATACCGGCCTGCTTGGCTTTTTTCACCGAACCGATCGAACCGTCGGCGTTGGCCGGATCCAGGATGATCGCGGCCGAATTGTTGGTGATGGCGGTATCGACCAGATTGCGTTCGGTGTTGGTGTCGCCCTTGTGGGCAGCGACGTTGGCCTTGTAACCGAGATCTCGCGCTTGCGTCGCGGCCACCTGGCCCTCCGTGCGCCAGTACGGATTGGACGGATCGTTGACGATAATGCTGATCAGCTTGCCGCTGCCGCCGGAATCGGCCGCGAATGCTGTGGACAGACCGGTGAAGGTGGTCGCGGCCACCAGGGCGGCGGTGGCCATGATTATTGTTCTGCGTCGCATTGTTGGTATCTCCTTTTTGCTGTTCTGGAACGCCGACTCAGCCGGCGGTCTTCTGGGGAACGGGTTGGGCGCTGCCCTGCCCGGGAGGCCGGGCAGCGTCAATGGGTTGTGGGGCCGGCGTGGCACCGTCGTTGCCGGGTGAAGCGCTGGAGCGCCTGATGCCGCTGCGATACTCGATCGAGTTGAGCAACACGGCGAGCACGATCACGGCGCCGGTGAACACCATCTGCCAGTAGGCGGATACGCCGACGATGACCAGCCCGTCCGACAGGAAGCCGATGACGAAGGCGCCCAGCAGCGTGCCGCGCACATTGCCGATACCGCCGGTCAGCGCCGCCCCGCCGATCACCACCGTGGCGATTGCGGTCAGTTCGTAGGTGGTGCCCGCGGTTGGGCCGGCCGAGGTCAGCTCGGAGGACAGCACCAGGCCGGCGATCGCCGCACACACGCCCGACAGGACATAGACCGACACCTTGACCCGTTGCACCGGCACGCCGGACAGACGCGCTGCGCGCTCGTTGCCGCCCGAGGCATACAGCCAGCGGCCGAAGGCGGTGCGATTGAGCACGACGCTGAGAACGATCGCGACCGCGATCATCACCAGCACGCCGACCGGAATGTTGAACAGGCGGTTGAAGCCGAGCCAGTCGAAGCCGGTGTTACCCAGCGCTGCCTTGCCGCCCAGGTTGTTGTAGGTCAGGCCGTTGGTGATCAGCAGCGCCACGCCGCGCACGGCATACAATGAGCCCAGCGTGGCGACGAAGGCCGGCACTCGAAAGCGTGCGATCAGAATGCCGTTGATCAGCCCGACGAAGGCCCCCACTCCGCAGACCAGGATCGCCACGACCCAGATCGGCGGATAGAGCGTGATGCCAAGCGGCGCGATTTCGACGCCGTGGATGAAAAAGCCGGCCATCACGCCGCACAGGCCGAGCGTCGAGCCCACCGACAGGTCGATACCGCCGTTGAGGATCACCAGCAGCATCCCGAGCCCGAGCAGACCGTAGATGGCGACATGCGACGACATGGTCAGCAGGTTGTTGAAGGTGAAATAGTTCGGCGACAGATAGGAAAATACGGCAATGATCGCGATCAGGCCGAAGAAGGCACGGCCTTCGAGCAGCAGCGCGATCGGATCGACGCCGCCGAAAAGGCCCTGCCTGGCACCCTCGCCCGCGACCGGCGTCTTGGTTTGTGCGCGTGTATTGCTCATGATCGTGTTTCCTCGTGGATGAGGCTCAGGCGGCCACGGACTCGCCCGAGGCGGCCATGATCTGTTCCTTGGATGCGTCGGGTCCGAATTCGGCGACGATGTGGCCGCGGCCCATGACGATGACGCGATGGGCGATCGACAGGCATTCGTTGACCTCGGAGGTCGAAAACACCACGGCTACGCCTTGGGCGGCTCTTTGCGCCAGCAGTCTGAAGACTTCGGCCTTGGCGCCGATATCGATCCCGCGGCTGGGCTCGTCCAGCAGCAGTACCCTGGGATGGGTGGTCATCATCTTGCCGATGACGACCTTCTGCTGATTGCCGCCGGATAGAGAGCCGATCATTGCGGCCGGCCCGTCGGTCTTGACGCGCACATCGCGGATCGAATCATCGACGATGCCGCGCTCGCCGGAGCGCGACAGCAGCATGTTCCTCACGAAGCTGCCGATGCTGGCTAGCGACAGGTTGCGGCCCACGCTCATGGTCTGCACGAGACCGTCGCGCTGACGGTCTTCGGGTACGAGCACGAGTCCGGCGGCAATGCGCTGGGCGATATCGAGATAGGTGATATCACGCCCCTCCAGCAGTACCTGGCCGCCCGAGCTATGCGATGCGCCGGCCAGCGCTTCGAGCAGTTCGGTCCGCCCGGCGCCCATCAGGCCGTATATGCAGACCACCTCGCCGGCGCGCACGTCCAGGGACAGCCGATCCACGGCCGCACGCGCCAAGTTCGAAGCGTCCGGCACGGTCAGGGACTGTACCGATAGCGCCGTGTCGCCAAACTGATGGCCGGTCGGTGGCGAACCCAGGTCGAAGTTCTCGCCGACCATGTTGCGCACGATCCACGCCAGGTCGATGTCGGCACGCTCAGCTTTGGCGGTCATGCTGCCGTCGCGCAGGACCACGGCGTGGTGGGTGATCTCCAGTGCTTCTTCGAGGTGATGCGAGATATAGACGATCGCCACGCCGCGCGCGGTCAGATCGCGAATCACCTTGAACAGCACCTGAACCTCGTTGGCAGACAGCGCCGAGGTGGGCTCGTCCATGATCAGAATGCGAGCATCGACCGACAGCGCACGCGCTATTTCGACGATCTGCTGCTGGCCGACGCGCAGATCGGCGACTCTTGTCAACGGATCGATATCCTCCTCGAGCGCGGTCATCAGGGCAGCGGCCTGCCGCGCCTCCTCGGCGTAGTCGACGCCGGCGGCGCGGCGCAGTTCGCGGCCCATGAAGATGTTGTCGCGTACGGACAGGTTCGGCGCCAGCGACAGCTCCTGATGGATGATCGAGATGCCGCGTTCCTGGGCTTCGACCGTCGACGCAAAACGCACCGACTCGTCGTCGAGGATGAGTTCGCCGTCGGTGGGCTGCTCGACGCCGGACAGGATCTTCATGAGCGTCGATTTGCCGGCGCCGTTCTCCCCGAACAACGTGGTCACCGTGCCCGGGTAAATGTCGAAGTCCACGCCCTTGAGTGCGCGTACGCCGCCATAGTGCTTGACGACGTTGCGCGCGGAGAGCACCGGCTTGCCGTGATCGGGGCTGATTTCGACGTTGCTCATTGCTGCACGCTGAAACGGACTGGGGTAATCAGCCAGTTGTTCGGATTGATCAGCTGGAACGCACCGACCCCGGTAACTGTCTTGCCGGTCAGCTGATCGCGGTCGAGACCTGCGAACACCTCTTTCTTCATCGCGTTGTTGATGGCCGCGGCCGCGTTCTGATATTCGATCTGGTTCGTGAAGTCGCCGAACTCGATGTTGCCGACGCCGTCACGCAAGGTTGTGCCCATGATCGCCGGGCCGGTCTGTACGCGAAGCGTCACATCCTCCGGTACACCTTCGACCTTGACGTTGTAGATCCCGGACGTGCCCTCGCCCACCGTGCCGGTGAACTTCACCGACATGATCGGCGCGATATCGGTCGGCACCCCGTATTTCTCGACCGCGGCGGCCTTGTCATTCGCGATCGCCTCGGCGAGCTGCTGGGCCGGCGCGGCGCGCTGCTCGATGATCTTCCGTGCCTTCGGGAATTCGGTCTTGCCGTACTGTTCCGGAGAAAAGGCATCCGGCGATGCGCCGACCGACGAACCGATCGGCACGACCCGGGTATCCAGCCCCATCGCGATCAGCAGGATTATTACGGCGGCCGCACCGATCCCACGCTTGAGCGCCGGCGACATCCGCTGGCCGGGACGATTCAGGCCGGTAGTCGCGCTCATGTGGCACGCCCCGACGCGATGGCGCATGCGGTATCGACAGTGGCACGCCACGTTGGCCTCGGCCGGTGAAATATTCTTGTCATGGTCTCCTCCTGGCCTATCGGCACCCTCTGACGCGAGTCTGCTTGGACGCTCATCATTACAACTGTCCGACGAAGCCAAACTCCGGCGCCTGTTGCCGAATTAGCGGTGCGGGTCGATCGCCACCTTCAGCGACGACTCGCCCCGCTCCATCACGCCCAGCGCTTCGTGGAACTGACTCATCGGGTAGGTGTGGGTGACTAGGCCGCGCATGTCGAGCTTGCGCGTGGCGATGAAATCGATCGCCCGCGGGTAGGTGTAGGGGCCCAGATGGGAGCCCAGCACATCCAGCTCCTTGCGATCGCTGATGATCGACCAGTCGAGGGTGACCTCGGAGCCGAACACCGAGAACTCGACGAACCGGCCCAGCTTGCGCAGCATATGAATACCCTGGTTTACCGCGGCGTGGTGACCGGTGGCCTCGACGTAGATATCGCAGCCGTAGCCGTCGGTGATGTCCTTGATCTTCTGGTAGACGTCTTCCTCGGCCGGGTTCCAGACCTCGTCCGCGCCCAGGCGCCTGGCGAACTCGGCGCGCTCGGGCTTGAGATCGAGCGCGATCAGCCTGGCCGGACTCTGCAGCGCGATCTGGCCGATGATGCCCAGACCCAGCGTACCGGCACCCGCGACCACGACGACGTCGTCCGGTGTGACCTGGGCGCGGTCGGCGGCGTGCAGCGAGCAGGCCAGCGGTTCGGTGAGCACGGCCTCTTCAGCCGGCACATGGTCGGGTACCTGATGCACGATGCCTTCCCGGGTGAAGATCATGTACTGCGCGAAGGCGCCCTGGACATTGTTCTGGAAGCCATACAGGTCGTGCTTGTCACACATCCAGTACTGGCCGCGGTTGCAGAAACGACAATCCCAACAAGGCACGATCTGCTCGGAGATCACGCGGTCGCCTATTTCGACGTTCTTTGCCTCGCCTGCGCCTTCGCCCAGTGCGACCACGCGACAGACAAACTCATGCCCCGGGATCATCGGCGGCTTCACGTATCGAGGCTGGGTCTCGTCGCCCCAGAACGACGGTGCCCCGTGGTAGACCTTCACATCGGACATGCAGATGCCGACCAGTTCCACGCGGCAAAGGATTTCACCCGGCCCGGGCGTCGGCACTTCGACTTCCTCGATCCGGTAGTCGCCCGGCGCGTAGCAGACCACTGCCTGCATGAAACCGGGAATTTCGCTCGCCTGCACGGCATTTTCGGGGCGGTCGATAACTTCGGGCATGACGGGTTGGCTCCTCGGTCGTGGCTTTCGTGTCATCGCGACAAGGCATTGCCGGACGCATCATTCGAGCTTGGAAACTCGCCGCTGCGCGGTTGCGATCTCTGCCATATGTACACTTAACAGCACGGAGATCGGCTTCCGCGAGTGAACATGTGAACACGAAACGGTCATTTGTTTATGTCGTATCGATACTATTCCGTGGGTCAGAGGCGGTCAATGCGTGGGTGCTTTTTTCCGTTTTAGACTTTAGTCGACCGCTCTGTCTGCGCAATCGATCAGTTATGGCCGCTATCGCGTGTGCGATAGACGAATGGCCTCGACGGCGCAAAGTGATCACCAAAGATCATTGCTTGAACAATTGACCGCGTTGCGTTCAAATGAACGGATCGAGCCGGACGCTGTTCACCAAACGAACGGATGCCGGCGATCACCGAGAACAGACTATGCCCAGCGACGAACTCACTGAAATTGCCAAGCTCTATTACGTGGACGGCCTGACCCAGGAAGAGCTGGCCGCCAGCTTCGATATGTCGCGGGTGAAAGTGGGTCGCCTTCTCAAACGGGCGGTGAAGGAAGGTATCGTCGAGATCTGCGTTCGTCTCCAGCATCCGCCGGAAAAGACGGCGCCGCTGGAAAAAGCGCTGATCGAACGCTTTGGTATTCAGCGGGCCATAATTTCCGTCGATCACAAGGATCCGGAGCGTCAGCGCGACCTGCTGGCCGGGTTGGTCGCCCGCTATCTGGACCAGACGCTTGCCGATACGAGCGTCGTGGCCGTCGGCATGGGACGCAACGTGAGCGCGGTGCCGCAGCACGTGGTCTCGAACCAGCGCCGGCACTGCAGCTTCGTATGCGCTATCGGGGGCTCCTATCGCGGCGGCGAGGCCATGAACTCGGACCAGATCTGCCGCCATCTCGCATTACGTTTCGGCGGCGAGAGCGTGACGCTGTATGCGCCGGCCATCGTTTCCGACGAAACCATCCGCGACGCCCTGCTCGCCAACGACACCGTCCGGCAGTCGCTGAACAAGGCTCAGCACGCGGACGTGGCACTGGTCGGCGTCGGCGATATCCTCGAGGACAGCAATATGGTGCGCATGGGCTGGTTCACCAGCGAGGAGATCACCACGGTCCGTGATCTCGGCGTGGTCGGCGACATCATGGGCTACGACTTCATCGATATCGACGGCAATCTCGCGGAAACACCACTGCTGGGGCGGGTGATCGGGCTCACGATCGAGCACCTGCGCCAGATTCCGGACGTGATCGCGACCGCCAGCGAGCCGACCAAGGTAACCGGCATTCTCGGGGCTCTGCGTTCCGGCACTATCGATACCCTGGCCACCACCCAGTCGATCGCCCAGACAGTGCTCAATCTGGCGCGCGCATCCGACGGCAAACGGATACCGTCCGAGCATTCGGACGCGTGAGCGTCGCCTGATACAGGCCAGCGACAGCCACTCCGAGCCGTATTCCGAGTGTGCAGCAAGTGCCGTATTGATACCGGATCAAGCAAACGCCGTTTGCCGCTGGAGGCCGGTGCCGGGGCGACAGCAGCGCTGCCCTGCGCTGAGCAACAACGCAAGCTGAGGTTCTTGGTGAAGCTGTTCGCGAGTACAGCATCTTGACATCAGGCCCTGCCGGCACGGTTGCTTGATTGCGGCTATTCCGTGGACCGGTGACGGCGCAGAGCCCGCTGCGCTAATTGGCTTTCTGGGGCTTTTGCGTTACGTCCGTGTCGTTGCCGGTAACGACAGCCCCCTTGTTCTCCGGCTTGCCGTTGTCCGCCGCACTGGCTTCGGGTGGCACCGTAATGCCGCTGTTGGCCGGATCCCCAACTGCGTGAGGTTTGCCCTGCCCGCCTGCTGCTGTCTCGGTAAAAGGTTTGCAGTCCGCATGCTTTTCGTCGTCTATCACGACTGCCATCTGGTCGTTGCTGTTATCGAGGCTGTTGTTGTGTTCGTCTGTATACCGTCCGCCCGAGCCACTCGCGCTTTCCTTCAGAACCAGCCGGCGGTTACCGAGCTTCACAATCGCACGGTCATCGCGTTCGGCGGCGCTCAGCAGGAAACCGTCGTCACACTGATATTTCTTGAACTCGAGACTCGACTCCTTGAGAACCGGCTTGAGCTGAAGTGATACGGCATCTCTTTTCTCAAGTGGCTTGATCGTGGCCGCATCGCGCGTCTGCCAGAGGATATTGCCTTCTGTATCCAGTATTTCCGCACGCAGACCGTAACGGCCTTCCGGATCGATGAGGTCTCGTGCGACATCGATATCGAACTCGATCGGCTTCTTGCCGAGTTCATGCAACGAGCGCTCTGCCACGATACGTTTGTCGCCGCCATCTTCACGGTGCTCGAACATGCTGACGCGAGCCGTGGCGGACTTGGGCAGCGTCCGATCTCCGCTATAGGTGAGATTGCCGGTCACCTTGACCGGCTGGTTGTTTTCCGAGCCACAGGCGCTCAGGCCTGCAAGCGCGATCGCGAGCAGCGTGGATATCGCGAAACGCGTAAAAAACGTTGTTTTTTGCATCAAGATCCTGGTTCAATCAATTGAAAAAGCGAGAATTTGGCTGATCTGGCAATAGTCACGTTCCGATTGTGACTCCCAGCGATTGAATACGTCCTGAACGGCCTGCAAAGCGCCCTTACTGCTTGTCTTTCCTGCGTAGGCACCCCATTTTTCGAGCGCTCGAACGACCCAGTTCGTCAATAAAAACGTGTCTTTACCGCACATACGCAAGAAAGCGGGTGCAGAGTTGCCACCAAGCTGAGTGAAGCGCACGCGCAACGCCAGCCACAGGTCGACAATCTCGTCCTCGGGCCAACCGGCCAGCCAGACACCGAAGCTGCCGAATTCGTCGACAATGGCCTGCATTGCGATAGCGTTGTCGCGCACGGCAAAAATCTTCTTGCGGTGCCTTATCAAGCTTTCATCGCGTGACAGGCGCTGCAGATCGGTATCTTCGAGTGCGGCGACCCGCTCGAGAGAGAAGTCATCGAAGGCAATTTCGAACGCCGGCCAGCGTTGGTCGACCAGGCGATGGGTCAGCCCGGCGCGAAAGATGCGACGACACATGACCGAAAGATAACGATCGTCACCGATCATCGCGAGCGACTCGGGGGGCTCCGGGGCTATGAGACGCCCTTCGAGTATTGATGCATCGCCCAGCCGCTGGATCGCGGCCTGTTCGACGATTTTGAACTCAACCATTTATCGTGATCAAACGCCGATTTGACCAAGAGTTTACGCGATCCTGTCCCATATGCGTGACAAATTGTGCAAAACCGGACGGTATCTAGGGAAAGCCCCTGACCGATTTCAGACGCTGTGGCCCTGCGCAATGCCCATGGTTATCGGGCCGTTACGCGGCCGTGGCGCGGCTCCGCGCCTCGCTTCGATTCATTGTGACGATCGAAGCAAAAGACGGGGGCCTTTTGGCCCCCGTGTCAATCACTTCAAGCCGGAGTCAACTCTTGTGGTGGACCGTTTGCAGGCCATAAACCGGCGTTGAAAGTCCTTCCATACGGGCCTTGAGCTGCAGCGCGAGGTAGTGGGAGTAATGCCTTGATTGGGCTAGGTTACCGCCGTGAAACCAGAGGGCTTTCTGCTGGGTGGGCTTCCACATATTGCGCTCTTCGCCTTCCCAGGGCCCAGGATCCTTGGGCGTGTCGGAGCCCAATCCCCAGACCTTGCCCACCTTGTCGGCGACATCCTGCGAGATCAGATCGGCCGCCCAGCCGTTCATCGATCCGTAGCCGGTGGCGTAGATGACGATGTCCGCCGGGATTTCGCGCCCATCTTCGAGCAGCACACTGTTCTCGGTCAACCGGTTTACTTCCGAACCGCTGGCGAGCTTGATCTTGCCGTCGATAATCAGCTGAGACGCGCCGACGTCAATATAGTAGCCGGAGGCACGACGCAGGTATTTCATGAAAAGGCCGGAATTGTCGGGCCCGAAATCGAGCATGAATCCGGCGTCTTCGAGCGCGCGATAGAAATCGGCGTCCTGTTCACGAATCTCGTCGAAAACCGGCTTCTGGAAATCGGCCAGCAACGCATAAGGTATCGATGCAAAGATGAGATCGGCCTTTTCCGTCGATATCCCGTTCCGGACGGCCTCTTCGGAATACAACGGTCCGAGCGCATACTTCATCAGCGATTCGGAACGACTGATATGGGTGGACGAGCGCTGGATCATGGTTACGTCAACGTCGGACTCACACAGCGCGGCACAAATATCGTGGGCGGAGTTGTTGGAGCCGATCACCGCGACTCGCTTGCCCCGCAAGCCGTCCGGCCCCTTGTGCCGGGATGAGTGCTCCTGCACACCCTGGAATACGTCCTGGCCTTCGATGGCGGGGATGTTCGGCTTGGCCGACATTCCTGTTGCCAGCACGAGGTGGCTGGGCTTGAGTTCGATTGTCTGCCCATCGCGTTCAACGAGCACGCTCCATGTGCCTGTGGTCTCATCATATTGGGCGCTTTTAGCTTCGGTGCCGCCCCAGTAGTTGAGCTCCATCACGCGGGTGTACATCTCGAGCCAGTCGGCGACCTTGTCCTTGGGCGAAAAGACGGGCCAGTTCTTCGGAAACTTGATATAGGGGAGATGGTCGTACCAGACCGGATCGTGCAGGCACAGGGATTTGTAGCGCTTGCGCCAGGCGTCGCCCGGGCGCTCGTCTTTCTCCACGATGATCGCAGGCACGCCGATCTGGCGAAGGCGCGCGCCCAGGGCGATACCGCCCTGCCCGCCGCCGATGACCACGACATAGGGCTGGGTCTCGAACCCGAGCGTCGCCAGTTCCTCTTCGCGCTCCTCCTTCCAGGTCATCTCACCCTGCCGGTCGCCGTGCTTGGCGCCCAGGGGGCGGCTATCGCCCGCGGGCTCTTCGTAGCCCTTGAGGTCGACCATCGTCGTGAGCAGCGTCCAGATCAACCCGTCCTTCAACCGGATATAGCCATAGCCGCGCGCAACGGCCGTCTCGAACCGGATCCAGCCCTCGGCGACACCGTCCTCGACGACCGCCGGCTCGCTTTCGTCGACTTGCCAGGCATGTGGACTGACGTTGGCCAGACACTGGCCGAGCATGTCCCGAATCTGGTCCTTGCCCTCGACCGTCTTGATGTTCCAGGTGAACGACACGAGGTCGCGCCAGTAGCAGGTGTCGGCAAACAGTTCGAGCGCCGCGTCGAGGTTCTCGTCGGCGAGGGCGCTGTCCAGCGACGAGAGTACGCTCTGAATGCGGGTGGCTGCGGTGGTATCTAACATATGGAATGTCCTCCTTGGTGCGACGTTGGACGTCGTCGGTTTTTCATTGACTCAGGTCGATAAGTATCTTGAGTTGATCGCCCGTCGGATCGAGCAAGGCATCGAAGCCCTGCTCGATGGCATTGCTCAGCGAGACCGTGCGCGTGACGATCATCTCTGCCGGGACCTGACCGCTGGTGATCAGGCGTGCAACCCGTGGCCAGTAATGCGTCGGATAAGCCCATGAACCGCGAATATCGACATCCTTGAACGTCACGTCGAACCAATTCAACGGATTCTCTCCAGGATGCAATCCGGTCTGCACCACTACCCCTTGCTTGCGAACACTATCCAGACAGGCTTTTAGGGCATGCTCGCTGCCGGCGCATTCGATCGCGACGTCGCAACCCACATGGCCTTCGGTCGCCTCACGCAGGGTGTCGCCGACATCCGAAGCGGCCGGATTGATCGTGACCACGCCTGGTACCGCCTCGCTTGCCAGGTCTAGCCGCTTGTCGTTAACGTCGGATACGAAGAGCTGGCTGGCGCCGGACGCCCGTGCGGCGAGCAGCGCAAGAATCCCGATCGGCCCAGCCCCGGTTACCAGAACACTGTTGCCTGCAGCCACCCCACCGCGATCGCAGGCGTATACCGCGACAGCTGTGGGCTCGACCAGAGCGGCCTGGCGATCAGTCATGCCGTCGTCGATCACGAACACGTTGTAATCATTCACGAGCGCGGCTTCACTCATACCGCCATGGTTCCAGCTCAGCCCCACCAGTGCCAATTCGCTGCTCAGATGGAACAGACCTCGGGCCGCGTAGTAGTCTCCTGTCCGGGGCATGACCAGCGGCTGGATCGACACGCGATCGCCTTCGCGCGCGTTCTCCACGCCCCGCCCGACCGCTGTCACTACCCCGCCGAACTCATGCCCGAGCACCTGCGGGCTGCTTGCACCAGTGAACGAATGCGGCTCTCTGGGTACGAAGATCGGCCCATAGGCGTATTCATGCAGATCAGTTCCGCAGATACCTGCGAAACGGTTTTCTACCCGAACCTCGCCGGGCCCTGGATCGGGTGGAGTCTCAATTTCGTCGATCCGCAAATCCTTTGCGGAATGAAAACGAAGTGCCTTCATTGTGATTCTCCTCCAGATTACTGTAAGCGAAGCCGGCGCGTTGTCGGCAGAGCAAAACGCGGACCAATCGGGCAACGTTTTGTTGTCATTGAAGTTCTGTTTTTTTAAGTCTGTTTTCGGGGTGTTGGCCGACGCGTGCTGCAACGGTGTTCGCCTCAGGTGTGGCACACAGCCACAACATCGACCGTCCCTTCGCTAAAGAAGATCGAACGGCCGAGGATCCGCAAATACGAAGTCTCGAGCCCCGTGGCAGTCGCGGTTAGAGCGAAAAGCCGCCGTCAACTGCGATGGCTTGACCGGTCACGTGTTCGGCACTCGCCAGATAGACGGCCAACTGCCCCATATCGGCCGGTGTCTGGGCAACGCCCTGGGGCAGCAGCGTTTTCTGATGGCGCGCCCAGGACTGTTCTTCGGTCTCACCCGCTTCGCGCCAGCGTCCGGCCAGGCCTTCTTCACCGCGCCACATGCCAGTGCCGACAATGCCCGGGCACAACGCATTGACGGTTATACCTTCGGCTGCCACCTCTTTCGCCACAGCATTGCTGAAGCCGATCACGGCGAACTTGGAGGCGGAATAATGTGATAGGTCCGGAAAACCGATCTTGCCCGCGATCGAGGCGATATTGATGATCCGTCCGAACCCGCGCGGGCGCATCACACGCAGCGCGGCCTGTGTACACAGGAAGATGCCGCGGACATTGACCTGCATCACCCGTTCCCAGTCCTCGAGAGTGAGTTCACCGACGGATTTGATGCTGATCACCCCGGCGTTGTTTACCGTGATCCCCAGTGGACCGAGCGCCGCTTCTGCGCCTTCGATCATGGCGTTCACGGAATCCGGATCGGCCACGTCGACCTGCAGCGCAATGCTGCGCCGACCACTCTTTTCGATTCTTGCGGCGGTCTCGCGCGCGATGTTGATATCGAGATCCGCTACCGCGACGTCCGCGCCCGCGTCTGCCAATGCCAGCGCGATACCCTGGCCGATGCCTCGGCCCGCGCCGGTAACCAGTGCTATATGTTTTTCCAGTCTCATCGCTCTCTCCTCATGCATGCAGCGGGCGCGCGGACGTGGATGGTTTACACCGTGCGTTACGTCGACGACCGCTGTGGTTCGCGTTTTAGTTGTAGTCTCGGCGCCCTTGGGCGCATCAGAGCAAGCAGAGCAATTGCCATGCCGGCTGAGTGAGTGCGAACCAACGCACTGACTAGAAAAGAGAAACAGAATCGATCAGATCGAGCGCATAATTGCCGGGCGAGGCATCGCGCAACGTGTTCTTGCAACAGGTGTTGCATCTAGTGGGTGCGGCAAATGGCGGCAAAGCGCTGTGCCGTAGATCGTAATGAAGGCGTCCGGTGTCTGGTCGGTGTCAGCTTGACCCTTCGCGTTTAAGTCTGCGATGCACGGTCGAGCGGTTGACGCCGAGCCGACGTGCCAGTTCGGATACATTGCCGTCGCAAGCGGCCAGCTGGATCGACAAACCGCTGCCTCTAGACTCGCCGTGGCGCACGTCTGCCGGTAGGTCCGCCGCCTTCACGACATGGTTTTCACACAGCGCGCAGCCGACTTCCAAGGCGTTGCGAAGCTCGCGCAGATTGCCGGGCCAGTCGTGCTGGCGAAGGATCCGGCAGGCACTCTCCTCAAGCCGATATTCCTCATCGTAGCGGTCGCATATGTTCCGAAGGAGATGATTGACCAGTGCATCGAAGTCCTGTCGTTCGCGCAGCGCGGGCAGGCGCAGCGTGGCCGCGTTCAGCCGATAGTAGAGATCTTCACGAAAACGGCCCTCGGCGACGAGTTCGGCGAGTTGGCGGTGCGTGGCGGAAATCACCTGCAAGCGCACGGGGCGCGGTTTGTGACCACCCACTGGCGTGACTTCACCCTCGGAGAGCACGCGCAGCAGGCGACTCTGCAAAGCCGTGGGCATATCGCCGATCTCGTCGAGAAACAGCGTGCCGCCGTCGGCGGCCTCTATCAGTCCGGTCTTGCCACTCTTGGCCGCACCGGTGAAGGCGTTGGGGACGTAACCGAACAGTTCCGATTCGATCAGGTGCTCGGGGATTGCGGCGCAATTCACCGCGATGAACGCGCCCCGGCGGCCGTAAGACTCGTGGATGGCTCGGGCCAGCATCTCTTTGCCGGTACCAGTTTCGCCTTGGATGAGCATGGCAATGGAGCGTGCGCCGAAACGAGCCGCCCGATGCTGAATCGCATCCATGTGGGCATCGCCGAAACTCAGCGCCGATAAGGCGCCCGGTAGCGGCTGCGACGCGGCTGCGGCACGTCGTGCATGCGGCTTGGCTGGCGACATCGCACTGGCGAAGCACAGGGGTTCACCGTTTGCATGCAGCAGACGTTCACCGGCGGGTCGGCCGCGCATGTAGCGCGGTAGATCGTCGATCTCCAGATCGAAAAACCGCGAAATGGGCTGACCCAGTAGTGCTCTCGTCGCCGGTACCTGCATGCCGACCGCGCGTCTCAGGGCGTCAAAGCCGCCGTGGGTCATCCCGGTGATACGGCCGGAGCCGTCCAGCGAAATCGCGGCGTCCGGATCGATATCGAGAAAATCCGGCAGCCGCGATAGTCGCAGTACCCATTCGTCGCGGGTCCGCGCCACGAGATTGGCCAACTCGATGCGGCGTGCCGTCGCGGTCACAAGATTCAGCGCGAGTTGCTGACTGGTCTTGGCGGTGGGTGAACACAGCTGCGAGATGTCGAGCACTGCGGCCAGATCTCCGAGCGTGTCGAATATCGGCGCGGCGGTACAACTGAGTCCGGTATGCGTGGGATCGAAATGATCGTCCTGATGAATCACGACAGCTTCGCGACTGGCCATGCATGCGCCGACTGCACAGGTGCCTGCCCTGCTCTCCGACCACTCCGCACCCAGGTAAAGCCCTGCCTTGCGCAGTTCGCGATCCATGCGCGGATGGCCGAGATAATCGACAGCGACGCCGCGGGCATCGGAGAGCAGCAGCACATAATTCTGTTCGGCCACGTGGTCAAATAGGGTCGACAGGCCGGACCGACTGATGCGGATCAGCTCCTCCGCCTGTTCCTGGTGTTCGCGCAACGTCGCGTGGGGAACAATGTAGGCCCGCTGCGGGGCCGAAGGATCGAGCTTGTAGTCGTTGAGGCAGCGCAGCCACGACTGCACCACCGGTTGGTCACGCACACTCGTGCCACCGGAGGCAACGTGCTCGATCTCCTCCACGTGCGATTGAATTGTTGTCATGCCGCACTCTCCTTCTCGATCGAGACTGACACACGCGTCGTCGAGCGACAATCCTGTTCCTGCTGGCGGATCGCGAGGCTCGAACGCCCACCCACGCGGTAGTCTCCATTACCAAAACCGAAAAGCTACACTTTCGTCTGAAGCCGCCCACTCCGTGAGACACCACCGTGACGCATCCGACCTATCCGAAACTCTTCGAGCCGCTGGATCTCGGTTTCACCACGCTTGAGAACCGGGTATTGATGGGCTCCATGCATACCGGTATGGAGGACTTCTTCTGGCACTACGATGAGCTGGCGACCTATTTCGCAGAGCGCGCGGCCGGCGGCGCCGGACTGATCGTCACCGGCGGTATTGCACCGAACGTGGCGGGTTGGGTATCACCGATGGCGGGTCAGATGAGCCATCGCCTGCACGTCTGGCCGCACCGCAAGATCACCCGCGCGGTGCATGCCGAGGGCGGCAAGATCTGCATGCAGATTCTGCACGCGGGTCGGTATGGCTACCATCCGTTCATCGTGTCCGCGTCCGATCGCAAATCGCCGATTACCCCTTACAAGCCCAAGCGGCTCACTACTCAAGGCGTCAAAAGCACCGTTCGCGACTATATCCGCTGTGCCGAGCTCGCCCGCGAAGCCGGCTACGACGGCGTCGAGGTGATGGGTTCGGAGGGCTATCTCATCAACCAGTTCCTGGTCGAGCGGGTCAACGACCGCGACGACGAATACGGCGGCAGTGTCGAGAACCGCCAGCGGATTGCGGTCGAGATCGTCGAAGGCATCCGCAAGGCGGTCGGGCCCGATTTCATTCTCATCTATCGTCTGTCGATGCTCGATCTGGTCGAAAACGGCCAGCGCTGGGAGGAGATCGTACAGTTGGCCAAGGCGGTGGAGGCCGCCGGCGCGACGCTCATCAATACCGGTATCGGCTGGCACGAGGCGCGCGTGCCCACTATCGTCACACGCGTGCCGCGCGCGGCCTTCGCCTGGGTCACCAAGAAACTCAAGAGCGAAGTCGCCCTGCCGCTGGTGACCACCAATCGCATCAACATGCCGGACGTCGCCGAAGGCCTGCTCGCCGACGGCACCGCTGACATGGTGTCCATGGCGCGGCCGTTTCTTGCCGACCCGGAATTCGTCAACAAGGCGGCCGCCGAGCGCGCCGACGAGATCAATACCTGCATCGCCTGCAATCAGGCCTGCCTGGACCATACCTTCAAATGGAAACGCGCCAGCTGCCTGGTCAATCCTCGCGCCGGCAGCGAGACCACGCTCAATTTCCCGCCCGCCAAACACATCAAGAAAATCGCGGTTGTCGGGGCCGGCCCGGCCGGGCTGGAAGCCGCCACACGGCTGGCCGAGCGCGGCCATGCGGTCACGCTGTTCGACAGCGCGCCCGAGATTGGCGGCCAGTTCAACATGGCCAAGCGGATTCCGGGCAAGGAAGAGTTTTATGAAACGCTGCGCTACTACAAGCGCAAGATCGAACTCACCGGCGTGACGCTCAAACTCGACACCCGCGTCGACGCAGGCGATCTGCAGGACCAGCGATTCGACGAGATCGTGATCGCCACCGGCGTGAATCCACGCACGCCCGCGATCGACGGCATCGAGCACCCCAAGGTCGCATCCTATGTCGACGTCATCCATGGCCGCGTCGAGGCCGGCGCGCGGGTCGCCGTGATCGGTGCGGGCGGCATCGGCTTCGACGTCAGCGAGTTTCTGACCCACAGCCGCCCGTCCCCCGCCGAGGACACACAGCTGTTCTACGATGAATGGGGTGTGGACTCGACGCTTGCGAACCGCGCCGGCCTGAAGAAACCCATGCCCTCGCCGTCGCCGCGCGCGGTATTTCTGCTCCAGCGCACCGACGACAGGGTCGGTCGCGGCCTGGGCAAGACCAGCGGCTGGGCGCATCGCGCCTCGTTGCAGCACAAGGGCGTGGAGATGCTCGGCGGTGTGGCCTACGAGCGGATCGACGACGCCGGCCTGCATATCCGGGTCAAGGACGAAGCACGGGTGCTCGATGTCGACACGATCGTGATCTGCGCCGGTCAGGAAACCCGCCGCGATTTGGCCGATGCACTCAAACAGCGTGGTATCAAGAACCATATCGTCGGCGGTGCCAAGCTGGCCGCGGAACTCGATGCCAAGCGCGCCATCCGCGAGGCCGCCACCCTGGCCGCCTCGCTGTAAGGGCGGCCTCCTCGGCAGTTACATCAAACGCTACGCAGGTAGTCGCGGATATCGGCCACCAACTGGCGTGCCGTGGTCTGGCGGCCGAGCCGTGCCGCCTGGCCGGCCCATAGCGACATGAATTCCGGCTGGCGCTGCTTGCTGGCGGCGGCGCGCACGTCCTTGGTCCAGGCGTTCTGGATCGGATAGTCGGGCAGCGTCGATTCGAGATCGGCCATATCGGTGATGAATCGATTGCGTATGCCGCGCGCTGGCTTGCCGGAAAAGGCCCGCGTGACCGTGGTATCGACCGCGCCCTCATCCAGCAGAGCACGCTGATGCGCCGGATTCGCCCCGCTTTCCTGGCACAGCAGAAATGCGCTGCCCATCTGTACCGCACTGGCGCCGAGCATGAAGGCGGCGGCCACGCCGCGACCGTCCATGATCCCGCCGGAGGCGATCACCGGCACCGTGACGGCGTCGGCGACCTGCGGCACCAGCGACATCGTGCCGATGAGCGCCTGTTCGAACGGATGCAGGAACGTGCCACGATGGCCGCCGGCGTCGGAACCCTGAGCGACGATCATGTCCACGCCGGTCTTTTCCAGCGCCACGGCCTCGGCGACGGTGGTCGCCGTGCCGATGACGCCCGATCCGGCGTCCTTGAGTCGTTCCACCTGAGTCACGTCCAATGCGCCGAAGGTGAAGCTGAACACTGGCACACGGGCCATGACCACAGCCTCGAACTGGGCTTCGAAAGATGGCGCATAGCGCTCGGGCGGCACGGGACGCTCGATGCCGAGTTCGCCCCTGAATATATCCAGGCGGGTGTTGCTGCGTTCGACGCGCTCGGCGTCTTCGGTCGGTGGCCGTGGCACGAACAGATTGACCGCGAAAGGCCGCTCGGTGAGCGAGCGGATATCGTCTATGGCGTCGTCGAGCGCCGCGGGCGCCATATAGCCCGCGCCGAGCGAGCCCAGCCCGCCGGCGTTGGAAACCTCGGCGACCAGTTCGGGGGTGGTGGTGCCACCGGCCATCGGCGCCTGGATGATCGGCGTTTCGATGCCGAGCGACTTGGTGCAGCGTGACGGGATCTTCATCGAGCGAGGGCTCCATGCTGAAAATGATGCACACCACATACTGATCGCCGCGCCTAGTCAAGATTGGCGGTGAAGGCTGGCCCAGGAGGCGCTCGCAAAACGGGCCGCCGGTCGTCGCGCCGACGGCCGCGATGGCTACGTCTGCGCGTCCGGAATGCTCGTGTGGCCGGCCGCGGCCCGATTGAGGTGCAGGAAATGCAGATGCGTCTCGTATTGATCGAGTACGTCATCGATCACCTGCGCTTTCGAATAATCCATCAGGTCATAGCCCTGACTGCCTTCGGTGAGATACACCTCGAGGCGGTAGTACTCGGCGTTCGCGCGCTGTGCCCGAATTGCGAATGTCGGCGTGGTGAACTGCCGCGGCCATACCTGGTAACTGAAGTTCTGTTCGTCGGCCAGCGATACGTCCAGAGACAGATGCTTTTTATCCTCGTCGCCTTCACTCACTTCGACCGCCACGCCCTGCTCGCGCAGCGCCCCGGCGACCTCGTCCAGGGCGGGACGGACTTCGCGGTCCAGGTAACGCACCACGTGGCGGTAACTGGGAAAGCTCATTGCCCGCGACAGACGCCGCTGCCAGCTGATCGCCTCGCGTCCGGCGCTGAGGGTTCGGCTGGACAGATGCCCGGGCAGGCTCACGCGCTGGCTGTCCTGCTTGACGGCTTCCATCTTCAGCGCCTTGTAGAGCCCGGCCATCATGAAGAACATCACGATCGAAAACGGCAAACCGGTAATCACCACCGCGCTCTGCAGCGTCGACAGGCCGCCGGCAAGCAGGAGTGCGAGCGTGAGCACGCCGATGATGGCCGACCACAGCACCCGCATCCATACGGGCGCGTCGCTGTTCACGTCCTTGAGGATGGACGTGAAATTGGACAGCACCAGCGCGCCCGAATCACCCGAGGTGACGAAGAATACGATGCCGAGCACGCTCACCACCAGCGTCGAGGCCAGCGGCCAGGGATAGGCGCTCAGAAACAGATAGATACCCGACGGCGGATTGGCCAGCACCTGCTGGCCGAAATCGGTGCCGCCGTTGATGGCCAGGTCGATCGCGCTGTTACCCAGCAGCGACATCCAGATCATCATGAACAGGATCGGCAGCGTCATCGTGCCGACGACGAACTGCCGGATCGTGCGGCCGCGCGAGATGCGAGCCAGAAACAGCCCCACGAACGGGCCCCAGGCAATCCACCAGGCCCAGAAGAACAGGGTCCAGGAATTGAGCCATTCGGTCGGGCGATCGAAGGCATAGGTGTTCATCGACAACGTCAGAAAATGGCTCAGATAGTCGCCGAGATTGGTGACCATTGCGTTGAGCAGGAACAATGTCTTGCCGGTGACCAGCACGAACACCAGCAGCACGATGGCCAGCAGGATATTGAACTCGGACAGGCGGCGGATGCCCTTCTCCACCCCCGTCGCCGCGGAAATGGTGGCGAACGCCACGATCATCACCACTAGCACGACCTGCGTGAGCGTAGTGTTGGGAATGCCGAACATGTAGTCCAGCCCGAAGCCGAGCTGGATGATGCCGATACCCAGCGCCGTGGCAATGCCGAATACCGTGGCCAGCACCGCAGCGATATCCACGGCGTGGCCGATGCCGCCATGAATACGGTCGCCGAACAACGGATAAAGTGCGGAACGAATGGTCAGCGGCAGATCGTAGCGATAGCTGAAAAACGCCAGCGCCATGCCGATCAGCGAATAGATCGCCCAGCCGGATATGCCCCAGTGCAGAAAGGTGAGTTCCATGGCGTGGCGCGCGGCGCTGGCCTGGTCGGCCGGCGCATTGGGGGCGTTATAGAACTGTGTCAGCGGTTCGGCGATGGCGTAGAAGATCACGCCGATACCGATGCCCGCGGAAAACAGCATCGCCGCCCAGGAAAAGATATTGAAATCCGGCGTGGACTCTTCCGGCCCGAGCCGGATGTTGCCGAAGCGCGACACCGCGACGCCGATGACGAACACTAGATAGATGATGACCGTCAGAAAGTAGTACCAGCCGAAACTTTTTGCGATCCACGCCATGATCGTGTCGATGACCAGACTCGCCTGTTCGGTGAACAGCATGGTCAGCACGGAAAAGACCACGATGCCGATCACCGAGCCGTAGAATACGACCGGATTGAGTCGGTCCTCGGTAACGGCGTTTGCGTTGTCGTTGTCTGTGTTCATCGAGTTCCCCCTGAAAAGACGCGCGGTATCCTGCCGGCGCGTCGTTCTGATTCGTGACTACTCACCGCGCGGAAAGCGTTGCGCGTCCTCTAGTTCGTTCAGGTCGTGGTGATTGCGCATATAGCGGTCGGATGCCGCCTGCAGCGGCTGGAAATCCCATGGGTAATATGCGCCGTTACGCAACGCGTCGTACACGATCAGCCGTCGTGCCTGACTTTCCCGCACCTCGGCATCGAATCGATCCAGATCCCAGCGCTGTGCAACCTGTGCACTGAACAGGCGACAGGTTTCGGCGTGGGCCGGGTCGGGCGCGAGGTTTTCCAACTCCCGCGGATCGTTATCCAGATCGAAAAGCTGCGGCGGATCGATCGTGCAGTGGTTGTATTTCCAGCGCCCCTGGCGGATCGACACCAGCGGCGCCTGGCTGCCTTCGGCGGCGTATTCCATGTAGACGGGTGCATCACGCGGTTCGCCCCGGGCCAGCGGCAACAGCGACTGACCGTCGGTCCAGGGCTCGATCGCGGCCAGATCGATACCCACCAGATCGGCGAGCGTGGCGTTGACGTCGATCGAGGACACCGGCGTGTCGACACGCGCGGGCGCCAGCCCCGGCGCGCTGATCATCAACGGGATGCGAGCCGAGCCTTCGAACGGACTCATCTTGAACCACAGCCCGCGCTCGCCGAGCATGTCGCCGTGGTCGGACACGAACAGCACGATGGTGTTGTCGGCCATACGCGTGCGCTCGAGCACGTCGAGAATGCCGCCGATCTTGTCGTCGATATACGAGATATTGGCGAAGTAACCGCGCCGCGCGTTGCCCACGTGTTCCGGCCGGATATCGAAGTTGCGATAGTTGTTGGCCTCGAACAGTCGCTGCGAATGCGGGTCCTGATCGGCGTAGGCGATCGGGTCGACCTCCGGCTGAAGATGCGCGCAGTCCGCGTACATATCCCAGAACCGGCGGCGCGCCACATAGGGATCGTGGGGGTGGGTGAAGCTCGCGCACAGGCACCACGGCCGCTCATCGTGGCCGCGTGAGAGATCGAACAGCTTCTGTTCGGCCAGGAACGCGACCTCGTCGTCGTATTCCATCTGGTTGCTGATTTCGGCCACGCCGGCGCCGGTCACCGAGCCGAGATTGTGATACCACCAGTCGATGCGCTCGTCCGAACGACGGTAGTCCGGGGTCCAGCCGAAGTCGGCCGGATAGACGTCGGTGGTCAGCCGCTCCTCGAAACCGTGCAACTGGTCGGGGCCGACGAAATGCATCTTGCCGGACAGGCAGGTGCGATAGCCGGCCCGCCGCAGATGATGCGCCCAGGTGGGCACGCTCGACGGGAATTCGGCCGCGTTGTCATACACGCCCGTGCGTGACGGCAGCTGCCCGGACATGAACGCGGCGCGACCGGGCGCGCACAGCGGGCTGGGCGTATAGGCGTTGCTGAAGCGCACCGAGCGTTCGGCCAGGCTGCGCAGATGCGGCACGTGCAGGAACTGCGCGGGGCCGTCGGCGAACAGGGTGCCGTTTACCTGATCGGCCATGATGACGAGGATGTTGGGTCTTCGCATAGTCAGGTCGATATCATCCGGATCGAATTGTCGGGCAAGCGCCTTGCCGCAGCCGGGCGCTTTGCAGCGCGCGACGCTTGTTCACTTTCGAACGCCGCAAGGTCCCAGCGGAATAAAGCAAGGCCCGTGCCGTCCGCATAGGTAAGCGATGCGGGATAGCGGCAAAAAGCGCCATGTCCGTTCGCGGCGCGTACTGTGCGCCGACGTCGCAGCAAGAGGCGATCGGACTGAGGTCGGGCGCCGTTCCGCGGCTTTCACGGCAGGTAGGCCCGCCAACACCCGCTGCCATTGAGCAATAGCTCAGTATCTTCGGGCTCGGGTCACACGCCAGATTCGCTCCAGCGTGTTCGCAAGACTACACAGGTATGCGCACGCCTGCATACAGCACGGTCGTGAGCATGATCGGCAAAAGCGCTGCTTTCAGCCCCGAAAAAGGTCGATGCGGTGAGCACGCGCGCCGCGAGGGGCCGCGCTCGTTCGCGGTGTCGCACCGATCGCGGCGAACGACGTCAGATCCACCGGCCGGCACACCTCGAGGTTCTTTCGATTGTCCGGCGGCGTGCCGGGGCGCGGGCGTACGACGGTGGGGCGATACCCGGCTATTCGACCGGGCAGTGGGCGCCCGAATGGCACAGACCGCGAACAGCTTGCCGAACTGCTCCCGCGTACCGGGCGCCGACTCGCGGTCACCGCCGGGTGCCTGCCGCAGCCGGCGAGCGAGTCGTCGGACATGTGCGCGATCAGCGCTTCCATGTTCCGGCCACCATCGCGATTGACGACGCGGCACGCCCGACCGGCGTCGTTTCAGGCGCTGTGGGCCGCGATCAGGTCGATGAAGGCACGGCCATAGGCGTCACGTTTCTTTTCGCCGACGCCGGGTACGTCTTCGAGTTCGTGTTTGCTGGTGGGCCGGCGGGCGAGCATTTCCCGCAGCGTGGCGTCGTGGAAGATCACGTACGGGGGCACGTCCTGTTCCTTGGCGAGATCGGTACGCAGCCCGCGCAGCGCTTCCCACAGCGGTTCGTCCTCGATCTCGATCGGCGGCAGGTCCTTCTTCAGGCGGCTGCGGCTGCGCTTGGCACTGCGATCCACGCGCAGCTCCAGTGTCTGCTCGCCCTTGATCAGCGCCTTGCTCTGCCCGGCCAGACGCAAACCGCCGAAGCGTTCGTGCTCGACCTGCAGATAGCCGAGCGCGATCAGCTGCCGCACGACCGAGCGCCACTTGCCTACCTCGATATCTGCGCCGACTCCGAACGTCGATAGCTGGGCGTGGCCCGTGGTGCTGGCGCGATCGGATTCGACGCCGCGCAGATGATCGACGATATAGCCGGCGCCGAAACGCTGACCGGTGCGGTAGACCGCCGACAGGGCCATACGCGCGGCGCGGGTGGCGTCCCAGGTGTCCGGCGGATTGAGACAGGTATCGCAGTTGCCGCAGGGGTTTTCCAGCGTCTCGGCGAAATAGCCGAGCAGGTGGATACGCCGGCAGCTGGCGAGTTCGCAGTAGGCGAGCATGGCATCGAGCTTGGCGCGCTCGACGCCCTTGCGTTCATCCGGCGCATTGCCCTGCTCGATCATGCGGCGGCGCTGGATGACGTCGTTGAGCCCGTACAGCATCCAGGCGTCGGCCGCGGCGCCGTCGCGGCCCGCGCGTCCGGTTTCCTGGTAATAGGCTTCGACGCTGGCGGGCAGGTCCAGATGCGCGACGAAGCGCACGTCGGGCTTGTCGATGCCCATGCCGAAGGCGACCGTCGCGCAGATGATCACGCCCTCTTCGCGCAGAAACCGCGACTGGTGATGATCCCGCAGCTGTGCCGGCAGACCGGCGTGGTAGGCCAGCGCGGTCTTGCCCCGGCCGTTGAGCCAGTCCGCGGTCTCTTCGACCTTGCGCCGCGACAGGCAGTAAACAATGCCGGCGTCGCCGTCGTGCTCGCGGTCGATGAAATCCAGCAGCTGGTCGCGGGCCTTGCCGCGTTCGGCCACGCGATAGCGGATATTCGGCCGATCGAAGCTGTGCAGATAGGTATCGGCCGCCTCCAGGCGCAGACGCTCGATGATTTCCGCGCGCGTCGGCATGTCCGCGGTGGCGGTGAGTGCGAGGCGTGGTACTTGCGGGAACTGATCCGCGAGTGCCGCGAGTTGCCGATATTCGGGGCGAAAATCGTGGCCCCATTGCGAGACACAGTGGGCCTCGTCGATGGCGAACAGCGATACATTGCAGCCGTGCAGCAGATCGAGCGTGCGCGCCTGCATCAGCCGTTCCGGCGCCACGTAGAGCAGGTCGAGCGAGTCGTCGCGCATGCCGCGTTCGATCTTATTCTGAGCGCGGCCGTCGAGGGTCGAATTGAGGAATGCGGCGTTGACGCCGAGCTGGCGCAAGGCGGCCACCTGATCCGACATCAGCGCGATCAGGGGCGACACGACCACGGCCACGCCGGGCCGAACCAGCGCGGGTATCTGATAGCACAGCGACTTGCCGCCGCCAGTGGGCATGAGTACGAGCGCATCGCGCCCGGCGCAGACGCTGTCGATGATCTCGGCCTGACGGCCGCGAAACGCGTCGTAGCCGAATACGCTCTGCAGAACGGAAAGCGGTGTGGGGTCGGCCGTCACGCTCACTGGAGCAGGCTGATCGCGGAGGGCGCGAGCGGTATCACGTAGAACAGCACGGCAAAGAAATGAAACACGCTGCCGCCGATCACGAACAGATGCCAGATCGCATGGTTGTAGTGCAGCCCGTTCCACGCATAGAACGCCACGCCTACCGTGTACGAGATACCGCCGGCCAGCAGCAGCCAGACGCCGCCGGGTGCGACGTGTTCGATCACCGGGCCGATCACGAGCACCACGATCCAGCCCATGGCCACATAGAACGCTGTCGACAGATAAGGGACCTGGTTCAGGCGCGTGAGCTTGATCACCACGCCGCCGATCGCCAGCGCCCAGATCGCCACGAACAGGCCCCAGCCCCAGCCACCGCGAAGGTTCACCAGCGTGAACGGCGTATACGTACCGGCGATCAGCACATAGATCGCCAGATGATCGAAGACCTTGAGCACGTTCTTGGCGCGCGGCGGGTGCACGGCGTGGTACAGCGTCGACGACAGGTGGCTGAGGATCAGGCTGACCCCGAAGATGGTGACACTCACCACATGCCAGACGTTGCCGTAGAGGGCAGCGTAGACCACCATCACCACCAGCCCGGCGATCGACAGCGCGGTGCCGATGCCCGAGGTGATGGCGTTGGCGATCTCTTCGCCGAGCGTATAGCCGGCGCTGTTGACCCGTCGCTCGGACGGGTCGTTTTCAAGGACTGTGCTCATGCGAGGCATTCTGCCACGAGCGAACTGTATTTGCCGGGTCAATCGAGCCGATAGCGGACGCCGTTGCGGCGCTCTGCGAAGTCGCAACGGCCGTTCTCGAAGACGCCGTGCGCGCTACTTTTCGGCTATCCCGCTCGTCATCCGTCGCAGGATGTCGTCGCGTCTGCCGAAATGATGAAACAGCCCCGCGCAGGCATGCACCAGCACGAGCGTCCAGACCAGCCATGCGCCGAACCAGTGATGCAGCGTCTTGAGTGGCTTGAGCAGGTCTGCGTTCAGGCCGGTGGTCTGGAACAGCGCCGTGTCCTTGAACGCGGTGATATCGAACAGGCCGAAGAAATGGGTGTCCGCCCCGGTGCTGACATAGCCCGAGAACGGCATGAACAGCAGCAGGAAATAGAGCAGCGCGTGGGACAGCCGGGCGCCCTGTCGATGTCGGGGTGACAGCGATTGCAGCGATGGGCGTTCGTTGCTCTGGCGCCAGAGCAGGCGCAGCAGCATCAGACAGCCAATGCTCAGGCCAATCGAAAAATGCCAGTGAATCAACGTGCCGTGCCAGTAGGTGTCCTTTTCCGTGAACCACATGCGGGTGTACATCGTCACGTACGAACCCGTCAGCAGAACGGCGACGCTCCAATGCAACCACTTCGCCACGCTGCCGTATTCCAGGCGGGTGTTGCGCAAGCCCATTGAAATCCCCTGTTTCGAATTAGTGGATCTTCGAGTGTGCCCTATTTTCGGGTCGGTTTTCGTTAGACGGTTTACGTGAATGCTTCAGCGTGGCGGGTTGAGTGAGAAGATGAAAACGGGCCACGGTCACGGCCCGAACCCCGGCCGCGTTCCGAATTCATGACCCACAAAAAAGCCGGCACCCGTGCAGGTGCCGGCCTTCGATCCGGGTACGGCTGCCCGGTTACTGGTTGGCGGCGCGGTCGAACCGAGGCGCCTCCTGCTCGCCGTTGTCGGCCAGCGCATCGTGGTAGTAGTCGTCCTTGTCGAATACGTCGACCTGGATGGCCGCGAGACGCGCGGTTTCGGCTGCCCGGATCTGGCCGGCCTCGTCGGCGCTGATCACGCCGGCCTCGACCGCGGGATCCAGCGCCTCGACCAGTCCGGCCGCCTTGATCTGCTTCTTGTGCAGCGCCTTGCGCACCTTCAGGGTCGGCCCCTGGGCCGCACTCACCAGCCGCCAGGCATGCAGCAGACGGCCCATGCCGGGTTCGTCGTCGCGCGGCGTACCCAGACCGCCCAGGGCAATACGCTCGTACTGCTCGCCCGGCTTCTGAATACTCGCGGCGGCGGCCCGGTCCATGGCATCCGTCGGGCCGGTCGACAACGGGTTGATACGTAGCCAGAAACGGCCCGGATAACGCAGGAACCAGCCGATCACCGGGACGTTGAAGTTGGCATAAATGCCTTCGAACGCCTGCTGGACCTGCAACAGGCTGTAACGCAGCGCCCAGTGCACCACCGGCAGATCGTCCTCGCGACGGCCCTCGGCTTCGAAGCGCTTGAGCGTGGTCAGGCCGAACAGCATCCACGACAGTGCATCGGCGAAGCGACCGGACAGCTTGCCGCGCTGTTTGAGCTTGCCGCCCACCAGGAACATGGCCAGGTCGGTCATGAAGGCGAACCGTGACGCCGCCCAGCCCAGCTTGCGAAAGTACTGAGCGGTCTCACCCTTGACCGGGCTGCTGACCGTGCGTCCACGCGTGACGCTGCGCACGATGCCGCGGAAGAAGTTGACCGTGGAATGACCGAGCCAGCCGAGTATCGCCTTGCGAAAAGCGGGCACGTCATCTTCCTGAATGGCGTTCAGGGTCGGTAGTGCGTAGGGGTGGCAGCGCACCGCGCCCTGGCCGAAGATCATCAGCGTGCGGGTGAGGATATTCGCCCCTTCGACGGTGACGCTGACCGGCGCGCTGATATAGCCGGAACCGAGAATATTGTTCGGCCCCTGCATCACGCCGGCGCCGGCCATGATGTCCATGCCGTCGATGACCAACTGCTGGCCGACTTCGGTCGTCTGCTGCTTGAGAATCGCGGATATCACCGGCGGGTGATTGTCGTTGTCGACGCCCGCACAGACGTAGATGCGCGCGGATTCCATCGTGTAGGTCAGCGCCGCGATGCGGGCGACCTTGGCCTCGACGCCTTCCATGAGGCCGATCGGGATGCCGAACTGTTCACGCACGATGCTGTACGGGCCGACCGCGGCGGCACTGGCTTTAGCCAGCGCCACGCCGCCCGCCGGCAGTGATACGGCGCGCCCGCCGCCAAGCTGTTCCATGAGCATGCGCCAGCCCTGACCGGCGCCATCGGCGCCGCCGACGATGTCGGCCGCCGGCGCGACCACGTCTTCACCGATAATGGTGCCGTTGTCGAAAGCCGAGATCGGCAGGTGATGATCGCCGAGCTTGAGTCCTTCCATGCCTTTCTTGAGCATGACGACGCTGATGCCGGGATGTTCGCCCTTGCCGAGCAGGTTGTCCGGATCATGCAGCGAACAGGCCAGACTCACCAGATTGGCGACCGGCGCCAGGGTGATATAACGCTTGGAGAAGTTGAGGCGGATCTTGGCTTCGCCGTCGTCGTCCTTGAATACCACGCCTTCGGCCTTGATCGATGCCGCGTCGGAGCCGGCGGTCGGCTCGGTGAGACCGAAACAGGGTACGTATTCACCCGTGGCCAGACCCGGCAGATAGCTGTCCTTCTGTTCCTGGGTGCCGTAGGCGATCAACAGTTCCGCTGCGCCCAGGGTGTTCGGGATCACGATCAGCGTACCGATGGGTCCCAGCCCCGAGGTCTTCATCATCACTGCGCTGCGGCCCAGCACGGAAAACCCGGATCCACCGTATTCCTTGGGAATGATCAGCCCGAAGAAGCCCTTGTCGCGCAGGAACTGCCAGATATGCTCGGGAATGCGGCGTGTTTCACGCAGTTCCCACTTGTCCACCATGTGCAGCAGCTCTTCCACCGGCCCGTCCAAAAATGCCTGCTCCTCGGCGCTCAGCTGCGGATAGGATTCGGCCATCATGGCGCCGAAATCCGGATTACCACTGAAGAACTGCCCGTCGACCCAGACCGACCCGGCCTCCAGCGCCTGGCGCTCGGTATCCGAGATGTTCGGCAGCAGTTTCGCTTCGTTGATCTTGTTCAATAACGTGGCAAACATGGCGTCTCCGTGAGTTTCGTGATTCGGTTTGGAACGCGCGCCGTGCATGGATCGGGGCCTGACACGCGTCGACCATGAAATCAACTATACGCTGGCGTATCGTGGCACACAAAGATAATCGACATTATCTCGCGATCGATCAATCTAACCATTGAGGCTGATTACCCTGCGCAATCTCAGATTGCGTACAATTATTCCAAGCACTTACATAAACTTGGGTGAGACGCGCCGGGTTGCTAAAGTTACCCACATTATCCGGCGTAATGGTGATTACCTTTGATCGACAGATATCCCCGCACGACCAGCGAACGTCAGCGCACGCTTTCACAGTTGGATCCCGCTACCCGGCAGCGTATCGAGAGCGCCGCGCTTGATCTGTTCTCCGAACGCGAGTTTCATCGCGTCAAGCTGATCAATATCGCCAGTGATGCACGCATCAGCCTGCAGACGCTATACAAGTATTACGGCAGCAAGGAGACGGTACTGTTCGCCAGTCTCGATACCTGGCTGGGCGATCTCGCCACGCGCATGATCGACCATCTGGAAGGCATCGAGAACTTCGAGGATCGTCTGCGCAAGGTGTTCTGGGTACTGCTGGATTATTTCGAGCGCAACCCGAAAGTCGCGCAGATCATCCTGAGCTCGGTCTATCTCAACACCTGGCGCGAAGACGATACCTTTCGCCAGCCCGCACTCATGTCGGTGTTCCTGGGCGTGATCAACGAAGGACGCGAACGCGGCATTCTCACCCATGAAGTCGACGAGATAGAGATCTCGGATTTCATTTGGGGCGTGGCCAATCGCGCGGTGGCCATGTGGCTTGTGCGGGGTCGCAAGGCTCCTCTCGCCGCCAAGGCCCCGGCCATGTTCGGTATGGTCTGGCGCGCCATCGCCAGCGAGCAGGTGCTGGCCGAGCAGTTGTTTGCCGCCCATGCGCCGCGAAAGGCGTCGGCGACCGGTTGAACGAACACAGCGCTCCCGGCGGCGACGGCGGCGCCTTGCGACTAGAGCGTGTGCGTGGCCCGGCTGGATTCGAGCATGCCGGCCAGCACCGTCTCGAGTCTACGCTGCGTCGCACCGTTGTCCTGAGACGAGAACTGGATGCCGATCCCGGCCGGGCGCAATGCACCGCCACCGTGGGGCGTAAGCCAGACAACCTTGCCGGCCACGGGTAGCCGCTCGTTCTGCTGAACCAGGTGCAGCAGTAGAAACACATCGCTGCCCATGTCGTAACGGGAATGGCCGAGGGTATCCTGAGCGACGAACAACCCGCCGTTGCTCACGAACGGCATGTAGGCCGCGTACAGATCGTTCTTGTCGGCAATGTCAATGCGAACGATGCCTGACTGGCTCGCGATATTGGGTTCGCTCATCATGGTTGCGCAGGCCTCCGCTTCAGACTGCCTTTCAGGTTCAACAGCAACGACTCTATCACCAGCTGCCAGTCGGCGTTGCTATGTGCCAGTCGGGCGGTGCCCGCAACCTGCGCCATCCAGGGCTGAAAAACCGCCGGATCCAGCTTCAGGGCAATCTGCTCCAGCGGCTTGGGCAAGAACGAATTGCGGGTGTCGCCCAGGGCAATCGAGAGCAAGGCACTGGCGCGACGATACAGCCAGTCCAGCCATAGATCGGGTGGATCCTTGGCCAGCCGCGCGGCCGCCGACGATACGTCTTCGCGGTTTCGAATGACGTCCGAAAGCGCCGTATCCCAGTTCCGGGTCAACGCATCGTAGTCGCGCGTGGTACGTTCGAGCACCGCGAACGGCGTGCGCAGGCTGTCATCGTCGAGCCCTTCTGTGGCGATATCCTGTGTCTGCAACCAGGCGCTTGCGTCGGCAGGCGCCGGCGGTGGCACCCGCCACAGCTGGCAGCGGCTGCGGATGGTGGGCATTAGCGCCGATACACGATCGGTCATCAGCACGATATGACAGCGTGCGGGCGGTTCCTCCAGGGTCTTGAGCAGACTGTTGGCCGCGCTCATCGATAGTTGCTCGGCGGGGTCGATCCAGCCGATTCGGCCGCTGTCGTACTGCGGTGTCAGATGCAGGCGACGGGAGAAATTGCGCACCTGTTCGACCTTGATCATCCGCCCTGTTTCTTCCGGCACGAGTCGCGATACGTCCGGGTGGGTCTCGGCGCCGAGCTGGCGGCAGGCCGGGCATTCGCCACAGGCATCGCCGTTGTCGGCTCGGCCGCGGCACAGCAGCGCGGCTACGATACGGGCAGCGAATACGCGCTTGCCCACACCGGGCGGGCCGCAAATGAGCAGGCCGTGCGCCACGCGGTCCTGGGCGATGGCCTGGCCCATATGCTGCCAGAGTGCATCGTGCCAGCCGGGCGCGTTCGGGACGGGCGTCGGCACGCTCATGTCCAGGCCGCGAGCGCTGTCCGGATCTGGCTGCGTACAACCTCGACCGGCGCGCTCGCGTCGATCACGCGATAACGCGCCGGCGCGGCGCGCGCGCGCGCCAGATATGCGGCGCGGACGCGCTCGTGAAACACGATCGTCTCGCGGTCAAAACGATTGCCCTGCCCGCGTCGGCCGGCGCGTTCGAGACCGATGGCCACCGGCAGGTCGAACAACAGCACGCCATCCGGTCGCCGATCTTTCTGCACCAGATGCTCGAGCGTGGCGACGGCCTCGTCTCCGAGACCGCGCGCCGCGCCCTGATATGCGTAGCTGGCATCGGTGAAACGATCGCTGACCACCCACGCGCCGCGCGCGAGCGCGGGCTCGATGACTTCGGCCAGATGGGCCGCACGCGCGGCGAACATCAACAGCAGTTCACTCATGGCCGGCATCGGCGTGTCGAATTCGGTCATCAGCACGGCACGCACCGCTTCGCCGAGACGGGTGCCGCCCGGCTCCCGCGTAACCACCACCTCGTGCCCGAGCGCGCGCAGGCATTCCGCCACCACGTCGATCTGGCTGCTCTTGCCGGCGCCCTCGCCCCCCTCGAGGGTGATCAGGCGACCTGGTTCTGTATCCGGCGCGCCCATCAGGAACCGCGCTGGTATTTGTCGACGGCCGCATTGTGCTCGGCCAGGGTCGCCGAAAACACATGACTGCCGTCACCGCGGGAGACGAAGTAAAGCGCGTCGCCGGAGGATGGATGCAGCGCGGCGTGGATCGCCTCGCGCGAGGGCATGGCGATCGGGGTCGGCGGTAATCCGGGCCTTGTGTAGGTGTTGTACGGCGTGTCGCGGCGCAGATCGGAGCGGCGGATATTGCCGTCGTAATCCTTGATGCCGTAGATCACGGTGGGGTCGGTCTGCAGCAGCATGCCTTTCTTCAACCGCCGGGTGAAAACACCGGAAATACGGGTTCTTTCGGCCGGAACAGCGGTTTCCTTCTCGACAATGGATGCCAGGATAAGCGCGTCGTAGGGCGAGTCCACAGCGATATCGTCGGCACGATCGGCCCAGGCCTTGGTCAGATAAGTCTGCATCGCGTCGTAGGCGCGCTTGAGGAACGCGGTGTCGGTCATGCCGCGGGGAAACAGATAGGTGTCGGGCATGAACCGCCCTTCCGGCTTTTCGCCCGCATGCCCGATGGCCGCCATCACGTCGGCGTCGCTCTTGCCGGTGAGTTGGTGGTCGATGGCATCGTCCTTGTCGAGCTGCGCGCGAAAATCGGAAAAACGCTGGCCCTCGACCATCGTCAACCGATACTGACGGGTTTTGCCGGACACCAGCAGTTCCAGCAGATGCGCCGGCGTCTGATGCGCGGGTACCGCGTACTCGCCGGCCTTGATCCGGTTGGCGACACCGGTGGCCCGGGCATAGGCGGACAGATAATGCACCTCGCGCGGATGACGAATCACATCGTCGTCCAGCAGGCGTCTGGCAATCGATCGGAAGCTCATGCCCGATTCGACCATCACCAGCTGCCCGGTCGCGTTCTGCAGGGGCGAAAGAAAGAATCGGGTCGCGTCCGCGGCAAGCGCTATCGCCGCCAGTAACACGATCACCACCAATACGCCGAACAGTCGCTTGAACACCGTCACCTGCCTTTCGAACCCGTTTTCACGATCACGCGCGACTTCCCCATTCTGCTTCCATGAGCCGGCGGCAATACGCGCAGGCCGCATCACTGTCGGCAAATCGGACATCGGCCATGCGATGCACCGCGACCACGCCGCCGACGCTGTTGCAGGCAATCGCTGCGCGCATCGTGGTCAGTGACGATACTCCGACATCGATTTCATGCGCCGTCGTGCCAGCGCGCTCCAGTACTGCCATGAGCTGCTGTCGCGTTGCCCCGATGATACCTGCCTGCGTCAGCGCTGGGGTCAGCCAGTGGCCGTTGCTGTCCTGAAAAAACAGATTTCGCATGGTGGTGGCGATCAGCCAGCCGTCGCCGTCGCACATGAATGCGTCCGGCTGCGACGAGCGCGCGCATTCGGCACGCGCCAGCACCTGTTCGAGACGATTGAGATGTTTCACCCCGGCCAGTCGCGGCTGTGAGGCCAGCACTATCGGTGAGCGATCCATATCCAGGGGCGCTGCCGATACATGCACGGGCAGCGGATGTGCGGACACGATACGACGACCGCTGTCGGCGGGCGGCATATAGCCGCGACCACCGCTGCCACGCGTCATCATGATCTTGAGCACGCCGTCACGTTTGTCGGCGAACAGCCGGGCGGCGTCATCGGCGAGGCATTTGGCATCCGGCACGGGCAGCTGCAGCTGCGCGCAGTCGTGAGCCAGCCGTTGCATGTGAATATCCCAGGCCAGCGGGATGCCGGCCGTCACACGCAGGGTGCGGAACACACCGTCGCCGTAGGCCAGGCCGCGATCATCGGCCGGCACGCTCTGAGACCATTGACCGTCCACGAGAAGTTGTTCAGCCATAGGCATTACCCTGTCGGTTGACAAAACTTCTCAATACACCACGAGCTTTTACGTGCGTTTCTTCAAGTTCATTATCAGGGACGGAATCGGCGACGACCCCGGCGCCGGTGCGTAGCGTCAGTGTGTTTTTGCGCTGACTGAGCGAGCGGATGACGATATTGCTGTCGAGCCGACCGCAGCGGCTCAGATAGCCGATGCTGCCGGTGTAGGCGCCGCGACCGTCCTGCTCCAGTTCCGCGATGATCTGCATGCAGCGCACCTTGGGGCAGCCGGTGATCGTGCCGCCCGGAAAGACGGCCGCGAGCGCCCGCCCCGGGCCGACGCCCGGGGCCAGCCGCCCGCGCACGTTGGATACGATGTGATGGACATGGGCGTACGACTCGCTGGTCATCAATTCATCCACCTGAATACTGCCCGGCTCGCAGATCCGGCCCAGATCGTTGCGTTCGAGATCGATGAGCATGATGTGCTCCGCCCGCTCCTTGGGGTGGGCCAGCAATTCGCGGGTCATGTCGTCGTCGGTGCCGGGCGTGCGTGCGCGCGTGCCGGCGATGGGCCGTGTCTGGGCGACGCCGTCCTCGATCTGAACCAGCCGTTCGGGCGACGAACAGACCAGCGCGCCCGCTCGCCATTGGATGAGACCCGAAAACGGGGCCGGATTGGCCGCCCTTAGCGCGGCATAGACGCCGGCGGGCGGCACCGGATTCGCCAGATACCCGTGCCAGGCATGCGAGAGATTGACCTGAAACACGTCGCCGGCATGGATCAATTCGCGCGCAGCAGCGACGTTGCGCAGATAGCCATCGGTACACGGCGCCTGCCAGTCTGCAGTCAGTGGCCGCGCATCCGGGGTCGGCGAAGCGGCGTCCAGGTCGCCGAGCATCAATTCGAGCCGCTCGCGATCATTCGCTTCGCAGATCACGTGAAGGCGCGACTCCTGGCGGTCGTGAATGATGGCGGCCGGACAGCGCACAGCGAGTGCCTCCGGCAACACGGCATCGCTGGCGCGCGGTAGATCCAGCGTCGGCTCGACGCGGGCCGCCATTTCGTAGGCCAGATAGATGAACCAGCCGCCGACAAACGGCAGGCCCGGCACGGCGGTTCGTTTTTCGGTCGCCGCGTACGCGTCGAGCGTATCGAAAAAAGACGACCCGAAGGGCCGGTCGCCTATTTCCAGGGCTTTGCCGGGAAACGCGAGCAGCAGATCGTAGCGGCTATGGTTTGCGCCCTCTCCTCGCTGCGCCATGACAGCCCCGGCGCTGCTTTCCAGCAGGAAGGGATAGCGCTCGGGGTTCCGGTATGCCAGGCTCAGCAGATCCGGCGGAGCGCTAAGCGCCACGTCGGCGATACACAGATCGCCGTCGTCACGATATTGCACCGCCGTACGCTGGAATGGCGGCACCGAAGACGTCGGCCGCCTGTACGCCCCGATCAATCGAGGCGTTTGAAGATCAGCGAGCCGTTTGTGCCGCCAAAACCGAACGAATTGGACAACGCGGCGTCGATCTTCATGGCGCGCGCCTCATGGGGCACGTAATCCAGATTGCAGCCTTCGTCCGGGTTGTCGAGGTTGATGGTCGGCGGCGCAACCTGATCGCGGATGGCAAGCAGCGTGAAGATGGCCTCGGCCGAGCCGGCGGCGCCCAGCATGTGGCCGGTCATCGACTTGGTCGAACTGACCGCGACCTGCTTTGCGGTATCGCCCAGAACCGCTTCGATCGACTTGCTTTCGCCGACGTCGCCGGCGCTCGTCGACGTGCCGTGGGCGTTGACGTACTGGATCTCGGATGCATTCAGTTGGGCATCGGTGAGCGCGTTGGTCATGCACTGACGCGCGCCGCGTCCGCTGGGCAGCGTGATGTGGTGAGCATCGCCACTCATCCCGAAGCCGACCAGCTCGCCGTAGATATTGGCGCCGCGTGCCCTGGCCTGCTCGTACTCTTCGAGCATGACCACGCCGGCGCCGTCGGACAGCACGAAGCCGTCGCGATCCTTGTCCCAGGGGCGGCTGGCCGCCTCCGGGTTGTCGTTGCGGCTCGACAATGCACGTGCTGCACAGAAACCGGCCAGCCCGATCGGGTTGACCGCCATTTCGCAACCGCCGGCGAGCATGGCTTCGGCATCGCCCGCGGCGATCAGCCGTGCCGCCAGGCCGATGTTGTGTACACCGGTCGTGCAGGCAGAAACGGCCGCGATGTTGGGCCCGTGCAGATTCAGCTGTATGGACACCTGACCGGCGGCCATGTTGGCAATGCTGCTCGGGATGAAGAAGGGGGAGACCTTTTTCGGGCTGTAGTCCGCCTCGTGGAAGCCGACACAGGTCTTCAGAATCGTACCGATTCCGCCGATACCGGAACCAACGGCCACGCCGACGCGGTCGTTGTGTTCGTCGTCGAGTTCGATGCCGCTGTCCTTGAAGGCCTGCACGGACGCTGCCACCCCGTAGTGCACGAACGGATCGAAGCGCTTGGCCTCTTTCGCGGACATGTACTGGGTGACATCGAAATCACGGATGGGCCCGCCGAAGCGGGTTGGATAGCCGGACACATCGAAGCTATCGATGGTCGAAATGCCGCTACGGCCGGCAACAATGCCTGCCCAGCTTGATTCGACATCCAGCCCGAGTGGAGAAATCAATCCCAGCCCGGTTACCACTACGCGACGCTGTCTCAACGACGCCCCCTATTCGCTAATCGCCACCATCGAGGCGGCGGTATTTAAGTCTGGCCGGCCGGCTCTGTGCTCGGCCGGCAGCGTGGAAGACGTCTAGCCTTCAGCGTGCGACTTGATGTAGTCGACCGCGTCCTTGACGTTGACGATCTTCTCGGCTTCCTCGTCGGGGATATCGATCTCGAACTCTTCTTCCAGGGCCATGACCAGTTCGACCGTATCCAGCGAATCGGCACCCAGATCGTCGACGAACGACGCTTCCGTGGTCACCTGATCTTCGCTTACGGAAAGCTGTTCGGCAATGATCTTCTGTACTCGGTCTTCCACACTACTCATCGGGTTCTCTCCTGTTGACTATGGTTTACGCGCGTCGCACACGTATTCGCCCTCGCGAACCGCGCGCCATTCTAGGGAAAAAGGGTCGGGGCCGCCAGCATCAGGCCCCCATATACATGCCACCGTTCACGCTGAGCGTTTCGCCGGTAATATAAGCAGCCGCGGGCGAGACGAGAAACGCCACGCTGGCGGCGATATCGTCCACCGCGCCGAGGCGCTGTAGCGGAATCTGCTCGAGCAGCGCGCTGCGTGTCTTTTCGTCGAGGTCGCGGGTCATGTCCGTTTCGATAAAACCGGGAGCAATGGCGTTCACGGTAATTTGACGCGAACCGACCTCACGCGCAAGCGAGCGCGTGAAGCCGAGCAGTCCGGCCTTGGCGGCACTGTAGTTGGTCTGCCCGGCGTTGCCCATGATGCCGACCACGGAGGCGACGTTGACGATACGGCCGCCCTTGGCCTTCATCATGCCGCGCAACACGGCCTTGGAAATCCGGAAGACGCCGGTCAGGTTGGCGTCCATTACCGCGCTCCACTCGTCCTCCTTCATGCGCATGAGCAGGTTGTCGCGCGTGATGGCAGCATTGTTGACGACGATGGTCGGCGCGCCGAACTCGCTGCCGATCTCCTTGATCAGGGCTGTCACGTTGGATTCGTCGGTCACGTTCAGAAGACGGCCCGCGCCGGGGGTGTCGGCACCCTTCAGGCGTTCATCGATCCGCGCAGCACCGGCTTCACTGGTCGCCGTGCCGATCACGGTTGCGCCATCGGCGGCCAGACGATCGGCAATCGCCGCGCCGATACCGCGCGAAGCGCCCGTTACCAGAGCGATCTGGCCGGACAGGACTTGTGTGGTCGTGCTCATGAATCTCCCAAGGAAGTCGCCGCAGTCATTCGTGCTGCTCTATTCGTCTTCGGACTGCGTCTGCGACAACGCCTGACGCAGGCTTTCGGTATCCGACAATGGCAGCGATTGGGCACTCTTGTCGATACGCTTGTTCAATCCGCTAAGGACCTTGCCGGGCCCGCACTCGATGAACAACTCGCAGTTGGCGGTGCGCATGGCGCGGATGGTATCGGCCCAGAGTACCGAGTGATCGAGCTGACGAACCAGCGCCTTGCGAATGCCGTCGATGTCTTCCCGGGGCTGTGCGTCGACATTATGCAGCACCGTCAGTTTCGGCTGTCGCAACGGTATTTCCAGCAGATGCGCCTGCAGGCGTTCGGCGGCCGGCTTCATCAGCGCGCAGTGCGACGGCACGCTCACGGCCAGCGCCTTGACCAGTTTGGCGCCCTTGCCCTTGGCGATGCGCCCGGCGGTGGCTACGGCGTCCGCGTGGCCGGCGATCACGACCTGCAACGGCGCATTGAAATTGGCCGCGGATACGACCAATTGGTCATCGGCATGTTCGGCCTGGGCCTCGGCGCACGCCTCGCGTACCGCGTCATCCTGGAGACCGATGACGGCCGACATCGCGCCTTCGCCGGGTGCCACCGCGGCCTGCATGGCCTTGCCACGCATCTGGGTGAGGCGCAGGGCATCACTGAAGTCGAGCGCGTCGGCCGCGACCAGCGCGGTGTATTCGCCGAGGCTGTGCCCGGCCAGCATGTCGGGCATCGGCCCACCGCGGCCTTGCCATACGCGCCATGCGGCCACACCTGCCGCTACCAGCGCGGGCTGGGTGAACTCGGTCTGATCGAGTTTTTCGAGCGGGCCTTCATTGATCAGGGCCGCCATGTCGTAGCCGAGCGTGTCGCTGGCTTCGGTATAGGTCTCGCCGACAACCGGATAGCGTTCGGCCAACGCTGCAAGCATGCCGACCGATTGGGCGCCCTGTCCGGGAAATAGCATCGCGAAACGCGACATAGGTACAAGTGTTGACAAGCGATGGCGGCATCATACCCACCACACCTGCGCTTGGCCACGTGAAAAGACCTGTTTGCTAAACTCGCGCCACGTTTTATTCAACGCTGAACGGAGTTCCTGCGTGGTTCATGCCGAACTCACCGTAGCCGCAATCGTGGAACGCGACGCGCATTTTCTCGTGGTTGAGGAAATGGCGCGCGGCGCACGCGTGATCAATCAGCCGGCCGGGCACGTAGAGCCGGGCGAGACGATTCTGGAGGCGGTCGTGCGCGAGACGCGCGAGGAAACCGCCTGGGGTTTCACCCCGACCGGTCTGGTGGGCGTCTATTACTGGCCGCACGACGACGGCCGCACCACCCTGCGGTTTGCGTTCTGCGGGCGGGTGGACGACCACGACGCCGACCAGGCGCTCGACGAGGGCATCATCGCCGCGCACTGGCTACGCCCGGATGAACTCGCCGCGCGAGAGAATCTGCGTAGCCCGTTGGTCATGCGTGCAGTCGAGGATTTCGCCGCGCACGCGCCGATGCCGCTGGATCGCGTTCAGCACGTGCGCGGTTAGCGATATGGCCACGCCCTTCTGGAACAGATCGCCTGCCGATACCCGCATCATCGTGGGATTGTCCGGCGGCGTGGATTCCGCGGTGACCGCGCTCACTCTGGTCGAGGACGGCTACCAGGTCGAAGGCCTGTTCATGTTCAACTGGAGCGAGGACGAAGCCGGGCGCTGCCAGGCCGCCGATGACTTCGACGACGCACAGGCTGTCTGCGATGTGCTCGATATTCCGTTGCATCGCGCCGATTTCTCGCGCGAATACAAGGCGCGGGTGTTTCGTTATTTTCTCGACAGCTATGCCGCCGGGCGCACGCCCAATCCGGACGTACTCTGCAATCGCGAGATCAAGTTCGATGCCTTCCTGCATCACGCCGAGCGGCTGGGTGCGCACGCGATCGCCACCGGGCACTACGCACGCCTGACCCACGACGACCACGGCACGCGACTGCTGCGCGGGCGCGATCCCGGCAAGGACCAGTCCTATTTCCTGGCCGCCGTGCCCATGGCGGCACTCGAACGCAGCCTCTTCCCGCTCGGCGACATGCACAAGACGGATGTGCGCAAGAAAGCCCAAGCCGCCGGCCTGCCGATTCATGCCAAGCCTGACAGCACCGGCGTATGTTTCATCGGCGAGCGTGATTTCGAGGGCTTCCTGCGCCAGTACCTGTCGGGCCGGGCCGGGCCGGTGCGCATCTCGGGCGGCGTATTGGACGGCCAGACGATCGGCGAACACGCCGGGCTGATCTACTACACCATAGGTCAGCGCCGGGGCCTGGGGCTGGGCGGCGTCGCCGGCGCGTCGGATGCGCCCTGGTATGTCGCCAGCAAGGATCTGGCCAGCGACACCCTGTGGGTGACCCAGGACGAGGCCCACCCGGATCTGGTCGAGACAACGTTGACCACGGCCGCCCCGCACTGGCTGATCGAGGCGCCGACATTCCCGCGTCGTTGCTCGGCTCAGGTACGCTACCGTCAGCGCGCGTTGGATTGCGTGATCGACGCAGGGCCCGACAACGGCCTCGTCGTCACTTTCGATACCGCGCCGCGCGCGATCGCGCCGGGTCAATATGCCGTGTTCTACGACGGCGATCATTGCCTGGGCAGCGCGGAGATCGTGGCTCCGGGCGCAGGCGCGCCCTTGCCGGACACCTCAAACAACGAGCGCATGACCTCTTCCGCATGAGCGACAATTCTTCCCATACCCTGCGCGACCAGGCGCTGGCCCTGGCCGGCGTGGCCCAGTTCGCCCTCTATGCGCATGAACTCGGCGCCGACGGCCGCGACGAGCCCGAGCGCATCAACGCCGCGCGTCATGCGATCTTCTGCACCGACCCGGACACGGTGATGGACGTCTACGGCGACCTGCCGAGCATCGGCGACGGCATCGCCTTTCTCAAGGCCCAGCTGGCCGGCCAGAAGCCCGACCAGAAAGCCGCGCTCGTGGCGCGTTATATCGGCCAGCTGCTGCGTTTGTCCGGCAACCTGCTCAAGAACGATGCGGCATTGCGCCAGATACGGGGCGCGATCGATCGCGCCCGGTTGGCCGAGGCCGACGATGTGCCGGGAATTCTGGACGACGCCTACCGCAACAGCATCAGCCCGGTGAAGCCGCGTATCATGTTGCACGGCCATCCCACCTATCTGGGCAACGACCTCATTCAGGCCCGGGCCCGCACCCAGCTCATGGCGGCCGTGCGCTGCGCGATTCTCTGGCGCCAGTGCGGCGGTGGTTTCATCACCCTGTTTTTTCGACGCAAGGCATTGCTCAAGGCGCTCGAAACCATTGGCCCGACAGCTTCGGCGTCCTGAACCGCCGCAGACACCCGCGTTTCAGCGGCCTAGGCGCACGATCGTAATCCCTTCCGTATTTGAGAACCAGTCTCGTCTGCATGCCGCGACGCGAAAAGCTATACTGTGCGCCGCTTTATGGTAACCATAACGGCCGACAATGCATCGGTTCGTTCCACTGAGTTTCTTTGGAGAAAAATACATGTCGGACAGTTTCAATACGCGCAAGCAGTTCACTGCGGGCGACCGCAGCTTTGACTATTTCAGCCTGAAAACGCTGGAAGAGCAGTTCCCCAACGTGGCCAAGCTGCCCTACGCCCAGAAGATCCTGCTTGAAAACCTGCTGCGCCATGAAGACGACAGCAGCGTCTCCAAGGACGACATCGAGGCTATGGCCAACTGGGATGCCAAGGCCGAGCCCGACACCGAGATAGCCTTCACCCCGGCCCGCGTGGTCCTGCAGGACTTCACCGGCGTGCCGGCCGTGGTCGATCTGGCCGCCATGCGCGATGCGATGGCCAAGCTCGGTGGCCGCCCGGACAAGATCAACCCACAGTCGCCCGCTGAACTGGTCATCGACCACTCGGTGATGGTCGACGAGTACGGCTCCGCCGGCGCCTTCGATCTGAACGCCAAGCTGGAATTCAACCGCAACAAGGAGCGCTATGCGTTCCTGCGCTGGGGCCAGGGCGCGTTCGACAACTTCAAGGTCGTGCCGCCGGACACCGGCATCGTGCATCAGGTCAATCTGGAATTCCTGGCCCGCGTGGTCTTCGGCAACGAACAGACCAACCTGGCCTATCCGGACACGCTGGTCGGCACCGACTCGCACACCACCATGATCAACGGCGTGGGCGTGCTCGGCTGGGGCGTGGGCGGTATCGAGGCTGAAGCGGCGATGCTTGGCCAGCCGATCACCATGCTGATTCCGCAGGTCGTGGGCTTCAAGCTCACCGGCAAGTTGGCCGAAGGCTGTACCGCCACCGATCTGGTGCTTACGGTCACCGAAATGCTGCGCGCCAAGGGCGTGGTCGGCAAGTTCGTGGAATTCTTCGGCGACGGCCTGGCCGATCTGCCGCTGGCCGATCGCGCGACCATCGCCAACATGGCCCCGGAATACGGCGCCACCTGCGGCATCTTCCCGGTCGACGGCGAAACCATCCGCTACATGGAACTCACCGGTCGCCCGAAGGAACAGGTCGAGCTGGTCGAAGCCTACGCCAAGGCCCAGGGCATGTGGCGTGAGGAAGGCGAGGCCGAAGCCGACTACACCGACGTGCTGGAACTGGACATGTCCACCGTGCAGCCGTCGCTGGCCGGGCCCAAGCGCCCGCAGGACCGTGTGCTGCTGTCCGACATGCAGAAGACCTACAAGAAAGAGGTCGAGCCGTTTCTCAAGGCGCGCCAGGACAAGGACGACAAGTCGCTGGCCGAGGCCCGCGAGGAAGGCGAAGGCGGCACCCCGAGCAAGGGCATCGGCGGCAACGCCCCCGTCAAGTACAAGGACGCCGAGTTCGATCTGCACGATGGCTCGGTCGTGATCGCGGCGATCACCTCCTGCACCAACACCTCCAACCCGGCGGTGATGCTGGCAGCCGGTCTGGTCGCGCGCAACGCCGTGGCCAAGGGCATGCAGGTCAAGCCGTGGGTCAAGACCTCACTGGCGCCCGGCTCCAAGGTGGTCACCGAATATCTGGAAAAGGCCGGCCTCAACGTCGATCTCGACAAGCTGGGCTTCCAGCTGGTCGGCTACGGCTGCACCACCTGCATCGGCAACTCCGGCCCGCTGCCGGAGCCGATCGGCGAAGCCGTGCGTGACAACAACCTCAACGTCGCCTCGGTGCTGTCGGGCAACCGCAACTTCGAAGGCCGCGTGCACGGCGACGTGCGCATGAACTTCCTCGCCAGCCCGCCGCTGGTCGTGGCCTATGCACTGGCCGGCACGATCGACACCGACCTCACCCATGACCCGGTCGGCCAGGACAAGGACGGCAACGATGTCTTCCTGAAAGACCTGTGGCCGTCGCAGAAGGAAGTCTACGACACCATCGGCAGCTCGCTGAGCTCGCAGATGTTCCTCGACAGCTATGGCGACGTGTTCGCCGGCGATGCACGCTGGCAGGGTCTGGAAACGCCCGAAGGCGAGATCTACGAATGGGACGAAGACAGCACCTATGTCCAGAATCCGCCCTATTTCGAAGGCATGACCGTCGACGTGGCCGATATCCCGACCATTCAGGGCGCGCGCTGTCTGGCCCTGCTGGGTGACTCGATCACCACCGATCACATCTCCCCGGCCGGTTCCATCACCAAGGACTCGCCCGCGGGCCAGTACCTGCAGGAACAGGGCGTCAAGCCGAGCGACTTCAACAGCTACGGCTCGCGTCGTGGCAACCACGAAGTGATGATGCGTGGCACCTTCGCCAATGTGCGTCTGCGCAACCTGCTGGCCCCCGGCACCGAAGGCGGCTGGACCCGTTACCAGCCGTCGGGCGACGAGATGTTCATCTACGACGCCGCCATGCAGTACAAGGACGAAGGCACCCCGCTGGTCGTGCTCGCCGGCAAGGAATACGGCACTGGCTCCTCGCGTGACTGGGCTGCCAAGGGCACCCTGCTGCTGGGCGTAAAGACCGTGATCGCCCAGTCGTTCGAGCGTATTCATCGCTCGAACCTGGTCGGCATGGGCGTTTTGCCGCTGCAGTTCGTTGATGGCGACTCCGCCGATTCGCTCGGCCTCGACGGCAGCGAAACCTTCGATATCGAAGGGCTGTCGGCCGGTGCGACCGGCGTCACCGTCAAGGCGACCAAGGAAAACGGCGAGACCAGCGAGTTTCAGGCCAAGGTGCGTATCGATACGCCCAAGGAATGGGACTACTACCAGAACGGCGGCATCCTGCATTACGTGCTGCGTCAGTTGGCCAAGGCTGCTTAAGGCTTTGGTCTATTGCAGGTGAGAAAAGTCCTGCTTGGGCGGTGATGCTGGTCAGTTGAGCATTGCATAGCCACGCGGCACTTTGAGAATCCGGCTTTCACTTACGTGGAAGCCGGATTTTTTTTTATGCCTGCAAGAAAAACCTGCGTTGTGGGGCTATAGAGAACGGCAGCGGGTGTCTGGTTTTTTCCGACGTCGATCAATCTGAGGTTTCGCACTGCTGTGCGACTGACTTTCGTTTGCTTGTCCAAATGAAAGTCAGCAAAGGAAAGGACACCCGGGCACGGCGCCGGCTACGCCGGTGCACTCCGATGCTCGCGGCGAAGGGATGCGGCCCCTTGAAAATCTGACTAGCTCGGCCCGCTTTGGCGGTCCCCATACAGGCTGCCCACACCGGCGCAGTGCGCCGGACACCCTTCGCCGCTGCGCGTCTCCGTCGCCGTGCAACGGGGCCCGAATACAGGCACCACGGCTCGCCATCGAGTCGTAACAGCTACCGAGTTGGTATTGAAGCGTGCGCCTGCTTTCCCGTCGGATTACGCCTGCGGCTAATTCGACCTACGCAGATCGCGACCTTGAGCGAGCGACAGCGGGCTTGGGGTTCTACCCCGCATCCTATGACGGAACGGCCCGTATGCTGGCCGACAACATCAACCGCTATGCCCGTCGCGAAGCACCCGCATACGTCGCCAACGCGCCAGGAACGTTACGCTAGATGCAATGGCCGTGTTGCCATGGGCTGATGGGAATCAGGCTGAGACTCTTAACCGCCACGGCATCCCAATGCTCCAGTCCCGCTTGGCGGCTTTGGTCAGCCGCGGTTGAGCAGCTTGACCCGGAAGATCGTGAAGCGCCCTTCGCGCGGATAGCCATTCGAGAAGGCGACTTCGTTGAGATGCGAGTCGGCGATATAGAGATAACCGTCGTGCACGGCGAAACCGTCGGCCCAGGCCAGCTCTGGATGCGGCTTGACCAGGACGGTCGATTCGAGCCGTGGTTCATCGTCTTTTTCGACTGGCGTGAGGGCAACGACGGTCCGTTTTTCCAGATCACCGGCGTAAAGCACGCCGTCGTCATCCATCTCGATGCCCCCGCTCATCACATCAGTACCCAGAAACTGCTTGGACGCGGCAAGTTCTTTCGAAGACAGGCTTTCGTCGATCAGGCTTGTGGTGGGAATACGCCAGTAGTTGTGGTCGGTCAGCGGGCGGTAGTAGACCCACTTGCGATCCGGCGATAACGCGATACCGTCGCTCTGCAGCACCAGGATCTTGCCGTCTTTCCGGCGGGCGATGCGGGAGTCGAACATCAGGTGCTGACCCGACTCGGCAACGCTGGAGCGGTCGCCTGCAAGGACCAGTCTCGACTTGCAGGTTTTCAGGTTGAGCACCACCAACCCGCCCTGGTTGGCTGCATCGGTGAGATAGGCGTAGCCGTGTTTCAGGTCCACCCGCACGTCGTTGAGTGAGTCCTTGGGCGTGATGGTGTTTTCGAACGTGTATTCCTGAACCACCTTGTGGGTGCTCAGGTCGAACTCGACCAGCTTGGGAGGCCATTGCGCTGCGTCGAGTTTCGGCGAGGATTTATCGAGTGTCCAGAGATGATCGTCCGCATCCACCCATAACGCCTGGACCGCAATCCATTGATGCTTTCCGGGTGCGTCGGACTGGAACTGATTCCACTCGATATTCGGATACGGCGTCGACTTGCCGGTATCCGGATCAACTTCTACGAGACTCGTTCCGGAGTTCAGGCCGCCACTCGGTGCACTGGCAAAGATGCGTCCACTGCTGGAGACGCCGATACCGACAAGCTTGAAATCGTCGCCGAAGCTCGCCACCGCTTCCAGGGTGTTTTCATTTTGGGTCGCGGCGGCTGAATCAGCATCTAGAGCGGACGCGTGGTGCGTGTTCGAGGCCGCCCAGGCGGTCGACATGCTCAACACACCGCAAAAGGCGACCGCGATCCAGGACGCTGGGGACGATCTGGACATGATGATTCACTTTGCTGCTTGATACACCGGTTTCAGTGGGCATCAGGCGCCGTCAATCGTCAACTGGCTATAGGTCGCACAGTTTGCTGGGCGAATGCGCGGGGAGACGCGCTCACCGCTGCCATAGACCGCGTCAACCGCCAGCATCGATCATCGTCGCTCAAGCGACCGGCAATCGATGAATCTTGGCCTTGCCTTCGCGGGCTCGGTCCGCCTCGATGATGGCCGCGAACGCCTCCGGTTCAACCGGCTTGCTCATGAGAAACCCCTGCACCTCGTCGCAGCCCAGCTTGTCGAGGAAGGCCATCTGCTCTTCGGTCTCTACGCCTTCGGCCACGACATGCAGACGCAGTGCGTGCGCGAGGCCGATGATCGAACGCACGATGGCCACGTGATCGCCCTCCTTTGCCGCGAGATCGATGATGAACGAACGATCGATCTTGAGCTGCTGGATTGGCAGCTGGCGCAGATAGGACAGACTCGAGTAACCGGTACCGAAGTCGTCCAGGGCGACATTCACGCCCATGGCGCTGAGCCGTTTCAATGCTTCGATCGCACGCAGTATCTCGCGCACGGCGAGCGACTCGGTAATCTCGAACATCAGGTAGCTCGCATCCAGGCCATGGCGGTCCAGACAGGCCTTGGTGCGGGTCGGCAGGTCTTCGTCGTGGATACGAACGGCGGACAGATTCACCGAGATCGGCGGCACCACCAGCCCGGCGTCCAGCCATTGCCGAATCTGCGCGCAGACCGAGTCCAGTACCTGGGCTTCGAGACCGTGGATCAGGCCGCTGCGTTCAGCGATACCGATGAACCGGTCCGGCGCAATCAGGCCCTTCTCGGGGTGCTGCCAGCGCACGAGCGCTTCGGCGCCGGTGAGGCGGCGTTCGCGGGTCGAATACTTGGGCTGATAATGGACGACGAGGTGGCCGATCTTGATCGCCTCGCCGAGTTCTTCCTGCATCTGGAAGTCTTCGGAGATACGCGAGGCCATGTTGGCGCTATACTGTTGATAGCAGTTCTTGCCCTTGTTCTTGGCGATATACATGGCCACATCGGCGGCGGTGACGAGTTGCGACAACTCGTCTCCGTCATCCGGGCAGACGGCGGAGCCGATGCTCGCCGTGAGCCGCGTCGAGCCGGCCTGTACGTTGAAGATCGAATCCAGCAACTTGTTGCAGACCCGCTCGATCGCGCGTTGATCGGGCACGTCATGGAGCACGAGCACAAACTCGTCGCCGCCGATTCTTGCCACCGTATCCTTGTGACGTACCGTTGCCATCATGGCGCTCGCCGCTCGCTTGAGCAGCCCGTCGCCGATATCGTGTCCGAGTTGATCGTTGATGACCTTGAAACCATCCAGGTCAACGTAGATGACGGCGAACTTCTCCTGATTGTCCTGCCACTGCTGCAACGCAGAGCCGATTCGCTCGTGCAGCAGGTTGCGATTGGCCAGATTCGTCAGCGGGTCGTGGCGGCTGGCGTGACTGAGGTTGCGGTTGGCCTCGCTGAGCGACTTCACCAGTTTGGCAGTCTGGTTCTCGAGCCGCCGGTCGAGTGCGGCGGCAGTCAGGGCGATGCCGAGCAGCAGAATGGTGCACGCGCCGACCAGGGTTGCGAGCCAGACCGTATCCAGCTGGTTGGCCGCACCACAGATGCCGCCCACCGGAAAACGGGCCGCTGCCATGCCGGCGTAGTGCATGCCCGCAATCGCGCCCCCCATCAGCACGGCGGCGCCCGCCTTGCCAGCAAACCCGCGCATGCGCTGCACTTCGCGCAGATAGAAAGCCACCCAAAGGGCTGTGCCCGATACGATCAGGGCTACCGCAAGCGAGATGGCGACCCAGAGCGGGTCGTAGTCGATGCCGGGCTCCATGAGCATCGCGTACATGCCGGTGTAGTGCATGCCGGCGATACCTGCCGCCATGAAGACAGCGCCCACGAGCAAACGCGCCATCGACAATCCGGACCGACTGGATATCAGCAGTGCGATGGTCGAGGCGCCGACGGCCATCAGCCATGACAGCGCGGTGATGCCGAAGTCGTAACCCATTGCGATGGGCAACTCGAAGGCCAGCATGGCCACGAAGTGCATCGACCAGATGCCGGTGCCCATCGCTACCGCACCCGCGGCAAGCCAGGCATAGGCATCACGACTGCGCGCTGCGCGCACGCGCCCGACCAGATCGAGGGCGGTATAAGACGCGAGAATTGCGACAATTATGCCAAGCGTCGCAACCCGGTAGTCGTAAGTGCCCAACATGTATTGAATATCCAACCCACCGAGCTCCGGTCGCGTCATGTCCAGACGATAATCGACCGCACAAAATCTTTCTTTAGCTTTGGCAAGCGGGAACCCTGGGGAAATCCCGTATTCGGGCATCGTTTTTGCGTTTGAACTATGCGCAAACGTAATGTGGTTCGGGCTCGACGCGCACGCGCGATGTCCCTGTCGCCACTATAACGGGATCATATGCCCGCGGCAGGCGCAGCCATTGCAAGCAGGAGTCCGCCATGCAGAGACAGGTTCGCACCGCGGTTGTACAGGCCGGTTCGGCGGTTTTCGATACCGACGCCACGCTGACCAAGGTGATCGAGTACGCCCAGGATGCCGCGTCCGACAACACGGAACTGATCGTCTTTCCCGAAGCGTTCCTGCCGGGCTATCCCAAGGGGCTCGATTTCGGCGCGACCATCGGCGCCCGTACAAGCGCGGGCCGACATGACTATCAGCGCTATCATGACGCGGCGATCGACGTGCCCGGCCCGGCGACCGATGTCATCGCCCAGCTCGCGGGAGACCTCGAGCAGACGATCGTCATCGGCGTGATCGAACGAGATGGCGGCACGCTGTACTGCACCGTGCTGTATTTCTGCCCGGACGGTGGCCTGCTCGGCAAGCATCGCAAACTGATGCCGACAGCCAGTGAGCGCCTGGTCTGGGGCTACGGCGACGGTTCGACACTACCGGTATTCGACACACACTTCGGCAAGCTCGGCGCTGTCATCTGTTGGGAGAACTACATGCCCCTGATGCGGATGGCCATGTTCGCCAAGGGCATACAGATCTATTGTGCGCCGACCGCGGACAGTCGCCCGACCTGGGCGTCGTCCATGCAGCATATCGCCTGCGAAGGTCGCTGTTTCGTGCTGTCGGCGTGCCAGCATCTCAAGCGCAGCGATTGCCCGGAGGATTACGACGCTATTCAGGGCAATGACCCGGATACGATCCTCATGCGCGGCGGCAGTTGCATCGTCAACCCGTTCGGCGAGTTTCTGGCCGGACCGGTTTATGAGGAAAACGCCCTCCTCGTCGCCAATCTCGATATGAATGATGTTGCGCGAGGCAAATACGACTTCGACGTGACCGGCCATTACGCGCGTCCCGATGTCTTCCGGCTCGATGTGAACGAGGCCGAAAACCCGGCCGTGCGTTTCACCAACGACCCGGGTTCGCGCTTCGGCTCATAAAACGGATGGCCGGCGGGAGACAACGGCTCGTTCACCGCTTACTGAATCTCGTCGAACTCCTCCGGCACGGTGCCGTCGCCGGTGCGTGTAGCGGCGCCGAGCCCACGCCCTCGTATCCAGCTACCCCGGATCCTTCACCGATACGCGCTTACGCGCGGAATATTCGGACGGCTATTCGGTGATTGACCGGCTCTACGATCCGACTCAGGTGATCGGCGACGATCGATCCGTGTCCACCAGGCCCGCCGGCTGTTCGACAACGAGCCGCTGGTTCGCGCGCCATGTCAGTCGTCGTGCCGTTGTGATGGGCGCCCACCTTGTCGCGCGCTGCTTCGGACGAGCCGTCTATTGGCCGTCGGCATGGATGGCATGGATGGACCACGACGGCTACCGGGTGTCATTCGATCCGTCTTGTCCTGACGACTCCGAAATCTGAGCCCTTGCTCTTGAAAGCAGTCAGCTCGTCTCCAATATATATGCATGTAACACGAAACAATAAAAGCACATGGCCCGCGACGCCATCGCTTCTTCGATCATTCGACAGAACGCTCGTCGTCACGCCTCGTGCTCGAACCGATTTCTTTTACGGCACGGCAGGAAAGCGTCGTGCTCTGGCATCGAAGGAGGATGCACCATGACTTTACAACACACATCCATCAAAACAGTCGCGGTGGCGCTGGCCACTGCAACCGCCCTGACGCTCGGCGGCGCTGCCGGGGTGGCAGATGCGCATTCGCTGCGTGTCGGCGAAACGTCGGTCGACAGCGGTATCGTCGACGGCGGTAGCAACCAGGGCATGCACCCGCATGCGTCCACGCTGGAAAACGGCCCGGCCAATAGCGCACAGGCCAATGCCAACGCCAACGAGCGCGATAACGCCTGGACGAATGACGCCGGGCACCGCAACAACGGTTCGGCCCATTACGCGGAGGTGAGCCATCGCGGCAACGGGAGCCAGACGGGTAGTGCAAATCCGCCCCTTGAAGACTGATCGTAACTCGCAGCGACAGCGCTGCTGATCAGATGTCTGTCGCCCTCGCGGTATGAAACCGCGAGGGCGCTTCTGTTATCCGGGAACCCGTTGCCGCGCTGCTCCGAGCAAGCGGTGCGGTTGTTCAGAGTCGATACGACGGGCGGCCATCGGTCGCCCTTATTCTTTTGGTCCAAGGAAACCAGCACCCGGAAAACGCCATGGGCCCCTGCTACACAGGCAGATGACATCCGGCATTCAGTCGCTTTTCGTCGCGACCAGCTCGAGTCGACAACGCATGAGGAACACGTTGTAAGGCGCCCATCGGGACAGCAGAAAACAGATCTCGTGGCTATCCATTGTCCACGGATGCAGATAACCGCCGTACAGGCCGGGATACGTCTGGCCGCTTGCGACCGACCCGATTTGCTCCCAGGGGCCGGTGAGCGTTTCCGTCGCATGCAACACGATCTCCGCGCGTTCCTCGTCGAGATGCAGAGCCAGCCATCGGTCGACCCTTGTATTGAACGCGACCGACAGCTCCCCCACCGGGCCATCGAGTACCGGCACCGCCGCTGCCGCACTGTGCGCCCAGTCCGCGCCGTCGAAATAAGTATAGGCGTCGATATTGTCGATGCGCGCGGCCGGCACGCGCGCGAGATAGGCCGGGCCGAAGCGTCCGTTCGTGGTGCCGAACAGATAGACATGCTCGCCCTCGCGTACGAATGCGCCGAGCTGAAAGCAGCCGCCGCCGGTATCGTCGTTGTTCCAACGTGCATCGGCGGACTTTTGCCACTGCTGGCCGCCGTCCTCCGAGACGGCGATGCCCGCATGGTTGGTCTGCCAGCGACCGGGCGATCGCCACTCGCGCACCGACATGTAGTGGACATAGTGTCGGCCGTCGACTTCGATGCCGGCGGTGGGAATCACACTCTGCTCGCGGCCGAACCCGATATCCGAGGCAATGACCTGCCGTGCAAACCCGTTGGCGTCGACCACCGCCTCATCCAACCGCATGCCGTGCTCGAGATCGTGGTTTTGCGAGAACGCCAGCGTGTTGCAGCGCCATTGGTCGTCCCACGGACCCGCCCCCTCGCCGCCCCAGCTGGAACCGAACGTATCGCCGAACAGGACGAATACACGACCGTCGCCGCCGTCCCAGACAATGCCGAGATCGGTGGCATGAATACCGAACCGCTCCGTGGTCGGGACCGGCGCGTCGGCTCCGGTGACCGCGCCGATACATGTGACGTCTTTAATGCGCAGGCGATTATCCATCCCCCGGAGATTACGCCGGCGCAGTGTCTCTCCGCCAATGCAAAACGAGCCCGCGTATTCCATTCGCAGTGGGCGATCACCCTGGTTCACCGTCCGCCGACGCGCCCTTGGCTGTTCGTCACTCTCTTTTACAGCGATACTGAGTCGATGCTTCGCGGCGCGCCGTTCATGCCGCATTCCCCTTAAAGAGGTTTGATGCAATGTGGTTGCGTACCCGCAACGATCTGACGTTCGACTTTGCCGTCCCCACGCCTCTGATTCTCATGCTGCGTCCGCACAGCGGCAGCGATCAGTGGATCGCGCGCGAGGAATACCGTCTCGAGCCGCACGTGCCGGCCTGCGAATTCACCGACACCTACGGCAACCTCTGCCAGCGGCTCACCGCGCCCCCCGGCCAGTTCGCCATCTCCACGATTGCCGAGGTCAAGGTTGCCGATGCGGTGGCCCAGGCGCCCGGTGCGCCGTTCGTCGATATCGAGCAGCTGCCCGATAACGTGCTGATCTATCTGCTGCCCAGTCGATTCTGTGAGTCGGATCGCTTCGGCGAGATGGCAGCCGAGATCACCGCGGGTCACGCGCTGGGTTATGACCAGGTCGCGGCGATCGCCGGCTGGCTGCGAGAACGGATCCGCTACGTACCCGGCACGAGCGATATACCGATCTCGGCCGTGGATGTGAACCTGCGACAGGTCGGCGTGTGTCGCGACCTGTCTCATCTGGGTATTGCCCTGTGTCGGGGGCTGAGCATTCCGGCACGGCTGGTGGTGGGCTACCTGCACGAACTCGAACCCATGGACATGCATGCCTGGTTCGAAGCCTATGTCGGCGGCCGCTGGTATACCTTCGACGCGACCCAGGCCGAGCTCGGCGGCGGCTATGTGGCCATCGGTTATGGCCGGGACGCGGCGGATGTCGCCATTTTCAACCAGTTCGGCCCGCCGGCAAACGAGACGTCGCAACAGATCACGGTGGAGCGGTTCGACTAGCGCCTGTCGATGTCACTCCGGACCACGATGGCGCAGCTGTATGACGTCAATACAGTGAAAGGCACGTCAAAAACGTTGCTTGCACCACCACAGGGAGCCACAGCCATGCACCAGACCACGAGATGCGCCCTACTCGCCCTACTCGCCGCAAGCGTTCATGCTACCGCGGCGCTGGCCCAATCGAGCCCGGTAACCACGCGAGGTATGGACCCCGACAACGGCACACGTGCCGTCGACGAGGATTCAATCGGCATCCAGCGCAAGGACAGCCTCTCGCCGGCGCAGCGCCAGGCACGTCGGGCCGAACTGCGGCGCAGCCGCGAAGCCAACGGTGGCAAGCTGCCCGACGAGATCGGTGGCTCCTATTCGCCGGGCAATACGAACGGGGCGTCCGCCACTCGGGACACTCATGCCGATATGCCGGCCGAGCATCGCAATCAATAATCGAACCCGGTAGGCCCGATTTAGGCGGTTTCGGCTAACCGCGCTCGGGCAAGCGCCAGTCGGGTCGGATGAAGTGGCAGGTATAGCCGTTCGGAAAATGCTCGAGATAATCCTGATGCTCGGGTTCGGCCTCCCAGAAATCACCCGCCGGGGCAACTTCGGTCACCACCTTGCCCGGCCAGAGTCCTGACGCCTCGACATCGCCGATGGTTCGCTCGGCCACCTCTTTCTGGTCGTCGTCGACGTAGAAGATTGCCGACCGATAGCTGATTCCGCGGTCGTTGCCCTGGCGATTGAGCGTGGTCGGGTCGTGGATCTGGAAGAAGAATTCCAGCAGCCGCCGGTAGCTGATGATCTCGGGATCGAAAACGATCTCGATGCCCTCGGCGTGGGTGCCGTGATTGCGGTAGGTTGCGTTGGGCACGTCGCCACCGGTATAGCCGACGCGGGTCGAGATCACGCCCTCATAGCTGCGGATCAGATCCTGCATGCCCCAGAAACAGCCGCCGGCAAGCACGGCGCGTTCGGTCGAATCACTCATGGTAAAGCTCCTGTCGGTTCGATGGTCAGCGGCGCGGATACCCGCAGACCTCCAATCACGAATAATCGGATACGTTGTCCTACAGTGTACCGGCGCAGGCCAAATTCAACCCGCCGTGTGTCGCCATCGAGAGTGCGCCTGAGCCACTGACCCACACATTCGTCAACGACGTGAGTGCGTGCCTGAAGCGTCCGGCAACCAGCGTCCGATCCGATCGACGACCGCCCCGGGCGTGCGTGCCCATCGAAAATGATCGGCGCGGTCGCCCAAGGTGTCGCGGTCGACGACGTCGATCTCGATCGCGGCGCTACTGAACTTGTCGGTCAGCGCATCGACCGCAGCCTCGGGCGCCAAGGCGTCGTCGGCAAGTCGAATAGCCAGGACCGGGCCCGTATAGCGGTCGATCAGATCTTCGAGGTCTTGGGACAGGCCGGCGGCGCGATATCGGTTGGTGCGCGCGAGCGCTCGCCAGTCCGACATCACCGTTCGTGCTTCCCTCCCCCCGAAGCCGAGGCGATCGCCCGGATAGTAGCCGAACAGGGCATTGCATGGCGGTATAAGCCAGGTCAGCCAATGGATCTTGCGGCGCACTGCATCCTCATAGGCTTCGAACCAGGGACTACCTGTCGCCACGACGATCAGGCCGTCGACTTGATTCGGGTACAAACCGGCACCGATCGCTGCGTAGTGGCCGCCAAGGCTGTGGCCCATCAGATACTGCGACGACGCATCGAAATGCGCCGTCGCCCATGTCAGCACCGCCGCCAGATCGTTGCCGACAATATCGGCAAATCCCCAGTCGCTGTTACGCGAGGGGCGCAGTGCGCTGTCGCCATAGCCGCGCTGCTCCAGCAGCGCCACATGCACGCCGGATGCGCTGAGCGCTGCGCCGAGCTTTGCATAGAACGCGCAGCCCACGCCGAGCGCGCCCATGAACAGCAACAGCGGCGCCTGCGAATCCGCGTGCCAGCAACTGACCGGTACGTCGTAGCCGCTCGGCGTGTGCACGCGCTGCAGTTCGGGTGTCGATGTCGTCATGCGCAACCCCTCATATCGATGCTGAGGCATCGTAGTCCCATCAATCCGCGGGCGCCAAGAAGCACACCGCATAGCTAACCAAACGCGCTGCGTGGATTTGGGGATGTGCGATGGGGCTGCCATGAGTCGGCCGACCCGCGCGTGATCGTATCGATGTCATGGCCTGGCGACTCGTGACGAGGACGGGAATGCTGGAAATCGAATCCGCGCCGGCAGATGATGTCCGAAAACGGCGAGACGCGGTCGCTGCGAGGTTCTAGACTGCGCTCATGCCTCTCCATCCCGACCAATGTTACGAAGCACTCAAGGCCCGCGACGCGCGCTTCGACGGGCTGTTTTTTGTCGGCGTATCGACCACCGGGATCTATTGTCGCCCCGTATGTGCGGTGCGCATGCCCGGCCGAGACCGGTGCAGCTTCTACTCCAATGCCGCTGCCGCCGAAGCCGCAGGTTACCGGCCCTGTCTGCGCTGCCGCCCCGAGCTGGCTCCGGGTGAGGCGCCGATGGATACGGCCCGCCTGGTCGCCGATCTGGCGGTGGCGCGCATCGAAGCCGGTGCGTTGTCCGATGCGGACATGGATACGCTCGCGGCCGAATTCTGTCTGAGTTCGCGGCAACTGCGTCGACTGGTGAAGCACGAGTATGGCGTCACGCCGATCGAGTTGGCCCAGACCCGGCGCCTGCTGATGGCCAAGCAGCTGCTCACCGATACCCAGCTCAAGGTTGCCGATATCGCGTTCGCGAGCGGCTTCGCCAGCGTGCGCCGTTTCAACCATCTGTTTCGCAGCCGTTACCGGCTCAACCCGACGGCGCTGCGCGGCAAGCGTGTGGCTTCCCCGCAGCAAACGACGATCTGCCTGAAACTGGGCTATCGTCCGCCGCTGAACTGGGCCGCGCTCGCCCTGTTTCTTACCCAGCGCGGCGCACCCTGCGTGGAACAACTTCAAGAGGGGCAATATCTGCGCACGATCCGTATCGGTGCCTGCCGTGGCTGGATCGCGGTGACACAGGATACGCAACGCGGCCTGTTGCTTATCCAGGCGTCCCCCAGCCTGCTGCCCGTGCTTGCGCAGCTGCGCGCCCGCTTGCGTCATCTGTTCGACATGGATGCGAATCCGACCGTCATAGATGGTCATCTCGCCGCGGACACGCACCTCGCCGCGCTCATCGAACACAACCCAGGTTTGCGCGTGCCTGGAACGTTCGACGGCTTCGAGCTGGCCCTGCGCGCCGTGCTTGGCCAGCAGATATCGGTCAAGGCGGCGACCACACTGTTCGGCCGATTCTGTACGTTTTTCGGCGCCCCGATAGAGACGCCTTTCGACGGATTGGATCACCTGCCGCCGGACGCCGACACGCTGGCCCAGGCATCGCTGCAGCAGATCGTCGAACGAGGCCTGACGCGCAAGCGCGCGCAGACCGTTCAGGCGCTGGCGGCGGCCAGCGCGGCGGGTTCGCTGCGGCTCGACCCGGGTGCGGATTTGGCACAGGGCAAGGCCGCACTTGCCGACATACCGGGCATCGGCCCCTGGACAACCGAGTACATCGCCATGCGCGCACTCGCCGACCCGAACGCATTTCCGGCCAGCGATCTCGTTCTGCTCAAGGCAATGGACGCGACCCGGCCGGCCCAGATCAAGGCCATGGCCGAGGCGTGGCAGCCCTGGCGGGCGTACGCGGCCATGCATCTATGGCAGCAGGCATCCACAGGAGGATGAACCGATGACGATCTATTTCAGCACTATGGACAGCCCGGTGGGCGCATTACTGCTCACCGGCGACGGTCGATCCTTGACGATGCTCAGTATGAGCGATCAGGACGACGCGCCCCGGCCGCAGGCGGACTGGCAACGTGACGACGAGGTACTCGCCGAACCCCGCGCCCAGCTGAGCGCTTATTTTGCCGGCGAGCGCCACAGCTTCGATCTGCCGCTCGACCCTGCCGGCACCGATTTCCAGCGCAGGGTATGGCGCGCTTTGCGCGATATTCCCTGCGGCGCGACCGAAAGCTATGGCGCGCTGGCCCAGCGGATCGAATCACCGGGTGCGTCCCGGGCCGTGGGTCTGGCCAACGGGCGCAATCCGATCGCGATCATCATCCCCTGCCACCGCGTGATCGGCGCGAACGGGCGTTTGACCGGCTATGCCGGCGGGCTCGAGCGCAAACGCTGGCTGCTCACCCACGAGGGCTACCGGGGCGATATGCGTCAGTAAGGCGGATTCGACAGTCATCGTGGGCCATACTGGCAGGAATGTGGACCGGGGCCCGGCGCATCGTGTCTGATGAACGACCTGCCCGATGGATTTTTACGCGCCGAGCGCCGATACTCGAAGTGCGCCCAAAATCGAACAAATAGCATCGAGGTTCGCATGAACAGAGTTGTCACCCCTATCGCCATCGTTGCCGCCTGCGTGGGCCTGGCCGCCTGCGGCCAGCCGGATCACCCCAAACATCCGCCGGGCCACGGCGCACGAGGCGTGATGGTCGCACCGCCGCAGGCGCCTTCCATTCACTTCAAGGTGAACGACGCCAATGGCAACACGCTGGATCTCCAGATCGAGTGTGGCGTCGATACCTCGCTCAAGGATTGCGCACAGGTGAATCAGTCGATCATCGACAAGGTGTCGAAGATCCGCGGCGACCAGCAGAAGCAGAAGTAGCGGCCACATCCTGGTTGCTTCAGGCGACACCGGGCGCGTCGATGGCGACGAACGCCCGGTGTCCTGTCGACCCTCGACCCGAGGTGTGTAGATGTCCGATACCTTGACTGATATTTCCGACGCCGATTTCGCAGCCACGCTCGGCGACGCGGACGGCCCGGTGCTGGTCGAATTCTATTCCAGCAACTGTGCCTACTGCCGCCGGCTGGAGCCGCTGCTCGAAACGGCGGCCACCGATTATGCGGGCCGCGTGCGCATCGTGCGGATGAACGCCGAGACCAACGAAACACGCCCGCGATACGGGCTCAACGGCACGCCCACGCTGGTGCTCTACGTGGACGGCGAGGAAAGCGTGACCAAGACCGGCGCCATGCGCGAACAGCAGCTGCAGTCGTTCCTCAACGCCTACGTGTAACGCGACAGCGCATCGCGCAGACGTTCGACGATTGTCACCAGCTCGTCCTGATCCAGCGGCACGAGTTCGAAGAGCAACTGCCCCTGGTCGAGGCCGTGCTTCATCACCCGGATGGACGGTGAGCCGTTTTCCAGCGTCTCGGCGAGCGATTGCGCCGCCTGGCGCGAATCCAGAGCCAGACATGCCCTCGAGAACGGCATGCCGGACGGGTCCGGCTGGTCGCTGGCGCGGACAACGCCGTTCAGGTCCTGTGCGCGGCGCATGAACCACGCTACCTTGCGGGCCTGTTCCTGCTGCCATTCCGCCGCGTCCATTCCGGCACGATCTTCCAGCGCGGCGAGCACGCCGCACAGGCTCTCCTTGGTCGCTTTCATGGCACGCCCGATGCCTTGCTCCTGGGCGCGGCAGGCGCGCACCAAGGCCTGGCGACCGATCATCAGGCCGGCCGTTGGCGACGCCAGATATTTGTGTGTGCTGACCAGCACGAGATCGGCCCCGGTCGCGAGCAGTTCATCGATGCGCATGTCCTGGGCCGCGCCGTCGATGATTGCCGGTCGATTGTGCCGACGCGCGCAGGCTACGGCGCCAGCCAGATCGACCGGCTCGCCGCGTACCAGGCGCGAGGACACCAGGAGCAGGCAAGCGGTACCTTCCTGTTTCAGGGCCTGATCGATCTGATCCACGCTACAGCCGTCCTCGTCGCCCACGACCACCGGCCGAGCGCCCGCCATGCGTATCGCGGTGAGAATCGAGTGCCCGTAGTTGACGACGTGCCCGGCCGGAATCACCACGCGATCGGCCAGACCGGTTGCCTCCGGAAGCTGGGCCACGCGCTCGGCGTCGTCTCCCGTCATGGTGGCGGCCACGGCGAGGGTTATCGCCGCTGCCACGCAGTGCGTCACGCTGGCCGCTTCAGCCTTTGTCTGCGCGCATATCGTGTCGCTCACCGCACGCTGCAGTTCGTCGATTACGTAGAAGTCACCGAGCGCTGCGTCGACGACACGACGCACCCGTTCGGATGACCGGGACACGCCCAGCGGGGTGAACGTGCCCGCTGCGTTGATAATGCGAGTTAGGCTATAGCGTTCATGTAGATCCACCGGGACAACTCCGCGCGACGTTTCAGATGCCGGCTTGGCATGCTATCCGTCAGCGCGGATCGGAACCAGTCTCCCATGCTCGCCCTGCCCGCCATGCGCGAGGATCGTCAGGCGTTGTCGGCGTCCAGATCGGCCTCGGCCTGGGCCAGCATTCGGAATTCCTCTTCCGCTGTCTTGGCCACCAGATGGTTGCGGCTGTACCCGAAGAAATAGAGCGCGCCGACCGCGAACAGCACCAGCGTATAGCCGAACGCGCGCGGATCGAAGGCATAGACACCGGTCAGCGCGATCAGTGACAGCAGCAGCGCGATGCCGGATGTGACGATGCCGCCGGGCGTCTTGTATGGACGCTCCAGCTCGGGTTGGTTGATGCGTAGAAGAATATGGCTGGCCGCCATCAACGCATAGGAAATCGTCGCCCCGACCACTGCCATGGCCAGGATCAGATCGCCGGCGCCGGTGAGCGACACGATGAAACCGAGTACGCCGGGCACCACCAGCGCCCAGGTCGGCACCTTGCGTTTGCTGGTGAGCGATAGCGCCTGCGGCAGATAACCGGCCCGCGAGAGTGCGAAGACCAGCCGGCTGTAACCGTAGATGATCGAGAAGAACGAGGCGATCAGCCCGGCGAGGCCGAGCACGTTCACCACCGTGCCGAGCGTCTCGCTGCCACTTTCCTTGAGCGCGGTCACCAGCGGCACGCCGCTTTCGCCGATCGCCTGTGCACCGACCGCGCCGGCGAGTAGAAAGACCACCAGCACCGCGGTGACCAGCAGGAAGAGCATCGCACCGATGATGCCCTTGGGCACGTCGCGCGCCGGATCCTTGGCTTCCTCCGCGGCCAGCGGCACGCCTTCGACGGCCAGGAAGAGCCACATGCCGAACGGCAGCGCGGCCCATACGCCGTACCAGCCCAGCGGCATGAAACTCGAGGCGCCGACAGCGTCGGTGGGTGCCATGTCGAACAGGTTTGCAGAATCGAAGTCGCCGATAAGGGCCACCGCGGTGGCAAGGATGGCAAACACCGCGAGGCCGCTGATCACCATCATTACCTTGAGTGCTTCGCCGACCCCGGCCAGATGGATGCCGATGAACACCAGATAGAACACTGCGTAGACGAACGGCCCGTCGATGCCGAGCAGTTCCTGTACTGCCGCGCCGATGAAGATGACGATGGCGGCCGGTGCCAGGGCGTATTCGATAAGTACCGCCAGCCCGGTCAGATAGCCGCCGGCCGGGCCCATCGCCTGGCGGGCAAAACTGTAACCGCCGCCCGCGGCAGGTATCGCCGCCGACATCTCCGCCAGCGACAGAACCAGGGTGAAATACATGATGGCCATGAGGGTCGCGGCGATGGCGAAACCGCCCCAGCCTGCTTCCGCGATACCGAAATTCCAGCCGGCAAAATCACCGGAAATGACGTACGAGACACCCAGGCCCGCAAGCAGCACCCAGCCGGCGGTGCCCCGGCGTAATTGCCGTTTGGCGAGGTAATCCTGATCCAGTTGCGGGTCCGACATGGCGTTACCTTCTTGTTGTTGACAGGTCAGGAAATAAGGAAATTTTCGGTATCTTTCTGATTCTCGACGACGTTGTCTTCCGTACGGTCCTTGAGTTTCACGCCGGACAGCTGCCGTTGGCGTGATTCGCGCAGCAGATACAGCGCACGCCTGCTTGCTTCAGCAAGATCCAGGCCAGCCGGCCTTATATTGGAGATGCAATTGCGAAACGCATCGGTGACGCCCTTGCGCGGCTCCCAGGTGAGATACAGGCCGAGACTGTCCGGCGAACTCAGCCCCGGGCGCTCGCCCACCAGTACGAGCACCGCGTTGGCGTTGAGCAGAAGGCCCACTTCGTCGCCGATCGCTACGCGGCCCTGTTCAACCACCGTGAGCGGCGCGAGTCGCCATGCGTATTCGTCGTCGGCATCGAGCGCATTGGCCAGTGTTTCGATGAAAGGCGCGGCGTGCTGCTGGACGGCAAAGGAGGACAGACCGTCGACGATGACGATGGCAAGATCGAACGACCTGTCCGGTTCGCCGTTGTTGTTCTCGGTCAGGCGTTCGCGCGACGGCTCGTCCAGCAGGCGTCCCAGATCCGGGCGTTGCAGATAGGTGGTGCGATCGCTGGCCTGAGTATGCAGCGTGATCGGCGCCCCCTCGGGCGCTGGCGAACCCAGGCCCTGCAATTGCTCGCAGAGTGCTGCAACGTCCAGCGGCAGATGCACGGCATCGATCGCCTGGGCATGGGCGAGCTGGAACGCCAGCAGTTGATGCGTGGGCAGGCTGATGCCGGCCCGGCCGAGTCCGATACGGGCATCGGTGAACGCGCGCAGTTGATCCCAGGGGTTGTCGACCACCCCGCCGCGATCGCCTCTTTGCGTCTCGTCGGGGACGGCTGCAGAGGCGTCGTTCGTTCCGGGTTCTTCAGCCATGACGACGGGCCTCCGGCAGTTTGTCCAGCGTCCGCGCAAAGGCCGCGGGGATGCCGTCATTCAGTTGGTGGCGTTCGACGTCCTTGAATATCTGCATCTGTTCGAGCCACCGCTCGAATTCCGGCGCGGGGCGCAGCCCCAGTACTCGGCGAGCGTAAAGGGCGTCGTGAAACGAGGTGGTCTGATAATTGAGCATGATGTCGTCCGAGCCGGGAATGCCCATGACGAAATTGCAGCCGGCCACGCCGAGCAGGGTCAGCAGATTATCCATGTCGTTCTGATCGGCCTGGGCATGGTTGGTGTAGCAGACATCGCAGCCCATGGGCACGCCCAGCAGCTTGCCGCAGAAATGGTCTTCCAGACCGGCCCGGATGATCTCCTTGCCATCGAACAGATACTCGGGTCCGATGAAGCCGACCACGGTGTTCACCAGCAGCGGCTTGAATTGACGGGCGACGGCATAGGCGCGCGCCTCGCAGGTCTGTTGATCCAGGCCGTGGTGGGCATCGGCCGATAGTGAACTGCCCTGCCCGGTCTCGAAATACATGACGTTGTCGCCCACGGTGCCGCGCTTGAGCGATAGCGCCGCATCACGCGCCTCCGCGAGATCGGCGAGGCCGAACCCGAAACTGCTGTTGGTCGCTTCGGTGCCGCCGATGGACTGAAAGACCAGATCGACCGGCGCACCCTGCTCGATCGCTTCCATGGTGTTGGTCACATGGGTGAGCACACAGGACTGGGTCGGAATCTCGTACTTGCGGATGACGTCGTCGAGCAGCCGCATGAGCCGGACCGACTGGGCCACGTTGTCGGTCGCCGGGTTGATCCCGATCACGGCATCGCCGTTGCCATAGAGCAGCCCGTCGAGAATGCTGGCCGCGATGCCGGTGGCGTCGTCGGTAGGATGATTGGGCTGCAGGCGCGTGGACATATGCCCCGGCAGACCGATGGTGTTTCGGAACGCCGTGCGCACGTGGCATTTCTTGGCCACCAGAATCAGATCCTGGTTGCGCATGATCTTGCTCACGGCGGCCGCCATTTCCGGGGTAATGCCGGCACGGGCGTCTTCGAGCACCGCCGGCGTCGTCGCGTCGCCGAGCAACCAGTTGCGGAAATCGCCCACGGTGAAGTGCGAGATCGGGGCAAAGGCCTCGGCGTCGTGGGAGTCGACGATGAGCCGGGTGATCTCGTCGTCCTCGTAGGGCACGAGCACGTCATCGAGAAACGTCTTGAGCGGCAACTCGGCGAGCACCATCTGCGCCACCACCCGCTCTTCGGCGGAGGCCGCGATCACCCCGGCCAGCCGATCCCCGGACCGCGCCGGGGTGGCCTTCGCCATCACCTCGGCCAGATCCGCAAACTGATAGGTGCTGCTGCCCAGTGTATAGCGATAGCGCGTGCTCATCTCGGCCTGACTCACCCGCCGTGCGGCGTCTGTGGCTTGTCGCTCGAGACTAAACCAAAGTTTCGCGCGGCACGAGTGGCGTATGGGCTACCGCCGCGACCCAGCGCAATGGTCACGGCGCGGCCGTGCCGCAGTGCCAGCGCCCCGACCATGATCACGGGCTTCAGAAGACCAAACATCGCGCCGTCGTTGTTATAGGCCGATGCGAATCAGATGTAGTTCATCGAGGCCCAGCAGATGCCGAAGAAAGCGGCGCAGAATCCGGCAATGGCTGGCGCGAGGTGCCCTTCCGCGAACCCATGATGAAGCCCGGTCGCCGCTGCCGCGAGTGCAATGACCTATACCAGATCGAACAGTAGTTCGAGGGGGGTGTCGACGCCCGGACGGGGCGAAGTGCGGCGGTGACGCCTGGGAATTCGATCGTGGCTGCCCGCACCGTTCGGGAAGGATCAGAGATTCATGCCGACAGGATAGCGGGCTCAGGCCGCCGAACGGACCTGTGCCAAGGTATCGGCCACGACCTTACGCGTTTGTTTCCGCCAGATTATCGCGGTCCCCGAGATAACGGGACAGATCGGGCAGCGGCATTGGCCGCGCGAACAGATAGCCCTGAAAGAGGTCGCATCCGCGCGCCGCCAGAAAAATGCGCTGCTCTTCGGTCTCGATGCCTTCGGCCACGACGTTCAGCCCGAGATGATGGGCCATGCTGATGATGCCCTGGGCGATGGCGCTGTCGTGAAAATTGGTGGTGATATCGCGGGTGAACGTGCGATCGATCTTGATCTTGTCGATCGGCAGGTATTTGAGATAACTCAGGCTGGAAAACCCGGTGCCGAAATCGTCGATGAATACTTCGATGCCCATGCCCCGCAGGGTCTGCAGAATATCGATGGTTGCATTCGCATTCTCCATGAGCACGCCCTCGGTCAACTCGACGCACAGCTGCCGAGCCGGCAGGCCGGTATCGCGAAGAATCCGTACCAAACTGTCGACGAAATCACGCCCGTGAAACTGCAGCGGCGAAACATTCACCGACATCCAGTAATGGGTGCCCATTTTTCGGTTCAACGCCACCAGATCGCTGCAGGCGCGCGCGAGCACCCATTCGCCGATGGCAACGATCTGGCCGGTCTGCTCGGCCAGTGGGATGAAGGTCGCGGGTGACACCAGGCCTTCGGTCGGATGCTGCCACCGTATCAACGCCTCGAAGCCCCTCACCGAATCATCATCGGCATCGAGCAGCGGCTGGTAATGCAACTCGAACTGGCTGGCGGCAATCGCGTCATGCAAGCCTCGCCGAAGAGTGACGCGTTCGTTCATCGCGGCGGTCATGTCGTGCGAATACCAGTGGAAGGTATTACGCCCCTGACGCTTGGCCAGATACATGGCCATATCCGCATGCTGAATCAATTCGATCGGCTGATCGACGGCATGGTTGTTGACCGCGATACCGATACTGCCGGTGACGTGGACGTCTTTCGATTCGACCCGATGCGGTTTGTCGAGCAACCGCAGCGCGCGCTCGGCCGTAGCGAGAACCTGCCCTTCATCCTCGAAATTCGGTAGCAGCAGCAGAAACTCATCGCCGCCGACACTGGCCAGCGTGTCACCAGGAGAGACGATCGTGGACAGACGCCGGGCCACGCTCTTGATCACCTGATCGCCGGCCGCGTGACCCATCGTGTCATTGATCGGCTTGAAATCGTCGAGGTCGATATAAAGCACGGCAAGCAGCGTCTTGCGCTTGTCGGCCTGTTCGCACGCGCGATTGAGCCGTTGCTCGAACAGACCGCGATTGGGCAGCCCGGTCAGTGGCTCGTGACTGGCCTGATGCGCAAGACTGGCCTCGTTGGCCTTCTGTACGGAAACATCATGCAGCACGCCGATGAAATGGGTGATCTGACCGCGGTCATCGCGTACCGGCGATACGAACAGATCGTTCCAGAATGGCGTGCCGTCCTTGCGATAGTTCAGCAACGTCATGCGCGCGTCCCGCGACTGCTCGATACGCCTGCGTAACTCCACTACCGCCTTGCGATCCGTGTCCTTACCCGCGAGAAAACGACAATTTCGGCCAATGACTTCGTCAAGGCTGTAGCCGGTCATGCGCAGAAACGGCTTGTTCGCATAGATCAGCGGAAGATCGTCTTGCCGGGCATCTGCGATGACGACGCCGTTGATGGATGTTTCCACGCCACGCTGCAGGATCTTCAGACGTGTTTCCTGATCCTTGCGCTCGCTGACATCCTGGGCAATACCGTATACGCCCACAACTTCTCCATCCACCAGCATCGGTAGATTGGTGACCTCGAGCGTCGGTCGCTCGCCGACCGCGTTCACAATCTCGATCTCGTAGTGCTGCGCCTCGCCGGCGAGCACAGCTTCGAAGGCGGCCTTGACCCGATCCCGTTCCGAAGCGGGAAGAAAATCGGCGTAGTGCATGCCGACCAGTCGCGCTTCCGACAGGCCGGTAATACCGACCGCGGCGTGATTCACGCTTTTCAGCAGGCCATCCGTTCCGAGCGAAAACACGCCGTGCGGATTGTGCGCGAACAACGATCGATAGCGTTGCTCGCTTTCTTCCAGAATTCGGCGGTCGCGATCTCGTTCTATTGCGAGGGCGACCAGGCTGGCCGCCCGTTCGATCGGTTTGCGTTGTGCCGGGTCGGGCGTGCCGGTGACACGGTAATAGATAGCAAAGGTGCCCAGAAGCTTGCCGCCCCGGCCGAGCACGGGTTGCGACCAACCGGCACGCAGATCGCATTCACGGGCGACATCCCAATATGGCTGGCAGTTGGGGTCGGCCCAAAGATCCGGACTCATGATCAGGCGACCATGAAAAGCGGCAGCACCGCAGATCGCGGCGTCCGGCCCGATCGGAACCTGTCGTGCCGCTCCGCGAAAGCGTTCTGGCAGACCCTTGCCCGCGACGAGCCTCAATAAGTTCAGGTCCTCGTCGAACAACATGATCGAATTGATCGAGTCGGGCACTTCGAGCCCGATCATGTCGCAAATGGCGTTCAGCGTTTGCTCGAGCGGCACGCCCTGCGCAATCATTTCCGGTATTGCATACCAGGCCTCGTGGCGGGCCTCTTCATACCTCATACACGATCACCCTCATTGCGCCCGATCTGCCCCGATCACGAATACGACACAGCAACCATGTACGACCAAGCCGGCCGGTTCGATGCCGCGTCATCATTTATTGGGGAGTTCTCGTAATCCTGCATTCCATCACGTGTCGATCTAAACGTATACCACGCGAAGTGGAACCGCCACCGGGATCATGGAACCCCCTAATCCCATTATCGGCGGCGAAACGGTGTTCAGGAGGGCCTGGTGAACAGTCCTGCCATACCTTCGCCGACAGCACTATAAGTGGTGCCAAAATTCTGGTGGACGATCACTTGCTTATAAAACAACACCAATTGCCTGCTAGTGCCCCATCTGTTTTGCCCGAAATTCTATTCTTTGGCGCCGCTTGTCAGCTGGATTGCGCTAGCGCGTGCATCCCATGGCGCCAACCCGCGACCGCTGCGTTGACCCGTTTGCATAACTGTCTTGCCCGATCTGAATGTAGCCCGGAGTCTGCTAATCTCGAATGGAATCCAGAAACCATGCGAGCCGGTGGCGATGATGAAAATGACGTTGCGGACCTTTCTTCTTCTGCTGCTGTGTGCCGGCTGCTCGTCAGTCCAGGCCGCGGAACCGTCGGCACCGAACCCGAATGGTGGCCAGAAGATTTCGGTCAAGGGTGAACCGGTAACGCCACTGGAACTCGAGCGCGTGCTGACGACGGTCAACACGTTTCTTGCTGCACTGCGTTCCGGTCAGAACGCGCCAGGCTACGATCTGCTGTCGCCCGACTCCAAAAAGACCGAATCGGAGACGCAGTGGAATGAGCTCTTTGACCAGATGCACGACAAGACCGGCAAACGGCTGTCCAGCACCTTCGGCTTCGCACTGCGGACAGACACCCTGCCCAATGCGCCGAAAAGCGACTATGTCGTCGTGGGCCTCAAAAGTTCTTTCGAAAAAGCCCGGTTGGCCGAAACCATCATCTTGACGAAGGTGGACGATCGATACCTGATCTCCGGATATCATTTCCAGAGCACGGATGCCTCTAAGCAGCCATAAAAACGATCTGCTCTATCCATTGCTACGGGCGGATGGTCCCGGACGAGTACGTGCCTAAACGGGCAGACGTTGACCGACGCCGGGCACGGCTCCGGCGATCCGGTATCGCGAATCCGCCGTTCGGCTGATTATCGGATCGATATGACGCTGACGGTTACTCGGTGATTGTGCTGATGGTCAAGCCGTCGTGACGCGTGCATGTTGGCACTGCTCAAGACCGCGGCCAAGGCCGAAACCCGAGGATAAAGCGTCGCATCGGTCATGTGCGGAGAAAGCTTCATCACGGGACGACCCCGGCGCGGAATGAGACTGATTCTTAACCCGTGCGGGGATTGCAGATCCCGCGAAGCCCGCGGCTGCTTGCTGGTGTAGCGATCCGTAAGGGCTCGGCCGGAGATCCAGCGGTCGATACGTAAGCGCGGTTGTTGCCATTGGCGAGCGTCGGTATGTTGATGGTGACATGTCTATTGCATGGAACAGACATCCCATCCGGGCCCTGCCCGACGCCAATCGCCCGAATCTTGAGACGCATGTGGCGAGCAGTCGGCATGAGCTCAACTGCGGTACCTGAAACATCGTTCACGGTAAGCAGTGTTGCCATCGCGCAGCCTGCGGATCCAGAGTTAAGAATTCCGAGCCACGGAGGCCCCCAATGGACGCAAACGACTCTCCCACCGATACGAGTGTGTCTTTCCGCGTCAACGGAAAGATGCAGCATATCGACCTGCCCCCCAACGTTGTATTGCTGGATGCCCTGCGTGATCGCCTCGGGTTGACCGGCACCAAGAAAGGGTGTGATCACGGCCAGTGCGGTGCCTGCACGGTCCTCGTGAACGGTGAGGCGGTGAATTCCTGTCTCGCCCTTGCCGTGGTCCACGATGGTGACGACATCACCACGGTCGAAGGTCTCGCCGACGGCGACGACCTCGCTCCGCTACAGGCGGCTTTCCTGGAGCACGACGCCTATCAGTGCGGCTACTGCACACCAGGCCAGCTGATGTCGGCCACGGAACTGCTGACTAACGAAAACATCGGCGTGAACGATGCCGACGTCAAGGAAGCCATGAGCGGCAACATCTGCCGCTGCGGCGCCTACAAGAACATTCTGGCCGCGATCCAGCACACGCGCCGAAACGCATAAAGGATTCCCAACGATGCGACAATTCACCTATACGCGTGCCGACAGTCAGGCCAACGCCGTCAGCGCCCATGCGGGCCAGCCGGCGTCCTATCTGGCCGGTGGCACGACGCTCATCGATCTGGTCAAGCTCGACATCATGCAGCCCGAGCGTGTGGTCGACGTCAATCGCCTGCCCCTGGCCGAGATCGAAGCACTCGACGACCAGCGCCTGAAGATCGGGGCGACCGTGCGCAATACGGCACTCGCCTACGATGAACGCGTACAAAATGACTACGCCGTGCTGTCCGAGGCACTGCTCCAGGGTGCATCGCGCCAGCTGCGCAACCGTGCGACCACGGGTGGCAACGTCATGCAGCGCGTTCGCTGTGGTTATTTCCGAGATGGCGTGTCCGACTGCAACAAGCGTGAGCCCGGCAGCGGCTGCGCGGCGATCGGCGGGCACAATCGCGAGGTGTTCGCGGTGCTCGGCACCAGTGAATCCTGTATTGCCGTGCATCCGTCGGACATGTGCGTCGCCATGGCAGCGATCGGTGCCACCGTGCAGGTTTCCGGCCCGGACGGCGATCGTGAGATCGATTTTCTCGATTTCCACAAGATGCCCGGTGATACCCCGCATATCGAACACGATCTCAAGGACAGCGAATTGATCACCCACGTCACGCTGGACGCGCCGATCGAAGGCGCCGGTTCGACCTATATCAAGCTCCGCGATCGCTCTTCGTATCAGTTTGCGCTCGCCTCCTGTGCCGCGATCGTATCGCTGGACGGCGACAAGGTCGCGAACGCACGCATCGCGCTGGGCGGCGTCGGTACCAAACCCTGGCGTTGTAGCGAAGCCGAGCGGGCGTTGGTGGGCCAGCCCGCCACGCGTGAGAGTTTCAAGACCGCGGCCGGCATCGCCATGCAGGGGGCTACGCCCTACAAACACAACGCCTTCAAGATACCGCTGGCCCGCAAGGCCATCGTACGCGCGCTCAGCGACGCCACGGCCCGGGCCCAAGGAGACACGGCATGAGTCAGAGCATCATCGGCGCGGAACTGCCGCGCATCGAAGGACCGGACAAACTGACCGGCCGGGCCCGCTACGCCGCGGATTTCCATCCCGAAGGGATGACCTACGCCTACGGCGTCTACAGCACCATCTCCAGCGGTACGATCGTGTCGATCGATACCGCGCAGGCGATGAAATGCCCCGGCGTGATCGAGATCTTTCACCACGACAACTTTCCGAAACTGCATCGCTCGCCGGGCAAGTTTCCGGAAGAGAACGTGGTCGACGAAAAGCGCATTCCGTTCGAGGACAACACCGTTCACTATGCCGGCCAGTTCGTGGCCCTGGTGGTTGCGGATACGTTCGAACATGCGCGTGCGGCCGCCTACAAGGTAAAGGTCGATTACGACGCCCGCGCCGCGGCCGCCAATCTTGCCCAGGGTATCGAGGCCAACGGTAGTACCCACGCGAACGACAGTGAGCGCGGCGACCCGGAAGGCGCGTTCGAGTCGGCTGCGCATCGGATAGACGCGGTCTATACGACGCCGGTGGAAACGCATAACCCGATGGAAACCCATGCCACCGTCGCCCAGTGGGTTAGTGGGCGGCTCATTGTCCACGAGTCGACCCAGGGCGTGATCTTCACCCGCAATACACTGTCCAAGGTGTTCGATCTGGACCCGAGCCAGCTGGAAGTCCATGCCGATTTCATCGGCTCGGGCTTCGGCGGCAAGCTGTGGGTATGGCCGCACTGCGTGGCGACCTGCGCCGCCGCGCGTGAACTCGGCCGTCCGGTGCAGTTCGTGCTTCCGCGCGCACAGATGTTCACCACCGTCGGTCATCGCCCGGAAACCCGTCAGCATGTGCGTCTGGCGGCCGACGACGACGGCAAGCTACAGTCGATTCGCCACGAGACGGTCAACAGCAGCTCGCCGGTGGGTACCGTCGTCGAGGCCTGTGGCGGTTCCACGGAAGGCTTGTACGACTGCGCGAATCTGCGTATCAGCCATGCCACTGCGGTCACCAATCGGGGTACGCCGACCGCGATGCGCGCGCCCGGCGCCGGCGTGGGCCTGTTTGCGCTCGAATCCGCCATGGATGAGCTCGCCCAGGAGCTGGGCATGGACCCGCTCGAGCTCCGACGCAAAAACTTCACCGCCCATGACCAGGGCGCCGACCTGCCCTATTCCAGTAACCATCTGCTGGAGGCCTACGATCGCGCATCCGAAGCCTTCGGCTGGGACAAGCGCACCCCGGAAGTCGGCTCGATGCGCGACGGCGACAAGATGGTCGGCTGGGGCATGGCGGCCTGCAACTGGGATGCGATGCGCATGCCCTGTGATGCACGGGTGGCGCTGCGTAGCGACGGCACGGCCTCCATTCACTGTGCCAGTCAGGATATCGGCACGGGCACCTATACGATTCTTGCCCAGATCGCCAGCCACGAGCTCGGTCTGCCGGTCGACCGGATCAAGGTCGAAATCGGTGATTCGACGTTCCCGCACGGTCCGCTTTCCGGCGGTTCCTGGGCGACTGCCACGCTGCTGCCCGCCGTGGCCGGGGCGGCACGCGCGGCGATCGCGAAGCTCAAGGAATACGCCGCCGATCCCGGCGGCCCCCTGGTCGGCACCAAGCCCAAGGATCTGGTCTACGAGAACGGCACGGTCAAGAATGGCGACGGCAAGTCGGTTTCGATCGTCGACGTGCTCGAGGCGCAGGGGCTGGTCAGCGCCATGGGCGAAGCGCACACCGAAGGCGCGCCGGATAGCGGCTATTCGTTCGGCGCGTTCGGCGTGCACTTCGTCGAAGTGACCTGGGAGCCCGATATCGCACATCTGGCTGTCACGCGGGTGGTTAGCGCAATCGATGCCGGTCAGATCATCAACGCCAAGGCGGCGCGCAATCAGGTCGAGGGCGCCATTGTCATGGGGTTGGGTTCGGCGTTGTTCGAAACCACGGAGTACGACGAGCGCAACGCCCGTCCGGTCAACAACAACTATGCCGAGTATCTGGTGCCGGTGAACGCCGACATGCCCGACATCGACGTCATCCTGCTCGATCATCCCGACTACGAACTCAACGAGTTCGGCGCCAAGGGCATCGGCGAGATCGGCTTGACCGGCATGCAGGCCGCGGTGGCAAACGCCATCCACCATGCCACCGGCAAGCGCGTGCGTGATCTGCCGATCATGCTAGACAAGTTGATGGACGAGGAGTATTAGGACCGACACCAAAGCCCATACCCTCAGCCCGCCGGACCTGGACAGTCCGGTGGGCTGAGTCTCGTGTGGCGGCGGGGCCATACAGGCCTCGAATCGTTTTTCATTTTCCCATCGGGTGTCCACACCATGCTCAAGACCATTGAATTCACCGCCGACGCGGATCACGTCGTCGCGCTCGAACTCGACGGCGAAGTTGCGGCTACGGATTTCGAGAACGTGCTTGCCGCAGTCGAGGAAAAACTATCGCGGCACGACAAACTCCGTATCTACGTCGAGATCAAGTCGATCGGCAGTGTCTCTCCGCAGGCGTTGTTCGAGGACATCAAGACGGCGGTCAAACACTGGAACCGTTTCGAAAAGGAAGCCGTCGTCACCGATATCGATGCGATCAGCAGCGCGGTCTCCATGGCCGGGCGGTTTATCCCCGGCATCGAGATCAAGGCGTTCGGGTTCAACCAGCGCGAATCCGCGCATCAGTGGGTTATTGCCTGACGCCGGCACGCAACGTTCGCGGACGTGGGCCGACGGCCTCGATCAAGAGCGTGAAAAGGATTATGGCGCAGGCGGCGAGCCGCGCAATCGATTCACCTCAAAGGTCTATCGATCGAAAGTCGACTTGACCCTGCCCGCGAGTACGGCAACGCTATGGGGCCGGGCACGGTCGCTGCCCGCTCTTTTAAAAATAAAATCACAGATGCTCGCCACGCGGGTGTCGTTTGCCGATCAGAGGACACTGCCTATCATGAAACGCCGTCAATTCATTACCGGCGCCGCCGGCGCGGTTGCGGCCGCCAGTACCGTTTTCTCGCCGCTCACCATCGCGCGCAACAAGAAATTCAAGCTCGACATGGTGACTTCCTGGCCCACCTCACTGGACACATTGTTCGGCACGGCCCAATACATCGGTCGCTCCATCGAAGCCGCAACCGACGGCGATGTCGAAGTCGAAGTCTTTCCGGCCGGCGCTCAGGTCGGCGGGCTCGAGGTGTTCGACAGTGTCTCCAGCGGCGCTTTCGCCATGGGCCATACCGCGTCCTACTACTATATCGGCAAGGACCCGGCGCACGCGTTCTTCACCACCATGCCGTTCGGCCTGACCGGCAACCAGCAGAACGGCTGGCTGCTCGCCGGCGGCGGTGAGGATCTGTGGAACGAGCTCAACGCGCCCAGCAATCTGATCGCCTTTACGGCAGGCAACACCGGCGGCCAGACCGGCGGCTGGTTCAACAAGGAAATCAACAGCCCCGAGGACCTCAAGGGCCTGAAGATGCGGTTTCCAGGCGTGGGCGGCCAGATCATGGGTCGCGCCGGCGTCAATATCCAGAATCTGCCGGGCGGCCAGGTATATTTCGCCCTCGACCGCGGCGTGATCGATGCGGCCGACTGGGTCAGCCCCTACGACGACGAGATCCTGCAGCTTCAGAAAGCGGCGAAGTACTACTACATGCCCAGCTGGGCCGAGCCCGGCCCCACCCTCGGGCTGTATCTGAACAACGATATCTTCAAGGATCTGCCCAAGGATATCCGCGAGATGATTCCGGTGGTCGCGCACGCGGCCAACGACCGCATGTTCGCCCAGTACACGGCCAAGAACGGGCCGGCACTCAAGCGTCTGATCGCGGGCGGCGCCGAGGTGCGCACCTTCCCCTCCGATGTGCTGGATCTGCTGAACAAGTACAACAACGAAATCCAGCAGGAACACGTCGAGAAGAATGCGATATACGCCAAGATTCACAAGCAGTGGACCGGCTTTCGCGACGACGTGCGCTCCTGGACCGACGTCAGCAGCTACAACTATCTGCGTTATATCAACGGCGATCTGAAGTAAGCGCCGGTTTGATACCCGTGCAACGCCGTATGCGGCGTTGCACGGCTTGACCCTGGAATGACCAAGGTCGTCGTCACCTGCCTTGTCTAGCTCAATTCTGGGCTACAGCGCGGGGTCGCGCCACGCGGCTACACGCCCTACTTCACGGCGTTGCTCAACTCCGGCAGCCACAGCACCAGCTGCGGGAACACCCACAGCAGAATCAGTGCGAACAACTGGATTCCGATGAACGGCACCACACCGCGGTAGATATCGCCGGTGCGGATTCCGGGTGGCGCCACGCCCTTGAGATAGAACAGGGCGAAGCCGAACGGCGGGGTCAGGAACGACGCCTGCAGATTGACCGCGATCAATACCGCGAACCACAGCGGGTCGATACCCAGCTTGATCGCGATCGGCGTCACCACCGGAACCACGATGAAGCTGATCTCGATGAAGTCGATGAAGAAACCGAGCAAGAAGATCACGAGCATCGTGAAGAACAGAAAACCGATCGTGCCGCCGGGCAGATCGATCAGCACCGCGTCGACCAGCTGCGGACCACCCAGGGACGAAAAGACCATCGTGAACGCGGTGGCGCCGATGAGAATGACGAACACCATGCCGGTGAGCCTGACGGTCTGATCCATCACGGCGCGCAGGTTCACCCAGGTCAGCCGTTTGTTGACCGCCGCCAGCAGCGTGGCGCCAAGCGCGCCCATGGCACCGGCTTCGGTCGGGGTGGCGATGCCGGCGAAGATCGTTCCCAGTACCACGAGGATCAACGCCAGCGGCGGCAGCATCATCGCCAGCACGCGCAACACCAGTCGCCGGCCATGGATCTGGCGCGCCGATTCCGGCAAGGCGGGCGCACGCTCGGGGTGACGCACCGCCACCACCACGACCCACAGCACATACAGCAGCGCCAGCATCACGCCGGGCACGAGCGCGCCGAGGAACAGATCACCGACCGATACGCCCATCTGATCGCCGAGGATGATCAGCACGATACTGGGCGGCACGATCTGGCCGAGCGTGCCCGACGCCGCCACCACGCCGCAGGCCAGTCCCTTGTCGTAGTTGTATTTGAGCATCACCGGCAGCGCCAGCACGCCCATGGTGACCACCGAGGCGCCGACCACGCCGGTCGACGCCGCCAGCAGCGTACCCACGGCCACAACCGAGATGGCCAGGCCGCCGCGCATGCGTCCGAACAGCACGCCCATGGTTTCCAGCAGGTCTTCGGCGAGCTTGGACTTCTCCAGCATCACGCCCATGAAGACGAAGAACGGGACCGCCACCAGCTGGTAGTTGTCCATGATGTTGCCGAATATGCGTCCCGGCAGGATATTCAACCGGGCCATGCGAAAGACCGGCTCCCAGGGCAGCGTCAACCCGAAATGAGTGACCATGTCGCTGCCGATGAGCGTGAACAGCACGGCCGTGCCGCCGAGGGTGAAGGCCACCGGATAGCCGATCAGCAACAGGCTGATGGCCACGGCGAACATCCACAGGGAAAGATAATCCACTAGCGACGCCCTCCGGCGGCAGAGAGGTCCAGGGACAGGTCAGCTGTCGGCATGGCTAAAGTCCGTCGGTCTGTTCGGTGGCGGGTTCGGACTCGGCCACCTCGCCGTAACCCGGCACGCCGCGTAGAAACGCGATGTTCTTGATCACCTGACTGATGCCCTGCAGGATCAGCATAGCGAATGCCGCCAGCATCATGGCCTTGATCGGATAGCGTGGCAGCCCGCCGGGGTTCGGGCTTTGCTCGAGATAGGACCAGGAGCGCTCCACGTAGCCGTAGCAGAAATACAGCCCGAAAACGCAGAATGGCATCAGGAAAGCGAAGGTGCCGAAGATATCGATCCATGCACGCGCTCTGGCACTCAGTCGGCTGTAGACGATGTCCACGCGCACATGACCGTCGACCGAGAGCACATAGGCCGCACCGAGCAGAAAGATCAGATCGAACGCGTAGGTCTGCATTTCCAGATACACGTTGGCGCTGAGTTGTACCCCCAGGTAATGGCCGAGATAACGCGTGATCACGTTATAGGCGCCGATGAGCACCATTGCCGCGGCCAGCCACCACATCAGCTTGCCCAACGCGGTCGAGAACGCATCGATGGCGCGGGCCAGTCCCAGAAGAATTGTCACGATCTGCCCTCGAACGCTGTGGCTGGATGGGTACGCGCGATATCACGCAGGCGCGCAAGCTTATCGGACAGGATGGCTGCGAACAAAACCGCGACCTAGGAAACCGCCCTGCACCGGTCGCCCGGAGTGAGCCACTGCGATCGTGCTCGGGTCGACCACGCGCCACAACTAGGCGGGCTCTATCGTCGGGCTTTCACCACGACAAGTCGCAAGCATCGGGTAGTATCAATCGCACCGCCCGGGGCAACCGGCGATCATCCAGAACCAGACGAGGCAGACGTGACGCGAAATATACTCATCACCGGTGGCAACAGCGGTATCGGCAAGGAAATGGCCCGCGCCCTCGCAGCCAACGGTGATCGCGTGGTCATCGCTTCCAGCAATCTGGCCAACTCGGAACGGGCCGCCGACGAGATCCGGCGCGCCGACTCGGCCGCGCAGGTCGAAGCGATGGCGCTGGATCTGTCGAATTTCGAAGCGATCGATCGATTTGCCGACGATCTGTTGCAGCGCATGCCGGTGATCGACGTGCTGATTCTCAACGCCGGGCTCTACACCCACGGCGCGCGGCGGCTCGACAACGGTCTCGAAGCCATGATCGGGGTCATGCATTTCGGGCATTTTCGTCTTACGCAACGTCTGCTGGATGCCGTGTGCGCCGCCGACGCCGGCCGCATTGTCGTCACCAGTTCCTATGCGCACCGGATTGGCCGTATCCGCCAGGCCAGTTTCGAGGATCCGTCCCTGCGCCATATATCACTCGAAGGCTACGCCCAGGCAAAGCTCGCCAATCTGTTGTTCACCCGGGAACTGGCGCGGCGGCTTGCCGATACGTCAGTAACGGTGAACGCTTTTCATCCCGGCTCCGTCGCCACCGGCATCTGGCAGGAACTGCCCGGCCCCTTGCAGCGTCTGTTCGGCCTGTTCCTGGTCGACTCCGAACAAGGCGCCGACACCGGCGTATGGCTGGCAAACGCCGATGAAGCGCGCGAGCACAGCGGTGAGTATTTCTACAAGCGCCGGATCACGAAGACATCGTCCGCCAGCCGGGACAGGCAGCTCGCCGCGTGGCTCTGGAAAGACAGTGAAGCACGCATGTAGGCAGTACGCTTCGCGCTCCGCGTGCCTGGAACGAAAGCCGCAGACGAGCTGGCATATCGACGTTTCAATGCCGGCGCCGGTATCGGCGGAACGCCAGTTGCCTGCGATGTCGACGGCGCTGCGCATGTTTCTTGGTCGCCGGCGCCGCCTCATTGTTCTCAGGTGAAGCGGCGGCCGCGTTGCTCGTCCGCCGATCAGGCTGTGCCCACACGATCCTGGATGATCGTGGCGATCGCGTCCGCCGTGCCTGCGGACAGCGTCCAGCCGAGATGGCCATGACCGGTGTTGTAGAACACCCGCGGTGAATTGCCCGGCCCGACCCGGGGCATCATGTCGGGCAACATCGGACGCAGCCCGGCCCAGGGCACCACGCTGCGCGTGCTCACGCCCGGAAACAGCTGCTGCACCCATTCGGTCAGGGGTTCGATGCGATCGGCCCGGATATCGCGGTTGAAGCCGTTGAACTCGGCAGATCCGGCCACGCGCAGGCGCTGACCGAGGCGGCTGCTGACCAGCTTGGTGGCGTCGTCGAGCAGGCTTACCTGGGGCGCGGCGGCCTGCGACGCCTCATCGTCGAGATTGACCGTGATCGAATAGCCTTTCACCGGATAGACGTTGACACGATCGCCCACCTGGGCAGCCATGGTGCGACTGGCCGTACCGGCGCACATCACCATGGCATCGAAACGGTGCTCGGTGTCGCCTTCCGGCGCGCTCGAGGTGACGGTCACGCCGTTCTCGTCCACCGTCAGTTTCTGTACATCGTGCTCGTAGCGCAGTTTGGCACCGCGTTTTTCGGCCGCGCGTGCCAGGCCGTTGCTGTATTTATGAATATCGCCGGTGGAATCGCTTTCGGTGAAGAAACCGCCGTAGTAATCACCAGCCAGCGTCGGCTCGATCTGGCGCATTTCGCCGACGGTCACGGCGCGACGCTCGAGGCCGCCCGCGGCGAGCATGGCGGTGACTTTCTCTGCGTGCTGAAACGACGCCTTGTCCCGATAGATATGCAGGATGCCCTTCTGCTTGAGATCGAAGTCGATATTCTCTTCTTCGGCCCAGGAAAACAGATATTGTCGTGCTTCTATTGCGAGCCGCGCGGTGTCTGTGGTGTTTTGCTCATAGCGGGGAATAGCGCGCATGAACTCGAAGAACCACGACAACTTGTGCCAGGAAGGCTTGGGATTGACCAATAATGGGGCATCGCGACGGAACATCCATTTGAGCCCCTTGGCGACCATGCCCCAGTTGTTCCAGACTTCGGCGTTCGATGCCGATAGCTGGCCGCCGTTGGCGAACGATGTTTCCATGGCGGCATAACGGTTGCGATCGAACAGGGTGACGTCGAATCCGCGCCGGGTGAGCGCATAAGCCGTGGTGACACCGGAAATGCCGCCACCGATCACTGCAATATGTTTCATATGTCTCTCGTGTCTGACGTAAAGGTTGATGACCCCGCGATGCACGCGGGCACGCCCCTTCCGTTTCTGGACCTGAGAGATTCACGACACGCCGTCAACGGCACGCTCGTTTGCTCCTTCGGTGCGACCCACATCTTGCGATGCCGGCTGCTCTTCGGATGATCTGACGCGATATCGGTCCGGTGGCCTGAGAGTTTCCGGGGCGGTTGCTCCTTCGGCGCCGGCGAATACAGGACTCGACGAACTCTCCCGATATCGCGTGACAACAACGCTGCAGCGTGGGCTCCAGCGATGCGGTCATGATAATCGATCGGTTCTACGGAACAAAAGCACGACACGTGCCAGCGGGGCGCGAATAGACCTTGTGCCACTAAGGATATACGCGCGGTCGGCCGATAGCTTTGGTCACTGGCGCCGTTCGATGATTTCTGGTTTATTGAATACCTAGCGTGAGATAAGCCGGCTATGGGACTCATGGAAACGGGAAAGTTCCGCGCGTGCTTCTTTCCATCGTCGATATCGAGGAATATATCGGCGGAATCATGGATTCGCGATATTCCAAGCTCTGAACAGACTAATGGGTTAATGGCTGCGATCAATCCCGTCGAGCCGTCCAGCTCTTTGGCCAGCTCATTTCATAACTTTGATGACACCATGGACGGATCCGCCGCTGCCTCCTCGACCCATGCGCGACAAGACGACCGTGTGGCGTGACTTCGGGTCGACCGCAGTAGCCGGACGGTCGGCTGCAACCGGCGCGCGTCATGAGAGCACGCTGCTGTTCTCGACCACGGCCGGTTTCCGGGCCGTATTTCTGCGCCTGGTGTATATGTCGCTGGGCATACACGCCGGCCTGTTCGCGCTGTTCGTCGTACTGGATGTCACGGTGCTCGTCTACGCCAATGGCATCAGCGTGCTGCTCTACGGACTCTGTATTGGGCTTATGCATCGTGCGTTCGATCATGCGACGCTGCTGATCGCCTGCGGCGAAGTGATTACGCACTCGCTCGTTGCCACCCTGCTCCTGGGCTGGTCCAGCGGGTTTCACTACTATCTTCTGATCCTGCCGCCACTGCTGTTCCTCAGCAATCTGTCGATGCGGCATTGCTTGTTGTCGGTCATCGCGCTGGCGCTTGGCTACGTGCAGTTCAACGTCGTGTTCGAGCATGCGGCCGCGCTGAACCCCTTATCGACCCCGGTGCTGTCGGCGTTTCGTTATATCAACATGTGTATCGTGATCGCCACGATTGGTGTGCTTTCGTATATGTACCGCGCCAATGTCACCGCAGTTGTGGTCCGCTTGCGCGAACTGGCCGCGACCGATCCTTTGACCGGCCTCACCAACCGCCGGGAATTCTTTCGCCGGACCGGAATACAAACAGCGGAATCGCGAAAAAACCCTCTTTACTCGCTGGTTCTCGCGGATATCGACAACTTCAAGCGCGTCAACGATACCTATGGGCACGAGGTGGGCGACCGGCTGTTGCTGGATGTGTGCGACGTGCTGCGTGCGAGCAGTCGGGATATCGATCTCGTAACCCGTTGGGGCGGCGAGGAGTTTCTGCTCATGCTGCCCGGCGCCGATATGGTCATGGCGGCGCGGGTCGCGGAACGTGCGCGGTGGGCTGTGCTAGGCGCTCGTATTCGCGCACACGAAACCGATCACGCGATCACCATGACCTTTGGCGTGGCCGAGCGCCAGGCAGACGAGGACGTCGAATTATGCATCGCCCGTGCGGACGAAGCGTTGCGTATCGGCAAGCGTAACGGCAAGGACCGGGTCGAACTCGCCCGCCCGGCGAGCACGCAGACATGAAGCCGCGCCGGGCAACGCCCGGCGCTCAGAGGTCGTGACCTATTTCTTCGGCTTGCCGCTCTTCTTGCCGCCCTTGGGTTTTTTGCCAGCCTTGCGCTTCGCCGCTGGCGGCTGGGTGCGACGACCCGGCGCGGGCGCCGGAAACGCGCCCTCGACGCGGCTGATGGCGAGCTGACGATTCGCCACCCAGACTGTCTTCAGGTGCGAGAATATCTCGGGTGGCATGCCCTGGGGCAGATCGACCATGCTGTGGTCGTCGCGGATGTCGATACGGCCGATATCCTTGCTGTCGACGCCGGCTTCGTTGGCGATTGCGCCGACGATATTGCGTGGCTCGACACCATGTTGATGACCGACTTCGATACGAAATGTTTCCAGATCGCTGTCACTGCCGCGTGGTTTTTTCGAGCGCGGCTTGTCGTTCGCGGTGCCGAATCCGGGGCCGTCGCTGTGCATCGGCACGGGCGAAGCCTTGCCGGCCGCACCCAGTGGCGCGTCGTCGCCCTGCGCCATGAAGGCCAGCGCTGCGGCCATGTCCACGAGTTCCACGTCGTTGGCCCGTCGATACTCCTCGACCAGCGTCCGGAAATAATCCAGCGATTCCGATTCGATCGTCTCGCCGATGCGCTGCTTGAAACGCACCATGCGTTGTTCGTTGACTTCGGCCGCGGTGGGCAAGTCCATCGGCTCGATGGGCTGACGGGTCGCATGCTCGATGGCCTTGAACAGCCGCTTCTCGCGCATGGTCACGAACAGAATGGCATCACCGGCACGCCCTGCCCGTCCGGTGCGACCAATTCGGTGCACGTAGGACTCGGTGTCGTGCGGAATATCGAAATTGATCACGTGACTGATGCGCTCGACGTCGAGCCCACGCGCGGCGACATCCGTGGCCACGATGATATCCAGCTGCTTGTTCTTGAGCCGGGCCACGGTGCGCTCGCGCTGCTGCTGCGGGATATCCCCGTTCAGGGCCGCGCAGGCGTAGCCGCGAGCGGTCAGCTTCTCGGCGAGTTCATCGGTGGCCTTCTTGGTGCGGGCGAACACCAGCATGGCGTCGAAGGGTTCGGCCTCGAGCAGACGCGTAAGCGCGTCGAGCTTGCCCATGCCGCCGCCCACGATCCAGTAGCGCTGACGAATATTTATCGCCGTCGAGGTCTTGTTCTTGATCGTGACTTCTTCGGCATCGCGCAGATGGGTCTTGGCGATCCGCCGAATGGCCGCGGGCATGGTCGCGGAGAACAGCGCGACCTGACGTCGTGGCGGCGTGTTCTCGAAGATCCATTCGACGTCTTCGATGAAGCCCATGCGCAGCATTTCGTCGGCTTCGTCAAGCACCATCCACTCGAGATTCTTGAGCGACAGCGTGCCGCGCTTGAGATGATCCATCACCCGGCCTGGCGTTCCCACGACCACGTCCACGCCACGACGCAACGCCGCCAGCTGCGGGCCATAGCCCTGGCCGCCGTAGATCGGCAGGACGTGAAAATCCTTGATGTGCGAGGCATAGCTCTGAAACGCCTCGGCTACCTGAATGGCGAGTTCGCGCGTCGGCGCGAGCACCAGGGCGCGCGGCGCCTTGCTGCTGTTCTGGCCACTGGCATGAAGCCGCGACAGGATCGGCAACGCGAACGCCGCTGTCTTGCCGGTACCGGTCTGAGCCTGACCGAGCACGTCGCGCCCGGCCAGCAACGGCGGTATGGTTGCAGCCTGAATCGGCGACGGCGATTCGTAGCCGACCGATTCGACGGCTTTCATTACGGCGGCGGACAGACCCAGTTCCGAGAACGGGACGGGGGAGGATTCGAGTTCCGAGGGCGAGGACATGCGTTGCCTGCAGGGTCGGGGCGCGCGAAGTTGCGCCCGGTAAAGAGCCGCGCCAGAACGGCGGCGCCATATTCTACCGTTTTAACGCCGCGTACGGGGTTTTATCGTGATATCTGCGGTAAAACAAGCGCCAATACAGCGGTGAGTCGAGCCAGATTGCATGAAGATCGAAATACGCCGCACGGCGGACTGCGCCGAATACGACACGGATGAACGCTGTGCGATCCTGGAGATCGCTAACGACCCCTCCGATCCAGAGGTTTCCATCGCACGTGCCCGGGTCGCGCCCGGCGTGACGACCGCCTGGCACCGGCTTGTCGATACGCAAGAGCGCTATATCATCCTTACCGGCAAAGGCCGTGTCGAGCTGGCCGATCGCCCCGCGGCAGATGTCGGCCCCGGCGATGTGGTTCGTATCCCGGCCGGGGTTGCACAGCGTATCGAAAATACCGCCGACACTGACTTGCTGTTCTACGCGATCTGCTCGCCCCGCTTTCGTCCCGAGTGCTATATCGCGATGGAATGATGGCGGGTGCGCTCCCCACGATTACGCACCATAGCGTCGTCAGCCGGCGCCTGAGCCACGCGATCTTCATGTGGAGCTGCAAAAACTGTCAATGCTCGGCTACTGCCGGCGCCGATCAGCTCGTCGGCTCGACTCTCGACGCGGCAGGTTGCCGTAATATGCAAGCCGCGCGGCCCCCTTTGTCTGGCGGTCGCGAACAATCATGGGAGTGTCGAATGAGCGGGATGCGGGAGGTGGCGCGCAACAGCGTCCAGAGCTGGGAAATCGATCAGATGGGGCATATGAACGTACAGTTCTATGTCGAAAAAGCCAGCGACGGGCTCGCCACGCTCGCGGTCCAGCTGGGCATGGGGCCGAGCTACGCCCGCGGCCGGCATGCCAGCCTGCGTGAGCGCAATCTGCACGTGCGCTTTCTGCGGGAAAGACGGTCCGGCTCGCCCTATTTCCTGCGCGCCGGCGTACTCGAGGTGTCCACGCAGCAACTGCGCGTCTACCAGGAAATGGTCGACGGTTTATCCGGTGAAATCGCGGCGACCTTCACCAGCGACGTTGAGCTGGTCGATAGCAACTCGGGCCATACGCTTGATCTGCCCGCCTGCGCCCGCAGCCAGGCTATGTCGTGGCAGGCCGAACATCCCGAGCACGGACGCCCTCGCGGCCTCGACATGAGCCCACCGCGACGGGCGCCGACGCTCGCCGAAGCCGAAGCATTGGGCATGGCACACACCTACCAGGCACAGGTGCAGCCGGCCCAGTGTGATGCACAGGGCCGGCTGGCGCGGCGCCACTACATGGGCGCCGTTTCGAACGCGGTGCCCAACCTGCTCGCGCAGACACGCGGAGACGATCGTTCGCGCACACCCAGCATCGGCGGCGCCGCGCTGGAGTATCGCTTTGTCTACCGTGAGACCCCACGTGCCGGCGACGTCCTCACGCTGCGCAGCGGCCTCAAGCAGGTATCGGCCAAGACTTACATCTGGTGTCACTGGCTGTTCGACCTGGATAGCGGCGCCTGCGTGGCGACGGCCGAGGCGGTCGCGATCACGCTGGACCTCGAGGCGCGCAAGGCCATTCCCATCCCCGAAGAGCTCCGCTCGCGTCTGGAGGCGCTCGTCATCGACGGTCTGGGCGTTTAGCGGCCAGGGCTCAGCAACGCCCGGGGCCGCCCAGCTGCCGTTCGATGCTGCCGGCAGCGTACAGCGTATCGAGATCGCGGCGCTGGCGCCCTATGATCTGCAGGCCGACCGGCAGGCCGTCGTCGTTGAGCCCGGCATGCACCGACGCGGCCGGATTACGGCTCATGTTGATCCCGAACGTCATTTCCACCCAGGCCGGCGTGCTGCGGCCATTGACTACGCCGTCCGCTTGCGATCGGGGTGTACGGCCGGCGCAGGTGGGCGAGAGAATGAAAGGCGCGTCGGAAAACGCCTGTTCGAGCTGATAGTTGTAGCGGTGGCAGGCGTCGAGCGCGCGGGCATAGTCGGTGCCGGTGACCTTCAGGCCGGTTTCGACCATCGAGCGCAACGGCGGATCGATGCGTTCCCAGTCGGCAGTGCCCACCTTGTCGCCGAGCGTTCGCGCCATGCTCGCCGTCCACATCGTCCACCAGTGGCTCATGGGATGCTCGTCGAGTACGTCATCGCGTTCAACCACCGTCACCCCGGCCGCGCGCAGCTGTGCCACGGCCGCCTCGCACACTGCGAGTACGCCGGCATCGATTTCTGCAAAGCCCAGCGTCGGCGCCCAGATCACGCGTTCCGGCAGGCGCCGGGCATCATAGCCGGGCAGCCACGGCGTCCTGTTGTCCGGCATGGCAAAGATATCGGTGGCATCGTCGCCCTTCATTACGTCGAAGGCGATCACGGTATCGCGCAGCGTGCGCGCCATCGGTCCACGCACGCCGAGGATGCCCGGCCCGGGCGCATCACGCCCGCCCTGGGGCACAACGCCCGGCGACGACTTGAAGCCGGAGAACCCGCAGGCCGCCGCCGGAATACGAATCGAACCGCCGCCATCCGATCCCGTGGCCAATGGCACCAGCCCCGCCGCCAGCGCCGCGGCGCTGCCGCCCGACGAGCCACCGGGCGAATAGTCTGTATTCCGGGGGTTGAGTGTTGCCCCGAACAACAGATTGTCGGTGCTGCCCTTGCAGCCGAATTCCGGGGTGTTGGTCTTGCCCACGACCACCGCGCCGGCGGCACGCAGGCGGCGCACAGCGATGGAGTCATCGGCTGCCGGCACGGCATCGGCAAAAAGCAAAGAACCGCGGGTCGTGCGCAGACCCTCGACGTCCTCGAGATCCTTTACCCCGACCGGTACTCCCGCCAGCGCCCCGGGATCGTACCCGCGCGCGACACGTGCATCGATGGCCCGCGCCTGCTCGAGCGCCCGGTCCGGGTCGACGAACGCTATGAATGCATTGAGCGCGGGATTCTGCCGTGCAATGTTTGCCAGTGTGCTTTGCATGACCTGCTCGGCCGACCGCTCGCCTTTCCGAATGGCCCCGGCGAGTTCTTCGATGGTGGTGTCGCGAAAATCCATGCAATGCTCCTCTGATGGGCGCTGCGCTCGCGCCTCTGGTTCGTCGTCACGCATCGACCGTACAGCCCTTGTCGCAGCGCAACTACGCCTCGCCTCACCCAGGCGCCGAAGCCGGGCAAGTAGACGGTCTATCAGACGGGATCGTAACCCGAGCCCTCATCGGGGCCGACGTGGGGACATCGCCTGTCAAAGCTATGCGTGTCGAGCGGCAGATGGTCGCCCAAGCTGCACGGCAACAGCCCTGATCGGTGGGCGGCTGAGGCTATTCGATCGACGCTAAATCACGAAACGCTTCGCTGCCCAGCGTTTGACCAGCGCTGGCACCAGCATCCGACGTCGGGTTTCGAAATTGCCGTCGAGCACCCAGGCATATCGTCGCCCGGACCGGTCGACGGACCGCCGCCGTCGGCCGCGCCGGAAACAGCGGGCGCCCGCCGAGACGCGCTGTCGAGGTCGCCTTTCAGTGGATCGAATCCACCAGGTGCTGGCCGACCAGCGTATTGCGGACGCTGGTATTGAGCGCACGTGTGAGCGCGCCGACGTTATTGAGCTGGAAGTCGTAGACCGTGGCGTTTTGAATGTGCTGATGGTCCAGTGAGTTCTGAATGATGGTGTGCGGCAGGCTGCTACCGGCGACCAGAAGCGATGGCTCGATGACGTTGCCCGGGCCGAGCTGGACGACCGTGGACGTTTTCGGCGTCGCCGTAGAGGTCGTAGTACCGCTGTTCAGGCTGCCGATGACGTCCTTGACCGCAAGCAGGCTTCGGGTAACCACGGGTTCGTCGTTAATGCGCTGGAGGCTGGTCAGGCCGAGCGAGAACTCGAAGCCTTCGCGGGTGACGAAGCCGCCACGGTTGCTCTCGAGTTCCTCCGCGCTGAGACGCGTTTGTTCGTCGGCAAACGGGGTGCTCCAGGTATCGCTCAGGCGGTATGGCTGCGACTCTTCCGTATCCGGCGCTTCCGCCGCCCATGCTGCGCTCACGAACAGCAGTGACGACGCTGCCAACCAGCCGGCCAGACGTTGCCGCAGCGGCGGGTGGGAAACACAACTCGACATGACGGCCTCTCCTCAATCAGAAATCGTTGCGCAAGGGCCGCAACATCGTGAAGCTCGCCAGACTGGATGCCGGCAGCTGGCCGACCGGCGCATTCGCCCACAGATTCCACTCGGTGCGTCGGTTGAAGCTCTGCTTTGCCATGTCGCGGTAGCTGCGAATGACGAAGACCACGCCGTTCCACATGCTTTCGAACTGCTGGCGCGGGAATACACGGATACCGACCGCCGGATCGCCCACCAGCACCTGTCGCTTTGTCACGCCCTTGATCATGACGAAATGCAGATAGCCGTCGTGGTTGAGCAGCACGATGGCCGGCGTACTGTTCTCGACCAGCTTGTCGAGCGCCACCCGATAGCCATCAGCCGAATAGCCGCGCCGGTTCAGGTACTGCTTCATGTCGAGAAGTGAAAAGCCCTCGCGCTTGATCTTGGGCTGATCGCCATGCTTGAACATGGACTTGAATACATCCACCTCGGTGACCCGATCGTCGTAGTGATAGGTCAGCAAGGAAGCCAGGGCTGCTGAGCCGCAGCTGTAGTCGTAGCGCTGCTTCATCACGGTGCTGAAGCGACGCTCCTTGAAGCTCTGGACCGGCACGTTGAGATTGAGGCCGCCGGCGAGCATGTTGAGCTGCCCTGCCCGTGCCGATGTCGCCGTGCACAGCATCATGACTGTGATCGCGATGAAGACCACCCCGACTCGACTCGCGCTGCGCAGCCGGCGGGTGAGATATTGAGAGACCGGGGCAGGCATCGCCTACGGCCTCATCGAAAAGTTGTAGATGGTCGAATCCTGAATGATGTTGTTGTTGCCGCTGTTCTGGATCACCGTCGCATGGCCGTTGAGCCCCGAAAATGCGGCACCCTTGATGACGTTCTGGCCGTTGGTGGTACCGCTGGCAACGTTGCCCGTGAGCGTGCCTTCCAGATGGCTGGAAGCGGCGGTGAGATCCAGGCTCGTGCCTTCACGCCCACGCTGTGCGTTCAGTTCCTGATCGCCGATCGGCGTGGCGAAAGCGTCGGCCCAGGCCATGTTCATCGATGTGAATAGACCGACCGCCGTGAGACCGGCAAACACGATCAACCTGCCGAGGCATCGGTGGCCGAAAATTTTCATGACTGCTTCTCCCCGATCAACCGTTGACTGTGCGAAAGCGCCTCAAGTGGACCGGTACGGTCGCCTCGGCGACCGTACCGACCCGGTTCCCTTGCTAAGCCGTTCGACCGCGTTCAGCGGGCGACGTCGGCCTGCATGCTCACGCTCTGTTGCACGGTGCTGCCGATGCCGCTGTTCTGAGAGTACTGGGTAATACCTGCCGCATTGGCAAACGCGCTGCCGCCGGTCCGGTTGGCACCGGTCGTTACATCGTTGTCCGACGTATTGGGGGCAGCGGTCACATGCGTGCCGCTGGTGGTCGCAGACAGTTCGCTCAGGCTGACCGCGGCGTCCACATCGAAGTTGCCACTGTCGTTGGTGCTGCTGTCGTTGTTGCTGTTGTTGACCGAGCTGTTGCTGTTGTCGGAGTTGTCGGAGTTATCCGAGTTGTCGCTGTTATCGGAATTGTCCGAGTTATCCGAGTTGTCACTGTTGTCGTTGTTGCTGGCGGTCGTGGTCGTTGAGTTATCGCTGCTATCACTCGACGAGTTGTCGCTGCTGTCCGAATTGTCGGAGTTGTCGCTGTTGTCACTGCTGTCGTTGTTACTGGCAGTGGTGTTGGTCGAGTTGTTGCTGCTATCGCTCGACGAGTTGTCGCTGTTGTCCGAGCTGTCGCTGTTATCCGAGTTATCGCTGCTGTCGTTGTTACTGGCAGTGGTATTCGTCGAGTTGTTGCTGCTGTCGCTCGGGTTGCTCGAGTTGTCGCTGTTGTCGGTCGAGGTTGTCGAGTTGTCGCTGCTATCGCTCGTGGAGTTGTCGCTGCTGTCACTCGTCGAATTATCGCTGCTATCGCTGCTCGAATTATCGCTGGAGTCGTTGTTCTGGGTATATGTATTGGTATTGCCGTTGAACGAATCGCTCGACGCTGCCGATCCGTCACCGCTGACGTTGCGGTCGGCCCATGCCGGCGCGCTCAGCGCCATCGCCAGACCAACAATTGCTGTGTACATGCTCGCTTTCATTTTAAGTCTCCTGAGCTTTTGGTCCCATTATGTGTCCAATACAAGAAGAGTTCTCCTCTTCCCGGATTCAGGCATTCGTCGTGCCTGGCGCGACAACTCACAAGTTGCATGCCAATCCTTCAGGGACCGTTAGTTAGCCGCGCAGACTCACTCGTTACCCAGCCCGGAGGCGAATTTACGACCGTTTCGACGCGAAATATGTATACCTGGCGAAACACTTTCTTGAACCAAGAATCAGTCATGAGCGCCAAGATGTTAATTATTCAGGAAAACACTAAACGTCGAGAATTGTTAACTATGTGATACCGGGCAAGTCTCGAGTTATTGTTATCAATCCCTGATATAACGGTCTGGTGTGCCGCGTCGTTTCTTGAAAGCGTACTGCAGTTTATTTTTTGATCTTGTATGTATTGTTCATACGACGTTTTGACTATAAAACGGAACTTTCGATCTTGCTCGGGACCCGGTTATCGTGGTATTCAATAAGTGCGGCCAGCCACGGCTGGATCACGCATACGGGAGGGGGGCGAGATGGAGCAGCGCGAGATCGTTTGCCTAGACTGTGGCGGCCCAGTGCAGCGCGCCGCGTTTCTGCTCGAGGACCGGGGATGGCGACTGCACCATGCCAAATCCCCGGCCGAAGCCGAACGACTGGTCCGTGCGAGGCAGGCAAGCGTGGCTTTGGCCAGCTTCGGCCATCGCTTTACGCAGTGCTGCAGTGTCGATGCGCTCGAGGATCTGTTCGCCAAGACCGCGCCCAGCGCATGGGTCGCGCTGGTGGAGCGAGAACTCCTCGACGACCCGCGTCTGCCCTATCTCATCGCCAATTACTTTCGTGACTATCTGACCACGCCGCTTTCGGCCGAGCACCTCGGACACAGTGTCGGTCATGCATTCGGCATGGCCGCGATGGATATCGCCGCGTCCCCACGTTCGGCAGACGCGGATATGGAGAATCTGCCGCACGCCATGCTCGCGCGCAGCCCGGTGATGCGGGATGTCGTACGCAACCTGAAAAAATGCGCCCGCTCGGGCGCGCCGGTGACGATCACCGGCGAGAGCGGTACAGGCAAGGAACTGGCGGCATTGGCGATACACCGTCAGTCGTCGCAGAGCGACGGTCCCTTCATCGCCGTCAACTGCGGGGCGCTGCCGGCAAATCTGATTCAGTCAGAATTGTTCGGCTCTACTCGCGGGGCGTTCACTGGCGCCGACCGAGACAAGATCGGCCGTATCGAAGCTGCGCGCGGCGGTACGCTATTCCTCGACGAGATCGGCGATCTGTCGCTTGGGCTCCAGGTCAATCTGCTGAGGTTCCTGCAGGAAGGCGTGATCGAGAAAGTCGGCGCGCACCAGCCGATCGCGGTGGATACCCGCGTAATCGCAGCCACGCATCGGGATCTGGAAGATGCCGTCGAACAGGGTGAGTTCCGCCAGGATCTCTACTATCGCCTGAATGTGCTTCGAGCGCAGTTACCCGCTCTACGCGACCGGGGCGACGACGTGCTCGCGTTGGCCAATGCCTATCTGGTGCACTTCGCGCGCATGAATCGCAGCCGGGTGACCGGCTTCTCCCAGCAGGCTATCAACCTGATCAACAGCTATCACTGGCCCGGCAATATCCGCGAGCTGGTCAATCGGGTGCAGCGCGCGGTCGTCATGTCCGACCGGCGGTTGCTCACGCCGATTGATCTCGGCCTCGACCGGCGCTCTGCTCTGCGCGCGCCGAGAACCCTGGAACAAGCGCGCGGGGAGGCCGAAAAGGATGCGCTCAGTCGTTGTCTCTACCACTCCGGGCACAACATCGCGGAAACCGCGAGGAATCTGGGGGTATCGCGGCTGACGGTCTACCGATTGATCGAAAAGCATGGAATCAACGAGGGCGCCAGGCAGATTCAATAACCCTTGATCGGCTCTGGTGATTGGCTGGAAATCGAGGAACACAAAATGGCTAACAAGAACTACAACATTCGGGCCATAGGTGCGGCCCTTCCCGGCGTAATGGTCGCCTTGCTGATGAACGCGCCAAGCGTAGACGCACAGGCGAGCGGGCAGAACGTCGACAGCAGTACCCAGGCAGCGGACGGCGGTTTCAAGCCGACCTCCTATGACGACTCCGAGGACCCGGATGAACTGGCGACCGATGTCAGCCAGCTTTTCGACGATCGGGGCGTACTCACGCCCCGCCACGCCCTGGTCCTGGAACCGTCACTCGACCTGAGTTACTCGTCGGCGAATCGGGTCGCCATCGAGGGGTTCACCATCGTACCGGCGGTTGCGGTTGGCCTGGTCGACGTGCGTGAAGTGCGCCGCAGCGCGGTGACCGCGGCGGCGACCTTCCGCTATGGCATCACCAACCGGCTGGAGATCGAGACCCGCATTCCCTATGTCTATCGAAAGGATGAAGTGCGTTCACGGCAATTACTGGAGCCCAGTTCCGACGATGTGATCATCGATTCGGACGGCAACGGCCTGGGTGACATCGAGGCCGCCCTGCACTATCAGTTCAACATGCCCAGGAACGGCGGTGCCTACTATATCGGCAATCTGCGCGCCAAAAGCCGTACCGGCACGGATGTGTTCGAGGTCGATCGTGATCTGGTGCGCCAGGATGATCTCGTGGTCGGCGAGCGCCTGACGGAGCAACCCACCGGTTCCGGTTTCTGGTCGGTGGAGCCAAGCCTGACCATCGTCTACCCGAGCGACCCGGCGGTATTCTTCGGCAACGTGAGCTACACCTGGAACATGGAGCGCGACATCAACGACAGGATCGGCAAGGTCGATCCGGGTGATTTCGTGGGCTTCAATTTCGGCATGGGTTTCGGCGTCAACAACAACACCTCGTTCAGCCTCGGCTACGACCATACCGTGGTATTCGAAACCAAGCAGGAGGGTGTGGACAACGCCTCCGAATTCGATGAAATCCACGTGGGCCGATTCATGATCGGGTTTAACCAGCGGGTGGCGCACAACTCCAACATCAACTTCGCGCTGGCCATCGGCGTCACCGAGGACGCCCCGGATATTCAACTCACCTTCCGCAGCCCGATACGATTGTTCTGACCGTATCTATCCGGCCCTGCCAACGGATCGGCTCGCGGTTTGTGGAATCGCGGGCCGATTGCCTTGCTGCCCTCCAGCGGCGCCCAGCGCTGCGCCTGCATCCGCCATCTCGTGCATCGTCCAAATCAGGGCGTGGGAATACCGTGCAACAACCACGACTACGCGCCCAACAGCACTGGTAGCCACAGGCTGAATCCCAGGATCGCCATGAAGAACAGCAGCAGGACCGTGATGCTCGGCCAGTGCAGATCCAGCAACGGCGATGGCAACTCGACCGGAACACTGCGTGATCGCGTGACAGCACTGACAGCACCAGCCACGGCAAGCGTTGTCAGTGCACCCGTCACGTTCCACCAGAACCAGAACAGTTGTGGCACGGCAAGCCAGAGCAGGATATTCACGCTGACCCCGCTGATCAGACCGTAGTTGGCACCGATGCCGTTGATCCGGCGGATCATGATCGCGGCTATGAAGGTGGCCAGGATCGGCCCGAAAAATACCGAGCCGATCTTGTTGATCGCTTCGATGATCGTGGGCGCGATATGCCCGGTGAAGAATGCCAGCACGATGCACAGTCCGCCCCAGAACAGGGACGCCCGTTTGGACAGGCGCATGTACCGGACATCCGAGAGCTCGCGGCCGCGCGCGAACAGATCCTCTACCGATGCAGCTGACAGCGAGTTGATGGCGGAGCTGACCGACGACATGGCTGCCGAGAAGATCGCCACGATCAACAGCCCGGTCAGCCCGGCCGGCAGATAGTCGCGAATGAATATCGGCACCAGCAGATCGGGATTGTCGGCCGGGATCATGCGACCAAAGGCGGGATGGGCCGTGGCGAGCGTGCCCAGCACCAGCCCCATCACGCAATAGCACAGCGTGACCGGAAAGCGCAGCAGACCGTTGGCGAGTAATGTCTTTCGTGCCGTGCCCATGTCGCGTGCGGACAGAAGTCGCTGAGCCTGACTCTGATCGGCGCCGTAGTAAGACGCATACAGGAACAGGCCGCCCACGACCATCGGCCAGAACCCGAAACCGTTACCCCCGCCGAGCCCGTATTCGTGAAAATTGACCGCGGAAAGTCGCGCCGGATCCACCTGCTGCAGAAAAGCCTGCCAGCCACCAAGCCGCTGCAGGCCCACAACAAGGCACACCACCAGGCCGACCAGCAGCAGCCCCATCTGGATGGCGTCGCCGTAGACCACCGCTTTCATACCGCCCTGATAGCAGTATATGAGCGTTACCAACCCGATTACGACGATGGTCAGCCACAGCGGCAGACCGAGGGCATAGGTCAGAATCAGAGCGACGGCATAGATCATCACGCTGGTCGCGAACGCGCGCGAGAACTGAAAGACCAGACTCAGCAGCACGCGGGTTGTGCCCCCGAAGCGGCGCTCCAGAAACGCGTAGATGCTCACCACGCCAGCGGCATAAAGGGTTGGAAAAAAACAGACGATCAGAAAGATCATCGCCAGCGGTACGGCGAACTCGTAGGTCAGCCAGATTAGCCCCCCGCCCTGCTTGAGCCCGACGAACGCCGGGGCAGAAATGAAGCTGGCAGACGATAGCTGGGTTGCGGCAGCCGACAGGGCCAGCGGAAACCAGCCGAACGACTTGTCGCCGAGAAAGAACTGCTGGCCGTCATCGTGGCTTTTCAGGCGATAGCCGAGCCACAGGAATCCGGCCAGATACAGCACGATCACCAGCACGTCGAGCCATGTCATCGGTCCAGCTTCCGCGCCGATCAGGCTGCCGGCATCGCAGCTTGCGACGAGGCCCCGTCATCGGGCACCGTGGTGATCACCCGGTTTCGACCGTTGTTCTTGCCTTCGTAGAGTCGCTGATCGGCAGTCGCGAAAAGCGTCTTGAAATCGTGGCCGTCGACGCCGATTTCGGCCATGCCGATAGTCATCGATAGCGGGATCGCGAACCCTTCGTAGCGAAAATGGCAGGTAGCCAGGGTTTCGCGCAGGTCGTCGGCGACCTCGAAGGCCTGCTCACCCTGGGTGTTTCCAAGCACGATACCGAATTCTTCGCCACCGATCCGGCAGGCCACATCGGTCGCGCGCAGGCGGCGCCGGAAAACGTCGGCCACGAATCGCAGGGCCATGTCCCCGGCGTCGTGGCCGTGGCTGTCGTTGATCCTCTTGAAATAGTCGAGATCGATGACGAGGATGCACATCGGCGTCGCATCCCGAAGAAAGCGATGACACTCGTGATCGAACACATCACGAAAGCGAATTCTGTTGGCAAGGCCTGTCAGCGGGTCGAAGAACGCCATGCCGCGCAACCGGTTTTCGGTACGCTCACGACTGATCTCGTAGACATGGGAAAACCCGGACACACAGAGCGCGCAGAACACCATGTCGGCGACCGCGAGCATGTTGAGCAGTTCCGGGGTCGCCCAATACTTCCAGACGAAGATTGCCGCCGACGCAAGCAGAAAGAACACCGTCACCCACAGCCCTGTCCATCGCCCCAGCAACAGATGCGACAGAATGGGAATCAGCAGCGCCCATACGAAGATTACGGGCGACGTCAGCGGCGTGGTGAAGGCATATAACAGGCAGCCGAACAACATCAGCAGAAAGAGCAGAATCCAGCGGCAGATGTTCGCGCTGCGAGGCACGAGAAACATCAATACGCCCGCAAACAGCACCATCGAGGCTTCGACCAGAGACAGGATCGTGTTCCCTGCCGCGTAGTTGAGCAGCACGAACACGATGCCGCAGCCGACCGTGAGCCCGAGCAGGGTCATCAGCACGGCGCGTCGATGTGGCGGAACCTCACCCGACGCGAAATCCTGGCGGCTGTATTGCGTCATGAAGCAGCCTTTGTCCGACACCCATTCCATCTCGCCAGGCAAGCGGTCCGAAAGCCTTGTCAGACAGTCATTGCGCCATGCCCCCTTAGCTCGGCGCTTCAAAACAAGTATAGGTCGTTTTGGCGATGCGCGCCTTGCGCCACAATCGCGTTATTCTGCGCCCCCCGATTCGAGAATCGCATCGCGCCGCGAATGATTCGCCTGGCGCGACTGCAACGGTTGGAAACGAGATGCAGATATGGGTCGACGCGGACGCCTGCCCGGGCGTCATCAAGGTCATTCTGTTCAAGGCGGCCAAACGCACGGGGGCGTTGCTCACGCTGGTGGCCAACCAGCCGCTGCAGGTGCCACGCGTGCCCAATATCAGCGCGGTTCAGGTATCGGCGGGCTTTGACGTGGCCGACAACGAGATCGTCAAACGCCTGGCACCGGGAGACCTGGTCATCACCGCCGATATCCCGCTGGCGGCCGAAATAATCGAGAAAGGGGGGCAGGCGCTGAGCCCGCGCGGCGAGATGTTCTCCCCCGACGATATTGCGGGGCGCCTGACCATGCGTGACTTCATGGACACCATGCGTGGCAGCGGAATCCACACCGGTGGGCCACCGCCGCTCGGCGATCGCGACCGCCAGACCTTCGCCAACGCCCTCGATCGTTGGCTGGCGCGCGCCGCACGCTAGGACTCGCTTGCCCCGACGCCGATCGCCGAGATTCTCCGGCGATCGTCGCGACACGCGCGATTACCAGTTGCGCCGATAGGATAATGTGACGGTATCAATCGTCGGCCTGCACGGCATGGCTCGGCGCGTATCGACAGCTATAGCCGGAGTAACTGAATGAACTGGAACTGGATTGCGGCAAGCGGCTCGTCGCTGATCATGGTGCTGATATCCGGGCTCGGTATCTATATCGCGCTGATGTTGTTCACCCGTATCGCGGGATTGCGCAGTTTCTCGAAAATGTCGAGCTTCGACTTCGCGATCACCATCGCATTCGGGTCGGTTATTGCATCGACGCTCATGGCCGAGTCGCCGCCTTTGGCGACCGGGGTCTTCGCACTGGCCGTGCTGTATACAATTCAGTACGCCGTTTCGCGGGCGCGCCGAGCGTCGCCGCTGGTGGAACGCGTGGTGGATAATGAACCGCTCGTCGTGATGGTCGGCCCGGATGTTCTGTCCGCCAATCTTGACGAGGCCCGGATGACGCTGGGAGATCTCAAATCCAAGCTGCGCATGGCCGGCGTCACCCACCGCGATCAGGTCCTGGTGGTGGTGATGGAATCTACCGGCGATGTGTCGGTGCTCAAACGCGTCGATCGCGTCGACCCCTGGCTGTTCGATCAGGTGCGTGGCGCCGAGACGCTATTGGCCGAGATCGATGCGACGCCGGCATAAACCAAACAGGGCAATAGCAGGAGATATCTGAATGGCCGATCCGGTAACCGACGTTCCCCAGCAGGTTGATTTGAATTTGGGCATGGCCCTGCAACGCATCGACAGCTGGCTCGATGGCGGCGTCCGGCTGTTGCCCAATATCGCGGTCGCGATCGTGTTGATGATCGTCTTCTTCGGGCTCGCCCTGCTTGCCCGGCGCATGGTGATCGGCACGGCCACGCGGCGTCAGCGCGATAATCTAGGCGATGTGCTCGGCGGGTTCGTGAAATGGGCGGTGCTGCTGACCGGGTTCCTGCTCGCGGTCACCGTTGTGGTGCCGACTCTGCATCCGGGCGATATCATTGCCGGCCTCGGCGTGAGTTCGATCGCCATCGGCTTTGCCTTCAAGGATATCCTGCAGAACTGGCTGGCCGGGCTGCTGATTCTCCTGCGCCAGCCGTTCGAGGTTCGGGATCAGATCGAGGTCAACGGCTACGAGGGCACGGTCGAACGCATCGAGACGCGCGCCACCATCATCCGCACCTACGACGGTCAGGTCGCCGTCATTCCCAACAGCGATATCTATACCAACGCGGTTCTGGTCAAGACAGCCCACGAGAAACGCCGCAGCCAGTACGATATCGGCGTGGGCTACGGCGACAACGTCGACGAGGCCTGCGAGATCATCCGCCAGGCCATATTGCGCGTTGCCGACGTGGAGGCTGATCCAGCCCCCGAAGCACTGCCCTGGGATCTGGCCGCCAGCTGGGTGACGATCCGGGCGCGCTGGTGGACCAATAGCCGTCGAGCCGACGTGGTGAAGGTGCATTCCCAGGTCATCCGGGAGATGAAACAGGCGCTGGACGACGCGCATATCGATATGCCGTACGACACCAAGGTGCATCTGTTTCACGATCAGACCGAAGCATACGACGGCGACCGCGCCAATCAACGCGAAGGCTGGCCTTCGCCGGCGCAGGGTGAAACCCCGGCTCCCCGCTGGCGTGCCGAAGCCGAGCAGCGGACGCCGGCGAGCAACGGCGACGCATAGAAATGGAACACTCGCCAGAACCCACACGAGGAGATTCGCCGTGACCCGGAAACCACCGCTGCCACCCTTCGATTTGGAAACCGCCACGCAGAAAGTGCGACTGGCCGAAAACGCCTGGAACAGCCGCGACCCCGAAAAAGTGGCACTGGCCTACACGCCGGACAGCGTCTGGCGCAACCGCGCCGAATTCTTCAGCGGCCGTGAGGCGATCGTCGAGTTCCTGACCCGCAAATGGGAAAAAGAAAAGGAATATCGGCTGATCAAGGAGCTCTGGGCTTTCCACGAAAACCATATTGCGGTGCGGTTCCAGTACGAGTGGCACGACGCTTCGGGCCAGTGGTATCGCGCCCACGGCAACGAACAATGGGCCTTCGACGACAACGGCCTGATGATGCGTCGCGAAGCCAGCATCAACGATGTGGCCATCGATGCGGCCGAGCGCCGTTTTCACTGGCCCGAGGGCGAGGCGCGGCCGGACGATCACCCGGGCCTGAGCGAACTCGGCCTCTGACGCAGTGACCCAGGATTTGTCACCGTCGGGAGCGACACAGTGACCGTATGCTCGACTAAGACTTTGGTCGCGTAACCGGCCAAGTCGTTGACCCGGCTCGGTCAGGAGCCTAATTTGCCCATCTGATCCATATGCGGTGGGCGCGTTTCCCACTTCTGCCCTTCGTGTCACGGCGCGCAACGAAAAAACAGAATCCGGAGTCGTCCTCAATGCCTCGAGACCGAACCATGGCGATACGAAGCGCACTCTTCGCGGGCACCGCCGCGCTATTGATGCTGAGCAGTTCTCTGGCGCTCGCCTTCGAGCCTTCCGGCAAGGTCGATTGCCTCGCCCCGGCGGACCCGGGCGGCGGTTGGGATTTCACCTGCCGCAGTGTCGGCGACGCATTGCAGAAGCTGGGGCTGGTGCCACGCGGCGTACAGACCACCAACATGGCCGGCGCCGGCGGCGGCGTGGCCTATGCGCACACCGTCAGCAAGCGCTCCACCGATGACCAGCTGCTGGTCGCCGCGTCGACGGCCACCACGACCCGTTTGGCCCAGAAACAGTTTCGCAATCTCACCGTCGACCAGGTGAACTGGGTCGGCACCGTGGGCGCGGATTACGGCATCATCGGGGTGGCGAAGGATTCCAAGTACAAGGATCTGCCGTCGTTGCTCAACGCGCTCAAGGGCCATCCGCGAGCGGTTAAGTTCGCCGGCGGCAGCGCCAAGGGGGGCTGGGATCATCTCAAGGTGCTGATGGCGGCCCGCGCGGCCGGCGTCGGCAAACTGCCCAAAATCCCCTATCTGTATTACAACAACGGCGGCGAAGCGCTGATCCAGGTCATCGGTGGACATGTAGATGCCTTTACAGGCGACATCATCGAAGCGAAGGGCTTCGTCGAATCGGGCGATCTGCGGGTGCTTGCTGTCTTCTCCAAGGAGCGCCTGCCGGGCGATCTGTCGAGTATTCCGACCGCGCGCGAACAGGGCCTCGACGTCATCGCCCCGAACTGGCGCGGTTTCTACACACCCAAGGATATTCCCGACGACGCCAAGCAATACTGGCGCCAGGCGATCGACAAGCTCTATGCCAGCGATGACTGGAAGCAGGTAATGAAGAGTAATGGCCTGATGCCGTTCCATATGAGCGGCGACGAATTCGACGCCTTCGTGCACCAGCAGGTCAAGGACATTGCCGATCTGTCGACCGAAATCGGGCTGATCAAATGAAGCTGAACGACCGCGTGTTCGGGATCGCCATGCTGGTGCTGGCGGTAGCCTATGGCGCGGCCGCGACCCGCTTTCCCGAGCCGTTCGGCGGCAGCGAGATGGTGGGTCCCGACACATTTCCGCTGATACTCGCCGTGGTCCTCGCCGGCTGTAGCCTCTACCTTATTTCCCGACCCGACCCGGACAATCCCTGGCCGTCCGCGCGCACCGGCATGGAACTCGTGCTCGCGGTGATCGTGCTCATCGCCTACACCGCGCTGCTGGTGCCGCTGGGATTCATCATCGCCACCGCGCTCGCGGTGGGTACACTGAGCTGGCGTATGGGGGCACCGGCGTGGCGTGCTTATCTGACCGGATTGATCGCCGGCGTGGTCGTGTTCTTTCTGTTTACCCTTGCGCTGGACCTACCGCTGCCGACCGGCCCACTCGGCGTGCTCGAGGAATTCTAGATGGAAACACTGAACTTTCTCATCGCGGGTTTTGGCGTCGCCCTGGCGCCCTACAACCTCATGTTCGCGCTGATCGGTGCGTTTCTGGGCACGCTCATCGGTGCCCTGCCCGGTCTCGGGCCGGCGAACGGCGTGGCGATCCTCATTCCCCTGGCCTTTACCCTGGGCCTGCCGCCCGAGACCGCATTGATCATGCTGACGTCGGTCTATGCCGGGGCCATGTATGGCGGTCGGATATCGTCGATCCTGCTCAATATTCCGGGTGACGAACCGGCGATGATGACCTGTCTCGACGGCTATCCCATGGCCCAGAAGGGCAAGGCCGCCGAAGCGCTCGCCATCTCGGCGGTGGCGTCGTTTGTCGGCAGCCTGCTGGGTACGATCGGCCTGATCATGCTCGCTCCGCTGCTCGCGAAGTTCGCCCTCACCTTCGGCCCCGCCGAGTACTTCGCCCTGTTCGCGCTCGCCTTTGCCACGCTCGGCGGCATCACCGGCAAGAACCCGGTCAAGACGATCATGGCCGCGGCCATCGGCCTGATCATCGCCACCGTCGGCATCGACAGCACCGGCACCCAGCGCTACACCTTCGGCGTGCTCGAACTCTACGAAGGCATCGATTTCATCATCGCCATTGTCGGCCTGTTCGCGATCTCCGAGCTGCTGTTCTTCATCGAGGATCACGCCAAGGGCCTCAAGCAGGCGGTGACGGTGAACAAGCTGCAGATATCCTGGCGCGAGATCGTCGCCATTCTGCCGACCTCACTGCGCGGCGGGGCGATGGGTTTCGTGGCCGGCGTACTGCCCGGCGCCGGCGCATCGCTGGGCAGTTTCATCAGCTACACGCTGGAAAAGAAGATCGTCGGCGCCAAAGGGGATTTCGGCGAGGGCGATCCGCGCGGCGTCGCGGCGCCCGAAGCGGGCAACAACGGTGCGTCTTCCGGCGCCCTCGTGCCGATGCTCACGCTGGGCGTGCCGGGCAGTGGCACGACCGCGGTACTGCTGGCCCTGCTCATCTCGCTGAACATCACCCCCAGACCCTTGATGTTCACTCAGAACGCGGACGTGGTCTGGGGTGTGATCGCGGCCCTGCTCGTGGCCAACTTCCTGCTGCTGATCCTCAACATTCCGCTCGTCGGCATCTTCGTCAAGCTGCTGTCGGTACCGCAGACCTATCTGCTGCCGATCGTGACCATGGTCGCGTTCGTGGGTATCTACTCGATCAGCAACTCGGCCTTCGATCTGTATTTCATGATCGCCTTCGGCGTCGCCGGCTATCTGTTTCGCAAACTCGATATTCCGCTGGTGCCCGTTATTCTCGGGCTGCTCCTGGGGCCGGCCATGGAACAGAATCTGCGCCATGCGCTGGAACTGTCCGACGGGAGTTGGGCAACGCTCGTGGGTACACCCCTGGCGATCGGCCTGTGGCTGTTCGCCGCCGTGGGTCTGCTGCTGCCGTATGTCCTTGGCCCCCTGTTGCGCCGCCGCATGCGCCGTCCCGACCCCGGCTAAGACTGACCACGTGCTGGACGCGCTGCGGTAACGCTATACTCGCTTTTCAATCAAGAACAATGGATCAAGGCACAGATGATTTCGGCGCAAGAAACGATCGAGCGGCTCAAGACCGGTAACCGGGAATTCGTCGACAATATCCAGAACAGCGACACGCTGACGCGACACGCACGACCGGCAGAGCTTGTTCAGGAGCAGGCGCCGGTTGCCATCATTCTCGGCTGCTCGGATGCACGCGTGCCCGCCGAGATCGTGTTCAACCAGGGCCTGGGCGATCTGTTCGTGATTCGGGTCGCGGGCAATATCGTGTCGCCCTCGCAGATCGGCAGCGTGGAGTTCGCGGCCGCCAAGTTCGGCACGCCGCTGGTCGTGGTGCTTGGACATACCCAATGCGGCGCGGTCACCACCACTCTGGAAGAACTCCAGCAGCCGACCGAGAATCAATCCCGTAATCTGCGCACCATCGTCGACCGCGTGCGGCCGTCCGTGGAAGAATTGCTGCTTACCGATCTGCGCCACGATCACAAAGCGTTGATCAAGGCAGCTGTACGCGCCAACGTGGCCAAATCGGTGGCCCAGCTGCGGCGCGGCTCGGATATTCTCGAAGGTCTGATCAGCGACGGTACGTTGATGATCGTCGGCGCTGAATATGCCATCGAAACCGGCCAGGTCGAGTTCCTGGACGAGGTGGTCGCGACGGCCTAGGCCCCCTATTCGGTTAACTTGAACCATGCCCAACGACACGACTACCCTGCCCCGTATTCTTGCCTTCGACGTATTCGGCACCGTCGTCGATTGGCATGGCAGCATCGTGCGAGAAGTCGATGCACTCGGCCTGGGCGTCGACGCCGTTGTCTTTGCACGCGACTGGCGGGCCGGTTACAAACCGGCAATGGCACGTGTGATGTCCGGCGAACTGGGCTGGATGCGTATCGATGCGCTGCACCGGATTATCCTCGAGGAGGTGCTGTCCAAGCACGGGGTAACCTCACTCGACGATACGGCCAAGGACGATCTCAACCGGGCCTGGCACCGTCTCGACCCCTGGCCGGACACGGTCGCGGCACTCACGCGGCTCAAGACCCGTTTCATGCTGTGCACGCTCTCCAACGGGAATATCGGCCTGCTCGCCGATATGGCCAAGCGCGCCGGCCTGCCCTGGGACTGTGTTCTCTCCGCCGAGGTGTTTCACAAATACAAGCCGGATCCCGGCACGTATCTGGGCGTCGCCGATGTATTCGATGCGGCGCCGAATGACGTCATGCTGGTCGCCGCTCACCAGAGCGATCTGGATGCGGCCCGTGACTGCGGCCTGCGCTGCGCCTACATCGAACGCATCGACGAGTTCGGTGCCGATGCGCCCAAGGACATCAGCGGCGATGCGCGCAACAACTTCCACGCGCGTGACCTGGCGGATCTGGCCGACCAGTTGAACTGCTGATCCGGCCCGCCGAGCGCGTCGCGCGATTACCGATAGGCCGGCTCGGCCAGGCGATGCCTGGCCAGCCGTCGGCGCTCATATTGTTGCCTGTAAACAGCAGTGATTCCAGCGCATTGCTGGCGATTGCGGCGTTTTCAGAACCCACCGGCCACCGGCTTTGCCCGGCGCGCATTTACCGCGTAATCTCGGTTTTCGACCCGCGATGGGGCATCGTCTCCGGTGCGCATGCGCATGCATACGGGCGGCGGCGTCACGCATCGATGCGAACCCCGTTCTCGTGTGTGCAACAAAAAAAAGGAAAACCAATAATGAAACGTATTCTAATCGCCTTGTCCGCCTTGCTGCTGATCGCCAGCTACGGCGCGGCCGTTGCAGCGGACGGCATGATTCAGGTCAAAAGCCCCTACAGCCCCGATGAGACCGTGCAGCGCTTCGTCGAGACAGCAAAGAGCAAGGGCCTCAAGATATTCACTACCGTCGATCACGCCGAGGGCGCCGCGGGTGTCGATCTCGAACTGCGCCCGACCACGGTGGTGATCTTCGGCAATCCCAAGGCCGGTACGCCGTTCATGCAGTGCGCACAGACCGTTGGCATCGATCTGCCGATGAAAGCGCTGATCTGGCAGGACGCCGACGACCAGGTCTGGCTGGGTTACAACGACCCGGCGTACATCGCCAAGCGTCATGAGGTCGAGGACTGTCCTGCCGTGACGCCGATCGGCAAGGCACTTTCCGCTCTTGCCCAAGCCACGGTCGCCCCTGAAACGGATTAGAAGCCGGACACAAAGCAAAAAGAACACCGCAAGAGCGCTCCCCCTACCCGACGAGGACGATTCGAATGACTCAAGCATCCAAGACCCTGCGTGAAGTCTCCGGCCTGAGCGACGCGCCGCCCGCGCTCGCCGATTCCGCGCTTATTCTCATTGATTGCCAGAACACCTACCGCGAGGGCGTCATGCAACTGGTGGGCGTCGAGCCGGCACTCAAGCGCGCGCAGAAACTGCTCGAACGCGCCCGCGGTGCCGGCATCCCCGTGTTCCATATCCAGCACGATGCCGGTGAAGGCTCGCCCTACGACCTGAAGACGCGGCTCGGCGCGATCGCCGACGAGGTGGCGCCCGCCGAGGGCGAGTCGGTGATTACCAAGACGCATCCGAATTCGTTCGTCGACACCGACCTGCATGACCAGCTGCAGAAGGCCGGCGTCAACAATCTCGTGCTGGGCGGTTTCATGACCCATATGTGCGTCAACTCCACGGCGCGCGGCGCATTCAACCACGGCTATGCGCCCACGATCGTAGCGGCGGCCACCGCTACCCGCGATCTCGATCGTGGCGGTCACCGCGTCAAGGCCCAGGATCTGCACGAGGCCAGTCTGGTCAGCGTGGCGGATCTGTTCGGCGTCGTCGTGGACGACGTGGACAACCTGCCGGGCTGATGAACAAAGGCGTGACCCGCGGGTCGATCCGCTGCGAACTCGTCGCGGGTGGGCCTGTTTCGCTCCGCGGTGCATCAACAACAGCCGCCGACGATCGCTCGAACACATGGAAGCCGGCATGACGACCGCTGATGCGCCCGCGACGGACGAAATCGACTGGTATTTCGATTTCGTCTCACCGTTTTCTTATATCGCCCTGCATCGATTGCGCGAGCTGCAGCCGCTGTCGATGATCCGGCCGCGACCGGTGCTTCTGGCCGGCCTGCTCAAGCACTGGGGACAACTGGGCCCCGCCGAACTGCCGACCAAACGCCGCTGGACCTATCGCATGGCGGACTGGCAGGCACAGCAGGCTGGCCTGACGCTTCGCTTCCCCGCCGTACACCCGTTCAATCCGTTGCCTTATCTGCGGCTGGCGATCGCGGCCGGCGGCGACTGGGACAGCATCCACCTCATCTTCGACCAGCTGTGGACGACCACGGCGGATCCCGGTTCGGCAGAGACGCAGCACGAGCTGGCGGCACGACTCGACGTGGATCCGGCGGCCGCCGACGCCGACTGGGTCAAACACTCGTTGCGCGAGACCACCGACGAAGCCGCGAACAAAGGTGTATTCGGGGTGCCGAGTCTGGTCATCGGCGATGAACTGTTCTGGGGCGCCGACGCGATCGACTTCGCGGCCGCCTATCTAGCTGATCGGCGATTGTTCGAACAGCCGGAATTCAAGCGCCTGGACACGCTCCCCGTGGGCGTCAGACGCCAATCCTAGAGCCGCGCGCCCGTGATGCACCATTCACCGGCCGGCGCTACCTCGGCGGTTACCTAGCCGATCCGGTTCAGACCCTGTTCGAAGCGCTGCACGGCTTCGTCCACTTTTTGCAACTTGTCCAGGCCGAACAGACCCACGCGGAAAGAGCGGAAATCCTCGCCCTCGTCACACATCAGCGGCACGCCCGCGGCGATCTGGACGCCGGCCTGGGCAAAGCGCTGGCCCGACTGGATCTGCGCGTCGCGGGTATAGCTGACGACCACGCCGGAGGCCTGAAAGCCCTCGGCGGCCACGCTCGGGAAGCCGCGTCCCTCGAGCAGCGCGCGAACGCGTCGGCCGAGTTCGAGCTGGCGTTGGCGCGCGGTATCGAAACCGAGAGCTCGCGTTTCATGCATCATCTCGAGCAGACGCACAAGCCCATCGGTGGGCATGGTGGCGTGATAGGCGTGACCGCCGGCCTCGAATTTCTCGATGATCTCGAGCCATTTGCGCAGATCGCAGGCATAGCTGGAACTGGTGGTCGACTCGATCCGGTCGCGGGCACGCGCGCTGAGCATCACCATCGCGCAGCACGGCGAGGCACTCCAGCCTTTCTGCGGCGCGCTGATCAGCACGTCAACGGCGCAGGCCTGCATATCCACCCAGTCCGTGCCCGAAGCGATGCAGTCGAGTACGAACAGGCCACCGACCTCGTGTACCGCATCGCCCACGGCGCGCAGGTAGTCGGCCGGCAGAAGCATACCGGCCGATGTCTCCGTATGCGGGGCGAAAACCACGGCGGGCTTGTTACTGCGAATCCGCTCGACCACCTCGTCAATGGGCGCCGGCGCAAACGGGGCCTGTGTCCCGTCGCCCGTGCGCCGAGCTTTCATCACGATCGACTCGGACGGGATCGATCCCATCGCCAGGATCTGCGTCCAGCGATAGCTGAACCAGCCATTGCGAATAATCATGACCTTGCGGCCGCTGGCGAACTGACGAGCCACGGCTTCCATGCCGAAGGTCCCGCTGCCGGGCACGATCACGCTCGTGGGCGCGTTGTAGACCTGCTTCAGAACGCCCGAGATGTCGTTGAGCACGTGCTGAAAACGTGCCGACATGTGATTGAGCGCACGGTCGGTATAAACGACCGAGTATTCAAGCAAACCGTCCGGGTCGACCTGCGACCATGAATCCTGCATATCCCGCTCCGACACCTGCCGATCGATGAGGCGCTACTTTGGCATAAAAGGCACACCGCGTGGGCTTGCCGGACAATCCGAATGCATCTCTTGCCGGACAATCCGAATGCATCTTTGGGGACAGGCGCAACAGGGCTATCATGGGCGGCTTATGATTTTTCCGATTCCCTCCCGCGCGACGCGCCCGGCTCCCGCCACCCATGCGGCGAGCCGATGAATCTACTCGCGCATTTCTATCTCGCGCAGTGCAGCGGCACCTCCTATGCGGGACAGGTGCTGGGCGACGTGGTCAAGGGGCGACTCGACGATCGCTACTCGGCGGCGATCAGCCAAGGCATCCGCCTGCATCGGCATATCGATCGCTTCAGTGACGATCATGCGAATCATCTCGCGTTACGCAACCGCTTCGAGCCGCCGCTGCGGCGCTATGCCGGCATCCTCGTGGATATCGGTTTCGATTTCAGTCTGGCGCGCGCGTGGCCAGCCTACTCAGATCAGTCGCTGGCGACGTTCGCCAGTCAGACCGAACAACGGGTGCGCGCGGAATGGCCGGATGCGGCGCCGTTCGACAACAGCCGAATGCAGGGGCTGGCCGGTATTCTTGCCGGCTACGACAAACCCGAGGGACTGCAGCGCGCGCTCGACTCCGTGGCCCGGCGCCTGCGGCGTGCCAATCCGGTCTCGGACGCGCTGCCGGAACTGCTAATGCAGCGCGATGCCTTCGACGACGCGTTGCCCGCACTATTGTCCGACCTGGAACATCTGGTGATGACCCACACGGATTGACGCCGCATTCGATGTCACCTGTCGCGGTCTTGCGGGGGTCGGGTTTCCACCGGGGAAAAAGTCTAAGCGCTCCCTCTGGGTCGCCCCCGCGTATTCATGGTGCCGGGACGGCACGAATCGGAACTAGCCGCGATCCTTGTGCAGACGGGCCGCGACATCGATTTCGCGCATGTCGCGGATTTTCGGCTTCTCGATCTCCCGACCGATATGACGCGCCACGAAGCGCCGCAACTCGCCGTCCACATCCGCGACCACGTCGAGCACCGACGCGCGCAGGCCCTGCGCCTCGACGTCGACATCCACGTCCTTCTCGGTCGGCGCGGGCACATCGATAAATATCTTGAGCGGCGCGCGCGCCATGGCCGTCAACGTCAGATGAGCGCCCAACTCGCCGTCGAAGCGGTGATCGTGGCCCGCCAGACGCACGACCAGTTGCAGGCGAATCGGGATGGTGACCGCAAAGCGCACCCGTTTCCCCGGTACGCGCTCGACCCGCGGTGCGCCGACCTCGCCGGTCGCCGATATGCTGGCCAGCCCCGCCGGGCCCGCCTTGCGTGGCCCGAAGTCGATCGCGTTGCCGGCCAGGTTCGACAACGCGTTCTCCACGCGTTCACGGGTGACCGACTGTTCGAAGAATTCGCGTCCGAACGCTTCATACGAATAATCGGCTGAAGCACGCGCGTCGCGCTTTGATTCGTGATCAGCACTCATGCGGACTCCTGGAGAGCGAGGCTACGTGCGTCATCGCCATCGCACGAATACGGGCACGCCTGTGCGTGTGCCCGTGCCCGTTCCCAGAAAACCGGTATCAGCCGCGGATCGCGTTGTCGGCGTCGGTGAAACCCTGCAACGAGACCTTCAGGTCGATACGCTGACCACGGGGGCCGATGAGGCTGACCGTGGCGTTGCTGCCCGACCGCAGGCGGTTGCGCAGCGCGTCGTTGACCGGAAAATCCGCGCGACAGCCCTGCTCGAGACAGATCTGGAACGGAAAGGTATCCGGCTTGCCGCCATCGACGGTCAACTGCACACCCGGTGCCAGGCGCGTGCCCAGCGGCAGGATGAAGATCATCGCCGCGGACTGAATCTCCGGCGGATATCCCATCACGACACGCAGTATCGGCTTGCCGCTGTCCGGACTGTTGACCAACTGGGTCATCTCACAGCCGCCCTTGCCGCTGTCCTTCGGGCAACGCACCTCCCAGTCCTTGTAGGTCTGGAGGTTGACGTCGTCGCGCGAGGATTGCTGCGATTGTGCCAGTGCCGGCATAGCCGTCATGGACACGAATACCAGCGCGAACGCGGCCAGACCTGATACGAAACGATGCGACATGCTTGCCTACCCCCAGACTATGGATTTACGACACTTTACTAGACATGACGCCAGGATTGGGCTGTTATCGACAGATTGCGCCTGCGCGGCTGCAGTCGCGCCGACGGCTCACGTCACTCGATATTCATCGCATAGCGCTGGCGCGCGTTCCTGGCGCTCCGCCATTCGCGCCAACCAGTCCGCGCGAATAACACAGCGTCGCGTAGTAAATGGCTTGCGCCGGTAGCGAACGGCGCGTTTTTCCAAGCGTGCGTTGGCCACCCCGCGCGCGTCCCGACTCGGAATGAAACTCCAGAGCAGGCGCTTGGGCGCCGAGGGATCATCGACATTCCGGACGGGCGCTGGATCGCCGATCTGGCCTTGCGGGTCAGAGCGAGCAGCGCTGATAGGCTCGCCTGGCGGAAAGTTCACGCCGCAGACAAACGCAGCGGGGGTGGCCACGCCGTGCAGGCGTGAAGCCGGCGCCGGGTTGCCGGCTCGCAGCGTCGCTCACTGGGTCATATTGCGTTGCGCGAGCAGGCAAGCGACCATCGACGCGTGCCGTCCTGCCTGCAATCGATGAGTTGGCCCCATGCTCTACACACTGATCCTGCTCGCCCTGATCGCCTTCATCGTATTCGCCACCTCCGGGCTCAAGCTGCACCCGTTCATCGTGCTGCTGTTCAGCGCGCTCGCCGGCGGTATCGCCTATGGCGTGCCGCCGATGGACGTGGTCGATGCCATCGGCAGTGGTTTCGGCAGTATTCTCGGCAGCATCGGCCTGGTGATCGTGCTCGGCACCATCATCGGCGTGATTCTGGAAAAGACCGGCGCTGCGCTGACCATGGCGGAAACCATCATCCGCCTGGTGGGCCAGCGTTTTCCGACCCTGACCATGTCACTGATCGGCTATCTCGTGTCGATTCCGGTGTTCTGCGACAGCGGCTACGTGATTCTCAACTCGCTCAAGAACGCGGTCGCCGCGCGCATGAATGTCTCGGTCACGGCGATGAGCGTGGCCCTGGCCACCGGCCTGTACGCCACCCACACCTTCGTGCCGCCGACCCCCGGCCCGATCGCGGCCGCCGGCAATCTGGGGCTCGGAGACAATCTGGGGCTGCTGATCGGTCTCGGTGCGATCGTGGCCCTGATCACCGCCCTCGCCGGCATGCTCTGGGCAAACCGTTTTCTCGGCCTCGACGACGCCGATGCCGGCCTGCTGACCGACAGCGGGCAGGCGCTGGACGCCGAGGACGCGTTTGCGGCTTTTCGCGACGAGCACGGCGAACTGCCCGGCGTCGTGGGCGCGTTTGCGCCCATCTTCGTGCCGATCGCGCTGATCTGTCTCGGTTCACTCGCTGCATTTCCCTCGGCGCCCCTGGGCGCGGGCGTTCTCGCCGGCGTGCTCGGTTTCTTCGGTAATCCGCTGATCGCGCTCAGTGTCGGCGTGCTGTGCGCCTTTCTGCTCATCCGCGGCGAGCGGCGCATGGAAACGTTTTCCGAACGCGTCGCCGGCGGCATTACGGCCGCCGCGCCGATCCTGCTGATCACCGGTGCCGGCGGCGCCTTCGGCGCGGTGCTCAAGGCCACGCCGCTGGCGGACTTCCTCGGCCAGACCTTGTCGACGCTCGGCATCGGCATCTTCATGCCGTTCGTGGTGGCGGCCGCGCTCAAGACGGCTCAGGGTTCGTCTACGGTGGCGCTGGTGGCGACATCGGCGCTGGTCGCCCCGTTGCTCGGTGATATCGGTCTCGACAGCGAGGTCGGCCGCACGCTGTGTGTGCTCGCCATCGGTGCCGGCGCGATGACGGTGTCGCACGCCAACGACAGCTTCTTCTGGGTCGTCTCGCAGTTCAGCCGTATGCCGGTGGCGCTGGCCTACCGGGCTCAGACCGTGGCCACGCTCATCCAGGGCGTGGTGGGCATTCTCGTGGTGTGGGTCATGAGCCTCATCTTGCTTTGAGTGCGCGCGGGCACGCGGCGCCAAGCGGCGGCCGATGAGGTTTCGTCCTGCCTGTCTGGGGCTCGGCCTGGCGGCGCTTGTTGTGGTGATGATTGTCGGGGCCTTCGGCGTGCTTGACTACGCACGCATTGGTCGTGTGCCCGCGCCCTGCGACCCGGGTACACGATCGTCGGCCGATGTCGCCCTGGTGCTGGGTGGCGGCCCGCACTATCGACGCACGCGTCGTGGCGTGGCTTTATTCGATGCCGGCCGGGTGCGTCGCCTCGCGGTCTCGGGCGACGCGCGATCTGCGCGGCACATGGCGGCCGAGGCAGAACGCAGTGGGGTGCCGGCTGCTGCCATCGCCACTGAGGCGCGCTCGCTGTCCACCTACGACAACTTTCGCTACAGCTGTCGCCTACCCGCGTTGGCCGCGGCCAAACGGATCGCCATCGTCACCGACCAGTTCCATGCATACCGCGCCTACCTGACGGCGAAACGCCAATGTAATGGCCCGGTTTTCTGCAGCGCGCCTGTGCGCTCGCCCACGTCCGCCGCTCGACGCTTCAGCGAGACCCTGAAGCTGTTGGGGTATCAGCTGCTGGGCCGCGCTGACTGGTGGTAGCACAGGCGCACCTGTGATCAGCAGTCGGCGAGCGCTGTGTCCAGCCGCTTGGCCGACACCTTGATCGCGGTGCCGAGTGGCTGGGCAAAGACCTGCACGCGATATTCCTCGACCATCCAGCGCAGGGCGATCAGCGATTCGGCGGACTCGCCGCGTCTCACCGCGCGTTCGGCGCGCTGTTTGTAGGCCTGCCAGTACGGCGTGATCTGCCGCATGCGAGCGCGATCCGCGGCCGCGCCCTCGCGGGCGAGCTTGTCCAGGCGCTGCTCGATCGCGGCGAGGTAGCGATCGAGATGGCGCGCCTGCGCTGTTGAACCGAACTGCGCGTGTATGAATCCGGCGTAGAGCAGATGCGCAAGCTGGTCGTTGATATCGTCTATCGCGGCCATCCAGTCCAGGCCGATGTTCTTGTTCAGACGCTTGCGTACCGAAGTCCAGCGCGCGAGCGCCGGCCGCAGGCCGGACCACAGCGCCACCGCATCCGCCATGAGCCGGCTCCGGGTTGTTTCCACCAGCGCGTCGAAGGACTGCCCGGTGCGCGGCAAGGCCTCGAGATAACCATCGATGAGCGCGGTGAGCAGGTCGGCCAACAACGCCGGCTCGGGATCCATCGCAATGCTGGTTTGAAAGCCGGCATCGGTCAGAGCGGTTTCCGGCGCGGCCGCAAGCGGCACCAGCGCCAGCTGCTTGAAACCCTGCAGGTCGCGCTTGACCAGCCGGCACTGCTTTGCCGCAGCCATACGCAACAGGCGGATGACGCCGAGTCGATGCGCGCCGGCGGCGGTCGCGGGGTTATCGATGACCTCGAGATCGACGCTGTCGCCGCGATCGATCAACGCCGGCACTGCCTGCACCCGCACCCCGGCGTGGCGTAACTCGATCGTTTCCGGCAGATCCGACGCCGGCCACTCGGTCAGACCCCGCTGAGTCAGGGCGTCATCCGCGGCGCCGGCTACAGCGGCGCGCGCCTTATCGGCCAGCTGTGTGCGCAGCGCGTCCAGATCGCGCCCCGTGGCAAGCACTTCGCCTGCATCGTCGACGATCTCGAAACGCATGCGCAGATGCGTGCTCGGGGTGAAATCGTCCCACGCGTCGGCCGGTATGGTCAGCCCTGTCATGGCATGAATCGCATCGCGCAACGCGCGCTCGGGATCACCGCTGCCGAATTCGGCGCGCTCGGCGGCGGCGCGGGCGAAATCGGGTACCGGTACCACCGAGCGGCGCAGGCTCTTGGGCAACGCCTTGAGGTATTCCCGGTACTTTTCCTCGAGCAGGCCCGGCACCAGCCAGTCGGCGCGCTCGCCGGACATCTGATTGAGCGCGGCCAGCGGCACCCGGGCCGTCACCCCGTCGCGCTCGGTACCCGGTTCGAAGGCGTAATCCAGCGCCACTGGCAGATCGCCCAGACGCAGCGTCTCCGGATAGGCCGCTTCCGGCAGGTCCACCCCGGCGTGACGCAGCAGCGTCTCCTCGTCGAAGTGCAGCGCCGCGTCGTCGTTGTCCTTGAGCCATTTTTGCAGGGTCTTGCGGTCTCGTACCCCGGCCGGCAGCGCGGCGTCGTAGAAACGTTCCTGCGTGGTGTCGTCCACGAGCAGGTCGCGGCGGCGAAATCGTGCCTCCTGGGCGGCGATGTCTTCGACGATGGCCTGGTTGTAGGCAAGAAATTCCGGCAGCCGGCCGCGCGCATCGGAAACCGCGAATGCCACCAGCCCGTCGCGGATGAAGATCTCGCGGGCCAGCTCCGGCTCGATACGGCCGAAATCGACCTTGCGGCCATCCGCCAGCGTAAGCCCGAACAGTTTGACGCGTTCGAGGGCGGCGACCTGGCCGCGACGTTTTTCCCAGTGCGGATCGTAGTGTTCACGCGCGACCAGATGCGCCCCGGCCTGTTCGATCCATTTCGGATCGACGCCGGCCACGGTATGCGCGAACAGACGACTGGTATCCAGCAGCTCGCCGGCGACCAGCCACCTGGGATTCTTCTTCGCCACTCCCGAGCCGGGAAATATCCGGAAGCGGCGTCCGCGCGCGCCCAGATATTCGCCCTTCTCGTCCAGCAGCCCGACGTGATCGAGCAGGCCCGGAAGCAGCGCCTGATGCAGTGCGGCGAAATCCACTTCGGCCAGGTAGCCTTTGCTCTGCGCGTTGGCAAGGCCCAGGTCGTGGCCGACGCGACGCAACTGGCGCGCGAGGTCTTCCCATTCGCGCATGCGCATGAAATTGACGAAGCGGTCCCGACACCAGCGACGCAGCTGGCTGTTTGAGCACAGACGTTTGGCCGCGCCGAAGGCATCCCAGAGCTTGAGCAGGCTGACGAAATCCGAGCGAAGGTCGGCGAACTCCCGCTGTGCCTGGTCGGCCGCTTCGCGTTGTCCTGCCGGGCGCTCGCGCGGCTCCTGAATGGTCAGCCCGGCCGCGAGCACACGCATGGCGGTGGGCACTCCGAATGCATCGCCGGCGATCAGCATGCGCCCGATACGCGGATCCAGCGGCAAGCGTGCGAGTTGATGCCCTAGCTTGGTGATACGGCCGTCGGCCAGTGCCTGCAGTTGCGCCAGCAGATTGCGGCCATCGTTGATATAGCGCCGCTCGGGTGGGTCGATGAAATCGAAATCCTCGATCTCGCCCAGACGCAGCTCCGCCATCGTCAGCAAAACACTCGCGAGATTGGTACGCCGTATTTCCGGATCGGTAAACGCGGGGCGATTGTTGTAATCGTCCTCGTCGAACAGGCGGATACAGATACCCGGCGCCACGCGGCCGCAGCGTCCGGCGCGCTGATTGCAGCTGGCCTGGGATACCGGCTCGATCGGCAGGCGCTGGACCTTGGCCGAGGTCGAATAGCGACTGATCCGCGCCAGCCCCGTGTCGATCACATAACGAATGCCCGGCACGGTCAGCGATGTCTCGGCAACGTTGGTGGACAGCACCACCCGGCGGCCGTTACTCGGCGAGAAGATGCGGTTCTGCGCCGAGCGCGTCAGGCGCGCATACAACGGCACGACTTCGGCCTGGTGCTTGCCGCCGGCGAGTGCCTTGGACAGATGTCGCTCGCAGTCGCGGATATCGCGCTCGCCGGGCAGGAACACCAGGATATCGCCCGAGCCCTCGCGCCACAGCTCGCGCACGCCAGTCTCCACCGCGTCGGGTACGTCGGTGCTCTCCTCCAGCGGTCGGTAGCGCACCGTGACGGGAAAACCGCGCCCTTCCACATTGATCACGGGGGCGTCGTCGAAGAACCGGGCAAAACGGTCGGGATCGATCGTCGCCGAGGTGACCACCACTTTCAGCTCCGGCCGGCGTGGCAGCAGCCGCTTGAGATAACCCATCAGGAAATCGACGTTGAGGGTGCGCTCATGGGCCTCGTCGATGATGATCGCTTCGTAGCGGTTGAGGAAGCGATCGCGGGCGGTTTCGGCGAGCAGGATGCCGTCCGTCATCAGCTTGATCTGAGTGGCATCGCTCAAGCGTTTCTCGAAACGGGTCTGAAAACCCACGAGATCGCCGAATTCCGTACCCAGTTCTTCGGCGATGCGCTGGCCGACGCTACGTGCGGCCAGCCGGCGCGGCTGGGTATGGCCGATCAGCCCGCGCGCGCCCAGTCCTGCCTGCATGAGAATCTTGGGCAGCTGCGTGGTCTTGCCCGAGCCGGTTTCGCCGCATACGACCACGACCTGATGCGCGGCGACCGCGTCGGCGATCTCATCCGCGCGCGCGCTGACCGGCAGGCCCTCCGCCAGGGTGATGTCGCCCTGCGCCTCGCGCCGAGCCCTCGTGATCGCGGTACTCGCGTCAATCTTGTCCTGGACGGCAGCCCGTGCGGCCGGATCGCGCGACCTCGCCTGTTCACGCGCCAGGCGGTGGCGAGCGACGCTCTGTACGTCGGCAAGCGGGTCATTGCTGGCTTCCTGCGCTCGCGGATCGCGGCTAGTTGGGGTCATGAATTATCAAAAATAGAGTCTGCGTTGCCCGTGGATGCACCGTTGCGCCCGGAACCGGCGCCCACGGCCGGCCCGATTTTGACAGAATAACGATATTGTTTTCGCCGCCGCCCCTGCGCCGCGCCTTCCGGATCTTCATGTCGTATTCGTCTTCCGCCCGCCCTGTGCATATTGCGGGGTGGCCAGGCCTGCTGTTGTGTTTGCTCGCGCTGGGCGCCTGTACCCCCGCGACCTTGAAGGAACGCCCCGGTTACTGGGCCGACCAGAGCGTTGCGGCAAAAGCCTTCAACCATCGTGTTCGTTTTCTCGTGCTGCACTACACCGGCGGCGACGGTCCGAGAGCCCTCAACGTACTGACCGGGCCGTCGGTGAGTTCGCATTATCTGGTCGCGACCGCGCCGCCGGCGCACAGCGGCGAGCCGATCGTTCGCCAACTCGTACCCGAATACGAACGCGCATGGCATGCGGGCACCAGTAGCTGGGGCGGCCGCCACCATCTCAACGACAGCTCCATCGGAATCGAAATCGTCAATGCCGGGCCGATCGAGACTGCCAACGGCAACGCCTGGCAGGGCTTCCGGCAGGATCAGATTGCCGCCGTGAGTTCGCTGTCGAAAGACATCGTGACGCGTTATGCCATCGCGCCTGAGAATGTCGTCGGGCATGCCGATATCGCCCCCGGTCGGAAGGTGGATCCGGGCCCGGCGTTTCCCTGGGAAGCACTCTATCGGCAAGGAATCGGCGCCTGGCCGGACGCGACCCGGGTGGCCGCCTATCGCAACCAATTTGCCGGGGCGATGCCCAGTCTCGCTGCCATCCAGAGTGCCCTCGCACGCTACGGCTACGACGTACCGGTGACGGGCGTACTCGATCAGCGCACCCACGCGGTGGTGGTGTCTTTCCAGATGCATTTTCGGCCGGCCCGCTATGACGGCGTGCCGGATCTGGATACCGTGGCCCGGCTATGGGCGCTCAACGACAAATATCGCTGAGCCCGCCACGCACAGAAAAACGGCGCCCTCGGGCGCCGTTTTCCGTTTGCCCTAACGGGCATGAAGCGGCTCTGGATTACATCGGCGGTACGGTACCGTCTATGCCCACCATCACGAGCTTGGCCTCGAACGGCTGGCTGCCCTCGGGGCCGGCGATGAAGACGTGCGCGCCTTTCTCGAAATCGCTTTTACTACCCTTCTGCAGCGCCACAACAGGCACATCCTTGGGGATGTCGACCATCTTGCTGCCATCGCCGTAGTCGAGTTTGACCGACATGGTATCGCCGCTCTTGGACTCGGTGACGGTGCCGTTGGTCATGGTGGAACCGCTACCCATGCTGAAGCCCGAATCCGCTTTTTTCGAATCGGCTTTTTCGACCGTGCCGTTGGTCATGCTCGAGCCGCTGCCCATCGACATCTCGGACGAGCCGCCGGTCTTGACCTGCGACGGCGACAGATCCCAGGCGTAGTCACCCAGGCCCGTGCCTTTCATGGAATCGGGGAAGACCACTACTTCGAGCGCCTTGTTGCCCGAGCCGTCCTCGACGTTGGCGGTACCGATGAACGTACCTTCCTTGACTTCGTCCAGGCTGCTGGGCACCACGCCTGCTATCTTGGTACTCGATGCCACGGCGATTTCACGCGTCGCGCCATGGTCGGTCTTCATGGTGAAGCCGCTGTCGCTGATCTTGGTGATCGTACCGCGCAGATGCACGGTCTTCGTCTTGTTGTCGCTGCTATCCGCGGCAAACGCGGTGGTCGCGACAAGCGTGCCGCTGACGACCAGTGCCGCTGCGACCAAAGCCACATTGCGTAATTTCGATTGTTGCATTGAGCATACCTCGTTTTTGTGTAGAAACACCTTAACACAGCCACGATGACGCTCTGGTTGCACGGGGTTGTGGCAATACAGCGCGGCCCCGGGAAATCGGGCTAACCCACTGAAGACATACGCGGATTGCGACACCAGGCGTCCTACTTGAGGTGCAGACCCGTGATCAGCGTACTCATCTGCTCGACCTGTTCAGAGAGACGCTGAGCCAGCCAGTAGGATCCCTGCAACTCGTAGTGCAGCGTACGATCCGGGGTCGGTCCGCCAGCGGGCTCGACGATGCGACGATCCATCTTCTGCAGCCGCCGCATGTCCCCCGAACGCAACGCCCTCGACATCGCCAGCAACCGGCGCCGTATGGTCGAGCGCGGCGCCGCCAGCACGTCGCCCGTAGCGCCCCATTCCACCGCGGCCGGGCGGTGCGCCGCAGCTACCGCCAGCATTTCCAGCGCGCTGATGATGGAGCGATGCAGTCGCTGGATCTCTTCCAGCTGCGCCGGTGCGACGTTGAGTTCCTTGGCGGCCGGCGCGATCAGCGAGCGCAGCTTCACAAGGCGGCCGCTCAGGCGCGCGAAGTTATAGACCTGTTCCTGCGCGGTCATGGGCTCGCCCATCATCACTCGTGGGTACAGACGCGCACATTCGCGCAGATTTTCCGCCAGCCGGAAGCGCCAGTCGTAGGTGGCGTAGAGCGGAAACGCGAACGAGAAAACGAGCGCGATCACGGTGCCGATCGCGACGTTGAAGGCGCGCCACAGCCCGATGTCGATGGGATTGTCGCCGTGCCCGGCGACGATGCTGAGCGTGATCGCCGTCAACAACGCGATATAACCGGCCTTGCCGACCGCGAAATAGGCGCACACCCCGGCAAGCAGCGATACCAGCACGTAGGTGAAGGCGACAGAGCCGATCAGCGTGTGCTGCGCGATCAACAACAGCCCGAGTGCCGCACCGATTGCGGTGGCCAGCCCGCGCTCGGCCGCCTTCTTGCGGATATTGCCGTGATGCTGGAGGCCGCCGATCACCACGAGCAGGGTCACAGAGGCCCAGAACCCGTGCGGAATCCCGAGACCGGATGTCAGTGCAATCGAGAACAGCATCGCCACGGCCACGCGCACGGCATGCAGATAGCGCGCGTTGCGGTAGCGATAGTACGGCGAGCGCAGCTGATGCAGCGCTCGCGCGATCGGGTTGCGACGCGCGGGTTCGGCGCTCATGACGGCATATCCGGCCACAGAACGGCGTCGGCGCGACTCATCCTGGGGGCTTCGCCGTGCCCGGCGATTGCGCGCAGATACGGCTTCCGAGACGCATCATACGGTCGCTCTTACGCGGTAATCCGCTTGCGGAGCGAGCTCGCCGTCGGCGTGACGACGAACTCGGCAATGCATATGCGCTTCGGTAGGGCACGGCCGGTCACGACCGCCGCACCGCGGACTCGGCCGTGAGCGCCGCCCGCGCGTCCATGACCCGCCGTGCCGCCTGTTCGCCGCTGTCGCCGAAGGCCACCATATGGCCCATCTTGCGTCCCGGTCGCGCCTCGGCCTTGCCGTACAGATGCAGCTTGAGTTCGGGATCGGCAAGCGCGGCGCGCCAGTCCGGCATGCCATGCTCCCATAGATCGCCCAGCAGGTTGACCATGGCCGAGGGTCGCAAGCGGCGCGTATCGCCCAGCGGCAGTGCGCACACGGCCCGCAGCTGCTGCTCGAACTGGCTGGTCACGCAGGCATCGAAACTGAAATGCCCGGAATTGTGCGGACGCGGCGCGACTTCGTTGATCAACAGTGTGCCGTCGGTACAGAGGAAAAATTCCACGCACAGCACGCCGACCACATCCAGCGCTTCGAGCACGCCGCGGGCGATGGCCACGGCTTGGTCGACAATCGCCGGATCGATATCCGGATCCGGAATCGAGACATCGAGGATATGGTTCGCGTGGCGATTTTCGGTCACCCCGAAATGGGCGAACTCACCGTCGCAGCCACGCGCCGCGACCACTGAAATCTCGCAATCGAAATCGATGAAGCCTTCCAGCACCGCTTCGCCGGCGCCGATCGCCTGCCAGGCCGAATCCGCCTCATCGGCGCTGCGAATCACGACCTGGCCCTTGCCGTCGTAACCGAAGCCGGCGGTCTTGAGCACACAGGGCGTACCGATTCGCGCCAGCGCCGCGTCCAGCGTGGCGCGGTCGGGCACATGTTCGAACGGTGCGGTCGGGAACCCGGCGTCGGCGAGAAAATCCTTCTCGCGCTGGCGATGCTGGGCGATATGCAGCACACGGCCGTCTGGGCGCACCGGCACATGACGCGCGGCCGCCAGCGCCGCTTCATGGGGCACGTTCTCGAATTCGAAGGTGACCACATCCACGCGGCTGGCGAACTCGGCGATCGCATCCAGATCGTTGTAATCGCCCACCGCCTCGCGGTCGGCGACCTGGCCCATCGGCGTGTCATCGCCGGGCGAGAATGTATGCACGCGATAACCCATGCGGCGGGCGGAGAGCGCGAACATGCGTCCGAGCTGGCCGCTGCCGAGCACGCCGACCGTCGCTCCGGGCAGTATCGGGCGGCTCATGGCAGGGTGTCGGCGCTTACTTTCGCCGCCTGCCGTTCACGGAATGCGGCCAGCTCCGCGCGTAGTTCCAGGCGTTCACCGGCGAGCATGGCGATCGCAAACAATGCCGCATTCTTGGCACCGGAGGCGCCGATCGCGAACGTGGCGGTCGGCACCCCGCCCGGCATCTGCACTATGGACAGCAAGGAGTCGAGTCCGCTGAGGGCACGGCTTTGCACCGGTACGCCGAGCACGGGAACAAGCGTCTGGGCGGCCACCATGCCCGGCAGGTGCGCGGCGCCGCCGGCGCCGGCGATGATCGCCCGCAGCCCGCGTTCTTCGGCCGTGTGGGCATAGTCACGCATGACATCCGGCGTGCGGTGGGCCGAGACCACACGGCATTCGTGTGCGACCCCGAACTCGTCGAGCATCTCATGCGCGTGGGACATGGTGTCCCAATCGGACTTGCTGCCCATGATCACGCCAATCAGCGGCTTGTTGTCGTCGGCCATCTCGCCCCCTGCACCCATCGCAGAAAAGCGGATTAGTCTACCAACATAAGCACGGGCGCGGGCAGCGGCCTGCGCCGTAGAAGCACATGCGGCTGCAAACGCGTCGATTCGAGCCGATTTTCCGCTCGTTTTCTTTAAATGGAACCACCATTCGCCTCAAATGATCGAATAATCTGACACGAATCCGCGCGCTCTCGCCCACACGATTCCTACAACGAAGACGCTTACTCCAGCACAACCAGACGATTGGGCAGTTCATTGCGTTCGTGCGTCGCGGGAACGGCCGTCTTCAGATGGCCACCGCAGGCCTCGATGCAGTCCAGAAAGCCGGCCAGCGTCTCGCCTTTGCCGACCTGGACGGTAAAACGTTCGACGATCGATGCCCAGGTGCTGTCGTCCAGGCGCGCGGAAATGCCGCGATCGACCAGAATCTCGACATAACGCTCGGCCTCGGACACGAATATGAGCATGCCTGTGCCGGCCGTGGTGTGGTGCAGGTTCTGCTCCAGGAACTGTCGTCGGGCAAGATTCGACGCGCGCCAGTGACGGATCTTGCGCGGGATCAGGCGTGTTGTTACCGCCGGAACCCGGAACACCAGCGCCAGCAGCACGAATACCGCCCACTGCAGCAACAGCAGCGTGCTCGCATGCATGGCGGTAGTAAAGAACAGGACGGCCCCGGGCACGATCAACGCGATCAGGCCTGCCCACAGCAGCGGGATATATCGATAATCGTCGGCCTGAGGGGCCAGTACCGTCACCAGTTCCGCGTCGGTCTCGCGTTCGATCCGGTCTATGGCGTCGGCAACACGGGCACGTTCGTTGTCATCAAGCATGGACATTGTCAGGTATCTCTCTTACCAGCCGCCGGACGCGCCGCCGCCGCCAAAACCACCGCCGCCGCCGGAGAATCCGCCGCCACCGAAACCGCCACTGCTACCACCACCAAAACCGCCGCCCATCAGGATCGGCACGCCGAGCATGGAGCGTCTGCGCCGCCCGCCCTTGCCGCCACCACCGCCGCTACCGAACAACAGCATGATCACGATCATCAGGCCGAAAAAGCCGAACGATTTGAGAATCGACGGCCGCTCGTGCTGGCCATCCGATCGCTGCTCGGGTTCGGCCAACGGGTCGCCACCCAGCACGCGGATCATGGCCGCGGTGCCATCGGCGATACCCTGGGCGAAATCGCCCTGACGAAACGCGGGCGTGATGATGTTGTTGATGATGACCGATGACTGGGCGTCGGTGAGCCGCCCTTCCAGGCCGTAACCCGCCTCGATACGAATCTTGTGCTCGGCTTTGGCTACGATCAGCAGCGCGCCGTTGTCACTATCCTTGTCGCCGATGCCCCAGTGGCGACCGAGCTGGTAGCCATAGTCCTCGATCGGCTCGCCGCCGAGATCCGGTACGGTGACGACGACGATCTGTTCACCCGTTTTCTGCTCATGCGCTTCGAGCATGTCGCTGATACGGGCCTGCTGAGCGCCGTCGAGCAGGGCCGCGTTGTCGACAACGCGCCCGGTCAGTTCGGGAAACTCGGGTGCCGCCTGGGCGTTGCCCGCGACGAACAATGCTGAAAAGACGACGATGGCCAACCATCGCCGCATCAGAAACTGACCTTCGGTGCCTGGTCCGCGTTTTCTGCCGTCGCCTGGAAATTGGCATGTGGCTGCATATCGCTATACAGCACCATATGCCACAGCTTGCCGGGGAACGTGCGCAGCTCGGTGTTATAGCGTTGCACCGCCTGGATGAAATCGCGACGCGCCACGGCGATCCGATTTTCGGTGCCTTCAAGCTGGGACTGCAGCGCCAGGAAATTCTGATTGGACTTGAGATCAGGATAGCGTTCGGACACGGCCATCAGACGGCTCAGCGCGCTCGAAAGCTCGCCCTGCGCCTGCTGGAACTGTTGGAGTTTCTGCGGATTGTCGAGAATGCTGTCATCTACCTGGATCGACGTCGCCTTGGACCGCGCCTCGATTACGGCGGTCAGCGTCTCGCGTTCCTGATTGGCGAAGCCCTTGACCGTTTCCACCAGATTGGGCACCAGATCCGCACGCCGCTGGTACTGGTTCTCGACCTGCGCCCAGGCCGCGTTGACCTGTTCGTCGTAGGTCGGAATGTTGTTGACGCCGCAGCCGGCCAGCGACATCACCACACACATCATCAAAACGAGCGCGACCCCGCGGGATCGGCGCGAAAGCGCTGTATTGGGCATCGACTACACTCCGTGAATATGGGTATCGGTTACACGCGCACTTTACGGCAAAGCCCGGGCACCGTGGCAGACCTATCGAAAGATCTTTTGGTAATGCGCATAACCCCGGTATACATTGACCGTCGTGCGCCCCGGTTCGCGGTGCGACGAAATCAACAACAATAGTATCGAGGAGCATTGAATGAATATTCGCGCCAAGCGCTTCAATACCACCGCCACCCTTGTCCTGACGACCTGCGTGTCGGCCCTTCTGGCCACCCCTGCGTTCGCCGCCGACAAGGATGCCTCGGCCATGGCCGATCACGCCAAGAAAGGCAGTATCACCGTGACCCAGAGCAAGGTGATCGACGCTGCGCCCGACGAGGTGTGGAGCACGGTCCGCGATTTCGATGCACTCAGTCTCTGGCATCCCGCCGTTGAAAGCAGCGATATCGCCAAGGGCGAAAACAACAAGCCCGGCGCCCAACGTCATCTGACCCTGAGCGACGGCGGCACCGTGGACGAACAGCTGATCAGCTGGGACGACGCGGGCATGAGCTATAGCTACAAGATCCTCGGTGGCGTGCTGCCGGTGTCCAACTATGTGTCCACGATCGCGGTGGAAGCCGAAGGCGACGAGCGATCGCGCCTGATCTGGAAGGGCCAGTTCGACCCCGCCGAGGGCCAGACCGCCGACAAGGCGAAAACGGTCATTACCAGCGTCTACGACGCAGGCCTGAACAATGTCGATACGATGATGTCCGGCGACTGATTCGCGCCATCGTTACCGATGAGAGCCGGCGTTCGCGCCGGCTTTTTTTTGTCGCCGCCGCGCAGATTCGTTAGTCATGAGTCGAATCAACACGTCGCTCTGCCGCCCGTTTTGACTCGAGCCGCGCTCCACACACCCAACCAGAGACTGGTCGTCATCGCGATCCCGCGGCATAAAAAAAGCCCGGAACATGTCCGGGCTTTTCACGCAGACGCTGGCCTGTGACTAGGCAGCGCTTTCCATATCGGCGCTGTACTCGCCGCGGGCGGCGGCCGAGTTGTTGCGCGCACGCTTGAAATACGCCTTCTGGGCGGCCTCGATATTCTCGGGCTTGCCACGCCACGCATCCAGCGCAGGCGCCTGGAGGGCACGGCCGTATGAAAACGACAGCTTCCAGGCATGCGGGCCGCGCTTGTTCATTGCATTCAGATGCGCAGTGGCCACTTCATCGCTCTGTCCGCCGGACAGGAAGACGATGCCCGGCACGGCGGCCGGCACCCGGCGCCGCAGACAACGCAGGGTCGCGTCCGCCACCTGAGCCACATCGGCCTGCTGGCCGCATTTCTTGCCTGAGATGACCATGTTCGGCTTGAGCAGCATGCCTTCGAGCAGGATCTGCTGCTGCTTGAGCTCCGTGAAAACCGCATCGAGCACACGGTCGGTGACTTGTTCGCAGCGCTCGAGCGTGTTCTCTCCGTCCATCAGGACTTCCGGCTCCACGATCGGCACGATGCCGGCTTCCTGGCACAGCGCGGCGTAGCGGGCCAGCGCGTTGGCGTTGACGCCGATGCAGTAATCCGTGGGGCGCTCGTCGGTGATATCGATGACGGCGCGCCACTTGGCGAAGCGCGCACCCGCATCCGCGTATTCCTTGAGACGATCACGCAGGCCGTCCAGGCCTTCGGTGATCATTTCCTCGGGGCTGCCCGCCAGCGGCTTGGCGCCCTTGTCGACCTTGATGCCCGGAATCACGCCCTTGTCGGCGAGCAGTTTGGAAAACAACGTGCCGTCGTCGGCTTTCTGGAACAGCGTCTCCTCGAACAGGATCACGCCGCTGATGAAGTCCTCGGAACCCTCTGTCGTGAACAGCAGATTGCGATAGGCCTGGCGCGTGGCTTCGGTGGATTCGACGCCAATGCCGTCGAGCCGTTTCTTGATCGTGCCGGTCGATTCGTCGGCGGCGAGAATGCCCTTGCCGTCGGCGACGAGTGCCTTGGCGGTATCGATAAGTGCTTTTTCGTGCATGCGCGAGTCCGTAAGTGAGCCAATTTCGCGGGATTTTACCGCAAAAAATGGATCAACGAGAACCCGCGCCGGCCAAACCAGAAATGGCGGAGAGGGTGGGATTCGAACCCACGAGGGGTATGAACCCCTGCCGGTTTTCAAGACCGGTGCATTCAACCGCTCTGCCACCTCTCCGCGGACCCGGCCAAAGCAAGGCCGTACAACGTGCGTTGCGCTTGTTGAGCCGGCGGCACGTCGACGCGGCGTATTGTCCGGAACAAGACGGTGTGGACGCAAGTTTTCGAGACAGCATCCGCTGCAAACCGACGCGTTGGCATTGGAATTGCATTTCAGCATTCCGGGGGCGCGCGCATTTTCGTTAATGCGCGTGGACCACTTCTACCTTGCGGCCATTCGGCACAACGCATCCATTACATATTCGAGGGAACCAGATGCACACGAAGCTTTGGGCTTTCACGCTGATACTGTCGGCGCTGCTCGCCGGTTGCGGCGACTCTGACAACGACAGCACGGCAGACAACGATTCTACGCCGCCGACAACGCCCACCGATCCCGCCAACTTCTCGTTCGTAGAGGGCACGATCGCACAGGCGCGTGCCGCCATGAGCGACGGCACGCTGACCTGCAAGACCCTGGTGCAGGGCTATATCGATAGGATCAATGCCTACGACAGCGCCGGCCCCGAACTGCGCAGTGTGATTCGCATCAACCCGCAGGCCATGGACCGAGCCAATCAGCTGGATCTGGCGTTCGAGCGCGATGGCTTCACCGGCCCGCTGCACTGTGTGCCGGTACTGTTGAAAGACAACTTCGATACCCAGGACATCACCACCACCGCCGGCGGCATCGCCCTGGCCTACAACCAGACCCCGGACGATGCGTTCTCGGTGGCCGGCATCGTCAACGCGGGCGGGCTGGTACTCGGCAAAGCCAACCTCGACGAATTCGCCTTCGGTTTCCGCGGCAGCAGTTCGATTCGCGGCCAGGTCAAGAACGCCTATGATCCGACCAAGGGTCCGGGCGGATCTTCGTCCGGCACCGGTGCCGCGATTGCGGCGAGTTTTGCCATGGCCGGCACCGGCTCCGACACCGGTGGCTCTATCCGCGTACCGTCGAGCCTCGAGGGCTTGGTAGGTATCCGCCCGAGCCTTCGCTTGGTGAGCCAGGACGGCATCGTGCCGCTGGCTGCGTCTCAGGACACCGGCGGCCCCATCTGCCGCACCGTCGAGGACTGCGCGCTCATGCTCGACGCCATGACCGGGTTCGACCCCGGCGCCACCAGCAACCAGCGCCAGCAGTTCGCCTATGATTCGCCGCTCATCGACAGCGCCGAGCAGTACGAAATGGTCACCAACCGGCCGGCGACCTATACCGACTTCCTCGCCGCGGATGGCCTCGACGGCGTGCGTATCGCAGCGCTCATGCCCCTGTTCGGCGACGGCAGCGGCGAAAACGCACAGGTACAGAGCGTCCTGATGGCCGCTATAGAGCGAATGCGTGATGCCGGTGCAACCGTGGACATACTCACCGCCGACGATCTGGCCCAGCGCAACGTCGTGCTTTCCGATCTGACCAATTTCGATAGCAACTCGCGCTACGAATTCCGCAACGATCTGACGTCCTATCTCATGACCTGGCCGTCGAGCGGCGATTATCACTACCGCAGCTTTGACGAAGTCGCCGCCAGCATGCTCTACGAAGAGCGTAATCAGGGGACCTTCGATTTCTACGGTGCCATCGGCCGCGCCATCGAAAACACCGACGACAACAGCGAGGAAGCCGTCGCCTATCGCGCCGCCTACCAACGGAATCTAGAGGAGCGCCCGGGTATTGTCCGCGGTGGTCTGCTGCGCATTCTGAACAACCGCGACGCGGACGACGCCTCGGCCAACGCGCTGGGCGCCCCCTACGACGTGCTCCTGTATCCGTCGGTACTGAGCCTGGCGCCCGAACTCGGCAGCTCGCCGAGCACAGGCAGCAACAATCGCCTGAGTCCGTTCTCCGGCTTTCCGGCCCTGACCATGCCGGCCGGCATGGCGGACACGGACCCCGTCCTGCCCGTGGGCATGGAAATGCTCGCACGCGAATTCGACGAACCGACATTGATTCGAATCGCCTACGGCTACGAACAGGTCGCGAGCCCCCGCACGGCGCCGACGTTCACGCCCGAGCTCGCTGACGCCACCGTCGACTGATCCCGAGTCGGGCGCGAGAACTTCGTCCACCAACCTAAAAGGCGGCCCCACAAGGGCTGCCTTTTTCGGGAAACCCCTTCAACATACGAGCCCGCAGCGAATCGTTCGTATGGTGCGTTGTTCAATGCAGGATGATTCTCTATAATCCGCGCCTTGCCGATCCCGGGCCGGGGTAGCTCAGTCGGTAGAGCAACTGATTCGTAATTAGTAGGTCGGAGGTTCGATTCCTCTCCCCGGCACCATCCGCATCTCCCTTGCGCCCAATCCTGCATGTCAGACCCCGCTTCCATCGCCGTTCATCGGCGCGTAATGGTCGCTGGTCGGATCTGCCATAAGGAAAACACGGCACGGTCCGATAGATCCGGGCATGGCGGATAATCACACCAAAGCTGCGTTCAGGGTCGACAGAGCCGGCGGGTTCACGCTGCTCGAGCTCATCGTGACGATAGCCGTGGCCGCGATCCTGCTCGCCGTAGCGATTCCATCCTATCGAAGCATGGTCCAGCGCAATGCCCTCGCGGCCAACGTCAACGATCTCGTGGGCGATCTCAACTACGCACGCGCACAGGCCGTCACGCGCGGTCAGGACGTCTTCATATGCAGCAGCCGCAACCAGACGAGCTGCTCGACCGACGGTGACTGGAGCCAGGGTTGGGTGCTGTATGTCGCCAACGATCCGGCCACAGTGAACCCGACCCCTGCAACGAGCCAGCTGCTCAGGGCTCACGGCGCTGCCGATGCCGGGTTCAGCCTCATGACAACCGAAACAGCGCCGCTGAGCTTCAATTCAAGTGGATTCACGTTAAGCGGCAATCGCACGTTCGTGGCCACAACGAGCGAAGGCACACAGTCGACCACCATCGGCATTGCCGTGACGGGCCGTGTGGAAGTCGAAAGGGACACGTCGTCATGAAGCGCGTGGCCCAACCAACGATAGCCGCTCGCGGATTCACGCTGCTTGAAGCGCTGGTGGCGCTTGTGGTCATTTCAATCGGTTTGCTCGGATTGCTGGGTCTTCAGACGGTTTCGGTCGTCAACACGCAGACCTCGGAGTCCCGAAGCCTTGCCAGCATCGCTGCAGACGATATCGCAGACCGGATTCGCGCAAACCCCGATGGTGCGGCGGACGGTGAATACGACGCCATCGCGCACCCCGCAAAAGATGGCGCGGCCATGCCCTCCCCGGACTGTGCAAAGACGCTTTGTACGGCGCAACAGATGGCCGCACTGGATGCCTGGGAATGGGATCGTGCCATCGGTGGCGACTCGAACGATATCAAGGGGTACTTGCCGAACGGCCGGGGGTACGTCGACTGCACTACCCCGCCGGTTGCCTCAGGCGACCCCTGCCGCGCCTACACGGTGACGATCGGATGGGATGAGCGCGCGGCGCCGTCTGCGGGCGGTCAGCCGACCTCCGCGCCTGCTGCCGGACTTGCGGCATGCGATTCGGATCTTCACACGAACATCGGCAATCAATGTTTCATAACCACCATCCGGCCATGATCAGGCCTGCTCGCCTGAACAGTTCATCGGCCGGCTTCAGCCTCGTCGAATTGATGGTCGCTCTCGTGGTGGGCCTGCTGCTGCTGGCCGGTGTACTGCAGATACTGCTGGGCAACCGCGAAAGCTTCGATGCGCAACGCAGCAAGGCACACCTGCAGGAAAACGCTCGCCTTGCCAGTTTCATCCTCGAAAACACGGTTGCCCATGCCGGGTATCGAACAGAACTGGATAGCAGCGAAACCCACCTTTTCCCCGAGTTCGGCACCCAGTTCGCCGAGGGCGCGGTGGTCAGCGGGCAAGCCAACACGCGCGGTCAGAGCGACACCCTGCGGGTGCGTTTCCAGGGCGAAGGCGGCGTGCACAATTGCCGAGGCACCGCCATCGGCACGACCGACGAGCCGCAGGAAACGAGTTTCGAGTTGTACGTCAACGACGACGATGCACTTATCTGTCACGTAATCGGCGGCGATCGTCAGCCGTTGGTGGAAAACGTGGACCGTTTCGAAGTCCGTTACGGCCTGGATACCGACAACTCGACCACGGGCGTCGACCGCTATGTGTCCGATCTAACCGGCTTCGATGCCACGCAGATCCGCAGCGTCCGCGTGCAATTGTTGCTGCGTAGTGCCCCACAGGAAAACCTTCTGCCCACGGCGAGCGCGCAACAATTCAGCTTCAGCGACCGCTCGACGCAGACATTCACCGACCGACGCGGCCGACTGCTGCTGGACCAGACGATTGCCTTGCGGAACAGCCTGCCATGACCCACCGATACCAGCGCCTCACAGCGCAGACATCCCGCGGTTTCATCCTCGTGACCAGTCTGGTTTTTCTCGTGGTGATCACGTTGCTCGCCGTGTCGGCGATCAATTCCACCACCATTCAGGAACGCATGGCGTCCAACCAGCGCGAGAAATCACGTGCTCGACAAGCGGCGGACGCGGCGTTGCGTCAGGGCGAGTCGCTTCTCGGCGATACCGCCTTCGACAAGGTGCAGACGCCGAACACCACAGTGTCGGTCAAGGTCCGGAACAACGACGACCAGGGTAGCCACGACCTCGATGTCAAACTCTGGCGCAAGAACGACATGTTCGCGACCAGCGCCGAGAAGACAGACCCGGTGGCGTTTCTGAGTCCGAGATTGTGGGCCTTGAACGAGGCACTGGCCTATACGCTCGACGCCGATATGAGCGCAGTTCAGTACTACCTCGAAGACTACCAGTGTCTGGCACGGGATCTGAATCCCGACAGTCGCGCCGTTTGTGACGGCTCGCTTGTCTATCGAATCACGGCACGCGCACAAGGCCAGAACCCGGCCGCCATCGCTGTGACGCAAAGCCTTTACGAAAAACACTATTGACGCACGAGTTCGGGCATATCACATGAGCAAAAGATCAGGGCTTCGACATTGTGCGACAGTCACACTGGCCGTCATGCTTGCCGGTTCATCGTTGGCATGGGCCGCTGATGACCTGGACCTGGCGGCCTCGCCGCTGTTTTCCGGCACGAACGCCAAGCCCAATGTGCTGGTCGCCGTCGACGACTCCGGCTCCATGGATCTCGAGACGCTGTTCCCGACCGATGAAGGCTGGCTCTACTGGGACTCCAACGACAGTCAGTATCCGACGACCACCAACGACGGCGCCTTTCGCAACAATGGCGACAAGTACGGCTATATATTTCCGACAGCCAACGGATATACGCATGTCCAGGCCGGGGACGATCGTACGATTCCACCTATACCCGAAACCGCATTTGCCCGCGCCGCCGACTACAACAAGGCCTATTTTAATCCGTCCTCCTTCGACACCTATTCGCCCTGGCTGAAAAGCGACGGCTCGCGCGATAAACGGCCCGATGAGCCCGCGAACAACGCCCGATACGATCCATTGAAGCAGCCGACCCTTGATCTGACCCAGCCCCACAACGGTACGTTCTATTTCGAACGGGGCATGGTGATTCCAGGTAATGGCAATGGTGGTACGTTGCCACCCGGCGTCAACGCTCTCGATGGGTACGTTTGCTACAACCCGAACACCAAAGATGTGCAGACTCCGCTACGTTCGATTTTCGGGGGCTATTACTGCTACTTCAGATTTTTTGGTACAGAGTACGGTTACGGCCCTGACTACCAACTCAGTCGTTTGGGGGACATACCCACTGGTTCCGATGAAACGGTCACGAATACGGGCAACCGAAATATCAGCTATTTTCCGGCCACCTTCTATCTCAAGGCGGCCAACGATCGAAAGGAAGGCGACGCGAGTCTGCCGGCCAACTACGGCTACAAGGCGGACAGGACGGTCGAGGGCAAAGGTCCCAATGGGGAGACGCTCGTCGGCTACGAGATCAAGCCCGACAATTTCACGTCTCCCGCGGCCTATACAAAAGCCATCCAGAGCTTCGCGAACTGGTTCACTTTCTATCGTAAACGCAACTTGGCTACGCGTGGTGGCATCGTTGCGGCATTCGATCGCATCAACGATATCCGTGTCGGCAGTTGCACGATCAACAATCGCAACAATCTGACGATGAAGGATCTGGATGACCAGGATCAGCGTGCCCAGTTCTATAGCAATATATTCAACATCGACTATTCCGGAAATCGCGGCACACCCAACCGCGAAGCGATACAGCACCTGGGACGCCAACTCGAGGGCAAAGGGCGCGGCGATCTGCCGTCAATCATCACTGCCCCTTGTCAGCGCAACTTCGCCATCCTGTTTACCGACGGTTATTCGAACCCCGACACCGGCAGCGGTGTCGGCAACGTCGACGGCAACTATCGCTCGCCGTTTGCCGACAGCCGGTCGAATACGATGGCCGATATCGCGATGAAGTACTACACGGATCTGGATGTCGCCGAGAAAGGCATCCTGCGGGTATCCGAAGAATGCAAGAAGCCGAATCCGGACCCGCGTCTGGACTGCGAAACCGATCTGCATATGAGTACGTTCGGCGTCACGCTGAATCAGACCGGTACGATCTTCAACGATTTCGAGAACCACGCGGCACAGAACAATAACCCGTACAGCAACCCACCCGCCTGGCCGGACGTCAATTCGGGAGGACGAAGCAAGAAGCAGATCGACGATCTCTGGCATGCAACGATCAATACGCGCGGCCAACTGCTCAACGCTGAAACGCCGGCAGAGATCGCCGACAAGTTCACTACCGCGCTGGAGCGTATTCTCGGCGATACGGGCTCCGCTACCAGTGTTTCGCTCGATAGTTCGAGCCTGACGACCGACTCAGCGGCCTACCAGGCCAAGTTTGTCGCCGGCGCGTGGACCGGCAACCTTTACGCGTTACCGCAGACCGGAACGGATGGCGAGTTCGGCGACCAGAGCTGGGATGCGGCGGATCGCTTGACCAATCACAAGAACCCGGACGACCGCGTGATACTGACTCGTACGCGCAGCAATTGCGGCAACAGCAATGCGGCCCGTACCACCGTACCGTTGCGCTTCAATCGGTTGAGGAATGGCTGCCCCGAACTCACCGAGACCGAACTGAATTTCGTCCGCGGAGTGCGAACCGACGAAAGAGCGTCCGGCGGCACATTACGCAATCGCAACAATAATATTCTCGGCGATATCGTCCATTCGGATCCGCTCTACGTGGGCGCGCCCAACCGCGTACGTTATCCCAACGACTGGAACGACCTGCTGTACGATGGCAATGAGCGCACCGCGGAAGATATAGCCGAGCCATATATCAATTTTGCCCAGGGCGCCGCGGCCAGCCGGTCTCCAACGATTTATGTCGGGGCCAATGACGGCATGCTGCACGGATTCGATGCGAAAACCGGTGACGAAAGGATCGCGTTCATCCCCGGCGCTGTACTTTCGGGTCTGAGCACGTTGACACAAAGCAATTACAAGCATCGCTACTACGTCGACGACAGCCCGGCTTCGGGGGACGTGATTATCGACAACGCGTGGCATACCGTGCTCGTCGGCGCGCTCGGCGCGGGCGGGCGCAGTGTCTATGCGCTGGACATCACCAAGCCCGATGATTTCTCGGAGAACAACGCCGACCAGATCGTCCAATGGGAATTCGAGGACGACGAACTCGGCTACAGCTTTGGCCAGCCCTCGATCGTACGCTTGCACGATGGCCGCTGGGCCGCAGTCTTTGGCAACGGTTACAACAGCGACGGTGGCAAAGCCCAGTTGTTCATCGTCGATATCAAGGACGGGAGTCTGATAAAGCGGATCGATACCGGCGTCGGATCCACAGGCAGTTCATCACAAAACGGCAACAGCAATGGCAACGGAAAAGGAAATGGAAACAACAAAATTGATATTTGCCTGCTAGGAATCACTGTGAGCATCCCGCTCCCCGCGTTGGAAGCAAAGCTTGCGCAAGGCGCGACGCGTGGCGCCTGTGGGAGTGATGATGACGCCAAGAAAAACGGATTGGGCGAGGTATTTCCTGTGGATCTGGACGGTGATTTCATTACCGACTATATCTACGCAGGTGACCTGCAGGGCAACGTCTGGAAATTCGATCTGACCAGCAAATCCAGGAATGATTGGAAAGTCGGTCTTGACGGCGACCCCTTGTTCACCGCGACCGATTCCGACGGCACGCCGCAGCCGATCACGACGCAACCGCAGGTGGCCGTGCATTCATACGGGCGCAGCTACGGCGTGATGGTCTATTTCGGAACCGGAAAATATCTCGAAGAGAACGATCGGGAAGCCAAAGTCGATACGATCAACACTTTCTACGGCATCCAGGATGTCGACGTATTCACGTTCAACGACGGGCCGACTGGTAACCCGACATATCAGACCGCATTGGTCAGCGATATCCCGAAATCGCGGCTCCAGGCGCAGACAATTCTCGAAACGCCTACCAAGAACGGAGATGTCTATCGTCTGGTCAGTGACAACCCGGTGGACTATCAGACAAGCGATGATCAAAGCGACCCCGACGGCAAGAGAGGCTGGTATCTCGACCTGTCGTCCAATTCCGGCGAGATGGTCATCACCAACAGTCGCGTCGAGCGTGACACGATCGCCTTCAGCACCGCGATTCCAAACATCGAGACCTGCTCGGCCAGTGGCAGCGGTTATTTCATGCTGCTCAATCGCGAAACGGGCGGCCGCACCGACTACGCTGCGTTCGACCTGAATGGCGACAAGCAACTGAATGTCAACGACTATTTTCTGCGCAACGACAAACTTATCGGCGCGTCGGGGCTGCTGATCGCCAAGGGCATTCCCGGCGAGGCCTCACATCAGACGGATCCGGCCAATGACACGGCCTATTACATTGTTCCCGCATCCGATGGCACCCTTCGTCGGGTCTATACACGGAAACCCGCCGACCAGAGAATGAGTTGGCGCGAGATAAGGCGCTAGGCATGAGTACACGCGTACGTGGTTTCACCCTCATCGAGTTGATGATTGTCGTGGCGATCGTCGGCATCCTGGCGGCCATCGCCTATCCGACTTATATCAATCAGGTTCGCAAGGCGCGCCGCTCGGATGCACACAGTCTTCTGTTGCAGGCAGCCAATCGCGAGGAGCGCTTCTATACATCGCAGTATCAGTACACGGCGACACTCGGCAACGGCGGACTGGGCATGCCCACGCGCACCGAGAACGAAGCCTACGATCTCAGTGCTACGGTAAGCGGTACCAACAACCAGCAGTTCGAGATTACCGCGACCGCCCGCGGTGACCAGGTGAACGACGACTGCCGCACTCTGTCCATCAACCAGGCCGGCCAGAAGACCGCCAACGGGACAGCGGCCACGAGCCAGGCCAGTCAGGACTGCTGGTAAGCGAGACTACGACTCTCCCCGGCGCGCTCCGCCACCGAGCGGCGGTTAGTCCGATTCACCCGTGTTGCGCCGGCGAGGCCAAAGCATGTCCAGCCCGAGCAGGATCGCGCCAAGCACGATCGCGCTGTCGGCAATGTTGAACGCCGGGTAATGCCAGCCGGATATGTGAAAATCGACGAAATCGATCACGAACCCGCGCGTGGCGCGATCAATCGCGTTGCCGAGCGCGCCGCCGAGGATGAGCGCGAACGACGCGGCTACCAGGCGCTCTCCGTGCGGATGGCGGCGCATCCAGACCAGAATACCGATCGAGACCACGACGCTGAGCGCGACAAAGAACCATGGCGTGGCGCCCGCAAAAATACTGAATGCCGCGCCGGTATTGTGCATCCGCGAGAGGTTGAGCCAATCGAACAGATGAATGCGGTCGAACAACTCGAGATTGTTCACCACCAACTGCTTGGTAACCTGATCGGCCCCGATGACGATGGCCGAAAGCCACAGCCAGTGCGCGTTCTGCAACTGGAAACCGCGTTCGTGCGATACGGCCTTGTCTGGAGATGGGGTCATGATTGTCGTTGCTCTTGCAGGACCTTGCGCACCTGATCGACGTCGCGGTGCATCTGTTCGGTGAGCGCATCCAGCGAGTCAAAACGCTCTTCATCGCGAATGAATACTTCAAAGGATACGTCAATGCGCTGGCCGTATAAATCGCCGTCGAAATCGAGCACATAAACCTCGAGCAGCGGCTCGCGGCCGTTGACCGTGGGACGCACACCGAAACTCGCGGCGCCGGCCCGGCGCATCCCGTCGGCAAAGTACACCCACACGGCATACACGCCGTAGCGCGGCGCCGGTTTACGGGCAAGCCGGATGTTCGCGGTTGGGAATCCCAGCGTGCGCCCCAGCTTTTCGCCGGCGATCACGCGCCCACCGATCCAGTACGCATGCCCGAGCAGACGCGATGCCTGGCGGGTATCGCCGGCCGCCAGTGCCTCGCGTACACGCGTGGAGCTGACCCGTGCGTCATCCAGGCACACTTCCGGTAGCGGAGCGACTTCGATGCCTCGCGCGTCGGCAAACGCTCGGAGCGTGCCTACGTCGCCTGCCCTGGCCTTGCCGAAACGAAAGTCTTCGCCGACGAGCACATAGCGTGCGTCGAGGCGCGCGCCGATCAATTCCTCGAGAAAGGCGCTCGGGGACAGGGCCGCGAATTGCGCGTCGAAACGGGCACATATGAAGATGTCGATGCCCAGCGTGCGCGCGCTCTGCATCTTCTCGCGCAGCGACGATAGCCGCGGCGGTGCGTTGACCGGATCGAAGAATTCGCGCGGCATGGGCTCGAAGCACATCAAGGCGCTGGGCACGGCATGGGCCGCCGCCTGTTCGCGTAGATGATCGATAATGGCGCGGTGCCCCAAGTGCAGACCGTCGAAATTGCCGATGGTCAGCGCGCAGCCGCCGGTCAGTGGCCGCATATGACGGATCGAGCGCACGACGCGCATCAGCTGGGCTCGACCATGGTGAAATCGACCGGGCGCACGCCCAGCGCCCCCAGCACCGCGAAATAGACGACCACGCCGCCGGTAATCCATCCCAGCAGCCACGCCACACGCTGGAGCGCCCCGCGCTCTATCCACACCGACAGATCCGCGGCGCCGATACCCAGCACCACCCCCATCGCCACACAGGCCAGGCCGACCTGGACCAACAGCCGGCGCCAGGACGCGCTGGGCACGAATACGCCGTCGCGGCGCAGATTTCTATACAGCAGGCCCGCATTGATGAACGCGCCCAGCGATGTGGCCAACGCCAGACCCGCATGCGGTGCAGGCAGATCCCACCATGTAAACAGGCCGACGAAGATCAGATTGAGGATCATCGCGCTCACCATGGAAATGACCCCGCAGCGCACCGGCGTGCGCGAGTCCTCGCGCGAGAAAAATCCGGTGACCAGCACCTTGACCAGCGAAAAACCCATGAATCCGAGCGCGTACGCCATCAACGCATACTGACTCATGAGCGCGTCATGACCGTTGAACGAGCGATAATTGAACAACGTGGTGACCAGCGGGCCCGCGAGCACGAACAGCCCGACCATGGCGGGCAGCCCAACAATGACCAGCAGACGCAAAGCCCAGTCCAGCGTATCGGAAAATTCCGTACTCGATTTGCTGGCATGGCGCGCGGCGAGGCTCGGCAGGATCACGGTGGCAATCGCGATCGAGAACACACCGAGCGGAAACTCCATCAGACGATCGGCGTAATACAGCCAGCTCACGCTGCCCGCCGCTAGAAACGACGCGATGATCGTATCCAGCATCAGATTCACCTGCGCCACCGAGGAGCCGAACAGGATCGGCAGCATCAGCCGCAGGATCCGCCGGACCTTGGCATCACGCCATCCCCAGCGTGGTCGTGGCAGGCGTTGCAGGCGCACCAGAAACGGCACCTGGAACGCCAGTTGCGCCATTCCCGCGATGAGCACGCCGATCGCGAGCGCGATTTCAGGTCGCTCGAATACCGGCGACAGCAATACCGCGGCCCCGATCATGCAGATATTGAGCAATACCGGCGTGAACGCGGGTACGGCGAACTGCCCGTAGGTATTGAGGATGCCGCCTGCAAACGCGGTCAACGATATGAACAGCAGATACGGAAACGTCAGCCGCAACAGGTCGACGGCAAGATCAAATTGCGCGGTCTGACCGGCGAAACCCGGCGCGAATATATAAATGAATACCGGAGCCGCGACGATGCCCACCACGGTCACCCCGATGAGAATCACGCCGAGAGTGCCCGCCACCACGTCGACAAGGTTCTGAACGTCGTCGCCGGTATCCTGGCTTCGCGTGGCCGAGAGCACCGGCACGAAAGACTGCGCGAACGCGCCTTCGGCGAACAGCCGACGCATGAAGTTGGGGATCTTGAACGCAACCAGAAATGCGTCCATACCGGCGCCAGCGCCGAACAATACGGCGAGAATCACGTCGCGCAGAAACCCGAGCACGCGCGACAACAACGTCATCACACCGACCGTGCTCGTGGATTTAGCAAGCGATGCCATTCGAAAGCCGCAACTTAAAGGAAACGCGGCGCACTATAGCGGTATTGCATGGGTAGCCGAAAGTACGCCGCACCGGCCGCGGCCGGCGGAACGCTGGATCGATTGCCGGTCACCGCCTCGCGCAGATCAGAGGTTGACAACGCGGGCCGAAATCACAATAATCGCGCGCTTGTAGAGATTCATCTATCCGTTTTTTATTCAGGAGCTGTCTGTGGCGAATTCTGCCCAAGCCCGCAAACGTGCCCTTCAGGCCGTTACCCGTCGTGAGCGCAACGTCGCCCAGCGTTCGCTGGTGCGCACGCACATCAAGAAAGTGCAGAAAGCGATTGCCGATGGCGATGCCACGCAGGCGCAGGTTGTATTCAAGGAAGCTGTTCCCGTGATCGACCGCATGGCCGGCAAGGGCCAGATTCATCGCAACAAGGCCGCGCGTCACAAGTCGCGCCTGAATGCTCAGATCAAGGCGATGGCCGCTCAGGCCTAGTTCTCGTCTGACGCGGCCAGCATAGGGCTGGCTGTGCAAAAAGCCCGCTAATGCGGGCTTTTTTGTGGGTGTCGTTTACGGCGCACATGAATACGCTGCCGCGATGATGATGCTGCCACGTCAGTGCTCGCGGGATACCACCAGATTGTCGCGGTGAATGAATTCCGCCTCGCCGCCGTAGCCGAGCAGCCCTTGAATTCGCTCGCTGGATTGACCGATCAGCAGGCGCGCCTCGCGGGCATCGTAGTTGGCCAGACCCTGCGCGATCTCATCGCCCTCGGCGTCGACGCAGGCGACCAGATCGCCGCGGCGAAACTCGCCCTCGACCGCGGTGATCCCTATCGGCAGCAGACTGCGGCCCGCGGTACGCAGAACACGCGCGGCGCCGGCATCGATACGCACCGAGCCCCGTACGCGGCGCTGGCCCGCGATCCAGTTCTTGCGCGCTGCGCGCTTCGCGCGCTGGCCCGGCAACAACAGCGTGCCCACCGGCTGTCCGCGGGTAAGACGTGCGAGGACATCCGGCTCCAGGCCATCCGCGATCAGCGTTACCGCGCCGGAATCGGCGGCCTGGCGCGCGGCCAGCACCTTGGTGCGCATGCCGCCGCGCCCGAGCGCACCGCCGGTCGCGCCGGCCCCGTCCAGCAACGCCGGATCGTGTGCTTCGCACTGGTCGATGAGCCGGGCCTGCGGGTTCCGGCGTGGATCGGAATCGAATACGCCGGCCTGATCGGTAAGAATGATGAGCCCGTCGGCGTCGAGCAGGTTGACGGTGAGGGCCGCCATGGTGTCGTTGTCGCCGACTCGGATCTCGTCCGTCGCAATCGCATCGTTTTCGTTGACGATCGGAATGACCTTGAGTTCGAGCAGGCGCAGGAGCGTACTGCGCGCGTTGAGATAACGACCACGATGGGCCACGTCCTCATGGGTGAGCAGAACCTGCGCGGTTCTGATGCCATGACGTTCGAAACATCGGCTGTAGGCCTCCACGAGCCCGGCCTGGCCGACCGAGGCCGCTGCCTGCACCTCGCTCAGGCTCGCCGGCCGTTTGGGCCAGCCGAGCCGGGCCAGGCCTTCCGCCACCGCCCCCGAAGACACGAGCACCACCTGGCAGCCATGCGCATGCAGTGCCGCAATCTGTGCAGCCCAGTTCTGCAGTCGCTCGGGGTCCAGGCCGCGCCCGTCGGCAGTCAGCAGAGCGCTGCCGATCTTGACGACCCAGCGCCGGCGCCCTGCTAGCTGATCACGATTCGTGATCATCGTCGGAATCCATGTCTTCAGCGTCGCTGGCTGCCCGGCGCTCTGCCGCTTCGGACTCCAGGTAATCCATGGCGTCACCCAGCAGCCGATTCAGGCTGTCCGGGCGAATAGCGGATACCGCATACAAGGCCCCCTGCCAGTCGAGGGTCGTACGTACGCGCTCGCAAAGCTCGGCGGTTTCCTCGGCGTCCACCAGTTCGGTCTTGTTCAGCACGATCCAGCGCGGGCGCGATGCCAGTTCCGGGCTGAACTGCTCGAGTTCGGCCTCGATGGTCTGAATCTGCTCGATCACGTCGCGGCCTTCCGCGTCCAGTAAATCCACGATATGAAACAGCAACCGAGTACGCTGGATATGACGCAGGAAACGATGGCCCAGGCCGATGCCTTCGGCCGCGCCCTCGATCAGCCCGGGCAGATCCACGAGCGTGAAGCTTCGCAGAGGCCCGACGCCGACCACACCGACCTGGGGCGTGAGCGTGGTAAACGGATAGTCCGCGATTCGCGGGCGCGCGCCGGATACGGCAGCCAGCAGCGTCGACTTGCCCGCATTGGGCAGACCCACCAAGCCGACGTCTGCCAACAGCTTGAGCTCGAGACGCAGTTCCCGGATCTCGCCCGGCGTGCCGTCCGTGGTCTTGCGGGGCGCGCGGTTGGTGCTGGACTTGAAACGGGCGTTGCCCATGCCGTGATAGCCGCCCTGCGCGACGCGAACGGTCTGCTCGTTCTCGGTCAGATCGCCAATGAGTTCGTCGGTTTCACGGGAGAAGCACAGCGTGCCGATGGGTACGCGCAGGTAACGACTTTCGCCCTTGGCACCGGTGCGGTCCTTGCCGGCACCGTTGCCGCCGCGCTGAGCCTTGTATACTCGATTGACCCGGTAATCGTAGAGCGTGTTCAGATTATGGTCGGCCACGAGATAAACGCTGCCGCCATCGCCACCGTCGCCGCCGTCCGGACCGCCAAAGGGGACATATTTCTCACGCCGGAAACTCACGCAGCCGTGCCCTCCGTCGCCCGCTTCGACACGCAGATTGGCTTCATCGACGAATTTCATGACGCTTGCACAGCCCCGCTAAGTACATCGATCCCGGTTGGCCGATGCTTCAAATCATACAGACACAAAAAAGCCCCGCCCTAGGCGAGGCTTCTTGCGCGATTACGCGCGCTCGTTACTCGGCCGGGACGATCGACACGAAGCGACGATTGTTCGGGCCCTTGACAGCGAAGTTCACGACGCCGTCGGCGTGCGCGTACAACGTGTAGTCACGACCGGTGCCGACACCCGTGCCGGCGTGGAAGCTGTTGCCACGCTGACGGACGATGATGTTGCCGGCCTGTACGACCTGACCGCCGAACTTCTTGACGCCGAGGCGCTTCGATTCGGAATCGCGACCGTTGCGAGTACTGCCGCCTGCTTTCTTATGTGCCATGGAATAAGTCCTCTAACCTGTCCGCAATGAGTCGTCGGTCGCCGCTCAGGCGCCCGGAATCGACGTGATCTTGAGCTGGGTGTAGTGCTGACGATGACCCTGCGTACGCCGATACTTCTTGCGACGCTTGAACTTGATCACTTCGATCTTGTCGGCGCGGGCATGCTTGATGATCTCGGCCGAGATAGCCTTGCCTTCGAGCAACGGGGCGCCGATCTGAACGTTGTCGCCGTCCGAGATCAACAGCACATCCGCGATATCGATACTGCTGCCGGCATCGCCGTCCAGCTTTTCGACACGCAGGATATCGCCCTCTGCCACTCTGTATTGTTTTCCGCCAGTGCGAATTACCGCGTGCATGCTGACTCCACGTCGCGTGATTACATGGGCTTTACGCCCGTTTAAAGATCGCGAATGATACGTTCTAAACCGTATCCGGTCAATGACACTGTCCGGCGAGAGATCACCTTGACAGAAATAGAGCGCGCGCCTAAGTTTGCCGCTGTTTTCACGATCCCCACGACATGAATATCCAGCCGCTATTCAAGCCGGTCGAAGACGATATGCGCGCGGTAGACGCGATCATACGTCAGCGGTTGAATTCAGATGTCGTCCTGATCAATACGCTCGGCGAATACATAATAGCCAGCGGCGGCAAGCGCTTACGCCCCGCGCTCGTGCTTTTGGCCGCCCGCGCGAGCGGCTATGACGGCGAACAGCACCATCTGCTCGCCGCCATCATCGAGTTCATCCATACCGCCACGCTCCTGCACGACGACGTCGTCGACGAGTCCACGCTGCGGCGCGGCCGGGAAACCGCCAACACGGTGTGGGGCAACGATGCCAGCGTGCTGACCGGCGATTTCTTGTATTCGCGCGCATTCCAGATGATGGTCGAACTCGAGTCCTTCGACATCATGCGGGTATTGGCCGATGCGACCAATCGCATCGCCGAAGGCGAAGTCATGCAGCTCATGTACAGCCACAACCCGGATCTCGCCGAAGCCGATTATCTCGATGTGGTGGACCGCAAGACGGCGAGCCTGTTCTCCGCCGGCTGTCGCCTGGCGGCCCAGTTGGCCGGCTGCGACGCGGCGAAGGAACAGGCCATGGCCGATTACGGGCGCCATCTGGGCATCGCCTTCCAGGTGATCGACGACGCGCTCGACTACGGCCAGGGTGACGGCGGCTACGGCAAGAACGTCGGCGATGACCTTGCCGAGGGCAAGGCGACGCTGCCGCTGATCCGCGCCCTGTCGTGCCTCGACGCCACCACGGCAGCCCCGATACGCGAGGCGGTCCGCGAGGGCGACCTCGATGCACTCGATTCTATCGTGAAAGCGATTGAATCCACTCAGGCGATGGCATACACTTGCCGCCGCGCCGAGGAGGAGTCGCAGATCGCGATCGCCGCCCTCGACGTTTTCGACGAGTCACCCGCCAAGGAAGCACTCGTCGCGTTGGCCCGTTTCTCGGTCCAGCGCCGACACTAGATCGGGGTATAGCTCAGCTTGGTAGAGCGCCACGTTCGGGACGTGGAGGTCGTAGGTTCAAATCCTGCTACCCCGACCATCTAGCATCATTTCGTCGTCGCCCTGCCCCATGGCCGCAATGGCGACACGGCAATAGCCGACCCCCAGACCAGCAGACATGAGACGGGCGCGTTTTGCGTGAACCCGCCATTCATAAGGCTAAACCGAGTTTCCCGGATGCCAAAAACATCCGGTCACCGCACTTGCGCCATGACCCGGAACTGCCGTAGCCGCGGGATATGCGCCTTAGCTGGCAGCGAGACCGATTGGCCTTGCCTCGCCACCGCCGGGCCCGAAGCGCGCCGTCGCCGTTGTTTCCAAACGCGTTGATCGTGCCGTTGTTCGAGTTCAGCTGATACCGATAGGCGCTGTCGCGGCTGAACGAGATACCGCTGGCGCCCATGGCGACGGAATCGCTATCCGTATCCGGGCCGGTGGACGTTTGATCGCAATGGTTACGATCACGCCTTCGTCGTCGAGCCGCTCGTTGTCGCTCGTCTGTTGCGACAGGGCGGCCGGCGGGGCAAAACGTTCAGTAACGGCCAGCGTATGCCCCGCCGGGTTGACGGATAGCTGCGCACAGGCGGATATCGCCTCGCCGCCGAGCGTCTGCTCCGAGCCGGGAATACCGGTCATTGCCCCGCTCGCATACAGTCGGAACCCGGTGATGGTCGGCGCCAGACCGGTTGTGCGGCTATCGGTGACGTTGCCCTCGCCGTCGAACAGGCTGCCGTTGATTTCGCCGCTGTTGAGTACGTTGTGCCCTCCTCGCGCCCACGCTGCGGCAGTCGTCGACCACCGGATCCGACGGGAGCCTTGCTCGATGCCCGGCGCGACTCATCGGTGCCGGAGTATTCAGCCGATCGGCCCCGGCCGGGCACGCGGCGGTTCAACCTGGAGCATAACGAGAGCTGAAATACGAGATATCACGCGACCGTGATAAACAGGCGGCGTCGGAATAGAGGCCGCGGAGATTCGGTAGATGCCCGATGTCGGGTAGGGACATCAATCCCGCCCCCAAGCCGCCATGGTTAAAACCAAAAAAACCGGCCGCGCAGCGCGGGCCGGCTTGTACCCAACTGCGACACGTCCGTCGCTTCAATCGGCCCGCTGATCTTCCATCATCCGATCGTACGCGGCCGCCAGATCCGTCTTGGCATCGGCGCCGAGCACCTTGCCGGCCTGCTGGAACACTTCCTGTTCTTCCTCATCCAGATGGTGGGTGACCAGATGCTCGAGTTGTTTGGCCGATACCAGCCAGCCCGGCGAGCTGTAGTCGGTGGCGTCCAGCGTCTCGATCAGTTCATCGATCTCGTGATGCTCGGCCACGCTGTGACGGGCTTTCTCCTGGGTCTGATCGTGCTCCATCAGCGGAACGTAGAAATGTCTCTCTTCGGCAGCCGCATGGTGCGCCAGTTCTGCCTTGACCGCGGCGTACAGGCCTTCGCGTTTGTCGGTATCCCCGTGGGTATCGGTCAATTCGGCCAGTAAACGGCGTTGCTTGTCGTGACTCTCGCGCAAGGCTTCGAAAATATTCTTCATGCAGTTGCCCTCGTGTGGATACGGCGTCGATATGACGTGGAATGGTACCGTGGCGACAATAGCCTTAGAATCCGTAAGATCGCGCACAACCAGACGCCCGGTTCATCTGCAGTTCAAGGCGATTGCGCGACCACACGCTCGAACCGGATACGCCCATGCTCAGACCGGATTGATTGACGGCAGAATTCACGGAACAGCTTATGGCAACAACACGCGGTAACGTCGGGACCCCCGTACTTGGCGGCCTGGCTCGACAGTTGGTCGAGGACGGACTGATCGATGCGGACAAGGCACTCGACATCCAGCGCGAGGCCGTGCGCGATGGCGAGTCTTTCGTGGCCCAGGTGGTGGCCCGCGGCGCGCTCAGTGCCGCCGTGCTCGCCAAGGCGGCCTGCGAGGAGTTCTCCATGCCGCTGCTCGATCTGCGCGCCGTGGACCTCGCCCAGGCGCCGATCAAGGCGGTCTCGGAGTCGCTGATCCGCAAACACGGCGTGCTGCCGATCTTTCAGCGTGGACGCAATCTGTTCGTGGCGGTGGCCGATCCCACCGATCTGGCGGCCCTGGACGAATTCAAGTTCAATACCGGCCTCAATATCGAGCCGGTGCTGGTCGAACAGGACAAGCTCGCCCGCGCCATCGACAACGCCTTCAGCGCTATCGACAGCGCAATGGCCGGTCTCGACGATGTCTCGCTGGACAACCTCACCGTCGACTCCGCGGGTGAAGGCGATGGCTCGGACGTCAACCGTGCCGATACGGACGATGCGCCGGTCGTGCGCTTCGTCAACAAGGTGATGCTGGACGCCATCCACCGCGGCGCATCCGATATTCATTTCGAGCCTTACGAAAAGAAATTCCGTGTGCGTCTGCGCCAGGACGGCGTGCTCACCGAGGTCGCGTCACCGCCGGCCAATCTCGGCATGCGGCTTTCCGCACGGCTGAAAGTCATGGCCCGACTCGACCTGGCCGAGCGTCGCGTGCCCCAGGACGGGCGGATCAAGCTCAATCTATCCAAGAATCGCGCCATCGACTTTCGTGTATCGACCTGCCCGACCCTGCATGGCGAGAAGATCGTGCTGCGTATTCTGGACCCGACCAGTGCCCAGATGGGTATCGAGGCGCTGGGTTATGAAACCGATCAACGCGAACTGTTCGAGAAAACGATCCAGCGTCCCTACGGCATGGTGCTGGTCACCGGCCCGACGGGCAGTGGCAAGACCGTGTCTCTCTATACCGCGCTCAATATTCTCAACACCGACGACCGCAATATCTCCACCGCGGAAGACCCGGCCGAAATCAACCTGCCCGGCATCAACCAGGTCAACGTGCATCCCAAAGTGGGGCTGACATTCGCCGCCTGCCTGCGCGCCTTCCTGCGCCAGGATCCGGACGTGATCATGGTCGGTGAGATTCGTGATCTGGAAACGGCCGAGATCGCCATCAAGGCCGCGCAAACAGGCCACATGGTGCTATCCACGTTGCATACCAACGATGCCCCGCAGACGCTTACGCGCCTGGTCAACATGGGTGTGCCGGCCTACAACATCGCCGCTTCGGTATCGTTGATCATCGCCCAGCGGCTCGCCCGTCGCCTGTGTACCCAGTGCAAGGTCAGCGCCAGCATTCCGCGCGAGGAACTGATCGCGGAAGGCTTTCATGAAGACGAACTCGAGAGTCTGAGCATCTTTGAGGCCAACCCAGACGGCTGTGACAGCTGCACCCGGGGCTACAAGGGACGCGTCGGCATCTATCAGGTCATGCCGGTCACCGAAGAGATCGGTCAGATCATCATGGAAGGCGGCAATGCCAACGACATCGAGCGCCAGGCCGAGAGCGATGGCGTCATCAACCTGCGCGCCGCCGGCCTGAACAAGGTGCGCACCGGTGCGCTGAGTCTGGCCGAAGTCAATCGCGTTACGGTCGAATAGCAGCCGGCTCACGCGAAAACAGGCACATCATCAAAAAAGGCGGCCCGCTAGGCAAGCCGCCTTTGTCGTCGTCCGGCCGATGTCAGGCTTCGGCGGTTTCCTTGGGCGATACATCCAGCTGCAGTTCGTCGCCGTCGACACGAACCACCACCTGTCCACCGCCTTCGAGGCGGCCGAAGAGCAGTTCCTCGGCCAGCGGCTTCTTGATGTGCTCCTGGATCACACGGGCCATCGGGCGTGCGCCCATCTTTGCATCGTAGCCGCGCTCGCCCAGCCAGTGCCGGGCTTCGTGCTCGACGATCAGTTCCACACCGCGGGACTCCAGCTGCGCTTCCAGCTGCAGCAGGAACTTGTCGACGACACGTTCGATGACGTCGCCTTCCAGCGGCGAGAACTGAATGATCGAATCCAGGCGATTGCGGAACTCCGGCGAGAAGCCACGCCGAATGGCTTCCATGCCGTCCGTGCTGTTGTCGCTGGGATTGAAACCAATGCCGCGGCTGGCCATCTGCTCGGCGCCGGCGTTGGTCGTCATCACCAGAACCACGTTGCGGAAATCCGCCTGCCGGCCATTGTTGTCGGTGAGCGTGCCGTGATCCATGACCTGTAGCAGCAGGTTGAATATATCCGGATGCGCTTTCTCGATCTCGTCGAGCAGAACCACGGAATGCGGCTGCTTGGTGACCGCCTCGGTCAGCAGCCCGCCCTGGTCGAAACCGACGTAGCCGGGCGGCGCGCCGATCAGGCGCGACACCGTATGCCGCTCCATGTATTCCGACATGTCGAAACGGATCAGCTCGACACCCAGATGCAGCGCCAGCTGACGCGTGACCTCGGTCTTGCCCACACCCGTAGGGCCGGCGAACAGGAACGAACCGATCGGCTTGTCGCGATTGTCGAGCCCGGAGCGCGACATCTTGATCGCGCTGGCCAGCGAACCCACAGCCTCGTCCTGGCCGAAGATCACCAGCTTGAGATCGCGCTCGAGCGTCTTGAGCACGTCACGATCGTCGCGCGAGACCGCCTTGGAGGGGATACGCGCGATACGCGATACCATGTCCTCGATATCACGCACCTGAACCGTCTTGCGGCGTTTGCCCGACGGCCGCAGACGCAGGCGCGCACCGGCTTCGTCGATGACGTCGATGGCCTTGTCCGGCAGATGCCGGTCGTTGATATGCCGGGCCGACAGCTCGGCGGCCGCTTCCAGCGCGGGCTGGGTATAGCGCACCTGATGATGTTCCTCGAAGCGATCCTTGAGACCGCGCAGGATCAGCACTGTCTCGGCCACGCTGGGCTCGGGCACGTCGATCTTCTGAAAACGGCGTGCCAGGGCACGATCCTTTTCGAAGATGCCGCGGAACTCCTGGTAGGTGGTCGCGCCCATGCAGCGCAACTCGCCCGATGCGAGCTTGGGCTTGAGCAGGTTCGAGGCGTCCATCACGCCACCCGATGCCGCGCCGGCGCCGATGATGGTGTGGATTTCGTCGATGAAGAGCACCGCACCGGGCTGCTTGCCGAGTTCGGAGAGCACGCCCTTGAGCCGTTTCTCGAAATCGCCGCGATACTTGGTGCCGGCGATCAGCGCCCCCAGGTCGAGTGCATAGATCACGCTTTCGCTGAGAATCTCGGGCACCTCGTCCTGCACGATCAGACGCGCGAGGCCTTCGGCGATCGCGGTCTTGCCGACACCGGCCTCGCCCACGAGCAGCGGGTTGTTCTTGCGACGCCGGCACAGCGTCTGGATCACGCGCTCGATCTCGTGATCGCGCCCGATCAACGGATCGATATCGCCCTCGGCCGCCTTGCGGTTGAGATTGGTCGCGTACAGCTCGAGCGCCGACTTGCCGTCGCCACCCTCTTCCGCGCTTTTTTCGGTGGTCGCATTCTGCTCGGCGTTCTCGCCGTCGGCCTTGGACATGCCGTGGGAGACGAAATTGACCACGTCGAGCCGCGTGACTTCCTGCTCGTTGAGCAGATAGACGGCGTGCGATTCCTGCTCGGAGAAGATCGCGATCAACACATTGACGGCGGTGACCTCTTTCTTGCCCGACGACTGCACGTGATAGACGGCACGCTGGAGCACGCGCTGGAACCCCAGCGTCGGCTGGACTTCATGGTCCTCACCGGCGGGCACCATCGGCACATGCGTGTCGATATAGCTTTTGAGTTCGCGCTCGAGACGCGCGATATCCGCGTTCACGGATTCCAGCACCTCGATGACCGCCGGATTATCCAGCAGCGACATCAGCAGATGCTCCACCGTCAGCATTTCGTGATGCTGGCGCCGCGCCACCATGAAGGCAGCATCGAGAGCGGTTTGCAGTTCCTGACTGAGCATTTTGCGTCCCCGAACGTGACGTTCGATTGAGGCCAGATCTGACTTAGCGAATCGCGACGATCAGGCTTTTTCCATAGTACACAAGAGCGGGTGTTGATGGGCACGCGCGTGGTCGTTGACCATCGCCACCTTCGTCTCCGCAATCTGAGCAGTAAACGTGCCAGCCACTGCCTTGCCGCGGGTATGCACCGTCAGCATCACCTGCACCGCCTGCTCGCGGTCAAGGTTGAAATAGGTCAGCAGCACCTCGACCACGAACTCCATCGGCGTGTAGTCATCGTTATGCATGATGACCTTGTACAGCGGCGGCTGCTTGGTCTTGGGCTTGCTGGTCTGGACAACGGTTTCGCCATCATCCTCGACAGCTGGCTTGGGTTTATCGGTCTGACTCATCACTGTCCCTCGGCTCGCGCGGGGCTGGCGTCCTGCCAGCGCACGTCGCGGGTCGCACCCAAATTCACAATACGCAGGATATAGGGATTTGGGAGCGTGAAATCAATCGCGAATCGTCGCGTCACGGCATCGATGACCGCCTCACGCCCCGGCCGGCCGGAGAATCCAGGCCCGGCCAATACGCCCGCTTCGCGCCAGCTGAAGCAGACCCAGCAAGACCGCGCGCAATACGCATTCCCGATGCCCGGCCCAAGTCGTCGAGCCGAGGGAGTCTGCCTATACGCACCCCTGACAAATCACGATGCGCGCCGTGATCGACGGCCCGGTCACTCGCCCAGATTCTCGGCCAGCAGCTCGCGGATGCGTTCGGGTACGCGCTGCTCGACTTCCATGCGCGCCACATTGATCGCGCTGGCGAATGCCACCGCGTCGGCATCCCCGTGCGACTTGATCACGGTGCCCTGCAGGCCGACGAATGTCGCGCCGTTGTACTGACGCGGATCCACGCGCAACCGGAACGCCTTGAGCACCGGCAGGGCAAAGAAAGCCGCCGTGCGGGTCAGCGCGTTGCGGGAGAACTCCTCGCGCAGGAACTGGGCGATCAACTTGCCGAGCCCTTCGCTGGTCTTGAGCGCCACATTGCCGACAAAGCCGTCGCAGACCACCACGTCGACATCGCCGATATAGATATCGTCGCCTTCGACGAAACCGATATAGTTGAGCTGGCTGTCCGACAGCAGCTTGCCGGCCTGCTGGATCTGCAGGTTTCCCTTGATCTCCTCCGCACCGATATTGAGCAGGCCCACGCGTGGTGATTCGATACCATGCACCGCGGTGGCCAGCACGGCCCCCATCACTCCGAACTGAAACAGCTGCTCGGGGGTGCATTCCGCATTGGCGCCGAGGTCGAGCATCAGCGTGTGGCCGCGCTGCGACGGGATCGGGGAGATGATCGCGGGCCGGTCGATACCGGACAGGGTCTTGAGCACGAAGCGCGCCGTCGCCATCAGCGCGCCGGTATTGCCCGCGGACACGCAGGCCTGCACCTCGCCGCCATGCACGAGGTTGATCGCCACGCGCATGGACGAGTCTTTCTTCTGGCGCAAAGAGCGCGCGGGCGATTCGCACATGCCCACGACCTCGCCCGCGTGGCGTACCGACGCGCGCTCGGCATGGGCCTTCTTGCGATGACGGGCGATCTCGGTCTTGAGCGCGGCCTCGTCGCCCACCAGCACGATCTCGAGATCCGCGTGCGCCGCCAGGCACGACAGTGCGGCATCGACGGCCACACGCGCGCCGCGGTCGCCGCTCATCGCGTCGACGGCTATACGTGTCATGGGAAGTGACCGCCGGACACCCACGCGAGGTGGCCGGCCGGCGGTCTAGTCGGCAGCTACGCTTCGTCGCCGATATTCACGACCCGGCGGCCGCGATAGAAGCCGTCACGCGTGACGTGATGGCGACGATGGGTTTCGCCGGTGGTCTGATCGATCGACAGCGTGGGATGCACCATATGATCGTGGGTACGGCGTTTGTCGCGCTTGGAGCGGGATTTGCGGTTTTTCTGGACGGCCATGGCGTATTACGTCTTCCAGCGTTTTTAAGAAAATCGGTCAATCGCCGCGCTTGAGCTGACCCAAGACCGCGAACGGATTGTTGTGTTTGTCGTCTATTGCCGGTTCCGGCGTGCCGGCCACATGCTCGTAGTTTGACACGCAGTCGGGTCGACCACATCGCGCCACCGGCGGCAGCGCGAGCAGAAGCTCGTCGCTTACCATCGTGTGGAGATCGAGTGTATCGCCCTCCGCCAGAATCGGCTCATCTGCGCGCGGCACGTTGGCCGCGGCATCGTCGTCACCCACGACCACACCCGCCACCGCGACGGACATGTGCTTGTCGAAGGCCTCGAGGCAACGCTGACAGGTTAGCGTCAATGTCGTCTCGATCGAGCCGGCGACGTTTACACGCCGCTGGCCATCTTCACTGAACCGCAGGTGCACGCGTACCGCACCACTAGCGTCCGCGCCGGCCGCCATCTCGGCGATCATGCGCGGCAACTGGGATAAGTACAGCTCGCCGTCGATTTCCCGTTGCTGGGTGGCCAGCCGTCGGAAGTCGACGTGGTGAGCCAGCGTGCCCGGCGTGTTCATGGCGCGCGATATTAGGGGTGAAAGCCCCTCAAGTCAAAGTATTCGTGGCGCCGAGCGACTGTGTCGCTGCGCTGTGCGATGCGAAATATCGCCGCCGATCGTTTATCCTGCGCGTCCTCCGGTTTCGGTAACGGCTTGTCGAGCATGAATGCACAACACACCCCTTTATTGATCCTGGCCTCCAGCTCGCCGTGGCGGCGCCAGCTGCTGCGTCAGTTCCAGATCCGTTTTGAAGCCACGTCACCGGAGATCGATGAAACGCCGCGCCCCGGCGAAGCACCGATCGACCTTGCGCGTCGGCTGGCTCAGACCAAGGCGCAGAGCATCGCCCAGGCCTGGCCTGAAGCGGTGGTGATCGGGGCCGACCAGGTGGCGGACGTCGCCGGCGAGATTCTGGGCAAACCCGGCACTATCGCGCACGCGAAGGAACAACTGCGCAAGCAGTCCGGTCAGTCTGTCGCCTTTCATTCCGGTCTATGTGTATGCGGGCCGAACCTGGCCGGGCCGCTGGTGACGGTCGAAACCGTGACTACAAGGTTTCGCGAACTCAGCGACGCTGAAATCGACCGCTATGTCGCCGCCGAGGATGTGACCGCAACCGCGGGCAGTATCAAGTCCGAAGGTCTGGGGATCACGCTCGTCGAGTCGATCGAATCGCGCGATCCCTCCGCCCTGGTCGGCCTGCCGTTGATCACCCTGCGTCGTTTTCTGGCCGAGGCCGGCATTACCGTCCCTTGATCGCTATACGGATCAGCGGCTGAGCAGCCACGCCGGCAGTTGCTCGACGGTGTCGAGCACATCCAGCGCCCCGGCCCGCCGCAAGCGAGCACGGTCATGCACGCCACAGGCCACGCCGACCCCGTCGACCCCCGCAGCAGCGGCCATCGCCATGTCGTATTCGGTATCGCCGATCATCAGGGCGCGCGCCGGTTCGGTGGCCGCGCGCAGCAGAATATCCTCGAGCATGTCGGGTGCCGGCTTGGGTACCGACTCGTCGGCGCAGCGCGTAAAACGAAAGAAATCGGCGGTCGCGGTCGCCGCCATGGCGGCATCGAGACCGCGCCGGCCCTTGCCGGTCGCCACGGCCATGACATAGCCCTCGGCTCGCATCGCCTCGAGCGCCGCCATCACCGGTTCGAACAAGCGTGCCTTGCTGCGCTGCATGCCATAGCGTGATCGATAACGATCAATACGCGCCCGTACCGCCTGCGGGTCGAGATCGGGGAAAAGACGCGCCAGCACGTCGTTGAGGCCCAGCCCGATCAGTTCGCGCATCTGCTCGGGCGTGCGCTCGGGCAGGCCGGTGCTCTGGATCGCCTGCTGCATCGCGGACACGATCTCGCCGGCGGAATCCATGAGCGTGCCGTCCCAGTCGAATACGAGTAGCTCGTAGCGCTTCATTCTCCGGGCTCCAGGCGTTCGAGCACGGTCGCCAGATCGCTAGGCAACGGCGCGTTCAGATCAAGCCGTTGGCCGGCGTAGTCCATCTGCAGATTTTCGGCATGTAGGAACATGCGTTTGAGCCCCTGTTCGCGCCAATCCGCCAGGCGCTCGTTGATACCGTATTTCTCGTCTGCCGCGACCGGATGCCCCATATGCGCAGCGTGCACCCGTATCTGATGGGTGCGGCCGGTGCGAATTTCCACCGCCATGAGCGTGGCATCCCGGTAATAAGCCATTGGCGAGAACACGGAGATGCTCGCGCGCCCGCGCACGCGATCCACTTCCACCATGCGTTCGCCGCTACGCTCGTTGTCGCGTGACAGCGGCGCATCCACCTCGATGTGGCCATGTCGCCACCGGCCGTCGACCAGCGCAAGATAGCGCTTGCGGGTCGAGACATCGTTGAGCGCGGCGCGCAGACCGTCGAGCGCGCGCCGCGAACGCGCGACCAGCAGACAGCCGCTGGTCTGGCGATCCAGGCGATGCACCAGTTCCACGTATTCGCCGCCACGCGCCACCCGCAGCACTTCGATCAGACCGAAGCGCAGCCCGCTACCCGCATGGACCGCCAGGCCGGCCGGCTTGTTGAACAGCAGATAGTCGTCGGTTTGCGCGGCGAGCGCTCGATCGACCCGCTGCACGAGCGCATCCGGCGGGCGGCCCGGGCCGGGTCGCTCTTTCTGGCGCACCGGCGGCAGCCGCACCTGGTCGTGCTCGGCCAACCGGGTGCTGGGCTTCGCGCGGCCACTGTTCACGCGCACTTCGCCGCTGCGGATGATCTTGTAGATCCGCGATTTCGGAACGTTCTTGAATACGCGCAACAGGAAATTATCGAGCCGCATGCCGTCATCGTTCGCATCGATACGGACATGGCGTACTTGAGCGGGTGCCGTAGTCAGATTACACTCCCAAGGTCGAGCCGATAAAGCAGCCTGCCGAAGCACTTACCGCGCGGGCTGAGTTCGCCGACCGACAGTTATATGCCACACGCTGCGTCGCTTGGGCCAAAGCCTAGCATGGCCCTCCAGCCCAGCGTGTCCTCCGCCAAGAGTTATTAATCCATTCATGCGCTCCTGTCTTTTTGTTGTCGCCTACCGCGTAATCCTTCTCGCCCTCCATGGGCTGGATAAGCGCGTCAACGCGGCAGCCGTCGCGTGCTTGCGTCTACCGCAAGCGGCGATCGCCAACAGTCGAGCGCCCGTAGAGATCCAATTGCATGAAACGCATCCTTATCAACGCCACGCAGCCCGAAGAGCTGCGCGTGGCCATCGTCGATGGCCAGAAACTTCATGATCTAGACATAGAGGTCGGCAGTCGCGAACAGCGCAAGGCCAATATCTACAAGGGCCGCGTGACGCGCGTCGAACCCAGTCTCGAAGCCGCCTTCATCGATTACGGCGGCAATCGCCACGGTTTCCTGCCGCTCAAGGAAGTCGCCAAGGAATACTTCGACAAGAACAAGAGCAAGAACGGCGATGCCGGCAACGGCAAGGACAGCATCAAATATGCGCTGTCCGAAGGCCAGGAAATCATCGTCCAGGTCGAAAAGGAAGAACGCGGCAACAAGGGTGCCGCGCTTACCACGTTCGTCAGCCTGGCCGGGCGCTACCTCGTGCTCATGCCGAACAATCCGCGTGCGGGCGGCGTGTCACGCCGCATCGAGGGCGAGGAACGCAACGAACTGCGCGAGGCGCTCAACCAGGTCGAAGTCCCCAATGGGATGGGCGTGATCGTGCGTACCGCCGGTGTCGGTCGGTGTGCCGAGGAACTGCAGTGGGATCTGGATTATCTGGCCCAGGTCTGGAAGGCGATCAACGAAGCCGCTGAGGATCGCAAGGCGCCCTTCCTCGTCTATCAGGAATCCAACGTCATCATCCGGGCGCTGCGTGACTACCTGCGCGACGATATCGGCGAAGTCGTCATCGACCAGGACGAAATCTACGCCACCGGCCGCGAATTCATGCAGCAGGTGATGCCGCATGCGCTCAACAAGCTAAAGTACTACACCGACGAAACGCCGCTGTTCTCGCGCTTCCAGGTCGAATCGCAGATCGAGTCCGCCTTCGAGCGCGAAGTCACCCTGCCCTCGGGCGGCTCCATCGTCATCGATCATACCGAGGCGATGACCTCGGTCGATATCAATTCGGCGCGTGCCACCAAGGGCGGCGGCATCGAGGAAACCGCATTCAACACCAATCTCGAAGCCGCCGAGGAAGTCGCGCGCCAGCTGCGTATCCGCGATCTGGGCGGACTGGTGGTGATCGACTTCATCGACATGGAGAGCAGCAAGAACCAGCGTGAAGTCGAGAATCGCCTCAAGCAGGCCGCCAAGGTCGATCGCGCACGCGTTCAGATCGGCCGTATCTCGCGTTTCGGTCTGCTGGAAATGTCTCGCCAGCGCCTCAAACCATCGCTGTCGGAATATTCGAGCCAGGCCTGCCCGCGTTGCCTGGGCCGAGGCAGCATCCGCAGCGTCGAATCGCTGTCGCTGTCGATCCTGCGCCTGCTCGAGGAAGAGGCAATGAAGCCCTCAACCGGGCGCGTCATCGTGCAACTGCCGGTGGCGGTCGCGAGTTTCCTGCTCAATGAAAAACGCGACGATATTTCGGGCGTGGAGAAACGCTCGAAGACCCAGGTCACGCTGGTGCCCAACGGCACGCTTGAAACCCCGCATTATGAAATCCGGCGCGTACGCGGTGATCAGCTCGCCGAGGACGAGAACGACGCCACCAGCTATCGGATCGATACCCATGTCGAGATCGAGAAGCCCGTCGAGCCCGATCATGCCGGTCGCGCGACCGCGACCCGTGAAGAACCGGCGGTCAAACGCGTGAGCCGGCCGGACGCGCCGGTCATCGACCGCACACCAGCACCCCAGCAGGCACAGGCTGCGGAAGCTGCCGCATCGGCAACAACGGCGGCCGCCGTTGCCACCATGACGCCCTGGCAGCAGCTCCTGGACGCTCTGCGTCGCATGTTTTCTGGTAGCAGTCCGGCGCCCAAAAAGCCCGCCAAGACCGACAAGCCGGTCGAGACCGCGGCCGCCCAAGCCAACCGGAAGAAGGCGAGCAAGGCACGTGCCGACAAGCAGGATAGCGGCACCAGCAGCGATGATGGCGCACCGCGCAAGAGCCGGCCCAGTCGCTCACGGCGCGGTGCCGACGATGGCGGCAGTAGCAACAACCGCTCACGTCGCGGCGGTCGCAATCGTCGCGGCGGCCAGAAGAACGACGGCGCCCAGGGCGACGGCCGCAAGCCGGAGCGCGGCAATGCCGGCGACAACAACGACAACGCGCGCAAGAAATCCGATCACGACAAGTCGGCCGCAGACGACAAAAGCAGCGCATCGGCCGATGGCTCGGCGAACGGCACAGCCGAGAAGCAGAAGAGCCGGTCCGCGACGCATAACAACCGCAACGACAAGGCGCCCGAAGACAACAACCGTGCTGCGGACTCTGCGGCTCAGACCGACGACGCCGGCACTACGCAGCAAGCGACCGCGAATCCGAACGCGTCGGACCGACAGAACGACGATAACAACGACAGCCAGAACAATGGCAACGGCCGTCGCCGCCGCCGTCGTGGTGGCCGCGGGCGTCGCGGTGGCCGCAACCGCAACAGCTCGGCAGCGTCCTCCGAGGACAACAACGCCAGCAGCACGAACGAAAACAACTCGGCCAGCGCCGATGATGCCGCTTCCGCGGACACGTCCTCCGAGCACAACCGTAACAGCGAGGCCGCCGACGACCGGGATACGCAGAGCACAGCGCCCCGCGTCGACGAGCAGCCGAGCGACGACGTGGATCAGACCGCGCAGACGCCGCGTCAAAGCGACGATTCACCGCTGAATGCCGACAGCGGCGAAAACAGCGCCGAGCAGCCGAAGCAGGCGCAGTCGAAAGCCAGTGCCCCGGCAAAAATCCAGGCACCGGACGACGAGGAACCGTGGTCGGCGATCAAGGCCAGCGAGAACGCGCGTGTGGCGTCTGAAAACCAGGCCGCCCCGCCGTCGGAAGAGGCTCATTCCCACGCCAGCACACAGACCGACGCCCCGACCGAAACAGCCGATGCCCCGGTCGAGACTGCAGAAACGAGTACGGATGCCACCGCCAGCGGAGCCTCGGAAAAGCCTGCTAAAGCGAAAGCACCACGGCGCCCGCGCAAACCGAGAAAGAAGCCCGAATCCGCGCCGGCAGACGAACAAGCCTCAGCCGACGACGCCACGACATCCGCGCCGGCGGCAGAGCCGCAGGGGGCGCCTGCCGGGTCGAACGATGCTGATGAGAAGGTCTCGCCCGAGCCCGCCGTGGCCACACAGCAGGTCGAGACCGAGGCCGACGCGCCTCGGACTCAGGAAGAGATCGAAGACGTGGTCATCGACACGAAAGCCGAAGACGAGAACGCACCGCAATCGTCAGAAGCCCCGAAAGCCAGGCCGCGCGCCAGGGCAAAGAGCGTGGTCGAGAAATCGTCGACCGAGGACTCCTCGCTACAACAAGTGGAGACACGCTCCGCGGACGAGGACGCCGATGAAGAAGAAGGCACCAGCGCGACGCCCAATTCCTAGCGGCAACTGAGCGTGGCATGACAAGGCCCCGCCGGCGCTGCCGTGCGGGGCCTTTTTCATGGGCGCGGTCTGCATCGCGGCGCGTAGGCAGCTTACCTTTGCCGACGAGCAGCTCGGCGACGATCAGCTACTGGCTAGCGACCGCCGGAGGGCGTCTGGAGTCGTGCTCGAATTTCATCGAGCAGTCCCGCCGCGGCGTCCTCGATCATGTCGAGTACCTGTTCGAAGCCTCGCTCGCCGCCGAAATACGGGTCGGGCACCGGCTCACCGTGAAATCGGGCGCTGAAGTCCCCGAACAGGCTTATACGAGCGTTCGCTTGGCCGGCGCGGCTGGCCATCTGCTCGAGCGCGCCGAGATTGGCGTCATCCATGGCGAGCACATAATCGAAGCGCTGCAGATCGGCCGGCGTCACCTGGCGGGCGCGCAGATCGCCGATTTCGGTACCGCGTTGGGCGGCGACCGCCGTGGCCCTTGCATCCGGCGGCTTGCCGATATGCCAGTCGCCGGTGCCAGCCGAATCGATGCTGATGCGCCCCGTCAACCCCGCCTGGGCCACGTGGGCGCGAAACACGCCGTGCGCGGTCGGCGATCGACAGATATTGCCCAGGCAGACGAACAGTACGGCGCATGTGTCCAATGGTTCATGCACTGCCCGGGCCCTCCAGCAGACGCGCCACCGCGATCAGATCCGCCTCGGTGTCGACACCGGGGCCGGGCAGCTGCGCGGCCGTGACCATCGCGATGCCGAGCTCGAGATCGAACGCTCGCAGCTGCTCCAGGGATTCATGCTGCTCGAGGGCACTGACCGGCGCGGCCGAAAAACGCTTGAGCGCGGCGACGCGATACGCATAGATGCCCAGATGCCGGTAGCCCAGCCCCATCACCTCCTGGTTGCCGCTGGCGCGATGAAACGGGATCGGCGCGCGGCTGAAATAAAGCGCTCGCCCGCTTGCACTGCTGACAACCTTGACGATATTGGGATTGACGAAGTCGGCCGCGTCGACGATCGGCGTGCGCGCGCTGGCCATGCCCGCGCCGGGATCATCCATCAGTGCCTGACCGACCTGATCGATGAGCACCACCGGCATCAACGGCTCGTCGGCCTGCACGTTGACCACGATCTGGTCGTCGCGCAGGGCCAGCGTGGTCACCACCTCGGCGATACGATCGCTGCCGCAGCTGTGATCGCTCCGGGTCATGGCCACTTCAGCGCCAGCGATCTGCCCGGCGTCGGCAATCGCCGTACTGTCGGTGGCCACGATCACGCGCTCGGCGCGGCTGGCCAGCGCCGCCCGGCAGACATGCGCCAGCATCGGCTCCCCGGCGAGCTCTCGCAATACCTTGTTGGGCAAGCGGGTGCTGGCCAGACGGGCCGGGATGACGACAATGAAACTCACGACAGATGCTTCCTCTTTGTCAGCGGCAGCGCACACAGGCGGTCCAGCAAGGCGTCGACGCGAGCCTCGCAGGCCGGCGAAAATACCAGTTCGACCGGCACCGACCAGTGACGTGCGTCGGCGAAGTCACGGCATTTTACCGCGTCCTTTTCGGTCATCAGCACCGGCAGCCCGTCATCGAAGACGATATCGGCGGCGCGATAGACGTGGTGATCCGGTTGGGCGTGCTCGATCACTTCGATCGCATGTTCGCGGAGCATCGAGAAAAACCGCCCCGGGTCGCCGATACCGGCCACGGCATGCACGGTCGCGTCTCGAAAATCGGCCAGCGGGCGCGTCCGATCGTCCACCAGCGAGACCGCGCCCACCGGCGCCAGCCAGAAATCCTCGCCCGCGCCGTGAATCAGGGATAGATCGACCCCATCGAGGCGCTCAGGCGGCTCACGCAGCGGCCCGGCGGGCAACAGCCAGCCGTTACCCAGGCCGCGACGCGAATCGGTCACCGCGATCTCGGCATCGCGCGCCAACGCATAATGCTGGAGACCGTCGTCGGCGATCACCATATCCACCTGCGACTGTTCTACAAGCGTTATCGCCGCGCGCGGCCGATCGGGGTCGACGACCACCCGCGCCGCACTACGACAGGCAATCAACAGCGGTTCGTCGCCGGACTGCGCGGACGGCGTGTCGGGCGCGACCTGCAACGGATAGCGCGCCGCCTTGCCGCCATAGCCGCGTGAGACCACCCCGACCCGGCGCCCGCGCGCCACCAGCCGCGCCACCAGTGCCAGCGTGAGCGGTGTCTTGCCGCTGCCGCCGACGGTGATGTTGCCGACGACCAGCACTGGCACCGGGACGCGCCGGCTCTTCAGCCAGCCCTGCGCGTAGGCGAGCCGCCGCAGCGCCACCACCCGACCGAACAGCCAGGCCAGCGGCTTGAGCAGCGGCCACGCGCCGTCGCGTCGATACCAGCTGCGCTCGAGTGCGCCGGCCATGGGTAAACTAACCCGGCCGCGCGAACTGGATATCGTGCAGACCGCGGTAGTGGCCGTCCTTTGCCATGAGCTGCGCGTGGGTGCCCTGCTCCACGAGTTCGCCGTCGTGCAGCACGACGATGCGATCGGCGTCCTGAATCGTGGACAGGCGATGGGCGATGACCAGCGTCGTGCGATTGCGCATCAGATTGTCCAGGCCTTGCTGGATGGCGCGTTCGGACTCGGTATCCAGGGCCGAGGTCGCTTCGTCCAGGATCAAAATCGGCGCATCCTTGAGCAGCGCCCGTGCGATCGCGATGCGCTGGCGCTGGCCGCCCGAGAGCATGATGCCGTTCTGGCCGACGCGTGTGTCGTAGCCGTCGGGCAGCGCCTCGATGAAATCCGCGGCATAGGCACGCTGGGCGGCGTCCTCGATGGTCTTGCGATCGGCGCCGCCGAGCACGCCGTAGGCGATATTGCCCGCAATCGTGTCGTTGAACAGGACCACGTTCTGGTCGACGAGACTGATCTGGCTGCGTAGATCGGCCAGCCGGTATTCGCGCAGTTCGTGGCCATCCAGATGAATACTGCCCTGCTGGTAATCGTAGAAACGCGGCAGCAGCGACAACAGTGTCGACTTGCCGCTGCCCGACCGGCCGACGAAGGCCACCGTCTGCCCCGGCTCGACCTCGAAATCGATATTCCGCAGCACGTCTTCGTCGGTGTCGCCATATCGAAAATACAGCCCCTGTGCACGAATCCGGCCCTGCGCTCTGTCGATGGTCCGGGTGCCGCGGTCCAGTTCGACCGGCTCGTCGATCAGTTCGAAGATCGCGCCCGCCGCCGCCATCCCGGACTGAATGGTCGCGTTCACGCTGGTCAGGCGCTTGATCGGGCCCATCATTGCCATCATCGCGCCGAAGAACGCGGCCAGATCGCCCGGCGACATGATGCCGCCACCGGTATCGCGCACGGCCACCGCGACAACGAACGCCACCGCAAACGCGGCAATCATCTGAATGATCGGCACGCTCGCCGCGCTGGTGGTCGCCTTGCGCATCGACATCCGCCGATTGCGCTCGTTGATGCGGTCGAATCCGCGGCGCTCGTGTTCCTCGCCGCCGAACACCTTGACCACCCGCTGGCCGGTGAGCACTTCTTCGCTGATATGGGTGATATCGCTGATCGACTGCTGAATGCTCACGCTGTAGCGCCGAAAACGCTTGGATACATAGCTGACGATCACGGCGATGATCGGCCCCACCAGCAGCGTGATCAACGCCAGCGACCAGTTGATCCAGAACATCAGAAAAGTGAAGCCCACGATCCGTAGCGAATCCTGAACCATGATCGTGATTGCACTGGTTGCGGCGCCCGAGATCTGGCCAGTGTAGTAGGTCAGCTTTGCCGTCGTCTTGCCAGTCGAGTTGGCGTCGAAGAAACTGGAGGGCAGACGCAGAAACTGAGCGAAGATATCGCTGCGGACCTCGTAGATCACCCGGTTGGACACCCAGGACATGCCGTAACTCGAGGCAAAGCCGAACACGCCGCGAAACAGGAACAGGGCGAGCATGAACGCCGGGATCCAGCGGATCATCCACGGATCGCGGTCGACGATACTGCCGTCGAGCAACGGCTTGAGGATATAGATCAACGCCGTATCGGTGGCCGCATAACCGGCCATGCCGACCGCGGCGAGCCCCAGCCAGCGCTTGTGCGTCCAGGTATAGCGCAGCAATCGCGGATAGATCTCCCCGATCGGCATGTCTGTTTCGATCTTCTTGCGCGCCAAAGCTTTCCCTGTGTTCAATGTGCGCGTGTGGCGATATCCACACGCGCGAAACCGGCGGTCGACGCCGCATCCATGACCCGCACCACGGCCTGATGCCGGGCATCGCCGTCGGCACGCACGCGCAGTGACCGCTGCGGGTATTGTGCCCGCAGCGCCCGCAGTGACGCGACCAACTGCGTGGCCGGGACCACGTGGCCTTCGATTTGATAACGACCGTCGCGACTGACATTGATGGTCAGATCGGTCGGCGTGGCCTCCGGCTGGGCCGCGCTCGCCGCCGGCAACTCCAGCGTCAATTCCTGCTCGTCCACGAATCGCGTCGACACCATGAAAAAGATCAGGAGAATGAACACGACATCGATCAGCGGCGTGAGATTGATCGACGGCTCGTTGTCGCCGCGCCTGACGAACCTCATCGCGCGAGCGTTCGCCGCTGGGCTTCGATCAGGCGAGACGCCATCTGTTCGAGCATCAGACCCTGCTGCTCCACGCGGCCGATGAAGTAACGATAGGCGACGAGCGCTGGAATCGCCACACACAGACCGGCCGCGGTGGTGACCAGCGCCTGACCGATCCCGCCCGCCAGCGCCTGCGCATCACCCAGACCGGCCTCGGTCATGGCAGAGAAGATATGAATCATGCCGGCCACGGTACCCAGCAGCCCGAGCAGCGGCGTGACCGCGGCGATCGTGCCGAGTGTGTTCAGATAACGGGTCATCTCGTGGGCGGCCCGACGGCCGGCCTCCTCTATGCGTTCCCGCCGCACGTCGATGGCCGCGTCGCGACAGGCCACCACTTCGGCCCAGACCTTGCCGAGCGGACAATGTGCTTCGAGTGCCTGTCGGTCGGCAGCAGTCAACGGCGCGCTGCGGGCGAGCTGCGTCATCTGCGCGGTTAACGACGAGGGCGCGACCCGCTCCGTGCGCAGCATCCAGGCGCGCTCGATGACGATCGCCAGTCCGATGACCGAACACAACGCGATCGGCAGCATCAGCCAGCCCCCCGCTGCCAGCATGTCTCCCATGCAGCTTCTCCAGCCCGTCAAGCAATCGGGCATCATAATCGTGCCGGCCGGCGCGGGCCAGCCGGGCGGCCCCGGCGCTTTTTCCGAGACGGCTCAGGGTGCCTGCCAGAAACGCCGATGGATACCGCGCCAGCGGGTGAGCACGACCGCCCCGCCGGCGGCCGGCACGTTCAGTTGCAATGCGCCGCCGGTGGCTGTGTTCGCCAGTTCGGCGCCCACCGAGCGCAGTCGCGTCACGACGGCAGGCGCCGGGAATCCCCACTGGTTATGCCAGCCCGCGGAAATGAGTGCATAACGCGGCGATACCGCGTCCACGAAAACCGGCGAGGACGAACTCGCGCTGCCATGGTGTGCGACCACCAGCGCAAGGGCCGCCAGCCTGGCCGGCGCTTGCGCGACCAGTGCCCGCTCTGCCGACGCCTCGATATCGCCGGTGAGCAGGCTTGCGCCGCCCGCGCCTTCGATACGTAGAACGCAGGATCGCTGATTGGTAGTGGGAGCAGCGCGTGCCTGCGCGGGCGTCGGATAGACAAACTCGAATACGACGCCATCCCAAAGCCAGCGCTGGCCGGCCACGCAGGGGCGGCGACTGCGAGCGCCCTGCCGCTTCAGCACGGTCAATGCGTTCTCGATTGCCGCCGCGCCGCCGATATGGTCGGTGTCGGAATGACTGACGACCAGTCGATCCACGCGTGGGCGGCCGACGTGCCGCAGATACGGCACCACGAATGCATCACCGGCATTGAAACCGGTTCGATACGCCGGCCCGGCATCGAACACCAGGGTATGTGTGCGTGTACGCACCACCGTCGCCAGCCCCTGTCCGACGTCGAGCACGGTCAAGCGGTAGGCACCCGGCCCGATTGCCGTGTTTGCGGGCCGCCAGCCGGCCACCGCCGGCACGAGCAGGATCAACGCCAGCCATCGCCCAGGCAGGCCACGCGGCATTGCCAGCAGCACCAGGCCGGCCAACGCGAGTAGCAGCGCTAGCGGCCCGGGCAGCGCCAGATGAACCGCAGCCAACGGCCAGTTCGCCGCGGCCACCAGCCCGCCCCAACCGAACTCCAGCAAGCGCGCCATGGCCAGCAGCAGCGGCCCGCCGATCGCCGGCACGAGACAGGCCATCAGCGTGACTGCCAGCAGTACCGGCACGGCCACGGCCGCCAACGGAATGAGCAGCGCGTTGATCAGCGGTGAAATCAGCGATGCCTGGCCAAAGAACCACAGGGTCAACGGCATCAGACCCGCGACCAGCCCGAACTGGAGTCGCAGGAACACACGGGCGCGCGAAGCGCGTGCACCCTGGCCGAGATAAAGCAACCAGGCCACCGCGCCGAAGGACAGCCAGAACCCCGGGGCGATGACCGTCGCCGGATCCCAGGCGACCACCGTGATCGCGGCGAGCGCCAGCATTCGACTCGGCGCTACCACCCGCATTGCGGCCACCGCGTACAAGCCGACGGCCACCATCACCAGCGCGCGCTGTGTGGGCAAGGCAAAGCCGGCCAGCAGCGCGTAGCCCGCGCCACCTGCGAATGCGAACAGCGCGGCCAACGGCCCGGCCGCCACCGCGGGCCAGAGGCGCAGCAGCAGCCAGCGCGCAAGAAGATACAACAGGGTCGCGATCAGACCGATATGCAGGCCGGATATCGCCACCAGGTGCGTGGTGCCGGTGGTGCGCAGTACCGTCCATTGACTATCGCTGATGCCCTGACGCACGCCCAGAGTCAGGGCTTCGATGATGCCGCGCATGGGCGAATCGCCGAGGATCGCATCGAGTCGCGCTACCGCGTCTGCGCGCAACCGGTCGGTCCAGCCGCCCGCCCACGCCAAATCGCAATGGCCGCGCTCCTTCACATAACCGGTGGCATCGATGCCGCGACGCCATAACCAGGCTTCGTAGTCGAAGGTGCCCGGATTGGCGGAGCCGTGCGGGGTTTCCAGCTTGGCTTTCACCCGCAGACACTGGCCGGGCACAAGCGCCGGCGCGTCGTCGTACCAGGACAGCCGCAACCGATGCGGCGCGCGATCGCGCTCCAGCACGAAACGCGTACGAAAAGCGTTGTGTTCCGGCAGGCCGACGACGTGGCCGCTCACCCACACGACCTCGCCGCTGCGGGTAGCCGGCCATCGATCCTGCAACTGCTGCTGGGCGAGAAAACTGGACCAGGCGATCGTGATCAGGCATACCGCGACGAGCATGCGGCCGGGGAACCGCCACAGACAAAACGCAAGACCAAGCGCGATCGGCCAAAGATGCGGCGGTGCGGGCTGGCAATAGACCACACCCGCGCCGCCCACGACGGCCAGCGCCATCAGGCGGGGATCACCGTCCGATGCCGCCATCTGGCGACGCGCACGCGACAATACGCGCACCGAAGCGCGCACGTCAGTCATCGTGCGATGTCCCCGCGCAAAAGGGCCGCATACGCGCGCCTTTATATTGTTCTTGTTATTGCCCTACGCACCCTATCGAATCCACAGGGCATCACGCTATAGGGGCGTCAACTGGCGGGACAGCCGTCGAGCGCGCGGTGGCCGGACTCGGCTCGGCCGGACGACGTCAGGCCAGATCGGCGGCCTGGGCCGGCGCCAGCCGCCCTTCGGACAGCGTCCAGACCTGGTCCATGCGCTGGGCCAGGGTACGGTCGTGGGTGACCATTACCAGGCTGGTGTTCAGCGACTCGTTGAGTTCGAGCATCATGTCGAACACGCTGGCCGCCGTGCGGTGGTCGAGATTGCCAGTCGGCTCGTCGGCCAGAATACAGGCCGGTCGCGTCACCAGCGCGCGTGCGACGGCCGCCCGCTGGCGCTCGCCACCGGACAGTTCGGTCGGCTTGTGATCCAGACGATCGCCCAGGCCGACTTTCTCCAGCAGCTCGCGGGCCGCGTCCAGTGCCGGTTTGCTCTTGCCGCGACGAATCAACAGCGGCATCGCCACGTTCTCCACCGTGGTGAACTCGGGCAGCAGGTGATGGAACTGGTAGATGAAACCGAGTTTTTCGTTGCGAAGCTTGCCACGCGCAGCATTGGACAGACGCGTCATGTCCTGTCCGCCGATCCGGATATGGCCGGTCGTGGGCGTGTCCAGGCCACCGAGCAGATGCAGCAACGTCGATTTGCCCGAGCCGGAGGCGCCGATCACGGCGATCCGGGCGCCGGGCGCGACTTCCATATCGATATCCCGCAGCACCGTGACCGGCTCGCGGACCTCGGTGAACGTCTTGGACAGATTCGAGCAGGCGAGCACGCTGTAATCTTCGGTCTTTATCGGCGCATCATTCATAGCGCAGAGCCTCGGCCGGCTGGACCCGCGCCGCACGCCAGGCCGGGTAAAGCGTGGACAGAAAGGACAGCACCAGCGACAGACCCATGATGCGTACCACGTCGACTTCGTGCAGTTCGGCCTTGAGCTGGCTGATGTAGTAGACGTCCGCCGACAGCAGATCGGTGTTCAGCACCTTCTCCAGAAACGGCACGATATGCTCGATGTTCACGGACAGCAGCACGCCCAGCGCCACCCCGATGCCGGTGCCGATCACGCCGATCAGCGAGCCCTGCACCATGAAGATCGCCATCACCGAGCGCGGGGTCAGGCCGAGGGTGCGCAGGATCGCGATATCGCCCTGCTTGTCGGTGACTACCATTACCAGCATGGATACGATATTGAAGGCCGCCACCGCGATGATCAGCGACAGGATGATGAACATCACCGTCTTCTCGGTTGCGATGGCGTGAAAGAAATTCGCGTGCTGGCGGGTCCAGTCGGACACTCGCTTGCCCGGCGGCAACATCACTTCCAGCTGGCGGCTCACATTCGGCGCGTCGAACATGTCCTTCAGGTGCAGCCGCAGCCCGGTGACGCCCTGGCCCATGTGATAGAGCGTAGCGGCATCGCCCATGTGAATCATGACCATGCCGCGGTCGTATTCGTACATGCCGACTTTGAAGATGCCGCCGACCGTGAAGCGTCGGAAACGCGGCACGATGCCCGCCGGCGTAATGTTCGCGGTCGGGATCATCAGATCCACCTTGTCACCGACATCCACCCCCAGCAGTGCTGCCAGTTCAGCGCCGATCACGATGCGGTACTTGCCGTCCTTCAGGGAATCGAAACTTCCCGCCACCATGTGGCTGGACACATCCGAAACGTCCTTCTCTTCGTTCGGCAGCACGCCGCGAATAAGGGTGCCGGACAGGCTGCGGCCACTGCGCAACATGCCTTCGCCACTGATGTAGGGCGCCGCGCCGTTGACATCGGACACCCGCGTGTCGACCTCTTTCTTGAGACCCTGCCAGTCCTCGAGGGAGCCGCGACCGCTGGATATCTCGACGTGCGATGCCATGCCCAGGATCCGGTCGCGCAACTCCGCCTCGAATCCGTTCATGACGGACAGCACCGTGATCAGCAACATCACCGCCAGCGCAATTCCGCCCATGGATATGGACGAAATGAAGGAGATGAAATGGTTGCGTCGCTTCGCCCGGGTGTACTTCAGGCCGACGTAGAGTTCGAGAGGTCTAAACATGGGCGCGCATTAAAGCATAATGGTGCACTACGGCGCAGGGACTGGGCAGCGCCGGGATTGCACCGAGGGGAACAATGACATGCGCATGAGAACCTATCCGCTGGCTTTAGTTCAGCTCGCCGGGCTGATTTTCATCAGCTGCGGCTACGCACAGAGCGACGATTACGGCGCGTCCGACGAGGTCACGCACGGCACCGTGCTTGAAATGCCCGCCGCGCACGCGCCGGCACAGGCGGCCGCGCCAGCGCCCGAAACCGCGCCGGACGCCGCACCCCGCACACCGCCGCGTGGCATGACCATGAACCACGTGCTGGCCGGCTACGGCCCGCCGGTCACCCGTCACACGCCGGTCGGTGATCCGCCGATCACGCGCTGGGACTATCCCGGCTATCGCCTGTATTTCGAGTTCGATCATGTTCTGCATGCCGTGATACCCGACGATCCGGAAGCGATCGCCCATGCCGACGAACTGACCGGAAGCGACCCTTGAGCGCACGCCGGCTGCCGCCCGAATGGGCGCATCAACAGGCGATGTTGCTGGTATGGCCCCGCGACGGCGGCGACTGGGGCAATGGTCTCGCCGCGGCGCGCGATGTAAGCGCGGCCATGGCCGCGGCCCTGTGCAAGCGCCAGCAGGTCATTCTTGTCTGCGCCGACGACGAGTGCGCCTACAGCATTGCAGCGCATCCGCTACTGGCCGAACTCGGCCACGCCCGCCTGAAGGTGGTCCAGGTCGCCAATGACGATATCTGGGCCCGGGATACCGGCCCGCTCACCGTCATCGAAAATGGCGCACGGCTGTTTCTGGATTTTCGTTTCGACGGCTGGGGCGGCCAGTTCGACGCCGGTCACGACGACCGTCTGACCGCTGCGCTCCATGCGGCCGGCGCATACGGCGCAGGCACACTCGAACGCCGTGAACACACCCTCGAAGGCGGCAGTATCGAGGTCAACGGTGACGGCGCCCTGCTGACCACCGAACGCTGCCTGATCGCCGGGCGTCGCAATGCAAATATCGATCGCGATGCGGCCCAGTCCCTCCTGGCGAACGCGTTCGGGGTGGATACCGTCCACTGGCTCGCCCACGGCGATCTCATCGGCGACGACACCGACGGCCATATCGATACCCTGGCCCGCTTCGCCGCCACAGATACCATCGTCTATCAGGGCTGTGACGACCCGGCCGATGCCCATCACGCCCCGCTGACCGCGATGGCGGCCGAACTCGCCGCGCTGCGCGATCGTCACGACACGCCCTATCGGCTGGTCGAGCTGCCACTGCCCGCGCCGATTCACGACCCCGACGACGGCCACCGGCTGCCGGCCGGCTATGCCAATTTCCTCATCGCCAACGGCTGCGTGCTCGCGCCAGCGTTCAACGACCCGGCGGACGAGCCCGCCCATGCGATTCTTGCCGGCTTGTTCCCGAATCGCGAGATCATCCCGATCGACAGCCGGGCCTTGATTCGCCAGCACGGTGGCCTGCACTGTGCGGCCATGCAGATTCCCGCAATACCGTCAGCCTCATGACTATCCCCGACACCGTACGCGTCGCTGTGGCGCAATATGCCTGCACGCCCGATCCCGCGGTCAATCTCGAGACCGCGCTCGATCATATCCAGCGTGCCGGTGAAGCCGGCGCCCAGCTCGTGCTGCTGCCGGAACTGCACAACACGCCGTATTTCTGTCAGCGCGAGGACCCCGCGCTGTTCGATCTGGCCGAGCCGATTCCCGGTCCGTCGACCGAGCGCCTGGCCGACGCGGCACGCGCAGCCGGCGTGGTCGTGGTGGCGTCGCTGTTCGAACGCCGCGCTGCCGGGCTGTATCACAACACGGCCGTGGTGCTCGATACCGATGGCTCCATCGCCGGACGCTATCGGAAGATGCATATTCCGGACGACCCGGAATACTACGAAAAATATTATTTCACCCCCGGCGATCTGGGCTTTACCCCCATCGACACGTCGATCGGGCGCCTGGGCGTGCTCGTGTGCTGGGACCAGTGGTATCCGGAAGCCGCGCGGCTCATGGCCCTGGCCGGCGCCGAACTGCTTGTCTACCCGTCCGCGATCGGATGGGACGACGCCACCGACGACGCCGACGAACAACACCGCCAGCTCGACGCCTGGCAGGGCGTGCAGCGCGGCCACGCCATCGCCAATAGCCTGGCCGTGGTCACCTCCAACCGGGTCGGCGTCGAAGGCGACGCCGGCACCGAGATCCGTTTCTGGGGCCACAGCTTCGTGTTCGGCCCGCAGGGCGAGACGCTGGCCGAGGCCGGCGAGGACAGCGCGTTGCTGGTCGCCGATATCGCCCGATCGCGCACGGAAGCCCTGCGTCGTATCTGGCCGTTCATGCGCGACCGGCGTATCGATGCGTTCGGCGATCTCGTGCGCCGGTTTCGCGATTAGCCGAATAACGCCCGCAACGCCCTGCGCCGCCACCGCGACTGTGCAATAATCCGCGCCCTCGTGGCTGAAAAAACGCATAACTCGACCCGTCAGAGCGCGCTCACTCCGCCTGCGCTCGTTCCCGGTGCACAGGATCGCTGGCAGGGTCTGGCCGGCTGTGCCAGCGCGATCGCGCTCGCCGCCGCGGCCCAGGCCAACGCGCATCTGACCGTCGCCGTCGTGGCCGACGAGCACCGTGCTTACCGCCTCGAGGAAGAACTGCGCTTCTTCGCCGACGCAGACCTGGCGGTGCGCCATTTCCCGGACTGGGAAACCCTGCCCTACGACGTGTTCTCGCCGCATGCGGACATTGTCTCGGAACGGCTGGCGCTGCTGCACGCGCTGCCCGGCATGGAACGTGGCGTGCTCATCGTGGCCGCCGATACCCTGCTGCAGCCGCTGCCGCCCACCGAATTCGTAGACGCCCGCGCGATGGTATTCGGGGTCGGCGACCGACTCGACTTCCATGCCCTGCGCGCGCGCCTGGAAGCCGCCGGCTATGCCGCGGTCTCGGAGGTGCGCGTGCACGGTGAATACGCGATCCGCGGCGCGGTGATGGATCTGTTCCCGATGGGCGCGGACACGCCCTATCGGCTGGATCTGTTCGACGACGAGATCGACACCATCCACGCGTTTGATCCGGATTCGCAGCGTTCCACCGACAAGATCGAATCGATCCGCCTGCTGCCGGCCCGCGAGTTCCCGCTCGACGAGGGCGCCATCAAGGCGTTTCGCCAGCGCTATCGCCAGCGTTTCGAGGGCGATCCCGGCCGCAGCGTGATCTATCGCGATGTCTCGCGGGGCATTCCGCCCGGCGGCATCGAATCCTATCTGCCGTTGTTCTTCGACACCACCGCGTCGTTGTTCGATTATCTGCCCGAAGCCTGCGGCATCGTCGAACTCGGCGACGTCGATACCGCGCTCTCCACGGCCTGGTCGACGATCGAATCCCGTTACGAACAGCGCAGCGTCAATCCGGAACGGCCGCTGTTGCGCCCCGAAGAAGCGTTCGTGACCCGCAAGGCCCTGCGCTCGGGGCTGGACGCACGCACGGCCGTGCGCCTCGACGCCGACGATCTCGCCGAAGGCGCGGTGTTCGACGCCGCCCCGGTGCCCACGCTGACATCGACGGATATCGCCGCCACCGGCCGTGCGCTGCGTGATTTCTTCGAGAAGTTCGAGGGCCGCCTGCTGATCACCGGCGATTCGGCTGGCCGAAGAGAAGCCCTGCGCGACTGGCTCACCTCGCTGGGCATGGCCCCGGCACGGGTCGAGAACTGGCCCGAATTTCTCGCCCACAACAAGCATATCGCGGTGACCAGCGCGCCGCTGGAAGCCGGCTGTGTGCTCGCCGGCGACGGCGTCGCCATCATCGCCGAGAGTCAGCTCACCGGCAGCCGGCCGCCAGCCAAGAAACGCCGGCGCGTCACCCGCGACCCGGAAACCGCGATCCGCGAACTTACCGATCTCGCGCCGGGCGCACCGGTCGTGCATCAGGACAATGGCGTGGGCCGCTATCGGGGCCTGCAGAAGCTGACCGTCGGCACGGTCGAGAACGAGTTCGTCACCATCGAATACGCCGGCGGAGATCTGCTCTATGTGCCGGTCGGCTCGCTGCATCTGGTGCATCGCTTTACCGGTGCGGACGCAGAGACCGCGCCACTGCACCGCCTGGGCGCCGATCGCTGGGCCAAGGCGCGCAAGAAAGCCGCCAAGCGCGCCACCGACGTGGCCGCGGAACTGCTGGAAATCCAGGCCCGACGCGCGGCGCGCGAAGGCGTGTCGATGGTCGCGGATCCGGCCGATTACGCCCGTTTCACCGCCGGCTTCCCGTTCACCGAAACCCCCGATCAGCAGCGCGCCATCGACGAGGTACTCGCCGATCTGGGCAAGGCCACGCCCATGGATCGCGTGGTCTGCGGCGACGTCGGTTTCGGCAAGACCGAAGTCGCGCTGCGCTCGGCCTTCGCGGCGATCTCCGCCGGCTACCAGGTCTGCGTGCTGGTCCCGACAACCCTGCTCGCCCAGCAGCATTATCAGAACTTCGCCGATCGCTTCGCCGACTGGCCGATCAAGGTCGCCGCGCTCTCCAGGCTGCGCACCGGCAAACAGCGCGACGAACTGCTGCAGGAGATGGCCGAGGGCAAGCTGGATATCGTCATCGGCACCCATCGCCTGCTACAGAAGGATATTCGCTTCAAGAAGCTGGGTGTGCTCATCGTCGATGAGGAACATCGCTTCGGGGTGCGCCACAAGGAACGCATCAAGAGTCTGCGCGCGCAGGTCGATCTGCTCACTCTCACGGCCACGCCGATCCCGCGCACGCTCAACATGAGCCTGTCGGGTCTGCGCGACCTGTCGATCATCGCCACGGCGCCCGAATCACGGCTGGCTATCCAGACCTTCGTCTCGCGCCAGGACAACGCCCTGATCCAGGAAGCGGTACGCCGAGAGATGCGTCGCGGCGGCCAGATCTACTACCTGCACAACAAGGTCAAGGACATCGAGCGCAAGGCGCGTGATCTGGCCGAGATCGTGCCGGAAGCCCGTATTCGCATCGCCCACGGCCAGATGCACGAGCGCGAACTGGAAGCGGCGATGCTCGATTTCTATCATCGCCGTTTCGATATCCTGCTGTGCACCACGATCGTGGAATCCGGCATCGATGTGCCGAGCGCGAACACCATCATCATCGACCGGGCCGATACCTTCGGTCTGGCCCAGCTGCATCAGCTGCGCGGGCGCGTCGGGCGTTCTCATCACCGTGCCTATGCCTATCTGCTCACGCCGGAACAGTCGCTGATGACCCCCGACGCGCAGAAGCGCCTCGACGCCCTGGCGTCACTCGGCGATCTCGGCGCGGGGTTTGCGCTGGCCACCCACGATCTGGAAATCCGCGGCGCGGGTGAGCTCCTGGGCGAAGGTCAGTCCGGCCAGATCCAGGAAATCGGCTTCGATCTCTACCGGCAGATGCTGGACCGCGCCGTCGGTGCGTTCAAGCGCGGCGAAGTGCCGGAAGCCGACGCCGAAGAGCTGATGTCCGCCACCGAGGTGGAACTGGGCGCCACCGCTCTGCTGCCCGAGGACTATATCCCCGACGTGCATATGCGTCTGGTGCTCTACAAGCGCATCAGTGCGGCCAGGGATCACGGCGCCCTTCGTGCGCTCAAGGTCGAGTTGATCGACCGTTTCGGGCTGCTGCCCGAAGCTACGGAAACGCTGTTTGCCGCGACCGCGATCAAGCTGATGGGCAGCCCGCTGGGTATCGCCAAGATCGAGGCCGGCCCGGACGTCGGGCGGTTGAACTTCTCGCGCAACAGTCGCATCGATCCGCGCAAGCTGATCGCCCTGGTGCAGGCCGATGCCCGCGCCTATCGTCTGGAAGGCGACGCCCGGCTGGTGTTCTTTGCCGACATGGAAGACGTGGAAACCCGTATCGATCGGGTACAGACCCTGCTGGGCAAGCTCGGCGCACCCACCGAGAACGAGACCGAGGCGGCACTCAGCCGCTAGCAATCAGGCGTGCAGGCCTTCGGACGCCGCCCGGCATAACACCGACAGTGTTCTACAGCTGCGGCAGGGTCTGTTCGAGCAAACGCTCGATATCGACCATGCCCTGCGCCAGGGTCGCCTCGATCTCGGCGTGGATCGCGGTACCGCCGCTACGCCCGGCCGCCTTGTTGACCACCACCGCGCAGCAGGCGTAGTCCAGCCCGGCCTCACGTGCCAGCGCGGCTTCGGGCATGCCCGTCATGCCGACGATATCGCAGCCGTCACGCTCCATGCGGTCGATCTCGGCCGCGGTTTCCAGGCGCGGCCCCTGGGTGACGCCGTGCACGCCGGAGCCGGCGGGATCGAGCCCGGCCGCTTCGGCGCCGCGGATCAGCGCCTCGCACAGGGGCGTGGCGTACGGCGTGGTGAAATCGATATGGTCGAGAACGCCGCCGTCGGGATCGTCGTAGAAGCTGTGGGCGCGCCCCCAGCTGTAGTCGATGATCTGATCGGGAATCACGATACGTCCCGAGCGCATGGGCTCGGTGATGCCGCCGACCGCGGCGATGGCGATCACCTGCCGGCAGCCGGCATCGGCCAGCGCGCGGATATTGGCGCGGTAGTTGATGCGGTGCGGCGCAAGCTTGTGGCCGGGCCCGTGGCGCATGACGAAACACACATCTCGAGTCGCCAGCCGCCCCCGCAGCAACGGCCCAGAGGGTGGGCCGAACGGCGTGTCTGCAGTGCTCGGCTGCTGAGCGTCATCCAGACCGGCAAGTGCCGCGAGCGCGGTGCCGCCGATGATGCCGATCGGCGCATTGTCCTGTACCGCCATGACAGCGCTCAGCCGCGCTTGGGATCGGCGTTGTTCGCGACCGCGTAGACCGCCGGCAGCTGGCGGAAATAGCCCTTGTAGTCCATCCCGGCGCCGAATACGTAGCGGTCCTCGATATAGGAGCCGACGATATCCGCCGATACACCGGACGCACAGCGATCGTGATCCTTCTTGAGCAGCATTGCGGTGGTGACCGATGCCGGGCCCTGGGAGTGCAGCGTGTTGAGAATCGCCTCCAGCGTATGCCCCTCGTCGAGAATATCGTCGATGATGAGCACGTGCCGATCGGCCAGGCGCAGCGACGGACATACCTTCCAGACCAGTTCACCACCGTCGGTTTCGCCGCGATAGCGGGTAGCGTGGAGATAGTCGAATTCGAAGGCGAAATCCAGCCGCTTGGTAATTTCCGCGGTCGGCTGCAGGCCACCGATCATCACGCACATGACCAGCGGGTTCTTGTCCGCCAGCCGCTCGCGGATCTCGTCGGCCATCCGGTCGTAGCATTCAACGAGTGTCGGCTCGTCGATCAGACAATCGGCCTGCACCCGCATGGCACATGCGTCTTCATATCGTTCCTGGTCAAAACCGCTCATGCTTCGCCTTCACCTTCTTCGCTGGGGCTATCGGGGCCCTGGGTGTGTTCTGCGCGCTTGTTCTCACGGGACACCGCCCGTTTGCGCTCGGATTGTACCTTGTTGGGGTCTATTTCTTCCTGGCGGTCGTCGTCGCCATGCTCGGCCCGGGCGATTCGCAGCTCGCCGGGCACCTGCAGCGTCGTGGTCGGATACGCAATCGCCGCGCCATGCTCGCGCACGGTGTCCTGTACTCGCTGCAACACGCTCTGCTTGATCGCCAGGAACTCCGCCCAGTCGGTGGTGTGGGTGTAGCAGTAGACCAGGAGCTTGATCGCGCTGTCGCCGAAGCTGTCGATGTACGTCAGGATTACCTGATTGCTGTCGATCGCCTCGTCCTTGTCGAGCATGCCGCGCACGGATTCGACGATATCCGGAATGGCGGCGGCGTCGTCATAGCGTACCGCCACCGTCTCCATGATCCGGCGGTGGGTCATGCGCGACGGATTCTCCAGCGCCACCTTGGAAAAGACCGCGTTGGGCACGTACAGCGGGCGCATGTCGAAGCGCCGTACCGTCGTTGCCCGCCAGCCGATGGCTTCGACCACACCCTCGATATCCTGCTCGGGCGAGCGAATCCAGTCGCCGACCGAGAACGGCCGGTTGAGATAGACCGTGAGCCCGCCGAATATGTTGGCCAGCACGTCACGCGCGGCAAAACCGATGGCGATGCCACCGGCGCCCGAAAACGCCAGCAGCGCCGACGGCGACACGCCCAGCACCTGCATGATCAGCAGGGCCGCCGTAATCAGCACGGCGATGCGCAGCAGCTTGCCGATGGCGTCCGCCGTGGTCGCGTCGATGGCATTCTCGCGGGTGGCCGCACGCGAGAGCGCATTGGAGCCGATCGAGCTGATCAGCCGAAACAGGAACCACACGAACAGTCCGACCAGGATCAGCCCCCGCAATTCCACTGAATAGGCCAGCCAGGCCAAGCCTTCATCGGGGCGCCCCAGGCGCACGGCGATCGAAAGCCCGACCACCCAGATCAACCCCTGCAATGGGCCGTTGAAGCTGTAGTAGAGCGCGTCGTCCCAGATGTTGGTGCTGCTGCGCACGCGTCGCCCGAGCCAGGAAAACAGTCCGCGGGTGATCAGATCCAGCAGCCCGGTAATGAACACCACACAGAAGATATCCAGCGCCACGCCCCAGTCGGCGCGCAGGCTCAGATATTCGTCGATGACGCGCTGTAAGAGTTCCCCCAGCGCGCCCATTCAGGCCCCGCCGCCGGCTTCCTGCGCGAGCCGCGCATTCAATTCGGTCGCGGCCTGCCAACGGGCGCTGTCCTCCAGGGCTGCATCGGAATCGTCCACCCCTTGCCGACAGGCCGCATGCAGATGCTCGCGCCGCAGACAGGCGGCTTCGTCGTCGCACAGGACCGCATCCAGCAGCGCCAGCACCGCATCGCGGTTGTTGCAGACCGGCACGTAATCACAGCCAGCGGTCTGGGCCAGGCGGGCGCGCTCGCGGTAGTCGCCGATGGCGGCGGCGCCGCCCATGCTCAGGTCATCGCAGAATATGCAGCCGTCGAAACCGATCTCCGCCCGCAGCACCTGCGCTATCCAGAACCGCGACAGGCTGGCCGGCAGCGAGTCGACGGCCGGATAACGCACATGCGCCATCATCACCGACTCCAGACCGTCCGCGACCAGCGCGGCGTACGGCGCGACATCGTCGGCCATCCGGGCCCGATCACGCTCGTCGCTGGGCAATTCCGCGTGCGAGTCGGCGGGCACATAGCCGTGACCGGGAAAATGCTTGGCGGTGGCGACGCTGCCCGCCCCGCGCAGACCCTGGGCCAGCGCGCGGGACAGCGCGATCACGGTGTCGGCATCACCGGCGAAGGCGCGGTCGCCGATCACCTCGGAGAAGCCGTAATCCAGATCGACGACCGGGGCCAGCGGCATGTCGACGCCGACCCGCGCGAGTTCCACCGCCAGCAGCCAGCCGATCTCACGCGCTGCGGTGATCGCCGCCGCCAGATTGCGCCGTGCCAGATCGCCTATCGCGCGCATCGGCACGACCGGCGTGAAGCCCTCGCGAAAACGCTGAACCCGCCCGCCTTCCTGATCGGCCGTGATCAGAAGATTCGGGCGCACGTCCCGCATCGCGGCCGTCAACTCGGCGAGCTGCTCACGATTATCGAAATTGCGCGTGAACAGAATCACGCCGCCGACAGCTCGATGACTCAGCACCTGCGCATCGGCATCGGTCAGGCGGGTACCCGCCACATCCACCAGCAAGGGCCCCGGGCGATACACGCCGTCATTCATGAATCAGAACCTTTGTGCCGGCTTCGACACGTTCGAAAAGATCGATGACATCGCTGTTGGTCATCCGGATACAGCCAATGGAGCCGGGCTTGCCCATGACTGCCGTGTCTGCAGCCCCATGAATATAGATGAAGCGGCGCATGGTATCCATGCCACCAAGACGATTGCGCCCGACCTCCTCGCCGCAGAGCCAGAGGATACGTGACAGGATCCAGTCAGTCCGCGGCGCGGCCTTGGCCAGCTCCGGGGAATAGATCTCGCCGGTGGGGCGCCGCCCCTTGAACACGGTGCCCACGGGCGCGTCGGCACCGATCTTGGCGCGGATACGGTGCGCGCCGCGCGGCGTCTGGTGGCTGCCTTCGAATTCGCCGGCCCCCTTCGCCGCGGTCGACACGTCGTAGGCCTTGATTTCGTGGTCCTGCCCGTCGAGCAGTACCAGACGCTGCGCATGCAGGTCGATATCGATATGAACTGCGTCTTCGTTCATTGCTTCCATTGTCCGTAGGGCGCGAACGCGAGGGCGTGATTGTAATAGCGTGAGTCGTCGGATACCTCTTCGCCGAGCCACGGCGGCTGTTCGAACGCCTCGTCTTCGGAAGACAATTCGATTTCGGCTACGACCAGCGGCGCATTGGCGCCCGTGAACACGTCGATCTCCCAGGTATGGCCGGCGTGACGCACCCAGTGGCGCGTCTTGCGAACCGGCGCGGCCACGCACAGATCAGCAAGCATTTCGCGTGCATCGGCCAAGGCGATCGGATACTCGTATTCGGCGCGTGTCGTGCCGACCACCGCGGCCTTGATGTTGATATTCGCCGCCTCGCCCTCGATTCGTATCCGCACCGAGGCCGGGCCGTCGCCACACAGATAGCCCTGCTCGAAATCTTCGCTGGCATGGGCATGATCGCGCCAGGCGTCGCTGGTCACCAGAAACTTGCGTTCTATCTCGGTTGCCATCCGTGTTATCTCTCACCCCGCTCGAAGACCGCCATCGACTCGATATGCGCCGTATGCGGGAACATGTCCATGACCCCGGCGTGGGTCAATCGGTAGCCGTACTGATGCACCAGCATTTGTGCGTCGCGGGCCAGGGTCGCCGGATGACATGAGCAGTAGACGATGCGTGACGCACCGCTGGCGGCGATCTGCGGCAGGATCTCAGCGGCCCCCGAGCGCGGCGGATCGATGAGTATCTTGTCGATCGGCTGGTCGAGCCACGCAGGCTGGGCTTCGGGCTCGAACAGATTGGCCACATGGGCTTCGATGTTGTCGGCGCCGTTACTGCGCGCGTTGGCTTTTGCTCGTTCGACCAGCGATGCCTCGCCTTCCACGGTGATCACCCGACGCGCCGAGCGTGACAGCGGAATCGAGAAATTACCCAGGCCCGAGAACAGCTCGAGCACCGTCTCGCTGGACTGCACATCCAGCAGCGCCAGCGCCTGGTCGATCATCCGGGCATTGATGCCGGCATGAATCTGCACGAAATCGTTGGGCTGAAAATAAAGCCGCGCGTCGTAGGCGGGCAGATCGTAGTAAAGCGCCGGCGCGTCGGCGCCCAGCGGCACGATGGTCTGCTCGTTGCCGGGCTGCAGATAGATCGAGAAATCGTGCTCGCGGGCGAAGGCGGCGAGCAGGTCGCGGTCGGCGGCGTTGGGCGGGTCGAGCACCCGGAACACCAGCGCGACGACATTGTCGGCGGCGGCGACCTCGATCTGCGGCAGCCGTTCCCGGATCGACAGGCCGTCGATCATCTGCGCGAGCGCGACCAGCCGGCTGCCCACCGAATCGACCAGCACCTCGCATCGCCGTAGCAGCGCGATGAACGGCGCCCCGCGCTCGCGAAAGCCGACCAGGGTGCCGCCTTTTTTCTCGACGTACTTGACCCCGAGACGCGCGCGTCTGCGATAACCCCAGCGAGCGTCGATCAGCGGCGCGAGGATCTGCTCCGCCTCGACCTTGCCGACGCGGGTCAGCGCCGACAGCAGCTGGTTCTGCTTGAACTCGAGCTGGGCATCGGCGTCGGCGTGCTGGAGCGCGCAGCCCCCGCATACGCCGAAATGCGCGCACTTGGGCGTGACCCGGCGAGGCGAGGTGGAGAACAATGTCTCCAGCGAGGCTTCGTCGAAGCCGCGCTTGCGACGGGTGGGCCGGTAGAGCGCCCGCTCGCCCGGCAATGTATCGGCCACGAATACCGCCTTGCCGTCGACGTGGCCCACGCCGCGGGCGTTGCTGGCCAGATCCTCGATATCGACAATGCCGCGTTCAGCGGGTTGGCGCCGCCGCTGCCGGCGACTCATGCGGGCTCGGGCGTGTGCGGGCGCGCCAGCGCGCGTTCACGCGCGGCCCGCTCACCGGCGGTGAGCTCGCCCCGGCAAGTCTGCCAACGCAGCCACAGCCGATAGCGATTGCAGGCGATTGCCCGCAGTCGTGCGCCCGGAGAGGCCGCGCTATCCACAGCCGGCAGCCCGGTAAGCGTGATGATATCCCGCTCCGTGTCGGTCGACGGATGTTCAGCGTCGACCGCGAGGCTTTCGGCCAGTTCGAAGACACGGCTGTGACGAGTCGACAGCCGCAGCGGGCGATCGTGCATGAACGCGCGCATGCCCAGCAGTTCCATGTCTTGCGTATCCCACAGGACGAGCGTCCCGGCCGCCGTCGACAGCTGTTGCTCGAGCCTATCCAGCATCGCGGCTTCATCGCCGCTGCCGTCGATATCCACGACCCGGATATCGCCGCCGTCGTCGACGATGGCGACCACCTGACGGATCGCCAGCAGATAGGCCGGCAGACGCAGATGTCCGAGCCGCTGCATGCGCATCTGCTCGAAGGCACGGGTCACGCCCGCATCGTCGAGATCCGCGTAGTCGTGCAGGCGCCGCACAGCCGCGATATCCAGCGCCGTATCCAGCGCCAGCACGACATCAGCCGCGCTCATGGTTTGTCGTAGACGCCGGTAGACAGGTAACGATCACCGCGGTCGCAGATGATCATCGCGATGGTCGCGTTCTCGACTTCCCGGGCCACGGTCAGGGCCGCGAATACGCTGCCGCCGGATGACGGGCCGGCGAAGATGCCTTCCTCGCGCGCCAGCTTCTTCATTGTGGTTTCGGCGTCCTTCTGGTCGACGTCGATAACGCGATCGACGCGCTCCGGCTCGAATATGCGGGGCAGATACTCCGCCGGCCAGCGGCGGATGCCGGGAATCTTGGATTCGCCGGCCGGCTGTACGCCGATGATCTGGATATCCGGATTCTGTTCCTTGAGATAACGCGAACAGCCCATGATCGTGCCCGTGGTACCCATGGTGGCCACGAAATGCGTGATCTGACCGTCGGTGGCGTTCCACAGCTCCGGCCCGGTGGTTTCGTAGTGAGCGCGCGGATTGTCTGGGTTGGCAAACTGGTCGAGCACCAGGCCCTTGCCGTCACGCCCCATCTGCGCGGCCTGATCGCGCGCGCCTTCCATGCCGTCCTGTTCGGACACGGAAATGATCTCGGCGCCATAGGCGCGCATGGAGGCGCGTCGCTCCTCGCTCATGTTCTCGGGCATGAGCAGAATCATGCGGTAGCCCTGCATCGCCGCGACCATCGCCAGCGCGATGCCGGTATTGCCGCTGGTCGCCTCGATCAGGGTGTCGCCCGGCCTGATATCGCCGCGCTCGGCGGCCCGCTGGATCATGCTGTAGGCCGGCCGATCCTTGACCGAGCCGGCCGGGTTATCACCTTCGAGTTTCGCCAGCAGCGTATTGGACGCATGACAGGAACTCTGGCCGGGCAGTCGCTGCAGACGCGTGAGTGCGCTGTTACCGACGAAATGATCGAGCGTAGGATATTTTTTCATCCGCGGATTCTAGCAGCGCGAAGGGTATGGCGTTAATGGCGAACGCGGATTCAAAGGCCCCTGAGTCGGCACCTCAGCCGCGTCCGGCGTCCATGGCCGCGCGCATGTCGCGTACCGCCTGTTCGATGCCCACGAACAGCGCATCCGCGATCAACGCGTGGCCGATATTGAGCTCCACGATCTCGTCGATGGCCGCGATCGCGCCCACGTTGTCGACATTGAGGCCGTGCCCGGCATGCACTTCCATGCCCAGCGACGCCGCATAGCGTGCCGCCGAGGCGATGCGCGCGAGTTGTTCATCGCCCTCTTCTTCGGTCTGCGCATCGGCGTAGGCGCCCGTATGCAGCTCGATATGGCTGGCGCCGGCGGCCGCGGCGGCGTGAATCTGCGCATCGTCCGGATCGATGAACAGGGCCGCACGTATGTCCACGGCGTGCAGACGCGCGATCCCGGCGCCGACCGCCTCGCGCTGGCTGGCCACGTCCAGCCCACCCTCGGTGGTCAGCTCTTCGCGCCGCTCGGGGACCAGGCAGGCATCGCGCGGGCGTCGGGCCACGGCAATCGCCAGCATCTCCTCGGTCAATGCCATTTCCAGATTGACCGCGATCGCGTCGATCTCGGTCAGCGCGTCGACGTCCGCATCCTGGATATGCCGACGATCCTCGCGCAGATGGACGGTGATGCTGTCGGCTCCGGCAGCGATGGCGGCATGCGCGGCCGCCACCACGTCCGGGTAGCGGGTGCCGCGCGCCTGACGCAGCGTGGCCACATGATCCACATTGACGCCGAGGCGCAGTCGTTCACGAGCTGTGGCGTTCTGATTCAAGGTGATTCTCCGGAAGACGTATTGAGCGCGGGTTCCGACGACCCCGCAGCACGAAATTGTTGCATGGCCTGCAGTGTCTGTACCGACTTGAGCGGCCGATTGCCCAGATGCGGCGCGATCGCGGCACGCATCAGGTCGCGGGCCGCGCGGATATCCTCGCGGTGGCCGAAACGCCCGTTGACCAGTCCGATCAGCGCGCTGCCTTCGATGCGGACTTCGTCGGCGCGCGCCGGGCCCGAGGCACGCCGCAGACCGGCGTCAGGATGATAGAGATATGCACGCTCGGCTTCGACCGCTTCGCCGGTGTCGGTGGTCGTATCCAGCGCGATGCCATAGCCGACCTCGTCGAGCAGATCGCGCTCGAAAAAACGCAGGGCAAGAATCGAGGGCGCGCCCTGACCCAGCGCATCGAGCAGCGCCTCGAGGCTGTCGTAGAGCGGCGGGTGCGGGTCGTCGCGCGCGGTCAGGCGCATCACCAGCTCACTGGCGTAGAAGGCCGCCATCAGCGCATTGCCGTCCAGCACGTGGCGCTGCACCGGCTCGGCATCGGTCAGCGAATACATTTCGCCGCGGCCGCTCCAGGCCAGTTGCAGGCCGGCCAGTGGCTCGAGCAGACCGCGCCAGCGCGCCTTCGGTCGGCGGGCGCCCTTGGCGATGAGGGCGACACGCCCATGCTCGCGTGAAAACGCTTCCACGATCAGACTCGTGTCGCGCCATGCGCGCCGGTGCAGAATCACACAGGGCGTGAGATCGACACGCATGACAAGGCGCGGCTAGTATCCTGTCCCGCAAACAACCTTGCCTCCTGCACGTCCGTTGACGCGCCCAGCGGCGTTGCAAGGCCTCGCCGTAGACGATGCTACGACTCGGCCTCGCGCCTTGCTGGACACACCAACGCTTCGCGCAGAATATGGCAAGAAACTTACGGGACAGGACACAGGCGCCGCTCAGTGGCCCAGATCGCGCACGCTGGCTTCGCTATCGATCCAGTTCTCGCGCACCTTCACCCACAGCCGCAGATCCACGCGCTGGTCCATGCGCTCGACCAGATCGAGACGCGCCGCGCGCCCGATCTTCTTGAGCATGAGCCCGCCCTTGCCGATCACGATGGCCTTGTGATTCTCGCGCGATACCCAGATACAGGCATGAATCTCGATCTGCTCCTCGCCGTTCTCGAAGCTCTCGATCTCCACCGCGGCCGAATACGGCAGCTCCTGTTGCAGGAACATGGTGAGCTTTTCGCGCACCGTCTCGGCGGCGATGAAGCGCAGGGTCCGGTCGGTGTACTCGTCCTCGGGAAAGAGGAACGGGCCTTCCGGCATGCGCGACGCGCATTCGTCGATCACGGCCTTGAGATTGCGCGACTTGCGCGCCGAGATCGGCGCGACGAACGCGAATTCGCGGCGCTCGCAGACCGACTGGATGAACGGCAGCAATTCGTCCTTGTCCGGCATCCGGTCGATCTTGTTGACCACCAGGCCCACCGGCATCTGCAGTTTCTCCAGGCGTGCCAGCGCCGCCACGTCCTCGTCGCGCCAGAATCCGGCCTCGATCATGAACAGCACCACGTCGATGCCGGACAGACTCGCCATGGCGGTCTCGTTGAGCACGCGATTGAGCGCGCTGCGCTGGCCGGTATGTAGCCCCGGCGTGTCCACCAGGGCGATCTGCAGACCCGGCTCGGTGAGCACGCCGATGATGCGATGGCGCGTGGTCTGGGGTTTGGGGGTGACAATGCTCACCTTTTCGCCGACCAGCGCGTTCACGAGCGTGGATTTGCCGACGTTCGGTCGGCCGACCAGCGCCACCATGCCGGCACGTGTGGGGGCGGTTTGCGTCATTTGTTCACTTCTTGGTTGGCGTCTAGATGGGCGAGCATGCGCCGGGCCGCGTCCTGCTCGGCCTTGCGTCGGCCGCCGCCCTCGCCTTCGACCGCGTCACCGCTGTCGGCGAGCAGGCAGCGACAGACGAAATGCTGACAGTGGTCGGCGCCGGTGACGCGCAGGAGTTCGTATTCGGGTCGGTTGCGGGCACGCGCCTGCAGCCATTCCTGCAGACGGGTCTTGGAATCCTTGAGACTGGCGACGCTCGGCAAATTGTCGAGCCGGTCGGCGTACAGACGCTCGACGACGGCGCGCGCGGCATCGAAACCGGCATCACAGAAAATCGCGCCCAGCAGGGCTTCGACGCCGTCGGCCAGTATCGACGCGCGGCGGCGACTGCCATCGCGCATCTCCCCGGGGCCCAGCACCAGGCTGTCGGCGAGATCGATCTCGGCGGCGACTTTCGCCAGCGTACGCTCGCGCACGAGCGAGGCCCGCAGACGGGACAAGTCGCCTTCCGGCGCCTGCGGGTTGTGGTCGAACAGCGCCGCCGCGATGATGAAATTGAGCACGCCGTCGCCGAGAAATTCGAGCCGTTCGTTATGCACCGGGCCGGCGCTGCGGTGGGTCAGCGCCTGCTGGAGCAGCGCCTGATCCGAAAACACATGGCCGACGCGCGTCTGCAGCGCCTCAATGGCTCGGTCGTCGTTGATACCGCTATTGCTCATCGCTGCCGGTCAAGCGCGCGCTTTCCTCGAACGAATAGACCAGTGACAGATTGAACAGCATGGGCCTGCGCACTTCATAGGCCACGGATATTTCACGGCCGCCGTCGACCTTGCTCACGGCGACGTCGCGACCGTGGATGTTGTCGACGTAGCCGGCGTCGAAACGCCGCTGGATCGCGCTCTGGATTTCCGGCGCGCTCGCTTTGAGCAGATTCGGCTGCGCCGCCGCCCAGTCGATGGTTTCGCGCACGTCGTAGGCGCCCAGATAGACCGGCAGGCTTTTGGCGGCCACCAGGCCGATCACACCCAGGGTGATAAGCACATAGAGCAGGCCCCAGAACGTCATGCCGCGCTGGCGGCGGTGGAGCGGTGATGACTGGCGAGGCAATGCGGAAAAGATCATGGCTTGATTGTTCATTCGCTGACTAGTGCAGCATATGGCCGATGCGCGCCCAGCGCACACCGAAATCATCGAAATCGATACTCATCCAGATCATGAACGCCTTGCCGACGAAGTTCTTCTCCGGCACGAAACCCCAGATACGCGAATCGGCACTGTTGTCGCGGTTGTCGCCCATGACGAAATAATGCCCGTCCGGCACGGTAACGCTCACTTCGGGACCGCGTCGGCCCACGACCTGTAGCACCGGGTGCGGCTGTGCATCCGGCAGGTCCTCGATCAGCTTGCGCATGCTGTCGCGCACATCCGCGTCGGGGTCGTCGTAGACCCCCTGGTCCGCGAGTTCCACGCGCTTGCCGTTGATCGACAGATGCTCGTCGCTGTAGGTGATCTGATCGCCCGGCAGGCCGATGATGCGTTTGATGTAGTCCTTGGTCGGATCGGGCGGATAGCGAAACACCACGACATCGCCACGCTCGGGCTCACCCAGGTCGACAAACTTGGTATGAAAGACCGGCGCGCGCAGGCCATAGGCGAACTTGTTGACGAGCACGAAATCGCCGACCAGCAGCGTCGGCACCATCGATTTCGAGGGAATACGAAACGGCTCGAACACGAACGCGCGTAGCACGAGCACCGCGAGCAGCACCGGGAAGAACGAACGCGAGAACTCGATCGCCCAGTTGGGCGCGTCACCATCATAGCGGCGCGGCGCAAAGACCAGCTTGTCCAGAAGCCAGACGATGCCGGTGATGATGGTGGCCAGCGCCAGCCACGCCTCGAAATCCATATGCACGTTGCTCATGCCTTGCTCGCTCCTGCTTATGACCGATGGACGGTCGTCAATCCGACTCGTCGGTCGACAACACCGCAAGGAAGGCTTCCTGCGGAATCTCGACGCTGCCGAGCTGCTTCATGCGGCGTTTGCCCTTCTTCTGTTTTTCCAGCAGCTTGCGCTTGCGCGACACGTCGCCGCCGTAGCATTTGGCGGTGACGTTCTTGCGCATCGCCTTGACCGTCGAGCGGGCAATGATGCGGGTGCCGATGGTGGCCTGGATGGCGACGTCGAACATCTGCCGCGGCACCAGCTTCTTGAGTTTTTCCACCAGCACCTTGCCGCGGTCGTGCGCACGCTCCTTGTGCACGATATGGGCCAGCGCGTCGACCGCCTCGCCGTTGATCAGCACGTCCAGACGGACAAGATCGGCGGCCTGGAAATGGGCGAAATCGTATTCGAACGAGGCAAAGCCGCGCGACACCGATTTCAGCTTGTCGAAGAAATCCAGCACTACTTCCGACAGCGGCAGCTCGAAGTTCATCGACACCGAGTTGCCCATGTACTGCATGTCCTTCTGCACGCCGCGCTTTTCCATGCACAGCTGCAGCACCGGCCCCACGAATTCCTGCGGCATGAGAATGGTGGCGCGAATGATCGGCTCGCGGATCTCGTCGATCTGGCCGACGTCGGGCAGCGCCGTGGGGTTGCTGATGGCGTGGAGTTCGCCGTCGTTGGTCAGCACTTCGTAGACCACGGTGGGTGCGGTGGTAATCAGATCCAGGTTGTACTCGCGCTCCAGGCGCTCCTGCACGATCTCCATGTGCAGCATGCCCAGAAAGCCGATACGGAAACCGAACCCCAGCGCTGCCGAGGTTTCCGGCTCGTAGTTGAGCGAAGAGTCGTTCAGGCGCAGCTTGGCGAGCGCGTCGCGAAAATCCTCGTAGTCGTCGGTCGACACCGTATAGACACCGGCAAATACCCGCGGCTGGACCTGGCGAAAGCCCGGCAGACGTTTCTCGCAGGGCGCATGAGCGTGGGTGAGCGTATCGCCCACCGGCGCGCCGTCGATCTCCTTGATGCCGGCGATCACATAACCGACTTCACCGACTTCGAGCGCTTTTCGTTTCTGCTTCTTGGGCGTGAAGATGCCAACGTCGTCGATCTCGTGTTCGCGCCCCGTCGCCATGACCCGGATCCGATCACCCTTGGCCAGCCGACCGTTGACGATTCGTACCAGCGACACGACGCCGAGATAATTGTCGAACCAGGAATCGACGATCAGTGCCTGCAGCGGCGCGTCGGCGTCGCCATCCGGGGCCGGAATACGACGGATGATGGCTTCGAGCACGTCGGTGATGCCAATGCCGGACTTCGCCGACACCAGCAGCCGGTCGGTGGCGTCGATGCCGATCACGTCCTCGATCTGCTGTGAGACACGGTCCGGGTCGGACGCGGGCAGGTCGATCTTGTTGATCACCGGCACCACTTCGAGGTCCTGCTCGATCGCGGTGTAGCAGTTGGCCACGCTCTGGGCCTCGACGCCTTGCGACGCGTCGACGACCAGCAGCGCGCCCTCGCAGGCTGCCAGCGAACGCGAGACTTCGTAGGAGAAATCCACGTGCCCGGGGGTGTCGATGAAGTTCAGCTTGTAGGTCTCGCCATCGGCAGCGACGTAGTCGAGCGTGACCGCCTGCGCCTTGATCGTGATGCCGCGCTCACGCTCGATATCCATCGAGTCGAGCACCTGCTCGGCCATTTCGCGCTCGGTCAGACCGTGACAGGTCTTGATGAAGCAATCCGCCAGGGTGGATTTGCCGTGGTCGATATGGGCGATGATGGAAAAGTTACGTATGCGTGACTGCATTAAATATTCGTGCGCGGCATAAAACAATCGCCCCGGCAGGAACCGGGGCGATGGTGACGGAATGGATCGCAAGTATACGCGTTAGCGCGGCGCTGTTTCAGCGTTCACGCGCGACACCGTGACGGTTTTCTATCATTTGTCTTTCGGTCGCATGGCCAGATAGAGACGATTGCCACCGCGCAGCACCAGCAGGGCCACCGGCCCATTCGCGTCATCCAGCGCCTCGCGCAGCGATCCGGCGTCCTCGACGTTGTCCGAACCGACCGCCAGGATCACGTCATCGGGCTGCAGTCCGGCGTCCATGCCGGCGCCCTGCTCGACCCTGGTAACGCGCACGCCGCCCTGGTCGAGCCCGAGATCGCGCCGCGCCTTAGTATCCAGAGACTCCAGCGCCAAGCCGTAGGCGTTCTTCTTTGTCTCCTCGGGCTGCTTTTCAGGCGTATCGCCACCGGCCAGCAGATCCTTGGGCAATTTTTCGATATCCACGTCGATATCCTGGCGATCGCCGTCACGGAGCACCGTCACCGTGGCGCTCTCGCCGGGAGCGACCGTGCCGACCAGCGGCGGCAGTGCCGCGGCGGAATCGACTTCCTGATCGTCGAACGACAGAATCACGTCGCCGGCCTGGATACCGGCTTTTGCCGCCGGACTGTCGGGCATGACACGTGCCACCAGCGCGCCTTCCGGGCGTTTGAGCTTGAACGATTGCGCCAGCTCGCGATCCACGTCCTGAATCTGCACGCCGAGCCAACCGCGAGTCACGCTGCCGCTGTCACGCAGCTGCTTCGACACGTCCATGGCGATATCGATGGGGATGGCGAACGATACCCCCTGATAACCGCCGGTCTGGCTGTAGATCTGCGAATTGATACCCACGACCTCGCCCTTGAGGTTGAACAGCGGGCCACCGGAATTACCGGGGTTTATGGCCACATCGGTCTGCAGGAACGGCACGTACTGGTCGCTGGCCAGATTGCGCTGCTTGGCCGATACGATGCCGGCGGTCACCGAGGTCTCGAAGCCGAACGGCGAGCCGATGGCCACCACCCAGGAGCCGACCTCCAGTTTCTCGGGATCGCCGATCTTGACGATCGGCAGATCTTTGGCATCGACCTTGAGCACCGCCAGATCGCTGTAACTGTCCTCGCCGACCACCTTGGCCACCAGCTGGCGGCGATCGTTGAGCTTGACCACGATCTGGCCGGCATCGGCGACGACGTGGCGATTGGTCAGGATATAGCCGTCTTTCGAAATGATGAATCCGGAGCCGAGCGACGGATGCGGGATCGCACCCGGGCCCGGCGGCATCGGGCTCGGCACCGCGCCCGGGCCGTCCTCGCTACCGTTCGGGTGATCCTCGAAAAACCGGCGCAGCCATCCCTCCAGCGGATTCTTGCCATCGTCACCGGGGGCACCGCTGCCCTGACCCGCGCTGTCGTTGTCCTGCGCCGGCAACGCACTGATATTCACAACGGCCGGGGATACGTGCTTGACCAGCCCGGTGAAATCCGGGAGGCCGACGTTAGGCGCCGGCGGCGGGTCATCGCTACCGCAGGCGCTGAGTACGAGCGCGCACAGCAGCAGAACCGGAATGAGCGTGGCAAAAGACAGGTGGCGATGCATCATGGCGACGGACTCTTTGCATTCGGTGGCGTTGCGTCCGGAATATTCATCTCCCGGACATCGAGCTGCAGATTCGAAAGCCCGAACGGCTAGGCTCGACGATAGCGCGAGCGGTGAAACCTGGCCAGCACCGCCGGGCACCGCTACGCCCCGATAGCGATGACGCTATTTCTTGTCCTCGGCAGCCGAGGCCCGGCTTTCGTGGACGAGATTGCTGGCAATCTGACGGACGGTAATCGCAGGCACTTCGCCGACGACCGTAATCTGGGTGTCGCCGGAGACATGCCCGAACGCGTTGACCGCGCCCATCGTGGTCGCGCCTTCCAGCGGCTTGCGCAGCCCGGCGGGCGCGATGAACGCCGACACCGTGGCCACGCCGTCGGTGAACAGCATCTGCCGAACATAGCCGTTTTCGGTGACGCGCCGGACGCCGTCTTCCGCCAGTTCGAAACCGGGCGGCAGATCGGTCGGCTTCCATGCGTCTTCGGGCACCGGCTTGTCCTCGACCTGCACGGCTTCATGCTCGATCACACGAAAGCCCTCGATGTTGTAGCCCGGCTGAAACGCCTTGTCGGCCACCGCTTCCGGAAAAGTGATCTGGGTGAACATCAGCTGTTCGAGCACATCGTTGCCGCGCAATAGATCAAGCTTGAGCGGGACCCGCGTTTTTTCGTCGATGAGCATGCGATAGCCGTAACGAAACTCGTCACGCGGGGTGATCTGGATCAGACGGCCGATGCGATCGGACAGCCGCCGCTGGCCCATGTCGCTGACCAGATAGCTTGCGCGCATGCGCTTGGGCGAGAACTGCGCGACGCTGCCGAGCAGACCCTTGCGCTGATGGCGCGATATCAGCACCACCTTGCTGTCGGGGAGAATCGAGGTGACGGCTCCGCCGCGACGAATGACCTCGCGCGGCTGGCCGGTCAGAGAAACAAGCCGTTCCTGCTCTACGTTATCCTTGAAACGGTGAATGACGCGCAGCGTGTCGAGCTGTTTTTCGCGCAGATAGACCAGTACGCCTTCGTAGTTCTCGGTTCGAACCGCCGACGAAGCGCTGGACAGCAGTTCATCGACCGATGCCCTGGACGCCTCGTCGCCGGTGTTCTGATTGCTTGCCGGCGCCGCGCCGGCAAGCCCAACCAATCCGAATAGCAGGAGGAACGCAGAAAGCGCTCGCGTCACTGCGTCGGTTCCTGCCCATAGGTGGCCACGCGCACGAACGCGGGCGTTGTACCGGCCAGTCCGTAGCCACGGGCCAGGCCGTTATGCTCGACGAGATAACTGTTGAGCTCGTCCTGCAGCGCCGGATCGGATACCGACCAGTGATCGGCCGGGCCCTGGCGAACCGGACGCGTGGATTCGTCGCTGGCCTGCTGAACGCTGGCCTCTTCCAGTTCGTTGGACGCGACCATGCCGGCGGTATCGCTCGGTGTGTTGGCCACATCGCGGGTGCTGGCCACCCGGGTCGGCGTGCCGGAAGCGGCATCCGCAGTGGCGACAGTCGCGCCGGGCATTGCGTCGCCGCCGACGCCGTCGCTCTGCAACGATCCGCTGCTCACCAGAAACACGGCCCCGGCCGCCGACGCCGCCAGTGCAAGCCCGGTCATGCTGCGCCAGCGGCGGCGCCCTGCCGAGGAACGGCGCAGCGGCACCACGCGCGAATCCGCGACCATCGGCGTCTCGCCCTGGTCTTCTGCAGCAATGGCCTGCATCACCCGGGTGGAGAAACCGATATCCAGTTCGGTGGCGACTTCACCGCGGTGGGCGCGCAACGTCGTGCGCAGCCACTGCTGTCGGCTCCAGCTCTCGCGGAGCTGCTCGTCGCGCAAGAGCGCATTGAGGACCGAGTCGGACTCGTCCCGGGTGGCTTCGTTGTCCAGAAAAGCTGAAAACTGCTCGTTCATGCTGACCTCACTTGTCCGCCAGGGACACCAGTTTCTCTTCGATCGCTGCACGGGCACGGAATATCCGTGAACGCACGGTGCCGACCGGACAATCCATTGACTGGGCGATTTCCTCGTAACTCATGCCATCCAGCTCGCGCAACATGATCGCGGTGCGCAAGTCTTCGGGCAAATCCTGTATCGCGTTGATGACCGTATCCCGAATCTCCTCGCTTTCCAGCAACGCCTCCGGCGTGTCCTGCTCGGAGAAACGATCCATATGCCCGAACGCCTCGGCGTCCGCAACGTCGATGTCCTGGCTGGCCGGCCTGCGTGAGCGGGCCACCAGAAAGTTCTTCGCGGTGTTGATCGATATTCGATATAACCATGTGTAGAACGCACTGTTGCCTTTGAAACCGCCCAGCGCACGATAGGCCTTGATGAAGGCTTCCTGCGCCACATCCGGCGCATCGGCCGGACTCACGTACCGAGCCACCAGTTTGATGACCTTGTGCTGATACTTGCGAATGAGCAAGTCAAAAGCACGGTTGTCGCCAGACTGGGCCCGGGCTACCAGCTGGTCGTCGCTCGCGTCTTCATTCATCTAAACGTGGCGCCGCCCGGCTGCAGAACAAAAGCAATGGATGCGCGAATTTACCTCGTCAATAGAAGACGCCCAGCCGTCGATATCCATGTAGACCACGGATTCTACAAATAGTTCGCAATTGTTTTGCGCTATGCTGCCAACGGTCATCTGTCTGTCATACATTCCAATAGAGCGCGTCGCGCCGAGGCGCTCAGTCTATCGGTGCGAGCCCGTTTCGTCATGCCGGAATCGAATAAAACGTTGCCAGAACGCTTTGATGTGGTCGTCGTCGGCAGCGGCGCAGCGGGCCTTACGCTCGCTTTGCGCCTGGCCCAGGGCGAGCGTCGGATCGCGGTTATTTCCAAAGGTGCGCTCGCCGAGGGCAGCACATGGTACGCGCAGGGCGGCATCTCGGCCGTGCTCGATGCTCAGGACAGCATCGACGCCCACGTGGCGGACACGCTCGACGCCGGGGCCGGCCTGTGCGACGAACCCGCCGTGCGTTTCACTGTCTCGAAGTCGCGCGAGGCGATCGAATGGCTGATCGATCGCGGCGTGCCGTTCACGCGTGCCGATGCCGGCGACGACAGCGCCGCGGGCTATGCCTATCACCTCAACCGCGAAGGCGGTCACAGCCACCGCCGTATCATCCACGCCGACGATGCGACCGGGCGCGCGGTGGAGACCACGCTGGAAGGACTCACCCGTCAGGCGCCGCAGATCACCGTACTCGAGCATCACATGGCGGTGGAACTGATCATGACCCGCGACGCGGACGAGCCGCGTGGGCGCTGTCGCGGTGTCTATGTGCTCGACATCAACGCCGATACGGTACGCACGCTCGTCGCGGGTCATGTCGTGCTGGCCACGGGCGGCGCCAATCTGGCGTATCTGTACAGCAGCAACCCGCACTCGGCCAGCGGTGACGGCATCGCCATGGCATGGCGCGCCGGCGCGCGCGTGGCCAACATGGAATTCATGCAATTCCATCCGACCTGTCTCTACCATCCACAGGCACGCTCGTTTCTGATCAGCGAAGCGCTGCGCGGCGAAGGCGCCCTGCTGAAACTGGCTGACGGCAGTCGCTTCATGCCCGATCACGACCCGCGGGCCGAGCTGGCACCGCGCGATATCGTCGCCCGCGCCATCGACGCTGAGATGAAACGCACCGGCCAGCCGCATGTCTGGCTGGATATCAGCCACCGTGACAAGGCCTTCATCGAAAAACACTTCCCGGTGATCAACCAGCGCTGCCTGGAACTGGGGCTGGACATGAGCCGTGAGGCGCTGCCCGTGGTCCCAGCGGCGCACTACACCTGCGGCGGCGTGGTCACCGACCTGGCCGGACGTACCGATATCGCCGGCGTCTATGCGATCGGCGAATGCGCTTTCACCGGCCTGCACGGAGCCAATCGCATGGCCAGCAACTCGTTGCTCGAATGCATCGTCTATGCCACCGCGGCGGCCAGCGATATCGACGCCCAGCCGCCCGCCGGCGGCTACGACGATCTGCCGCCCTGGGACGAGTCCCGGGTGACCGATTCCGACGAAGAGGTCGTGGTCGCTCACAACTGGCAGGAAATACGCCGCTTCATGTGGGATTACGTCGGCATCGTTCGCACCACCAAGCGCCTCGAGCGCGCCTTGCACCGCATCGAGCTGCTGCGCCGTGAAATCCACGACTATTACGGCAGCTTCCGGGTCACGCCGGGTCTGTTGGAACTACGCAACCTGGCCCAGGTCGCGGAACTGATCATTCGCAGCGCGCTCGCCCGCCGCGAAAGCCGCGGCCTGCACTACACACGCGATTTCCCGCATGTGCTGCCGCGGGCCATGGACACGGTGCTGTCGCCGGCACCGGAGCGTTCCGATCCAGCCGTGGTCTATCGGCCGCTCTGATCCCTCGGCGCGTCGCAGTCCGGCATCCGGGCGTCTGCCGAGTCATCCAGAAAACGGGACACGGCCAGCTGGGCGCAGGCATTCGAGAACGTCACTGCGTGCGCGGCCTCTTTTACCCGCACCAATCGAACCTGCGGGTGGGTTCGCACGAACCGTGTCGCCCAGGCGCTCGGCGTGACCGTATCCGCGCGACCGGCCACGACCAGCGTCGGCACGTTCACGGCCGCGTCCGGCCCTGGTGCGTCCAGGCGCGGCACCTGCCACTGATCGCATACCGGCGCGCCGCGCGCCGGCGCGAGATACCGGGCCAGTGCGGGATACGCCGACAACGCCTGCCGCCAGGCTCTCTCCTGAGGCACACCGCCGCCGAACGCACAGCGCGTGCTCCAGAAAACGGCTTCGTTGCGGGCCTCGTCCTGAGCCTGACGTCGCAGTCGATCCGCCAGCGGCGCCAGCGCCTGGGGATCACCGTCAAGCGCGCGCACCAGACGGACGCGCGTATCCGCTGCATTGCCACGATCGTAGGTCGAGAACAGGATCATCAGCAATAGCCGGTACGGCGTGACCGTAAACGGCTGCGCGCGCCCTTCCCCGGCTGTAACCATCAGCGTTGGCGGGGTCCGCTCGTATTGCGCCAGCAGCTGCTCGACCTGCGCACTCGGCATCGACTCACAGGCCGCGCCCTGGTGCTTACAGCGGGTGTCGAGTTGTTCGAGTGCACCGCCGATCTGCGCCGGCAGCGCGAGCAAGTCGTCCTGCTCGAAGGGAAACATCGAGTCCAGGATCAGCGTCTGGACACGCTCCGGATGACGCGCGGCGAACAGCCTGGCAATGCGGGTGCCGTAGGACACGCCCCATAGCTGAGCGCCGGTCGCGTCCAGCGCTTTTATCAGATGAGCCAGATCACGCAACTGAGCCGTCGGCCCCAGCTGCGCGGCGGTCGCCGGGCCAAGCGCGCGGTAGCAGTGCAGCGCCGCATCGGCCTCGCTATTGAATCCGGTCGCCGCGCGCAACGGCGGCACCGGCGCCTGCTGGCCATCTCTTTTGTCGCAGGTCGGCCGCGGGCGGCTTTCGCCGGTGCCGCGCGGGTCGAAGAGCACGATATCGTGGTGCCAGCCCACACGTTGCTGCCAGGATCGCCAGCCCTTGAGGGAGGCAGCGTCGAGACCAGCGTTGCTGCCCGGCCCGCCCGGCACATAAATCAACGGGTGCGCATCGTCCGCGCGGGGATCGTTGCGCAGCACCACCACGCGCAGCCGGACCGGCCGTTCGGCCAGTGTGTCGCCGGTATTCAGCCATCCACATTGCATGCGCGCGGCACTGAACGCCTGCGCCTGCGTCGGACAACTATCCCACTCGATCTGGGCCGCGCCGCCGGCGACGGCCTGCCCGCAGCCGCACGCGAGGGATACGAACGCCACCACCAGCCAATAACGGGCCTCAAGCATCCATCGGCGCCTGTTGCGGCGGCATCACGGTCAGGCGCGCACGCAGCTGCCGATGCGATTGGCGTGTCAGCGCGTCGCCGAAAAGCAGACAACGCGTTCGTCGCCATCGCTGGGCGTCGTCACGCAGGGTGAGAATCACCAGCCAGGTGCCGGCGACGAATGCATGCGCCAGTCGCCCGTCATGCCATGTGCCGTCGGCCGTCTGCCAGCGCATCTCGCCCTCGCTCGGCCATCGCAGCCGCAGCAGGCTTGTGGGTGTGTTCAACGCGGCGCGGCGCAGGCCCAGACGGGCCGAGCCAGCAAGCAGCGGAAGCAGGCCCAGCAGCAGCGGTCGATGCCAGGCCAACAGCGCCAAGACCACCGCACCAACGAGGTGCTCGCAGACCACGAGCCATCGATGCGTCGGCGACACCCGCACGACCAGATGCAGCGTGCCGGCGAACGCGTCACTCATGCCTCAGCCGGCGGCGGCTGGGCGGGTGAATAGACGGATACGGGCGAGCAGATCCGCCTGGATATCGTTTTCCGGCGCCGTGCGTTCCATGATCAGGTAGTAGAGATCCGGGTCCTCTTTCTCCACCAGCGCCAGGAACTCGGCGTGCTCGCGCGCGTCGAGCTTGTCGTACTCGGCGCCGATGAATCGCTCCAGCAGAACGTCCAGTTCTTTCATGCCGCGCCGGCAAAGCCAGCGTATGCGCGCTTTTTCACTCATGGGTTCACTCCCGCCATAAAAAAACGCGGCCCGCGGTGGAGCCGCGTTTGCAGTGGCGTTCAGCCGCGGCGTTCGAGCAGCAGCTTCTTGGTTTCGGCAATCGCCTTGGCGGGGTTGAGCCCCTTCGGGCACGTGTTGGTGCAGTTCATGATCGTATGACAACGATAGAGCTTGAACGGATCCTCGAGTGCGTCGAGACGGTCGCCGGTGGCTTCGTCGCGCGAATCCACGATCCAGCGATAGGCCTGCAACAGCACGGCCGGCCCCAGATAGCGCTCCGGGTTCCACCAGTAGCTCGGGCACGACGTCGAACAGCAGGCACACAGAATGCACTCGTAGAGTCCATCCAGCTTGGCCCGGTCTTCCGGCGTCTGCAGCCGCTCGCGGGTCGGCGCCGGCGTATCGGTCTTGACCCACGGCTCGATCGACTCGAGCTGGGCATAGAAGTGGGTCAGATCCGGCACCAGATCCTTGACTACCGGCATATGCGGCAGCGGATAGATGCGGATATCGCCTTCGGTATCCGCGATTCGGGTCGTGCAGGCGAGCGTGTTCTTGCCGTCGATATTGAACGCGCAGGAGCCGCAGATGCCTTCGCGGCAGGAGCGTCGGAAAGTCAGCGTCGCGTCGACCTCGTTCTTGATCTTGATCAACGCATCCAGGACCATCGGTCCGCACTTGTCCAGATCCAGCGTATAGCTGTCCACGCGCGGGTTTTCACCGGATTCGGGCTCCCAGCGATAGACACGAAACGTCTTCGTGTTTTTCGCGTCCTTGGGCGCGTCGAAACGCTTGCCCTTGGTGATACGGGAATTCTTGGGAAGTCGAAATTGAGCCATGACAGGCCTCCGTTACTAAAAACGTGCCGCCGGCAACGCCCGTTGCCGGCGGCTTTCGGATTTCTTAGTACACCCGCTTCTTGGGCGGCACGTGATCCATGTCCGAGCTCATCGGCTGCATGTGCACGGGACGATAATCGATCTTCGTCTCGGCGCCGCCGTAATGCCAGACGAGCGAATGCTTCATCCAGTTTTCGTCGTCGCGCTCGGAATATTCCTCGTGCGCGTGCGCGCCTCGGCTTTCCTTGCGGTTGGCGGCGGCGTGCATGGTCGTGATCGCGCAGCCGAGCAGGTTCTCGAGTTCCATGGTCTCGACCAGATCGCTGTTCCAGGTCATGGAGCGGTCGGTCACACCGACGTTAGCGAACGCCTCGACCTCTTTATTGATCTGCACCACACCTTTATCGAGGTTCTCCTCGTTGCGGAACACCGCGGCGTGCTTCTGCATCGAACGTTGCAGACTGTCGCGCAGCTGTGCGGTGGGCATATCGCCCTTGGCATGACGCAGGCGATCGAAGCGCGACAACGCCTTTTCCTCGGAGGGCTTGATGTCGGCGCGATGAGTCGCGCCCTTGGTGACGATTTCGGTGCAGCGATGCGCCGCCGCACGACCGAACACGACCAGATCCAGAAGCGAGTTGGACCCCAGACGATTGGCGCCATGCACGGACACGCAGCCGGCTTCACCGACCGCCATCAGGCCCGGCACGATCGAATCCGGGTCGCCATCCTTGAGGGTGACCACTTCGCCGAAGGCGTTGGTCGGAATGCCACCCATGTTGTAGTGCACGGTCGGCAGTACCGGGATCGGCTCCTTGGTTGCATCGACGCCGGAAAAAATCCTTGCGGTTTCGGTAATTCCGGGCAGGCGTTCATGTAGAACCTCAGGCCCGAGATGCTCGAGATGCAGCAGCGTGTGATCCTTGTTCTCGCCCACGCCACGGCCTTCGTTGATCTCGACGGTCTCGGCGCGGCTGACCACGTCACGGGACGCCAGGTCCTTGGCGTTGGGCGCATAGCGCTCCATGAATCGCTCGCCCTCGGAGTTGGTCAGATAACCGCCTTCCCCGCGGGCGCCTTCGGTGATCAGACAGCCCGCGCCGTAGATGCCGGTCGGATGGAACTGAACGAACTCCGGATCCTGAATCGGCAGGCCGGCACGCAGCGCCATGCCCATGCCGTCGCCGGTGCAAGTGTGTGCCGACGTACAGGAGAAGTAGGCACGGCCGTAGCCGCCCGTGGCCAGGATCACCTGATGTGCACGGAAGCGATGCAGCGTACCGCCCTGCAGATCCCAAGCCATCACGCCCTTGCATTCGCCGTCTTCGGTCATCAGCAGGTCGATGGCGAAGTATTCGATGAAGAATTCGGCTCTGGCCTTGAGCGACTGCTGATAGAGCGTGTGCAGCAATGCGTGGCCGGTACGGTCGGCAGCCGCGCAGGTGCGCTGTGCAGCCGGGCCTTCGCCAAACTTTGTGGTCATGCCGCCGAACGGACGCTGATAGATACGCCCGTCTTCGGTGCGCGAGAACGGCACACCGTCGTGCTCGAGTTCGATGATCGCCGGAACCGCTTCCTTGGTCATGTACTCGATGGCGTCCTGGTCGCCAAGCCAGTCGCCACCCTTGATGGTGTCGTAGGCATGCCAGCGCCAGTCATCGTCGCTCATGTTGCCGAGCGACGAGGCGATGCCGCCCTGTGCGGCCACGGTATGGCTGCGGGTGGGAAAGACCTTGGTGATACACGCCGTGGACAGGCCTGCATCGGCCAACCCGCGGGTCGCACGCAGTCCAGCACCACCGGCGCCGACCACGACGACGTCGTGCTGATGGTCGATTATGTCGTAGCTTTCGCTCATCAGGCGGCTCCTACCAGAATCATGATGACGGAAAAGATGGCGGCCACGGCCAGCAGGATGTTGGCCAGCTGCAACGCGATCAGTGCGGCCATCTTGACCGATTCGATGTGTACATAGTCCTCGATCACGACCTGCAGCCCGAGCTGGGAGTGATAGAAGATCGCGGCCAGATAAATGGCCAGGAGCGACGCCTGCAACGGCGATGAGAGCCAGTTGGTGACGCTCGAATAATCGGCACCGAGTTGCGACGCCAGGCAGGCGACGAACCACAGGGTCAACGGCACCAGCGCCACGGCGCTCACGCGCTGCGCCCACCAATGGCCGACACCCGTCTTCGCACTGCCCAGCCCGCGCGCTTGTCCAAGCGCTGAACGAATACTGCTCATGTCAAAGTCTCCGGGAAAACGAAAAAGGTGGGATCAGGCGATGAAGGCCCATATCCAGACGAAAATCGTGAGTGCGGCGGCCACACCGATCGCGACATAGCCGGTCAGGCGCGCGGTTTCGATGTCCAGACCCACGCCGACATCCCAGACCAGATGCCGTACGCCGTTGCACAGGTGATAGAACAGCGCGAAGGACCAGCAGAACATCAGCAGCTGGCCGAACCAGGATGCGGCAAACCCGTTGATGCCGGCGAAGGCATCGGGCCCGCTCGCAGCGCCGATCAGCCAGAACGCGAGAAATACGCTACCGATCGACAGCACGATGCCCGAGGCACGGTGCGCGATCGAGGTGAGCATGGATATCTGCCAGCGATAGATCTGCAGATGCGGCGAAAGCGGACGATTGGCCTGCTGTTGACTCATGACTGTCCCCAAATGACGGTGGAAAATTCAGCGGAAATTCTGGGTCAGAAGTCGATGCAACGACCGTTCTTCTCCCAATCGCCATAACGCACGGGCTCCAGGCCCTTGCGTCCACCGTATTCGCGGGGCAAATCGAGCGACCGGGTCGCTGGGGAGGGAGACGGTTGGGTACGACCGTTGGCGTCGCGCTGCTCTTCCGACGAAGCGGGCTGGGTGGCTTCGCCGTCTTCGAGGGGCGACAAACGTTCATCTGACATGGCGGTACTCTAAACGTGTGGGCGGCTGCTGGCAAGATGAATCCCGGCTGAATCGGGCCGGCCAAACACCGCCGTTAAAGGCTTTACGTAGAGAGTAGACTACGCCCGAAAATCGATTTGGATGCACTCATGACCGGCTCTAACACCCTGCCCCCGAGTCCACTCGGCGTTATCGAAGTCCGCGGCGACGACGCGGGCACATTCCTGCGCGCGCAACTGACCAACGATGTCGCCCGGCTCGGACCGGACCGGAATTTCCTGTCGGCCTGGTGCGACGCGAAGGGGCGTGCGCTGATGGTTACGCGCGTGCTCGTGGACAACGACGGTTATCTACTGCTGCTGCCAGTGGATCTGGTCGACTCGGTACTCAAGCGTCTGCGCATGTTCGTATTGCGCGCGCGGGTGACGCTCGAAGACGCCACGCCGCGTTTCGATATCTATGGCATGGTCACCGACGACGCGCCGACCGCGAATCGAACCGAGGCCCGCGACGATCATCTCTTGCTGGGTCTGCCGACGCCCAGCGACGACCGCCCGCGCGCGCTGGTACTAGCGCCTGCGGGCAAGAAACGTCCCGCCGGCGCGCTTGCGGTGGATGATCACGCCTGGGCACTCATGGACATCGATGCAGGCCTTCCGGAGCTACACGCGGCCACGCAGGGACTGTTCGTACCGCAGATGCTCAATCTGCACTGGCTGCTGGCGATCGACTTCGACAAGGGCTGCTATCCGGGCCAGGAAGTCATCGCACGATTGCATTATCGCGGCACGTTGACCCGGCGTCTTTATCGCATGGCCTGGAGCGGTCAGATGCCGGTCGCTGGCGCGGACGTGCTCGACGGCGCGGGCGAGCGCCAGGGCACAGTGCTCCAGAGCGCCGGCACCGGCGACTCCGGCCGGCTGCTCGCCGTACTCAAGACGAGCGCCGCGACACAGCCTCTGGTCTGCGGACAGACGCCGCTGGAGCGCCTCGACCTGCCCTACGCCACGCCGGACTGAGCGGCCCGACTAGGCGGCCCGCGCACTCAGCCGGGTGTGGCCGCCTGCGGCCGTAGCTGCGGGAACAGCAGCACGTCACGAATCGCACTGCGCCCGGTCAGCAGCATGACCACGCGATCGATGCCGATGCCGGCACCGGCGGTCGGCGGCAGGCCGTACTCCAGCGCGTTGATGAAGTCTGCGTCGTAGTACATGGCTTCGTCGTCACCCGCAGCCTTGGCGTCGGCCTGGGCCTGGAACCGCGCGGCCTGATCCTCGGCGTCGTTGAGCTCGGAGAACCCGTTGGCGATCTCGCGCCCGGCAATGAACAACTCGAAGCGCTCGGTCACCTCCGGATTGTCGTCTCGCCGGCGCGCGAGCGGTGACACTTCAGCAGGATAATCTGTTACAAAAGTGGGCGTTACGAGCTTGTGCTCGACCGTTTCCTCGAATAACTCGGTCAGCCATTTACCCTGCCCCCAGCTCGCTTCGCCGCGGACGCCGGCACTTTCTGCAAATCTCGACAATTGTTCCTTGTCATCAATTAGTTGCTGATCGATATTCTCGTTATACCTGAGTACCGCTTCGCGCATTGTAAGGCGCTCGAACGGCTGCTCGAAACGCACCGCGTCCTCGTTGCAGGCCTGTCCGTGGTGTGCGGCGACGTGGTCCGAGAGCGTGCGCAGTAGCGCTTCGATCGAGTCCATCAGATCGTGATGATCGGCATAGGCCTGATAGAACTCGAGCATGGTGAATTCGGGGTTGTGTCGCGTGGACACGCCTTCATTACGGAAATTGCGATTGAGCTCGAACACGCGCTCGAGCCCGCCCACGACCAGCCGTTTGAGATACAGCTCCGGCGCGACGCGCAGATAGAAATCATGATCGAGCGCGTTGTAGTGGGTGACGAACGGCCGCGCCGCGGCACCGCCGGGTATCGCCTGGAGCATCGGCGTCTCCACTTCGAGGAAATCACGCGCCTCGAAGAAATCACGCACACCGCGCACGATCGCGCTGCGGGCCATGAACACTGCGCGCGAATCCTGATTCATGATCAGATCGACGTAGCGCTGACGATATCGCGCCTCGGTATCCGACAGGCCGTGCCATTTCTCCGGCAGCGGGCGCAGCGATTTGGTCAGCAGCCGCCAGTCCGCGGCCCGCACCGATAGCTCGCCCTTGTTGGTGCGCGAGAGCTTGCCGCGCACGCCGACGATGTCGCCGATATCGAGCTGCTTGAACGCCTTGTATTCGTCCTCGCCGAGCAGGTCGCGCTGCATGAACAACTGAATACGCCCGCTGCGATCCTGCAGCGTGGCGAAACTGAGCTTGCCCATGACACGTTTGGCCAGCAGTCGCCCGGCGACGGCGACTTCATGCCCCGCCTCGTCGAGGACTTCCGCAGCGTCGTCGGCATGACGCTGCTGGAGTTCGCCTGCCAGCGCATCCGGGCGAAAGTCATTCGGGAACGCGGCCCTCTGTTCACGCCACGCCGCGAGCTTTTCCTTGCGCTGCGCGACCAGACGATGGGTTTCGCCGGCGCCGGAGCTCGATTCAGTCATTCTATTACCACTCTCTTTATAGGCCCTGTTTCAGGCTTTCCTCGACGAACTCGTCGAGATCGCCGTCGAGCACACCCTGGGTATTGCCGACTTCCACGCCGGTACGCAGATCCTTGATCCGCGACTGATCCAGGACATAGGAACGAATCTGGCTGCCCCAGCCGATGTCCGACTTGCCGGCCTCGGTGATCTCGGCCGCGGCCCGTCGCTCGGCGAGCTCGCGCTCGTACAACTTGGACTTGAGCTGCTTCATCGCGGTCGCGCGATTCTTGTGCTGCGAACGATCGTTCTGACACTGCACCACAATGCCGCTCGGCTCATGAGTGATGCGCACTGCCGATTCCGTTCGGTTGACGTGCTGGCCACCCGCCCCGCTCGCGCGATACACATCCACGCGCAGATCCGACGGATCGATCTCGATCTCGATCGCGTCATCGATCTCTGGCGCCACGAAGACAGCGGCAAACGACGTGTGCCGACGGGCGCCGGAATCGAACGGCGACTTGCGCACCAGTCGGTGCACGCCAGTTTCGGTGCGCATCCAGCCATAGGCGTAGCTGCCGGTTACCGAGAACGTCGCGCTCTTGATGCCCGCGACATCGCCGGCCGACAACTCGATGACCTCGGTGGCAAAGCCACGCCGCTCGCACCAGCGCAGATACATGCGCAGCAGCATCTCGGCCCAGTCCTGCGCTTCGGTGCCGCCGGAGCCGGCCTGGATATCTACAAACGCATTGCTGGCATCCGCCTCGCCCGAGAACATACGCTGGAACTCGAGCGCCTTCACATGGCGTTCGACTTCATCCAGTTCGCCGTCGATATCCGCGATTACCGATGCATCATCTTCGGCCGCGGCCATCTCGACCAGCTCGGCGCTGTCATCGAGGGTGGCCAGCGCCTGATCCATCGGCATGACGACCTCTTCCAGGCGCGCCTTCTCCTGCCCGAACGCCTGTGCCTTGTCGGGCGACTCAGCCCAGATCTCGCCGTGGGCAAGTTCGGCGTCAAGCTCTGTCAGTCGTTCGCTTTTTTCCGCGTAGTCAAAGATACCCCCGGAGGTCGCTCAGACGCTCGCGAAGCGTCTCCATCCGAGTCTTGATGTGATTGGTATCCATTGGCACCGAAGCCCTTTATAATCAGCAAAGCGGCCGCGGATGATTGCAGGTAATTTTTCCGAGTACAAGCGACACCGCCGATTGCTAATTTCTGCAAAACACCGCATAATCTGTTGGCACGTCACCGGTTTGAGAACACTTGTTCGACAGTTCGGTGAATGGGACCGCACAACAAACCTAAACCCGTTCAAGGGAGTTTTGAACTATGCATTTCAAGCAACCGCTCACCGCCTGTGTTGCAGGCGCGCTGGGGCTCGCCTTCTCGGCCGGCGCCATCGCTCAAGACAACACGCCGCAGGACAAGCGCTTTTACGTAGCACCGATGGTCAGCTACGGCTTTTTCGATAGCGATTCGGTCGGCGGCAACGCCAACCTTCCGCGCACCAGCATCGACAATGACGACAGCATTGGCGGCACGCTGGCTATCGGTAAGCCCATCACCAGCTGGTTGAACCTGGAGCTGTTCGGCTTCTACTTCAACCCGGATCAGGAATACAACGGTAACGATGCGCAGGACGCCGATCTATACGGCTTTGGTCTTGATGCATTGTTCTTCCCGGCCCGTGACACGCTGCCGGTCTACGGCATCCTGGGTGCCGCATGGGGCAAGACCGATCCGGGCGTGAACCGCACGGACAGTGGCGTTCGCCTCGGCGACGATGCTGATACCGATTTCCTGGACGCGGGTCTGGGTTACATGTATCAGATCAACGATTACGGCCTGGCCGTTCGTGCTGAATACCGCTACCGCTACACCACGGTCGACAGTGCCGACGTGTTCGGCGCCGGTTTCGAAGACGCACGTTACGACGACCATATCCTGTCCCTCGGTCTGCAGATCCCGCTGGGTGCGCCCCCGCAGGCAGCTGCTCCGGCCCCGGCTCCGGCCCCGGCCCAGCCGATGGATAGCGATGGCGACGGCGTCATCGACGCCAACGACCAGTGCCCCGGCACTCCGCGTGGCACCGAAGTCGACGCACGTGGCTGCCCGATCGAGAAGATGGCTCCGATCGTCCTCAAGGGTGTGACCTTTGAATTCGATTCCGCCAAGCTCACGTCGCAGGCTGAGAACCGCCTGGACAACGTGGTTGATGCGCTGCAGGCCAGCGACGACATCACGTTCCGTGTTGACGGTTACACCGACAGCATCGGCACCGAGCAGTACAACCAGGGTCTGTCCCAGCGCCGTGTTGATTCGGTTCGCTCCTACCTGATGCAGCATGGCATCACGAGCAGCCGCATCACCGGTACGCAGGGTCATGGCGAGTCCAACCCGGTTGCGACCAACGAGACGGCCGCTGGCCGCGCTCAGAACCGTCGCGTCGAACTGAACGTTACCAGTCAGTAAGACACGGCTGTTCTAGATAGTCGGGCCCGGCCTCTACTGAGGCCGGGCTTTTTTGTGGGCGTCGTCAATACAACTGCGTCCACACAAGCGCCATCAATCAGCCCGTGTTCCCAATAGACTGACATTCTCATAGGCTTGCGTCATGGCCACCCTGCCCGATGTCATCCATGAATATCTTCAGACGTTCGTTCAGCAACGCGCGCCCGAGCGGCTGCTGTTCATCGGCGACGCACCTGACACGACGCGACTCCAACGCAATAGCCGCGCGTCCACAGTCATACTCTCGGCAGACCAGAGCCTAGAGCCGACCGCCATGCGCAACGGCGAGCGCTTCGACCTCGCCGTCGTGATCAATGGGCTCGCGCGATTGCCGCGTCCCGCGGGAAATCGCCTTCTCGGGCAACTACGCGATACGCGCGCGGCAGGCGTGCTCGTGGTCACGGGGCCAACCACTCCCGATCAGACCGTCTGGAACAGTTCGGATTTCATTGCGCTCGGCTTTCGCCGCAGCGCGAACAGCCGCTATATCGCCCCCGGGTGGGCCATTTATCGCTACGACATTCATGATTACAAGACCACGCCGGGGTGGCTAAATTCGCGCTACTGGGCGAACCCCGAGCGCTGGGATGACGACCGCTGGTAGACCTGCGCATCCAGCGTTTGCACACGCGGCACCAGTTCGATATTCCAGTTGTCGATAGCCCAGCGCATCACGCGCGGTACAGCAGCATCCCGGATCGTATCGGGCGGGTTCTGGCCCAATAGATCCAGACAGCACCATAGCTGGTCGGCGATCGCGTCCGCGCTCAGACCCAGCGCGCCGCGGCTCTTGCCAAGTTTCTGCCCGTCGGCGTCGACAAGCACCGGCAGATGTCCGTAGCTCAGCACAGGCAAACCCAAGTTGCGCTGTAACGCCATCTGTCGCGGCGTCGACGACAACAGATCGGCCCCGCGCACTACCTCGCTCACTCCTTGATGGGCATCGTCGAGCACGGTCGCCAGCTGATAGGCGGCGATGCCATCCGCACGGCGGATCACGAAGTCGCCGATATCCCGTGACAATATCTGGCAATGACGACCCTGGATCGCGTCGACAAAGCACAATGGCGACTCGTCGACACGCAGGCGCAGCGAGCGCGACAGGCGCCCAGGCGGCAAACCGTCGCGGCAGGTGCCGGGATATATCGGCCCTTCGATACCCTTGACGCCAGCCTGCGCTTCCCGGCGCGTGCATCCGCACTCGAATGCCCGGCCTGTTGCTAACAGCGCATCCAGCGCACAGGCGTATGCAGCGCGCCGTGCGCTTTGATACAACACATCCCCGTCCCAGCGGAACCCGAAAACCGTCAGCGCGTCCAGAATACGGCGATCAGCCCCTGCCACGACGCGTGGCGTATCCAGATCATCGATACGGAGCAGCCAGCGGGCGCCCTGGCCGCGAGCCTGTAAATAGCTACCGAGCGCGGCGAGCAACGAGCCCATATGCAAAGCGCCGCTCGGCGAAGGCGCATACCGGCCAGCGCTCATCGCGAAACGGAAAAGCGGGCCGAGCCTGGCCGCAAGGCGAACCGGCAAGAGCCAACGACCCGGTCCCATGGCGCACCGGTGCGTCGTCGAGTCATGAGTAGTGACATGCACACGTCATGGCCGCGCAATGCATCCGCCATCAGCAGCACTGAATACGCCTTGTATTCGCTACCCTTCGTACCGAAGCCGTCGCGGCCTTCAGCCTTGGCGTCAGTGCGTCACGAAGAAACAGCGAGACACGAGCAGGATTGCAGCGGTGCAGCAGATCGGGGGCTACGATCCCCTCCAGGTCATCGCGCGGGCTCATGGGTCACATCGGTCTGGTCCAGCTGATTATTCTAGCAAGGACAAACGGCGGCTATCGCACGTTGCCGGTCACCATCGGCCCAAAGCGCTAGCTGAGATTTCGCGCCCCGCGGATCAACGCCGTAGGCTTTGCATCGGGCAAGAACAAACGGGATAGCGATTCCACTGACGTTTTACGGTCGGCATATGACCTAGTAACGAACGACACGGACGCCCTGCAGCGTAAACTCAGACCGTACAAAGCCTTGATCCGCGCGGTGCAACAAGCAAACCCGGACCGGCATGAGTTGATATTTCGGTATGGTTTCGTTATCGAAGCGGTACGGTCAGAAACTGACCAACTGGCGAACGCCATAAGCCGCTGATATTGGGAAGGATTATTGGTCGGGGTAGCAGGATTCGAACCTACGACCTTCTGCACCCCATGCAGACGCGCTACCAAGCTGCGCCATACCCCGACTCAAGCCGCGTATGGTACCAGAACAGAGCCCTGCGTCGAGCATTCCCGGCACTTATTCCAGGCTTTTTATGATCGACTCGAGGTCATGGCGAATCGCGGCCAGCGAATCCGAGGCGCTCGCGGTCGGCAGTGCGGCCAGAGCGCGTCCCTTGTCGCGCAACTGAAGGCGTGCGCCCTGGATTGTGAAGCCCTGTTCGTAGAGCAACATGCGGATGTCGCGCGCAATGAGTACGTCGTGCTGCTGGTAATAGCGCCGATTGCCACGGCGCTTCACCGGCTTCAACTGCGTGAATTCCTGCTCCCAGTATCTGAGCACATGGGGCTTTACCCGGCACAGTTCGCTGACTTCACCAATGGTGAAATAGCGTTTGTCCGGGATTTTTGGTAGCGCTTCAGCTATTTGCGTCAATGCTCGACTCGACGCGGGCACGCATTTTCTGTCCCGGCTTGAAACTCACGACTCGACGCGCCGAGATCGGAATCTCTTCGCCGGTTTTCGGGTTTCGGCCAGGTCGCTGATTCTTGTCGCGCAACTCGAAGTTTCCGAAGCCGGAGAGTTTCACGTATTCACCGTTTTCGAGGGTTGAGCGAACTTCCTCGAAAAAACAATCCACGAATTCTTTCGATTCGCGCTTGTTGAAACCGAGTTGTTCGAACAGGTTTTCCGTCAGATCCGCTTTGGTCAATGCCACTGCTATTCACCCCTGATCCGCGCGTCGCATCGCTCGCTGAGTACCGAAACGACACGGATTATTATTGTGTCCACCCTGTCGTCGGTAAGCGTGCTCGCTTTATCTTGGAAAATCAAGCCTAAAGCGACGCTCTTGAATCCAGTATCAAGGCCCTGACCACGAAAGACGTCGAACACCTCGACATGTCGTAGATCCGGTGATTGCAATGATTCGATCGCGTCAATCAGTTGAGCTACCGGCATTTTCTCGGCAACCACGATCGCCAGGTCGCGACGAACCAGCGGCTGCTCGGACAGTGCTTCGAAACGCGTCACGGCGCCCTGCGTCAAAAACTTATAATCAAGCTCAAAAAGATACGGCAACTCTATGTTTTTGTATCTTTTACTAAATGCAGGCGCTAACTGACCCAGCCAGCCCGCCGGGTTGCCGTCCACATATACACGGGCACAGCGACCGGGATGCAACGCGGGATGCGACTCCGCTTCGAAACGCACGGCGCCGTTGTGTCCATGCAGCAAGGCTTCGACGTCGCCCTTGATATCGAAGAAATCGACTTCGCTGGCCGCTCGATCCCAATGGGTATCATCCGCTTGGCCGCTGATGAGCCCAGCGACGGTGTCGACCTGCCGAATGCCGTCATCGGCCCCGGCATCAGGCAGAAAACGCAGCCCGCGCTCATAGAGCCTGACCGTGGCGTGCTGACGACGCACATTGTGGTGCCAGCTGGGCAGCAGGCTTGCCCAGAGCGTACGACGCATCTCGGCATACTGGTCCGAAATGGGGTTATCCAGTTTTATCGCCGGCGCGTCCGCGGTCAGCAGCGCATGCAGACCCGGCTCGACGAAACTGTAGGTAATCGCCTCGCTATAGCCGCGCTCGCGCAGTACCGCATCCACTTGCTCGACGTCCGCCGCGATCATGTCCGGCCGCACCGGCGGCAAGGTCACGCCGGAGACATGCGTTTCCAGCCGGTCGTAGCCATATACGCGGGCGATCTCCTCGATCAGGTCGGCTTCGATATTGAGATCGAAACGCCAGCTTGGCGGCTGCGCGACCCAGGTGCCCTCGCCCTCCACGTCCACGCTCACGCCCAGCGCTTCAAGTGCATGGACGATCCAGGCGTCGTCGATCGCCTGACCCAGCAAACGCTCGACATTACGGGCCCGCAACTCGATTCGACGCGTCTCGCACCAGATCGGGTCGCCGGCTTGGCGTGTTTCCGGACCGGCCTGACCGCCGCCGAGCTCGACCAGCAGGCGCGACGCGCGCGCCAGAGCAACGGGATGCAGCTGCGGATCCACGCCACGCTCGAATCGGTGCAGAGAATCCGTATGGATCTTGTACTGTCGCCCGCGACCGGCGACAGCAGACGGGGCAAAACAGGCCGATTCGAACACAACGTGCGTCGTGGTCTCATCGACCGCCGTGCGCTGGCCGCCGATCATGCCCGCGATCGCTACCGGCCCGTCGTCGTCGGCGATCACCAGCGTGTTGGTCGCCAGTGTGACCTGTTCGCCGTCAAGCGTGACGATCTGCTCGCCGGCCTCGGCCATGCGCACGCGGATCGTGCCGACCAGCTTGTCGCCGTCGAAGGCGTGCATCGGCTGACCGAGTTCGAGCATGACGTAATTGCCGATGTCGACCGGCAGGCTGATCTGGCGGACACCGGCTCGGCGCAGGCGTTCGCGCATCCACAGGGGTGTTTTCGCTGCCGCCCGGGTGCCGACCACGGCTTGCGCTGCATAACCGGGACAACATTCAGGCGCCTCGATACGCACCGCTCGGACACGATCATTCTGTATTTCGGGACCGGCCACCGGCGGTTCGGAGAACGATATCCCCTCGGCCACTGCGACTTCGCGGGCGATGCCGCGCAGGCTCAGACAATCGCCACGGTTGGGGGTCAGGTCGATCTCCAGCACTGCGTCGGGCAGCCCCAGATGCTCGGCCAGCGTAGCGCCCACGGTCGCGTCGTCATCCAGCAACCAGAGGCCGTCGGATTCGGCGGCGAAGCCGAGTTCGCTGGCGCTGCAGAGCATCCCACTGGAAGCCTGACCCCGGATGCGCGCCGGTTTGATCTTCATTCCGCCCGGCAACACCGTGCCCACGGTGGCAACCGGTACGACGGCGCCAGTGGCTGCGTTGGGCGCGCCGCAGACGATCGCCAGCGACTCATCGGCGCCGACGTCCACGCGGCAAAGCTGCAACCGATCGGCTTCCGGGTGCGGCATACAGTCGACAATACGCCCGACGACTACACCGTCGAGCGACGGCGCGGCTGCCTCGATCGCATCGACCTCCAGGCCCGCCATCGTCAGGGCCTCGGCCAGTGTGTCCAGGCTCGCTGTCGTTGCGACCCAGCTGCGCAGCCATTGTTCGCTAATCTTCATACAGGCGTTTCCCGAAACATCAAGCGAACTGCGCCAGAAAGCGCAGATCGTTTTCATAGAACTGGCGCAGGTCGGTTACCCCGTAACGCAGCATCGCCAGGCGTTCGACGCCCATGCCGATGGCGTAGCCGGTATAGCGCTGACCGTCGATGCCGGCTGCTTCCAGAACCCGCGGGTGGACCATGCCGCAGCCGAGCACTTCCATCCAGCCGGAGCCGGTGCCCAGGCTGCGGCCGTCGATATCGACCTCGGCCGAGGGTTCGGTGAAGGGAAAGTACGACGGCCGGAACCGCAGCTTCAACGAGGTCTCGAAGAATGCCTCGAGGAACGCCTGCAGTTCGGCGCGCAGTTCGGCGAAGCTGACCCGCTCGGCCACGTACAGAGCCTCGATCTGATGGAACATGGGGCTATGGGTGCGATCGGAGTCACAGCGATAGACGCGTCCCGGGGCGATGATGCGAATCGGCGGCTGGCGCTGCTCCATGGTGCGAATCTGCACTGGCGAGGTATGCGTACGCAGCAGCAGCCGTGCGCCATCGACATAGAACGTATCCTGCATTGCCCGCGCGGGATGATCGGGCGGCACATTGAGTGCTTCGAAGTTATGGTAATCGTCTTCGATTTCCGGCCCGTGCACGACCTCGAAACCGTTGCGCGTGAACAGCGACTCGATACGGCGGCGGGTCTGCGTGATCGGGTGCATGGCGCCCGAGCGCCGGCCGCGCCCGGGCAGCGTCACGTCCACGCTCTGCCGCGCCAGCTGTGCTTCGAGGGCGGCCACTTCCAGGACCTGCTTGCGCGCGCCGATCGCGGTAGCGAGTTCCGTCTTGAGCTCGTTGATGCGCGCGCCTTCCTGGCGACGACGCTCGGGTTCCAGCGCGCCGAGCTGCTTGAGCAGCGCGGTCACCCGGCCCTTCTTGCCAAGCAGTGCGACCCGCTGGGCATCCAGCGCATCGAGGGTCTCGGCGGCCGCGATATCGGCCAGGGCAGCGTTGCGCAGGCTATCCAGTTCGGTCGTCATTCTTCGACACCTTCAACAGCACAAATGGCAGATAAACAAAAAGGGAAAGGCACAGGCCTTTCCCTTCATGTCATCTGCTCAGATTCACACGGCGCGGGCGCGGAGCCCGCGCGAATCAGGCCTGAGCAGCCTTGGCCTGCTCGACAATCGCGGCGAACGTCGCCTTGTCGCGCACCGCGAGATCCGCCAGGATCTTGCGATCGAGTTCAATGCCGGCCTTCTTGAGACCGTTCATGAACACGCTGTAGGACACGCCGAGCTCCTTGGCGCCCGCGCTGATACGCGTGATCCACAGGGCGCGGAATTCGCGCTTGCGGTTGCGGCGATCGCGATAGGCGTACTGGCCGGCCTTGAAGACCGCCTGACGCGCAACGCGATAGGTACGACTACGTGCGCCGTAATAACCTTTCGCTTTCTTGAGTACTTTCTTGTGACGGGCTTTCGCCGTCACGCCGCGACTGACTCGTGCCATTTTCGCGCTTCCTGTTGGTAATCGAATTCAAGACAGCACGGAACTCGTACTGCCCTATGTTAATTGCAGTCGTGCCCGACCTAGATGTAGGGGATCAACCGGTCCATGCCCGGCTGGTCCGCATCCGACACCAGCGCACCCGAAGCAAGACGACGCTTACGCTTGGGCGACTTCTTGGTCAGGATATGGTTATCGAACGCGCGACGACGACGGAGCTTTCCGGTGCCGGTGCGCTTGAAGCGCTTGGCCGCGCCGCGATTCGTCTTGATCTTGGGCATAACGTCTCTCTAAATCAACTGGTTCCAAACTCGGGGTTCGTTAGTTCTTGCTCTGCTTGGGCACGCCCTTGAGGGGCGACATCACCATCGTCATCAAGCGCCCCTGCATTTCCGGGTGCTGCTCAACGCCGGCCAACTCGTCCAGATCATCACGAACCCGATCCATCAGCTCCATTCCGAGCTCTTGATGGGCCATCTCGCGGCCACGAAAGCGCAGCGTAATCTTGATCTTGTCGCCTTCTTCAAGAAATTCCTTGAGCTTACGCAGCTTGATGTTGTAATCGCCGGTATCGGTCCCCGGGCGAAACTTTACTTCCTTGAGCTGCGTCTGCTTCTGCTTGGACTTGCCCGCCTGCTGCGTTTTCTTCTTCTCGAAAACATGCTTTCCGTAATCCATGATCTTGCATACAGGCGGCGTCGCATTGGGCGACACTTCTACCAGATCAAGTTCATATTCGGCCGCACGGGCCAGCGCGTCTTCGATCGACAATATGCCGACCTGTTCCCCGTCCGGGGCGATCACGCGAACTTCGCGTGCGGTTATCGCATCGTTACGGCGATCCTTTTGTCCAGAAGCGATTTCAGCGTCCTCCTTGCTTTGTCGGCGTTTCGCGCCGTTTCATGCGGTCACCAGCGGCGCGAAGCGCGCGAGTATAGCAGATGCCGCACTGTATTCCAGCCTGTTGTGGCTATTTTCTTTCTTTTACCCGGACCTGGGCAAGTTCGATGAACTCGGCCACCGGCATGCTGCCCAGATCCTCGCCCTCGCGGGTACGGACCGCGACCGCATCTGACTCGACCTCGCGGTCGCCCACGACCAGCAGATAGGGCACGCGCTGCATCGTATGCTCGCGAATCTTGTAGCCCACCTTCTCGTTGCGCAGATCCACGTCGGCGCGCAGCCCGGCGTCACGAAGCTGTGAGACCAGTGCGGCCGCATAGTCGGACTGGGCGTCGGTGATGTTCAATACCACTGCCTGCGACGGCGACAGCCACAACGGCATGGACCCGGCATGGTGCTCGATCAGTATACCGATGAATCGCTCCAGCGAGCCCAGAATAGCGCGATGAAGCATGACCGGAACCTGTCGGTCGCCGTTCTCGTCGACGTACTCGGCGCCGAGGCGCTCCGGCATCGAAAAATCGAGCTGCATCGTGCCCAGTTGCCAGACGCGATTGAGACAGTCGCGCAGCGAGAACTCGATCTTGGGACCGTAGAACGCGCCCTCGCCCGGCTGCAGCTCGAAATCCAGACCCTTGTCGTCCAGGCACTTCTGCAGCGCGGCTTCGGATTTGTCCCAGATCTCGTCCGAGCCGACACGTTTTTCCGGGCGCGTGGAGAGCTTGATGATCACTTCATGAAAGCCGAAGTCGGCGTACACCGAATACAGCAGGTCGATGAACTGACTGACTTCCGGGCCGATCTGCGCCTCGGTACAGAAGATATGCGCGTCGTCCTGGACGAACCCTCGTACGCGCATCAAGCCGTGCAAGGTGCCCGAGGCTTCGTTGCGATGACAGGAGCCGAATTCGGCCAGTCGCAGCGGCAGATCGCGGTAACTCTTGAGGCCGCGATTGTAGATCTGCACATGCGCCGGACAGTTCATCGGCTTGACCGCAAACTTGCGGTCTTCGGAGCCGGTGATGAACATGTCGTCGGCGAATTTCTCGGCGTGTCCGGATTTCTCCCATAGAGAGAGATCGATCAGCGACGGCGTATGGACTTCGCGGTAGCCCTCCCGGTCCAGGCGGCCACGGATATAGTCGGTGATCTGCAGATAGATCTGCCAGCCGCGGTCGTGCCAGAAGATCATGCCCGGCGCTTCTTCCTGGATATGGAAAAGATCCTGCTTGCGCGCGATCAGGCGATGATCGCGCTTCTTCGCCTCTTCCATGCGGGCGATATAGGCCTTGAGCGCTTTCTTGTCGGCCCAGGCCGTACCGTAGATGCGGGTGAGCATCTCGTTGTTCGAGTCGCCGCGCCAGTAGGCGCCGGCCAGACTGATCAGCTGAAAGGCGCGCAGATGCCGTGAATTGGGCACATGCGGACCCTTGCACATGTCCACGTAGTCTTCGTGATGATAGAGCGCGATGGTCTCGCCCTCGGGAATATCACGCACGATCGCCTGCTTGTAGGGTTCGTGGCGTTCTTCGAAGGTCGCGAGCGCCTTGTCGCGACTCACTACTTCGCGGATGACTTCGTGATCGCGCTCGGCCAATTCGTGCATGCGCTTTTCGATGACGGCCAGATCTTCCGGCGTCAGGGTCTTGTCGAGCGCGATGTCGTAGTAGAAACCGTCCTCGATGACCGGGCCGATCGCCATCTGCACATCAGGATACAGCGTCTTGAGCGCCTGCCCCATCAGATGGGCGCAGGAATGCCGAATGATATCGAGACCGGCGTCGTCTTTCGCCGTGATCAGCGCGACCTGCGCATCGTGATCGATCTCGACGCTGGCATCGATCAGTTCGCCGTCGACGCGCGCCGCCAGCGTGGCCTTGGCCAGCCCGGCGCCGATCGATTCGGCGACCTGCATGCCGGTTACGGCATGATCGAAGATTTTGACGGTGCCGTCGGGCAGCGTAATGGCAGGCATGGTCATCCCCTGTCAGTGGCGGCCCATACCAGGGGCCGCATGCGTGGTCGGCCCGATAAGGGGCCGAAAACAACGAAGCCGCCGGACAAACATCCATGCGGCTCGTGTCAACAGATTGGGTAGGCGCGAGTGGATTCGACCACCTTGCGACAGCGAGGTGACGCGACCAACGGGAGTCCGAAGGATCGGCTTCGCGAGAAGCCGACAACCCCGACCCGAAGGGCCGGTGGTGAGAAACCCGCAAGTCACCGTGATGTCGATTCACAGCACTTACCGCCACTAACAATATAGTGGTAGGCGCGAGTGGATTCGAACCACCGACCTCTACCATGTCAAGGTAGCGCTCTAACCAACTGAGCTACGCGCCTGTCGAGGGCGCAAAGATACCGATAAACGCAACGCGGGGCAACCGGAAATTGCAGGATGCGCCTGTGTTGTGCCTTGGGAACCTCTGATCGAATCCTCGCGGATCGCGTTTGAGTCCCAAAAGGCGTCGATACAAGGCGCCGGGCGCCGCGTCCGGGCCCCATTATCTACAAGGCCCGGACCCAGCCCGGCAACCCCGTAGCGGCGCGCTTCGTTGATTTTCAAGGGGGCCAAACCCCTTCAGGGCCGGGGCTTTGCGCGCGCCTGGACGGCGTCATGGCTCGCTACCGTGCAATGAGCACGCTACGCTCACCATTCCTTGCCAGCCACGCGCAAAGCACTCCGGCGCGACCGTGACGATTCAATCAGGGATTCCCTTGCGAGGTTCATCCGGTCTTGGCCGGCAGCTCGAATGCGTTCTCGCGGATCCTGGCAATCTGGTCACGCAGCCGTCCGGCCTGCTCGAATTCGAGATTCTCGGCGTGCTTGAACATCTGTTTTTCGAGCTTGTCGATTTCCTTGGCCAGCTGCCCCGGTTTCATGCGCGCATAGTCGACGCCGATCTCGGCGACTTTCTTGCGTTCCTTGACCTCGCTGTAGTCCTCGTAGCCGTGGCGCATGACGTCGCCCACCGCTTTCTCGATCGTCTTCGGAGTAATGCCGTGCGCTTCGTTGAAGGCGATCTGTTTTTCGCGTCGACGTTCGGTCTCGTCGATGGCGCGCTGCATGGAGCCGGTCATCTTGTCAGCATAGAACACGGCGCGACCGTCCACGTTGCGCGCGGCGCGGCCTACGGTCTGTATCAGCGAGCGATCGGCGCGCAGGAAGCCCTCCTTGTCGGCGTCGAGAATCGCCACCAACGCGACCTCCGGAATATCCAGGCCCTCGCGTAGCAGGTTGATGCCGATCAGCACATCGAATTCGCCCAGGCGCAGGTCGCGGATGATCTCGCTGCGCTCCACCGTATCGATATCCGAATGCAGATAGCGCACGCGCACGCCGGACTCATGCAGATAATCGGTGAGATCCTCGGCCATGCGCTTGGTGAGCGTGGTCACCAGCACGCGATGCCCGCGCGGCACGACCACTCGAATCTCCGAGAGGAGATCGTCGACCTGGTTGGTGGCTGGGCGAATCTCGATCTGTGGATCGACCAGGCCGGTCGGCCGCACCACCTGCTCGACCGTGTTGTCGGCGAACTCCGTTTCGTACTTGCCAGGGGTGGCGGACACATGAATGAGCTGCGGCGCCATGCGTTCGAATTCATCGAAGCGCAGCGGCCGGTTATCCATGGCGGACGGCAGCCTGAAGCCGTACTCCACCAGTGTTTCCTTGCGCGCCCGGTCGCCCTTGTACATGCCGCCGATCTGGGGCACGGTCACATGCGACTCGTCGAGCACCATGATGGCGTCGTCCGGCAGATAATCGAGCAGGCACGGCGGCGGCTCGCCCGGTTCGCGTCCGGACAGATAACGCGAGTAGTTCTCGATGCCCGAGCAGAAGCCGATCTCGTTAATCATCTCCAGATCGAACAACGTGCGCTGTTCAATGCGCTGGGCCTCCAGCAGCTTGCCGACCGACTGGAAGTACTGCACCCGCTCCTTCATCTCCGCCTTGATCAGGCTCATGGCACCGAGCATGCGTTCGCGCGGCGTCACGTAGTGCGTCTTCGGGTAGATCGTCAGGCGCGGCACCTTGCGGCTCACGGTGCCGGTCAAGGGGTCGAAGTACGATAGCCGCTCGACCTCGTCGTCGAACAGTTCGATACGCACCGCCTCTTCCTCGGCCTCGGCGGGAAACACATCGATGGTCTCGCCGCGAACCCGGTAGGTACCACGCTCGAGCGCGACGTCATTGCGTTTGTACTGCAACTCGGTCAGTCGAGTGACGATATCGCGCTGGCCAATGCGATCGCCCTCGTCCAGATGCAGGACCATGGAAAAATAGGCTTTCGGATCGCCCAGACCGTAGATCGCCGACACCGAGGCCACGATGATCGTGTCGCGGCGCTCCATCAGCGCCTTGGTCGCCGACAGCCGCATCTGCTCGATATGGTCGTTTATCGACGAATCCTTCTCGATGAAGGTATCCGACGACGGCACATAGGCCTCGGGCTGGTAATAATCGTAATAGGAGACGAAATACTCGACAGCGTTGTCCGGAAAGAACTCCTTCATTTCGCCGTAGAGCTGCGCCGCCAGCGTCTTGTTCGGCGCCATGATCAGCATCGGCCGCCCGGCCTGCATGGCAACATTGGCCATGGTGAAGGTCTTGCCGGAACCGGTGACGCCCAGCAGAATCTGATGCGCCAGACCGTCGTCGAGACCTTCCAGCAGCCCCTTGATCGCCGCTGGCTGATCGCCGGCGGGTTCCCAATCGGCCTTCAATTTGAACGCTTCTGTCATGGCGATAATGTTTGGCGCGATTCCACGAATTGCAAGCCGCACTCTACGCCCACTACGGGCCCTGAAGATGCACCGTGACGACTCCAGCCGACCCGCATCCGCCCGGGTCGCTGATCAGGCACGCAAAATACGGCCGGATGGCTTGCCAAGTTCCACTTGTTCCAATAGCATACGCGGCCTCGCTGCTTAGGCGGCGAACCTCAGCCGAGAGACAGTTCCCCGGTAGCTCAGTTGGTAGAGCGGGTGACTGTTAATCACTAGGTCGGCGGTTCGAGCCCGTCCCGGGGAGCCACTCGTTCATGGACACGTGAACGACACCTCCCGCACTGTCCTCGGCTCTCCAGCACTTCTTCTCCCACATCCCTACGGATTATTGTCCGTGCGGCGTTTTCGCGCGCTCGGCATATGGCTACGTTCGCCGCGCGCGAAAGGCGGGCAAGCCACCCGCCATAGCGATGCAGGGCCCGCCTCTGGGTGCATCGCCCCTCTTGTCGAACGCTGTCTAAGCCGACTAGCCGGTATCCGCGGAAACGGTTCGCTAGCATTTTTCCCTATTTCAACTCGTGACTCGACGGATGGGCGCGCCCGCGTGGCGATGGTTCAATACAGGTCAGCCGTTACAGGAGCACGGCGACGGCCGGCGGGAATGGCCCATGTCGCTGGATGGCGTCGCCCGCCGCAGGGCGCCGATTGCCGCGTTGCTTCATATCGCGGAGGTCCACAATGAAAGTCTTGGCAAGGATTGAGCCGCAGCCACCGAAAGGCGTGAAATACATGCTGGGCGGCGAAACATGGCTGGCGCCGCGCAGCGAAGCCCGTTGCGATTGCGCTGCGAGGAATGGGGAAACCTGGGGTCGTTGGAACTGGACCCGGAGATACCGGAAAACTCGCAGGGGCTAAGACTGCGAACGTCCGACATCGCCGCCCCACCCGGCGCGCTCGGTTTCGCCCAACGCAACGGCGTATATTTCTGGACGGACACGGACATGTTCGGTCGCGGCGCGCGGGAACTTGCCGACATCAGCGTGCACCGACATGAACAGACGCCCTGGTTCGAGCTGGCGTTGAGCGCCGACGCGCTGGCTCGTCACGATGACAAGCGCATCCGGCTGATGTTCGAAAGCGCTTACATGCACGCCGCGCGGCCGCCCGGCATGACCCTGTGGTTCGCCGCAAACGCCGATGGCGGCGCGCATATGTATATGTCTCCGGTGTCGGCCGCGCCGGCCGCCGCGGTCGTGGAACGGTTTCGAGCGACACCCTGCCGGGCACCCTCCCAGCCGCTTGTGCTGATCGCGGGCGACCGTGACGCAAGCAGCCACCCCGACGACAGCCCGTCACACCGCAGGCCTCTCGCGAAACCATGCCTGCGTAGCTATCTTCCCGTTGCCTACGCATGCCGGACGGTGACAGCGCTCGAGGACGCGCCGGGCAAATTCGCCATGCATCAACTCAGACCTTTCGTGCAGCGTTTCTCGACAGCTTGGTTCACCTCTCGATCAGGCGCACAGATCTTAATCAGGGGCAGGTAACGGATAAACCGCTTGGCTATCGGCCGCCGATGCCCTCCAGCCCAACCCGACAGCCGCTTGTGCCTGCTCCTTGTTTCTTCCCATCTCGAAGAGATGATTCGGCCCCCGCTCCGGCGGAGTTTTTTTGGTCTATGCTTGAGTGTCGGCTGGTCCACGTCGACCCGCGATTTTCCCACCTGCTGCACACTCATGAGCCGAATCGAATTACCTTCCGCCCACGAGCCGCCCGGCGCATCGCTACCCGTCGTGATCGTCGGCGCGTCGGCTGGCGGTCTCAAGCAGTTGCAGACGCTGTTTCGCGCGCTCTCGCCGGATACCGGTGCGGCGTTCGTGGTCCTGCTGCATCTGGCGCCCAAGCAGCGCTCCCACCTGGACGAGATCCTGGGCAACGCGACAAAACTGGATGTCGTCGCGATCGAGGACGGCATGACGCTCGAGGCCGACCGCGTGCACGTCATACCGTCCGGCCAACGGCTCACGCTCGACGGTGACACCCTGCGGCTTTATTCGGACGAACGCCACAGCGCGATGACCGGGTTGATCGACGAATTCCTGCAGAACGTGGCGCGCGAAAAAGGGACGTCGGCGGTCGGCATCATCCTCTCGGGCAGCGGCAGCGATGGCGCCCTCGGCCTCAAGGCGATCAAAGCCATGGGCGGCCTGACCATGGTCCAGGAACCGATCAATGCATTGCACGACGGCATGCCGCGTACGGCCATCGAAGCCGCATTGCCGGATTACGTGCTCGACACCGTCGAACTCGTGGCCCCGCTCGAGAATCACCTGCGGCTGAATTTCGGCGCCGACAGTGCCGACGACGATGCCGGCGCCGTGGCCGACGATGCCCTCGATCAGGTACTGGCAGTACTACAGTCGCGCGAGCGCAACCATAATTTTGCGCACTACAAGCCGGCCATGCTCAAGCGCCGTATCCGCCGGCGCATGGGCATGAACGGGATTCGCCGCCTCCCACAATACCTGGAACTGCTGAACGCCGATTCCGCTGAATGCGAGCGCCTGGGCCAGGATTTTTTGATCAGCGTCACCGAGTTCTTCCGCGACCCGGCCACCTACGAAACGCTGAAAAAGACGGTGATCGAACCGCTGCTGGACGAGCACAAGACGAACGACCCGCTGCGCATCTGGATACCGGGCTGCGCCACCGGCGAGGAAGCCTATTCCGTGGCCATCTGCGTAGCGGAGGCAATCGCCGCTATCGGCACCAACCATCAGTTCACGGTATTCGCCAGCGATATCGACCGGCGCGCGCTCGAATTCGCCCGGGCCGGCGTCTATCCGGAAGCGATTGCCACTGTGGTCTCCGAACAGCGGCTGCGTACATTTTTCGACAGAATGGATCATCACTACCAGATCAAGCCAAGTCTGCGTGAGCGTGTCGTATTCGCGATCCAGAACGTCACTGAAGATCCGCCCTATTCATCGCTCGATCTGGTCAGCTGCCGCAATCTTCTGATGTACATGCAACCCAGCATGCAGCGGCGCGTGCTCGGCAGTTTCCATTTCGCGCTGAAGAACGACGGCTTTCTGTTGCTGGGCAATGCGGAAACCGTCGGCGGGCAGGTCGACCTGTTCGAAACCGTGGTCAAGGAACAAAGGCTGTTCCGACGTATCGGGCCCAAGCAGCGCAACCGTCTGGATTCGGCGTTCCCGACCCGGTCGCCCCGCCGCGGGTCGTTGGAGCCACGCCCGGCCCAGCACCCGCCGCCGGACGACGATGTCGAGGGTATTGCGCGCGATGTGTTGCTGCAGGACCATGTGCCGGCAGCCGTGCTGATCAACCGAAAGCTCGAGATACTGTGCGGCTACGGCCCGACCGGCGATTACCTGTCGCTGCCCTTCGGCCAGTCCTCGCTAGCGCTCATGGAGATGGTGCACAGCGCGTATCGCAGCGCGGTCCGGGCCGCGACCCACCGCGCCTTTCGCGACGACCGGATGGTCAAGGTGAATGCGGCGCTCAAGACCGACGACGCGGGATCACTCACGATCACCGCGCGCCCCCTGCACCGGCCCGATTGCGCCCACGGCCTGATGCTGGTCATATTCGAACCCGTGGTCGCACACGTTCCGGCGCTCGACCGCTCGACTGGCGAAAACACCCTCGAGCGCCAGCTTTCGGACGAGCTCGACGCCACTCGACACGATCTCAACAGTACGATTCAGGCTCTGGAAGCCTCCAATGAAGACCTGAAAAGCTCCAACGAAGAAATACTGTCGATGAACGAGGAACTGCAGTCCTCCAACGAGGAGTTGGAAACCTCCAAGGAAGAACTGCAGTCGGTCAACGAGGAACTCACCACCGTCAACGGCGAACTGGAGAACAAGCTCGAGGAACTGGAAACCGCCCACAACGACCTGCACAACCTGTTTTCCGGCACCCAGATGGCCACCCTGTTTCTGGATCGCTCCCTTTGTATCAAACGCTTCACACCGACCGTCAAGGCACTGTTGAGCGTGATCGACTCCGATGTCGGGCGGCCGTTGAGTGATATCACCTTCAAGTTCGACGATGCCGAGCTGCTCGATGACGCCGACCGGGTACTCGAGGAGCTGTCGATCCGCGAACGCGAGATCGAGGCCACCGATGGCAGCTGGTATCTGCGCCGTGTGCTGCCCTACCGCACACGCGTGAACAGCATAGAAGGCGTGGTGATCACGTTTACCGATATCAATGCGCTCAAACAGGCCGCGCAGGCCACCCAGGACAGCGAACAACGGCTGGACCTGGCGCTGGGCACCATCAACGGCGGAATCTGGGACATGACCGTCGATCCGCACTCCGCCACCGCGACCGATCACGTCTATATCTCCGCGCGCCTGAAAGGACTGCTCGGCTTCGACGACAAGCAGCTGCCCAATTCACTGGCGAGCTGGCACGAACGTATCGCTGCCGAGGACCGCGTCCTGTTTCAACAGGTGCGGACACTGAAAATCGGAGAACAGCCCGTTATCGAATATCGCGCGCGCCACCGGAACGGCGGCATCCGCTGGTTTTCCAGCCAGAGCCGGGTGATCAGCGACGGCGAGGGCCGGCCGGTGCGCTGGATCGGTATCGACTACGACATCACCGAAGCCAAGCAAATCGAGCTGCGCAGTCGGCGCGCGCGCGCCCAACTGCAGTTGTTGGCCGACGCGCTGCCGCAGATGCTGGTCTATGTCGATAGCGAGCACGAGATCCGCTTCAGCAACCGCATGTTCAACGACTGGTTCAAACTGGACGCCGAAAACGTCGTCGGCCGCAACCTGAGTGACTTCATAGGCCCACAGGCCGCCGCCAGTCAGGAGCACGCCACCCGCTCGGCGCTATCGGGCAATCTGGTGAGCGGCAACCTGGTCCTCGACCACCCTGCCGGCGACACACGCACCATCGATATCAGTTACGTGCCACATGCAGTCGATGGTAACGTGCTCGGCTACTACGCATTGATGGTAGACGTTACCCATGCTGCGCGCCGTGATACGGACCGCATGGCGCGTCAATCCGGCCTGGTCATGTTGCAACGCATGGCCACCATAGGCGAGATGTCGAGCACGCTGGCCCACGACATGCGACAGCCGCTGTCGGCCATCAATAACTTTGCGGGTGCGCTCATGCGAATGCTGCACGCGGACAAGCCCACCGACCAGATCGTGCCGGTGCTGCGCAAGATCGCCGATCAGGTATCGCGTGCTAATAATATCGTCGATGTCACCCGGACTTTCGTCGGCCGCAGCGATGAAGGCGCGGCGGATACCGATCTCAACACGCTGGTGCATAGTGCGCTATCCCTCACCGAAGGCATGGCGCGCGAACGTAATATCGATCGCCGTTTGAACCTGCATACGCCACTGCCGCGCACGCATTGCCACTCGGTACAGCTCGAGCAAGTCATCGTGAACCTGTTGATCAACGGCTATGAAGCGATGGATGCCGTGCCTCGCGATGCGCGGATCATGACCATCGGTACCGCTATCTCGGGGGATGATGGCCGTGTGCGGATATCGGTGACCGATTCAGGCGACGGGATACCGGCCGACAAGATCGGCCGCATCTTCGACACCTTCTATACGTCCAAGCTCGAAGGCATGGGGCTGGGCCTTGCCCTCGGCCGCAGCATCGCCGAAAACCACGGTGGCTCGCTGTGGGCCGAGTCGAGCGACGGCAACGGCGCCACTTTTTTCCTGGAACTGCCGACAATCGACGGCGAGCACGTCGATGACGAGCACACCGGGAGCGATCAAAGTGCGCCCAGGTAAACGAATCGACGATCCAATCGGTAATCGTCTACGCAGCCGAGCACAGGGCGATCATCTTCGTCGGCGCCACTCGACAGACAATGCGGGGCGTCTCGGCTAGCCCATCGATCGCGCAGTCGTCGCAACCCTTTCCTCGCAAGCTAGGACGCCTTCGCCTGCTCATCGAGTCGATCGCCTGCGTCGAAGTCGAACGCATCGCGGACTTCCATGCACATGCGCACCAGCGACGCGAGCGAGTCGGCGTGCATCTTGCGCATCACATTGGCGCGGTGCAGTTCGACGGTCTTGGGACTGATCCCCAGCCGTTGTGCGATGCGCTTGTTCGAGCAGCCGTCGAATATTCCGTTGAGCACATCGCGCTCGCGCGGGCTGAGCAGCACGATACGAGCGATGATCGAGGCGTGCCGATTGGCCTCGACCTGTTGTTCACGGTTGAGCGCAACCGCCTCGCGAACCTTCTGCAGCAACAACTCGTCGTTCACCGGTTTGGTCAAGAACTCTATGGCCCCCTGCTGCATTGCACACACCGACGCATCCACATCGGCATGGCCGGTCAGAAAGATTACCGGCTTGTGCTGTGGCCGCGTCGCGCACAGGCGCTGTAATTCCAGGCCGCTCATGTCCGGCATGCGCAGGTCCATGAGAATACAGCCGGGCTGGCCGGTGTTGGGCGCGTCGAGAAATGCGTTGGCGTTGGCGTAGCAAACAAAGTCGAGATCGATTGACGACAGCAAGCAACCAATCGAATCTCGAATATCCGGATCGTCGTCGATTACGTGAATCAGTGCTCTCATGTCAGACCCCTGTCCGCCGATCTAGTAATAGTTCTAGGCTTAGTAACGGTAACAGCGCGTTTCAGGCGGGCTACTCCGTAATAATACGTATCCCGGTTTCAGTCTGCGCGCGTGACAATTGTAAGTATTCGTCGTAGCAAGAAAAAAGGGGTTCGCAGCGCCAATTTCTCCACGACAGGTACCGGACTTATGCGCGGTTACTCGACGGATAGCGAACATCGTGCGACGCCCAGCGTCGTCATCGTCGAGGACGACGGCGAGCAGCGGTACGCCGCCGAGTTGCTGATGAGAAGCGCCGGCTACAGCCCGCTATGCTATGCCAGCGCCGAGGCCATGCTCGACGCGCCGCTTCCGCCCGAGCCTCTTTGTTTCCTGGTGGATATCCACCTGCCCGGGTGCAGCGGCCTTGAACTGCAAAAAATCCTCTGCCGACGTATCCGGCACACGGCCATCGTCATGCTAAGCGGCGACGCCTCGGCGGAAGAGACCCGAATGGCGAAGGCCGAGGGCGTGCTAGCCATGCTGCGCAAACCGGTGTGCCCGGATCTTCTGCTCGACTACGTGGCACGCGGGGTCGCGGGCAGCCCCGTTCGCGACGAATAGCAGGCCGCACTCTTGCCGTGGCTCAGGACTTTCACTTATCGACGCCAACCTGAGCGCCGGGGCAATATCTCGAAGTTAAACGAGCGGGGCCACAATCCTCGAGACCATTCGGCTTATGCAAACTGACACCTTCGTCGCACGCGTGAGCGCGCGATGCCCCGAGCTTGATCCCGTGGCCGCGCACGATGTGTGCCTGATCACCGTGCGTGCGCTGTGCGAGCATCTTTCGCAGGCGGAAACCGAGCGTCTCTCCGCTCAACTGCCGGACGCGCTCGGCGACGCGGCCGCCGCCGGCGGCACGGAAAATCATATGCGCGGCAAGACGATTGCGCTCGACGATTTCCTCGAACAACTGGTGGCCCGCACCGAAATAGATCACGACACGGCCCGGCAGTTGGCAAGGGCGGTTGCCCAGACACTGCAACAGGCCGTACGCGAGAATGAGATCGAGAACGTCACGTTCGAACTGCCGGACGACCTGAGCACCCTGTTCACCGCCTAGCGCGGAGCGATCGCGCACCCGCTGTTGCGACTGCGACAGCGATCACCGGGGCGGTACACCGCCGATGCAGTAGTACTTGGTCTCCAGATATTCGTCCATGCCGACATGGGCGCCTTCGCGACCCAGGCCGGATTGCTTGATGCCGCCGAACGGCACATGCGGGCCGGTGATATCCATGGTGTTGACGCCCACCATGCCGTATTCCAGCGATCGCATGAACTTGCGAATACGCGCATCGGCGTGGGTGAATAAATAGCTGGCCAGGCCGTGTTCGGTCGCATTCGCCGCGGCAATGACCTCGTCGTCGTCATCGAACGCACGGATCGGCGCGACCGGCGCAAAGGACTCTTCTGTCGATACCCGCATCGTATCCGTGAAATCGGCTACGACGGTGGGCATGAAGAAATGCGCGCCCGGCGCGTCCGTCTGATCCCTGCCGATGATACGCGCGCCCTTGTCGCGGGCGTCCTCGATCAGCGACTGCGCTTTTTGCACCGCGTCCGCATGGATCAAGGGCCCGATTTCATTGGCTTCGTCAAAACCGCTGCCCACGGCCATCGCGTTCATGCGCTCACTGAAGCGTTCGACGAACGGCTCGTAGATCGAGCGGTGGACGAACAGCCGGTTGGCGGCGACGCAGTCCTGGCCGCTGGTCTGGAACTTGGCCGCGACGGCCGCCTCGACGACGGTGCCCAGATCGGCGTCTTCGCATACGATCAGGGGCGCGTTCCCGCCCAGTTCCATGGCCACGCGTTTTACCGTATCGGCACTGTCGCGCAACAGCTGCCGCCCTACTGGGGTCGACCCGGTGAACGAGAGTGCCCGCACGCGCGTGTCGGCACAGACACGTTCCGAAAAACGCTTGCCGGTGGTGGTGACCACGTTGAACTCGCCGTTGTTCAGGTCGACCTCTTCGGCCAGTGCGGCCAATGCCAGCGCGCAGAACGGCGTCTCGTTGGCGGGCTTGACCACGGTTGTGCAGCCGGCCGCCAGTGCCGCGGCCACCTTGCGGGTGATCATCGCCATCGGGAAATTCCAGGGTGTGATGATCGCGGCCACACCGACCGGCTCTCGTACGGTTCCCAGCGCCACGTGCGGATCTTCCGACGGTATCGTGGTGCCGCTCGCTCGCCGCGCCTCTTCAGCGAACCAGCGCAGGAAACTGGCCGCATAATCCACCTCGCCGCGGGCCTCGGCCAACGGTTTGCCCTGCTCGTAGGTCATCAACCGGGCCAGCGCTTCACGGCGACGGCACATGCCCTCGTACCAGGCCATCAGCCGATTGGCGCGCTCGATCGCGGATGTGTCGCGCCAACGGCCGAAGGCCGCGAACGCGGTGTCCACCGACGCGTCGATTGTGGCGTCATCCAGATCCGGCACCCGACCGATGCGGTCTGCGGTCGCCGGATCGACGACGTCGCGCCACGCCTGACCGCCGATCCAGCGACCACCGATGAAAGCCTGCTCGCGGATCAATGCGTTTTCGTCGTTCATCACCACAGCCGCTCCTCGAAAAACATCGCGGCCGATGCTAAGAGCCACGACCGGGCCATGAAATAAGTGAGAGCACGTAGATCCCGCGATGGCGGCCCGCTGCGCTCGGCGGCCGTGATTGCAAAGCCGGTGTGGCCGGGGCCCGCGGGCGATCCGGCGAACACGCAACGGCTAGGGAATATCCTGAACCGACTGGCGTAGCGCCCTGTTTATCCGCCTGGAATCAACCATTAGGCTGGACAAGAGGTTGAACCAATGCGGCGAAGGAGCTGGTGAATCACACCTCACGAATAGACATGAAACTGGGGGTTGAACGCCTCTTCTTTCATCGCCCGCCACCTTCGGGCCCGGCGAAACCATTGCCGGCAGGCGTTGATGACGCGCGATGGAATACAACGACTGCCCAGCGAATCGCTGCGACAGACAGGTCACGGCGGCAAACCGACCTGTCATGACCACGGATGGAGGAACAGATGGCTCAATGTGATTGCTGCGGAAACGACTACGACAAGGCTTTCATCGTCGAAATGGGCGGCCAACGCTATACGTTCGATTCCTTCGAATGTGCCGCCCACACGCTCGCCCCTACCTGTGCCACTTGCGGTTGTCGCATCCTGGGGCACGGAACCGAGGACAAGAACCGCTACTACTGCTGCGGCCATTGTGCGCAGGCGGGGGTCATGGCCTGAGCGCGCGCCCGCCTGCGCAATCGCCAACCCTGTGATCCGTAGTTTTTCGGGGTCACGAGGATGGAGCGCAATGTTAGCTTCGCTGCGAATTGACCGCGCCGTATGACTGCCGCGGTCGCCGACATCTTTACATCAGAACTGTGAAGGAACTTTTGTGATGACGAAAGCAAGACAATCGAGCGATTCCTATCCGACCCGCAGCGGCGAGAAGAAGACCATGTTCCCGCGGCTGGATCCGGTCGTGCATAACCGCAATCAGAACCGCTGGGACGGGCCGCTCGGCGAAGAAGCGCTCTCGCGTTATGAGCGGGACGGCTTTCTGTGGTTCGACGGCTTCTTCTCCCAGGAACGGGTCCAGCCGTTCTTCGATGAACTGCGCGACATGGCCCAGGACACGTCGCTGATGAACTCGAAGCAGGTAATCAAGGACCCCGAAGCCGACGAACTGCGTTCGGTGTTCGCGATGCACAAGATTTCGAAACGCTTTTCGGAACTGACGCGCGATCCGCGCATACTCGGCATGGTGCGCCAGCTGCTCGGCGGCGATGTGTACATCCATCAGTCGCGGATCAATGACAAGTTCGGTTTCCAGGGCAGCGGCTTCAACTGGCACTCGGATTTCGAAACCTGGCACGCCGAGGACGGCATGCCGCGTATGCGCGCGATCAGCGCCTCGCTCATGCTCACCGACAATAACGAGTTCAACGGCCCGCTGATGCTCATCCCCGGCTCGCATCATTATTTCGTGCCGGCGATCGAGCCCACGCCCGACGCCAACTGGAAGGATTCGCTCAAGGCCCAGCGCGTGGGCGTACCCGAGCAGGATGACCTCGCGTGGCTGGCCGAGCGTGGCGGCATCGTCGCGCCCAAGGGCCGGCCCGGCTCGTTGCTGCTGTTCGAATGCAACACCCTGCATGCCTCGAACAAGAACATGTCGCCCTGGCCGCGTTCCAACCTGTTCTTTGTCTACAACAGCATAGACAACACGCTCAACGAGCCCTATTGCGGCCATAAGCCGCGGCCGGAATTTCTCGCCACGCGCGAAGGCGTCGAGCCGCTGGACATGAACGACGCCGCGTTCCAGCCGCTGGAGAACGCGCGCTAGCCACGTAGCACTCGGCCGATTTCGGCGGAAGACGGTCAAAGCCCCAGCGTTACGGCGTCGGGGGCTTTGTTAAACGCGAGGTGCCGTTTTCGGGATTCGCGAATCACTCGCAGGCAAGCTGCAGGATCGTGCGCCTCCAACGCCGGACACAGGCGTGGCGCCCACTGGCTATTCGTCGAAACCCCGGTCCAGCGTATCGGTCTCCACCACGACCGCGTTTTCCAGCGTCACCTCGCGCAGCAACCTGTTGCCGCCGAAGTTGTAGATCCAGCGTTCCCGATAGACCGGCACCACGCCACGACGCAGATAGTAATCGCCGTTGGCGGTGCGTCCTCGGTTGCTGTAGATGAAACCAACGACGGTGCGCTGTGCCGGCTCGCCGCAGGCGGCGAGCAGCCGGTATTTGCTGATACCGCGGGCAATATCGCTGGGCCGACAGGACGTGGGCCCGCCTTCCGCGAAGCCATAACCGCCGTCGCGGATACGGTAGAGTTCGCCGTTGCGAAAGATCATGATCTGCAACAGGCGGCCCGGACCCCGGTTGTAGGTCCACTCTTCCATCGAAAAGGCCGCGCCGTAGCCCGCACCCGCGCCCCCGATCCAGGGATCGACGAAATTCGGCGCGCCACAGGCATTGCGCACAACGATCGCCGGGTCGCCGTTCTGAACGAGCTTGCCGCCGCAGCGTACGCTGTCTGCCGAAGCCTGCGGTGCACCGAACGATGCACCGATCAGCCATACCGCAATCAATAGCCACCGGCGCCGAGGAAAATACGCTGTCCGGGTTGCGAGTGCGGAGAGTCGACGGCGCACTCCGTGCATCAGCCCGGCCCTCTCACCTGGTAACGCTGGCCGCGATAGTTGAGTGTCGCGCCCTTGGCGTCGATGCTTTCGACGGCAGGCCCGGCGGCCAGCCGTTCACCTTCGTGATAACGCCGCCCGTTGACCAGGATGAAACTGCGGCCGGGCACGCTGCTGTAGAGATGACCGTTGATCGTCACCTGCGGCACGGCGCCGCCCATGTCCTCCATTGCCGGCGCATTTTCCTGATTGGAGGCCGAGAAGGTGGAGCTGTCGTCAAGCGGCGACTGCGAATAGGTGACGCGGCCACGCGATGGCAGGGGATCGTCCGACAGTCGCAGGCTGCCGAACCCACGATCATTGCGATCTGCCACCGGCGGCGGTGTGCTCGGCCGCGGCTGCACCGCAGTCTGAGCCGGCGCCGCAGCGGGCGCGGGCGCCGGGTTGCGCGCCGTGCTGGCTGCGACCGGGGCCATATCGTCGGCGGCAGCAGTCGTCACGTCGGCGCGCGTTTCATCTACCGACCTGCCCTCGCCGGGCAGGGTGAAATAAAGCAGCAGACCCAGATTGCATGCCACCAGCGCAATCACCACCCAGCGAAGCAGGCTTCCCGCCGTGCCCGCCCCGCCCTCCGGATCGCCCGCCGACAGGGTCCGCATATCGGCGCCACGCTGTTCGTGGCGCTCGCGTTCGGCTTTCTTCAGCGCGTCGACGAGATAGGACATCTACTCTTCCACTGTTTTGAGCGCGGGCGACCCCGGTGTCGCGACTGCTCCGTTGAGCATCATCTGCGTGCGCGGGCCCGCCATGCCATCGGGCTCGAGTCCGTGAACGAGCTGAAAATGCTTGAGCTCGGCTTCCAGCCGGTCGTCATACACGGGTGAAGGCGGGCCCAGGTCGGTATTCGGATTCTTGCCGTCCGCCCGGGCCAGGCGCCGACGAAGCCAGACCACGGCGTCACCCACGGCGCCCGGCTGGATCAGGCTGACCCCGGAATCCGAGCGCCAGACGACCTCGAACTGGCCGGTCCACAGGCGCGCCAACTCCGCGCGTGGCACACGCCGGGTGCCGTCTCCGCCCACCAGCGTGGCACTGTCCTTGTCGAGCGAACTCAACAGGACTTTCTGACGCTTGCCGTCGCGCTGGATGGTGAACAAAGCCGGCCGATTGTAGCGCTCGACCATGGCGAAGCTGCCCCGGTCGGACAGGCAGCGCAGATCGCCCACCCTCAAGGCGCCACAATTGGTCTGCACCTGCGACCCGAACACCCCCCACAGGCGCAACAACTGGCTGATATCCGCATCGCCCGGGGGAATACCGCCGGCGGGCGCGGTCGCGTCCGCTGTCGCAGTGCCGGCGCCGTCGCTGACCACGTCGGTATCCGGGCTCGCCGAATCGATGGCACCGTCGGCGTCCGCGATATCGACCTCGGCCGGCGTGCCCTCTCCGCTCGGCGACTGGTTTTCAGCGTCCGGCGAGGCGGCTACATCTGTATCCACCGGCGTGTCGTTGTCGCGATGGATCCACTCCGCGGCACGGCTCAGCTGTATGCCCGGATACCAGACGAGCACGCCGACCGCCGCCACCAGCACGAGCGCCAGCGCCGGCACCGCAACCCGTACCCAACGGCGCTTGCGGCGGCGCGGCAATGTTTCACTGGACGCGCGCAGCAGCATGCCGAGGCCGATACGCGACTTCGCATGCGCATAGCCGCCCATCAGCGCGCGTTCGCAGACCATGTTGATCAGTCGCGGAATACCTTTCGTGCATAAACGCAACCACAGCAGCGACAGTGGCGTGAACAGATGCTGGGAGCCACCGGCAAGTTTCAGGCGATGCTGTACGTAGGCCCGTGTTTCCGGCGTATCCAGCGGCTTGAGCCAGAAACGGGCGGTGATCCGCTGGGCCAGCTGGCGCAGATCATGCCGTGAAAGCAGGTCGTCGAGTTCCGGCTGCCCCACCAGGATGATGCGCATCAGCTTGTGTTTGTGCGTTTCCAGATTGGTCAGCAGCCGCAGCTGTTCGAGCACGCCGCTGCTCAGGTTCTGGGCCTCGTCGATGATCAGTACGGTACGCCGGTTGTCGGCATGGGTCGCCAGCAGATGACGGTTGAGACAATCGACCAGATTCTTCAGCGAGTTCCCGGCCTGCGGATCATAGCTTGCCCCCAGTTCATCGCAGATCGTGGCCACGAACTCCTTGACCTCCAGATGCGGATTCCAGCACAGGGCGATATCGAGATCCGGCGTGTCGTTGTCGACAAGCGCCCTTATCAACGTGGTCTTGCCGGTGCCGACCTCGCCGATCAAAGCCACGAAGCCGCCGTGCTCGCCGGTACCGTAGAGCAGGTGCCCGAGGGCCTCGCGGTGGCTGGCGCTCAGATACAGGAATGCCGGATCCGGAGTGACCGAAAACGGGTAATCTTTGAAACCGTAGTAGCGCAGGTACATGCAGACACGAAGGGGGCAATAACCCTGCAAGTCTAACTCGCACCCGGCATGCGGCAAACCACGCTGCCTTCGCGTCGCCAACCGTTGACCGCAAGCCGGCTTGTCTGGGGTAGACTCCGCCCCATGGCCGTTGAACTCTCACGCGATGCGCAGCGCTGGCTCGCCCGCCTGCCCGAAATCGCCAACCTCGTGTTGGTGGTTCTCATTGCGTTGTCCGCCGCCCGGCTTTTCTGGCTGGTCTGGCCGGTCAGCGATACCGAACTGGTACCCGCGACGACCGGCGCCAGCAGCGATACCGCCGATCAGAGCATCAATGTCGACACCATAGCCAGCGCGCATCTGTTCGGTGAACAGACGGTCACCGATGCGGACGCCCAGCAGCGCGAAATCATCAATGCCCCGGAAACACGGTTGAATCTGACCCTCACCGGCATCGTGTCGGAGTCCAACGGACGCCGCTCGCGAGCCTTGATAGAAACCGGCCGCAAGAAACAGGACAGTTTCTCCGTCGACGACGACGTCACCAATGGCGTGAAACTGCATGCCATCTACGCCAATCGGGTCATTCTCGACCGCAGCGGGCGTTTCGAGACGCTCACGCTCGAGAGCGTCAAACAGGCCAAGGCGCTGAGCGGCGTCAAGCGTACCCAGGCAGTATCGAGCGAGATCGCCGAGGATCTGGGCGATGTCCGCCAGAAGATTCTCGCCAATCCGGCCACCGCGTCCCGATATATCCGCTTGCAGCCCGAACGACAAAACGGCAACCTCGTGGGCTACCGGATCTATCCTGGGGCCGACCGGGGGCTTTTCGAGAAGGCCGGCCTCAAACCGGGTGAACTGGTGACGGCCGTCAACGGCCAGCCGCTGAACAATCCGGCCGCGTCGCTCAAGCTCCTGGGTAATCTGGCACAGGCCAGCAGCGCCTCGGTCACGCTCGAGCGCGACGGCCAACAACGTACCGTAACCGTGAACTTCTAATGACAGCTATCGCCCTGCGCCGGTTCTGCTGCCTTGTCTGGGCACTTGTGTTTGCTACCACTGCGATGGCCCAGGCGCCGACCAATGACGGCGACTCGTTCACGCTGAATCTCAAGGACGCCGACATCACCACCCTGATCGCCACGGTCAGCGAAGTCACCGGCCGAAATTTCGTGGTCGATCCGCGCGTCAAGGGCGACGTGACCGTGCTCTCCAACGAGCCGATGACGCCCAATCAGCTTTATGAAACCTTCCTCTCGGTACTCGAAGTGCACGGCTTTGCCGCGGTGCCGTCGGGCGAGGTCACCAAGATCATCCCGCAGATCAATGCCAAGCAGGACGGCGGCTTCGGGCGTCGTGGCGCGAGCACGCGCGAAGATATCGTCACCCGCGTGATCGCGGTCAATAATGTGCCGGCCGACCAGCTGGTGCCGATACTGCGGCCGCTGGTGCCTCAGTACGGCCACCTGGCTGCCTACTCGGCCTCGAATACGTTGATCGTCTCGGATCGTGAGGCCAACGCCCAGCGTCTGGCCGAGATCGTGGCCAAGATAGACCGCAACGGCGTGCAGAACGTGGAAAGTATCCGTCTGCAGTACGCCAACGCCCAGGAAGTGGCGCGGGTCGTCGATCAGCTCAAGGCAGGCGCCAGCGGTAATGCCGCGGCCGGCAATTTCACCGTCATTCCAGATGAGCGCACCAACAGCGTGATCATCAGCGGCGGCAAGCAGGAACGACTGCGCCTGCGCGCGATCATCGCCGATCTGGATACCGAAACCGAGCAGACCGGCGGCACCCAGGTGATTTATCTGGATTACGCCGACGCCGAATCGCTGGCACCCGTGCTGCAGAACTACGCCGACGGCCGGGGCGCGTCATCCAGCAGTTCCAGTACCGGCGGTTCAGGCGCGGCAGCAAGCGGCGGCACCGCGGCCGCGCGCGCCGGCGGCCGCAGCGACGGTGTGAGCGTGATCGCCGAGCCCGCGGCCAATGCGCTGGTGGTCACCGCGCCGGCCGACGTCATGCAGCAGATCCGCAAGGTCATCGATCAACTCGATATCCGGCGTGGTCAGGTACTGGTGGAAGCGATCATCGCCGAGATCAGCCTGACCCGTTCGCGCGCACTGGGCGTCAACGTCGCCGCCTTCGACGACAACGGCCCGGCGGCAGCGAGCATCCTCGATGACCAGACGCTCAACGCGATTCCCTCGCTCGCCCTGGACGGCACCCCGCTCAGCCTGATCCAGAACGGCCTGAACGTGGCGCTCGGCAAGATCAGCGACGGCGGCACCAGTTTCGCGATCCTGGTGAATGCGCTGTCGAGCAACACCAACACCAATGTGCTGTCCACGCCCTCGCTGATCACGCGCGACAACGAGGAAGCCGAGATCAAGGTCGGCCAGGAAGTCCCGTTCGTCACCGGCAGCTATACCAACAATAACTCCGGCGGCGGCGTGAACGGCGTGGTCAACCCGTTCAACACGGTCGAGCGCAAGGATGTCGGTCTGACCCTCGGCTTCACCCCGCAGATCAGCGCCGGCAACACGATTCAGCTGACCATCGACCAGGAAATATCCAGCATCGCCCAGAACTCGAGCACCAGCGGTGCGGTGGACCTGATCACCAACAACCGCACCCTGACCACATCGGTCGAGGTCGAGGACGGCCAGATTCTGGTGCTGGGCGGCCTCATCGATGACCAGGTCACCGAGAGCCAGAGCAAGGTGCCGCTGCTGGGCGATATACCGATCCTCGGCGCCCTGTTCACCAATCGTTCGGTGCAGAAGAACAAGCGCAACCTGTTGAACTTCATCCGACCGACGATTCTGCGCGGCGGCGGCGAAGCCGACTACTACACGCGCAAGAAATACAACTATATTCGGTCCCTGCAACAGCATCAGGCGGAGACCGGCATCCCGCTCATGGGCGAGGAACAGCGCCCGCAGCTGCCGCCGATCGAGCGCTACAAGGACAGCGATTCGTTTTCCAAGGATTCCAGTGTCGGCGGCAAGAGCCTGCCGAATAACGCCGACCAGCCGCAGGGCGATAGCGGCAAGCGGCGCGGGGATCAGTTCTAGCGTCCAGCGAGGACTCCGATGCGTCATGCCCACGCCATCGGGGTCGGCGAACATGCCGGAACAGGCCCTGCGCGCCCATTGAACAGCGCTTCGGGTTGCCGGACACTGAGCACGTCACGGACATGATTCCTCGGCAGCCCTGAATATCGGGCGGCTGCAGTCGATAGCCTTGTGTCGTGACCGTTTCTGCCGATCGGATCGCGGGCGGCGGCCCAAAGCCGCAGGAGAGCATGATGAGTGAAACCCTGGAAGAACTCAGCCTCGAACCGGTCGCGGACAGCCCGCCGCCGACGGTCAGCCCGCTCAACGCCAACGGCATCGAGCGCCTGCCTTTTGCCTTCGCCAAGCGCCACGGCATCATGCTCGTCGGCGAGCGTGACGGGGTGATCGAAGTCACCTGCCGTACACCGATCAGCCAGACCGCGTTGTCCGAAGTTCGACGCCACTGCAACCGGCCCCTGAGCGTCACGCGCGTCGAGGCAATCCAGTTCGATTCGTTGCTGCAGAACGACTACGAGGGCAAGGCCGCGGAATCCATGCAGATCGTCGAGGGCATGGACGACGACATGGACCTGTCCGATGCGGCCCGCGCCCTGTCCGAGCCGGCGGATCTGCTCGAGTCATCGGACGACGCCCCGATCATCCGGCTGATCAACGCCCTGCTGACCGAATCGATCAAGGAGAACGCCTCCGATATTCATATCGAGCCGTTCGAGTCGCGCCTCACGGTACGCTTTCGCGTCGACGGCGTGCTCCGGGAAGTGCTCAACCCGCCCCGTCAGCTGGCATCGCGCCTGATTTCGCGCGTGAAAGTCATGGCCAAGCTCGATATCGCCGAGAAGCGCATTCCACAGGATGGCCGTATCTCCGTGCGCGTGGCCGGGCGCCCGGTGGACGTGCGTGTCTCGACCATCCCCTCGGGTAACGGCGAGCGCGTGGTGCTGCGACTGCTCGACAAGCAGGCCGGCCGCCTGGATCTGCCGCAGCTGGGCATGCCCAAGGACACGCTGGTCGGCATCGACGAGATCATCCACAAGCCGCACGGTATTCTGCTGGTAACCGGCCCGACCGGCTCCGGCAAGACCACGACCCTGTATGCGGGCCTGACCCGGATCAACGACCGTACCCGTAATATCATGACCGTCGAGGATCCGATCGAGTACTACCTCGACGGCATCGGCCAGACCCAGGTCAACGCCAAGGTCGACATGACCTTCGCGCGCGGCCTGCGCGCCATTCTGCGCCAGGATCCCGATGTGGTCATGATCGGCGAGATTCGCGATCTCGAAACCGCCGAGATCGCGGTTCAGGCTTCGCTGACCGGCCATCTTGTGCTCTCGACCCTGCATACCAACACCGCGGTGGGCGCGATCGCGCGCCTGCGCGACATGGGCGTGGAGCCGTTCCTGCTTGCCTCGAGCCTCATCGGCATCATGGCCCAGCGGCTGGTGCGCACGTTGTGCAAGAGCTGTCGAACGCCCTATACGGCCGATCGGCGCGAATGCGAACTGCTGCAGATGGACCCGGCCGATCCACCCACTCTGCACAAGCCCGGCGGTTGCGAAGACTGCAACCAGTCCGGTTTTCGTGGCCGTACCGGCATCTACGAACTGGTCGTCGTCGACGACGAGATGCGCAATCTCATCCACGAGCAGGTCTCGGAACAGGCACTGGAGAAACATGCGCGCAAGACCACGCCCAGCATCCGCGCCGATGGCCGCGAAAACGTGCTGGCCGGCAACACCACCCTCGAAGAAGTGCTTCGCGTAACCCGAGAGGGCTAGACCGACTCCATGGCTGCATTCGAATACACCGCGCTCGACGCACGCGGCCGGGAAAAGAAAGGCGTGCTCGAGGGCGACGCGCCGCGCGCGATACGCGCCCAGCTGCGCGATCGCGGCCTCACCCCGATCGAGGTCAGCGAAGTTGCCGACCGCCGCAACGGCCAGAAACGCGGCTTCAGCTTCGGACGCGGCATCAGCGTCACCGAGCTCGCCCTGTTCACCCGACAGCTGGCCACGCTCTGTCACGCCGGCCTGCCAATGGAGGAAGCCCTCAAGGCCGTCGCCGAACAGACCGACTCCGACCGGGTACAGAAGATCATCGTCGGCGTGCGTTCACAGGTGGTCGAAGGCCATACCCTGGCCGACGCGCTGGGCACCTTCCCCAACAGCTTCGACGAGCTCTACCGTGCAACCACCGCCGCGGGCGAACAGTCCGGGCGTATCGACGAGGTCCTCAACGGCCTGGCCGATTACGTCGAGGACCAGCAGTCGATGCGCCAGAAGGTGCTTGCGGCCATGATCTATCCGGCGTTTCTGTCGGTGGTGGCGATCGGTATCGTCATCGCCCTGCTGGCGACCGTCGTGCCCAACCTGGTTCAGGTGTTCAACAGCGTGGACGCCGATCTGCCGGCGCTGACCACCGGGCTGATCGCGGTGAGCGACTTCCTGATCGCCTGGGGCTGGCTGCTGGCCATCGTCCTCGTCGCCGGCATCACCGCCTTCATCTACGGCATGCGCCGCCCCGGGTTCAAGCGCGCGGTACAGGGGCGCATACTCGCGATGCCGGTGATCGGACGCTTCGTGCGCGGCGTCAATACGGCCCGCTTCACGCGGACCCTGTCGATTCTCACACGCAGCGGCGTACCCGCGCTCGATGCCATGACCATCGGCGCCCAGGTGGTGTCCAATCTGCCGATGCGCGATGCCATCAAACGCGCTGCAACGAGAGTGCGCGAAGGCGACGCGATTCATCGGGCGCTGGGGCGTGAGCGGCTGTTCCCCCCCATCACCCTGCACATGATCGCCAACGGCGAGATTTCGGGCGAACTGGACATGATGCTGGGCCGCGCCGCCGAACATCAGGAGCGCGAGGTCGAGACCCTGCGTCAGGGCGTGATGGGCATTCTCGGCCCGATGGTGATCCTGATCATGGGCGGGCTCGTACTCGTCATCGTGCTGGCGATCCTGCTGCCGGTATTCAATCTCAATCAGCTTGTAAAATGATGCGCCGGGATATCATCCGGATGGCGCCACTACTTTCAGACCAGGAGATACAACCAATGCCATTACAGCGACTTTCGCTCCCGCGCCGCGCCGGGCAGCGGGGCTTCACCCTGATTGAGATCATGGTCGTCGTGGTCATCCTGGGCATCCTTGCGGCCATCGTCGTACCCAATATCATCGATCGACCGGATGCCGCCCGCGTGGCCAAGGCACGCCAGGATATCCGTGCCGTCGAAAGCGCCCTCAAGCTCTATCGCCTGGACAACTTCCGTTATCCGACCACCGAACAGGGCCTGGCCGCGCTCGTGAACAAACCCACGACTCAGCCGGAACCACGCAACTGGAAATCCGGCGGTTATCTCGATCGCATCCCCAAGGATCCCTGGGGCGATGTCTATCATTACCGCAGCCCCGGCGAACACGGCGAGATCGACGTGTATACGCTGGGCCGCGACGGCCGCCCGGGCGGTGAAGATACCGATGCCGATATCGGCAACTGGACGCTCGACCAGAATTGATCTGGGCGCTCGCCGGTCATGGAATGAGCATTCGCCATCCGCGCCGGTATCGCGATGCGGGGTTCACCCTCATCGAGATGCTGGTGGTGGTGCTCATCATCGGCGTGGTGATGTCGTTCGTGTCGCTGTCGCTCAACCCGACCGGCCCGGCGGATCAACTGGACACGGAAGCCAAACGACTTGATGCATTGACCTGTGCCGCCGCCGACGACGCCATCCTCTACGGACGCGAGATCGGGCTCGATATCACCCGCGACGGCTATCGTTTCCTGCGCCTGGGCGATGACGGCTGGAAGCCGATCAACGTGCCGGACTCGCCGCTGCGTGCGCGCAAGCTGAGCGAAGGGGTGGTGATCGCGCTGATCGAGCAGGACGACGACACCCCGCGCCTGGCCAGCGGTGGCGACGACGAGGATGCGATCCGGCCCGAGGCGCTGTTCCTCTCCAGCGGCGAGACAGTGCCGTTCGTGCTTGAACTGTCGGCGAATGGCGTCGATCATCTCTATCATCTGTCCGGTGAAGCCGGCGGCACGCTGACCCTCGACCGGCTCGAGGTCGACCGGTGAGCCGGCAGCGCGGTTTCACCCTCATCGAGGTCCTGATCGCCACCGCGATTCTTGCCCTCGCGCTCGGCGCCTTCATCACCAGCAGCGCGCACTACGCCGACTACGCGCGTTATATCCACGATCGCAATATCGCCCAATGGGTGGCGCGCAACCAGCTGGTCGAGTTCCAGATCGCCGAACAATGGCCCGACACCGGCACCCAGGACGGCGACGTCGACATGGCCGATATCGGCTGGCACTGGGTCGCCGATGTCCAGGAATCGCCGGACCCGGACGTGCGTCGTATCGACATGCGCGTATTCCGTATCGACGAGGACACCGGCAAACCGCAGGACGAGTCGGTCACCCTGGTCAGCGGCTTCGTGACCCAGCACGTGGATGCGGTCAACAACCCGGCCACCGGCAACAATGCCGATCCGGACGCCGATCCGCGCTCCGCAGGCGACCGCTCGTGAACCCACGCAACCGGCAACAGGGGTTCACGCTGGTGGAGCTACTGATCGCGATCGCCATCTTCGTGGTGATGGCGGCGATGGCCTATGGCGGCCTGTCGGCGGTGATCAGCAGCCGGGAAACGGTGACCGCCGCGCTCGATCGCAGCAAGACCATGCAAATGGCGGTCTGGCGCATCGGCAACGATCTCGAACAGATCGTCAACCGGCCGATTCGCGACAGCTTCGGCGACAGCCAGCCGGCCCTCGCCGGCAGCCCCGATGTCGGCATTCAATTCACCCGCAACGGCTGGCGCAATCCGCTCGGCGAGATCCGCAGCAGCCTGCAGCGGGTCGCCTACCGGGTCGACGAAGACGACAATCTGGTGCGCGACTACTGGCGCGTGCTCGATCAGGCCCAGGACAGCGTACCGGTGGAATCGACGCTGGTCGAAGAAGTCTCCAACGTCGAATGGCGGTTCCTGGACAGTGACCGGCAGTGGCAGGATCGCTGGCCGCCCAACGGTGGGCTCGGCGCCGCCGGCGCGGCCACAAGCGGCCTGCCCAGTGACGTCGCCAGCGCACAGTACGACCCGCCGCTGGCGATCGAACTGCGCTTCACCGCGCCGGCCTGGGGCGATGTCCGTCTGCTCTACATGGTCCCGGGAGCCGACAAGTGAGAGCGCGCGCGCAACGCGGCGTCGCCCTGCTCACCGCCATGCTGATCGTGGCGCTGGTGGCGATCATCGGCTCCGGCATGCTCTCGCAGATGAATCTTGCCCTGCACCGCAGCGGCAATATCTGGCAGTCGGAACAGGCCTGGTGGTATGCCGTGGGCATCGAGAACTGGCTCGGCAAGCTGCTGCGCCAGGATGCCCAGTTGACCGATATCGACAGCCTCGAGGAGCCGTGGGCCGAACCGGTGGATTACCTGCCGCTCGACGGCGGCGCGCTCAAGGGCCGCCTGATCGATCTGCAGGGCCGTTTCAACCTCAACAATCTGGCGTCGAGCGGAACCGGGGCCACGGGCGATGGCGACACGAATACGTCGATTGCCCCGATCACGAGCACCGGCGCCACCGAAAACGACCCGGTGCTGGCACAGTTCCAGCGCCTGATCGAGCTTGCCGCGGACACCGACCCGGTCACCGCGAGCACGATCGCCGCCTCGACGCGCGACTGGATCGACTCGGATGTCAATCCGACCCTGCCGGACGGGGCCGAAGACGATTACTACCTCGGCCTGACCCCGCCCTATCGAGCCGGCAATGCGCTGATGGTCAGTCCCAGCGAGCTGCGTCTGGTCAAGGGCGTCACCCCCGAAATCTATGCCGCGCTCGAGCCGTATATCTGTACCCTGCCGCAGAACACGACGATCAACGTCAATACCGCACCGGCCGCCGTTCTGGCCACGATCGCGCCGGATCTGCCGCCCACCACCGGCGAATCGCTGGTGAAGTCGCGCGAGGATGAGCCGTGGCAGTCCGTCGAGGCGTTTCTGCAGGATCCGGCCCTGGCCGGTCGCCAGATCAATTCCACGGGCCTGTCCGTGGTCACCAGCTATTTTCTCGCCAGCGGCCAGATCACGGTCGACAAGGCGCAGATCCAGTTTTTCAGCGTGCTCGAGCGCGCCGACAACGGCGCGGTTCATGTCATCGAACACAGCACCAATGTCTACTGACGTTCGGGTAGACTGGGGTGTTTGGGGCAGGCGCCGCAGATAATGCCAAGATTCCAGGGGTTTCCCGAGTGGCCGAGCGTTTTTTAATTCATCTGGACGGCGAGCAGGCCGCCTGGCTCGACGACGGCGGCGCGCTGGTGCGTGCGCCACTGGCCGAGGCGGCGGATGCCGCCGGCGAACGCGAAAGCGTCGTGCTCATACCCACGGAGCACGTGTTGCTCACCCGTGTTCATCTACCGCCGATTCGCCAGGCCCGGCGCCGTCTGCAGGCCGCCAGCTTCGCTCTCGAGGACCAGCTGGCCGCGCGCGTGGACACGCTGCATTTCGCCCTGGCGGCGCGCCCGGAAACCAGCGGTGACACCGCGGCACTGGTCATCGACCAGACCCGGATGCAGGACATCATCGACCTCTGCCGCGACGCCAGGCTGGACGTGGTCCAGATCGTGCCCGACGCCCTCGCCCTGCCCATGCCGGCGACCGACGAATGGCAGATCGCGGTGATCGACGACCGCGTCATCACGCGTACCGGCGCACACCGCGGCTTCGCCGCCGAACGGGGCCTGTGGCCGGCGCTGGCCGACGGCGACAGCGCGCCGGCCCGCATCGTGGCCTACGGCGCCCGCGCCGCCAACGACACGGTCAAGGCGATGCTGGCCGAGCCGGCATTCGAGCCCGAACCCGAACTCGACGTCATCACCCTCGAGAACGACGACACCGTGCTCGCGCGCCTGCTCGCGCAGGCCGACCTCTCCGCCGCGATCAACATGCGTCAGGGTCTGTTCGCGCGCGCCTCGGCGATGCAGACCTGGTGGCAGCCGTTCAAGATCACCGCGGGGCTGGCCGCCGCATGGCTGGTGCTCGCCATCGGCGCCCGCGGCATCGAGAGCTGGCAGCTCAACCAGCGCATCGACGCGCTGCATGCCGAAAGCGTGGCCGCCTTTCGCGACGCATTTCCCAACGTGCAGACGATCAACGATCTGCGGGTCCAGGCCGAACAGAACATACGCACCCTGCGCGGGGCGGGCGGCAGCGGCGGCATGTTTCCGCTGTTGCAGGCGACCGCCGAGGTCACCGGCCAGGCCGGCGATGTGACGGTCCAGTCCATGCAGTACCGCGAAGGCGCGCTCTACCTGAGCATGCGCGGTGACAATGTGCAATCACTCGAGGCCCTGCGCGCAGGCTTTGCACGCCAGCCGGGCGCCAGCCTGGATGTACAAAGCGCGGACGCCGCCGCCGACGGCGTGCAGATCCGTGCCAGCGTGAGCAGCGGAGCCGGCGCATGAATGCCCTGCGCCAATGGTACGAAGGCCTCGCCCCGCGCGAGCGGGTGGCGGTGATCGCCGGCACCGTCGCGGTGGTCCTGGCCCTGTTCTATTACGCCCTGTGGCAGCCGCTGAACACCAGTGTCGCCGACGCGCGGGTGCGCGTGAATGCCGAAGCCGAGCAGGCGCGCTGGATGCTGGGCGTGCGTGACGAGGCGCGTCTGCTGCAGTCCAGCGGCAAGAACAATTCGGTGAAGGGTCGCAACGAGTCGTTGTTGTCGATCGTCGATGCCAGCAGCCGCGAGAACGGCCTCGGCCAGGCGGTGCGTCGAATCCAGCCGGACAACAACGATCAGGCCACGGTCACGCTGGAGAAAGCCAATTTCAATCAGATGCTGTTCTGGCTGCGCAGCCTGCAACGCGACTACGGCATCGCCGCCAGCCAGATGACCGTGACCCGGGACGAAGAGAACGGCACCGTCCAGGCGCGACTGACACTCACCCGAGGTGGCGCATGAAAGCCCGGATCATCCGCTACGCGCTGGTCGGCACGGTCGCATTCGTGATCGGCCTGATCGCTTTTCTGCCCGCGCGCGTGGTCGCCGGCTGGGCCGAGCAGATGGCGCCGATCTCGCTGGGCGGCGTCACCGGCACGATCTTCAACGGCCATGCCGCCTACGCCTCCGGCCCCGGGGGCGCGGTAGAAGATCTCAACTGGACCCTGCATCCCAGCGCCCTGCTGTTCGCCCGCGTGAGCGCGGATATCGATATCGCCTCGGATCTCGACGGCTTCTCGGCCACCGCGTCGCGCTCGCTGTTCGGCACCACGCGGCTGGAAAACGTGACCGGCAGTGCCTCCGCGGGCTGGCTGGCCAAGCTAGGTGGCTATACCTTTCTGCCGGTCGCCGGCGATATTGGCCTGGATATCCGCGAAGCGGCCTTCGACGACGCGCTGACATTCAGCGCCCTCGACGGCCAGATCCGTGTCAACAACACGCGCTGGCAACTGTTCAACCCGCCGGTCGCGCTCGGCCAGTTCACCACCGCGCTGGGCCGCAGCGATCAGGGCGTGCAGTTGAAGATGGTGGACAGCAACGGCCCGCTCGCCATCGACGGCCAGATCGCCATCGATCCGCAGCGACGTTATCAGCTTGACGTGCGCATGCGTCCGCGCGCCGGCGCCGACGAGCGGCTCGGTCAGATGCTGGATCAGCTCGGTCGCGCCGACGCCCAGGGCTGGCACCGGGTAAAAGAGAACGGCCAGCTTTGAGTCTTTCGATCGTGATGCTCGCGGCCCTGCCGTGGGCCGTGTTCTTCGTCTATGCGCTGCTGGTACTGAAGGTCACGCCGGGACGCTCGGGTCCGACGGCGTTTTTCGGCGGCAGTTCGGGCCACGGCCGCATGCCGGGCGTGTGGCTGCTGGGGGCCTCGGCGGCGATCTCCTGGGTCATGGCCAAGAGCATCGACAACGCCATGAACCTCACGGTCGCCTTCGGCTGGCTGGGCGGGATCGGCTATGCCGCCTACTGGCTCGCCTTCGTCGTGGTCGCCGTCGTCGTCTATTTCATGCGTACCCGCGGCGGCCACACCTCGCTGGCCGCGTTCCTCACCAGCAAATACGGCGTGCGCGCCGCGCGCCTGTTTCTGATCGTGATCGGGATCCGGCTGTTCAACGAAGTCTGGTCCAACACCAAGGTCGCCTCGCTGTATTTCGGCAGTGAAGGCAGCGCCGGCTACTGGACGGCCGCGCTCGGCTTCACCGCGCTCACGCTGTACTACAGTCTGCGCGGCGGGCTGCGATCCTCGATCGTCACCGATGCCGTGCAGATGGTGGTGGTGGCGTTTCTGCTGATCGTCACTCTGGGCGTGCTGGCACCGGACGTGATTCGCGCCGGCGTGCCGACGGTCGCCAATCACGGCATCACCCCGGATATGGCGGCCGGCGGCTTCACCTTCTTGCTGCTCGCGCTGGTACAGACCCTGTCCTACGGCTTCCACGATCCGGTGATGACCGATCGCGCGTTCGTCAATGCGCCGGGCAAGATGGTGGCGAGCTTCATTCTCGCCGCGCTGCTGGGCGGCGGGCTGATCGCGGGCTTCAGCGTCGCGGGGTTGTACGCGCTGGTCAACGATATCGCGGCTACGCCGTCGGTGGCGGTCGCCGTGCCCGTGGCCATCGGTCTGGGCATGCTACTGCTGTTCAACGCGGTGATGCTCGCCAGCGCCGGTTCGACACTGGACTCGACCTTCGCCTCATCCGCCAAGTTCGCGGCCCGCGACTGGGGCGTGGAGCGCGAGCCCCCCACCCTCGATCAGCAGGCCAGCGGCCGCCGCGCGATGTGGATCATCGCGATTCTGGGCAACCTGCCGCTGCTGTCGCTGTATATCGACGGCGTCGGCCCCGCCGTGATCGCCGCGACCACGATCAGCGGCACCGCGATCATGGGGCTGGCGCCCATTTTCCTGCTCGGCTGGGTCAAACCCGCCCGGGCGCTGTCGTTTCATCTCGCGCTGTGGCCCGGTATCGGCATCGGCCTGTTGCTGGCGCTGCAGAAGCTGGCCGATCTGCCCACGATTCCCGAGTCGGTCGCGCTCGGCCACGGCAGCTACGCCCAGACGCTGGGCATCAACGTCTGGGGCGTGATCATGTGCACCGCGCTGTTTCTGCTCGGCGCCTGCGTGGACGCCCTGCGACAGCGACGCTGACGAGAGACGTTAACCGGTCTGTCCAAGCTCCCGGTCCTCGAAACGACGCACCGCGTCGGGCGTATCCCGGTATAGATAATCGCGCGTGATCGGTACCACGTCGTTTCGCTGCGCCAGTTGCAGATGGAATACCACGAGCTCGCCCCAGCGGAATATCGCCTGGCAGCCGAGCAGATAGAACTCCCACATGCGGCAGAAACGCTCGCCCAGACGCGCCTCGAAGGTGTCCCGATGGGCCTGGAAACGCTCGTTCCAGCACCCCAGGGTGCGCGCATAATGCAGCCGCCACACCTCGAGGTCGGACAGGCTCATGCCGGTGTCCTCGACGCAGGGCGCGACTTCCGAGAGTGACGGCACATAGCCGCCCGGGAAGATATATTTCTCGATCCAGCCGTGGGTATCCTCGATCGGCGGTCCGTTGCGACCGATCGTATGGATCAGACTACGCCCTTCGGGCTTGAGCAGGCGCGCCACCTGATCGAAAAAGGTCTGGAACTGCGGCCGCCCCACGTGCTCGAACATGCCCACGCTTACGATCGCGTCGTACTCGCCATCGTGTTCACGGTAATCCTGCTGCAGAAACCGCACGCGATCAGTAACGCCTTCGCGCTCGGCGCGTTCGCAGGCGTAATCATACTGATCGTCGGACAAAGTCAGCCCGGTGACATCGACATCGTGATGCCGTGCCAGATACAGTGCGAGCCCGCCCCAGCCACAGCCGATATCGAGTACGCGGTCGCCCGGCTGCAGGCACAGCTTGGCCGCGATATGCCGGCACTTGGCCTGCTGTGCCTGATCGAGGGTCATGTCCGGATCTTCGAAATAGGCGCAGGAATACTGCATGTCGCTATCGAGGAAACGCTGGAACAGTTCGCGGTCGATATCGTAGTGGTGTTTGACGTTACGGCGCGAACGCAGCCGGGAATTGGCCTCGCGCAGACCGCGCAGGGCATGCCGTGCAATATCGAGAATCCGACTCGATCCGAAATTGTCGACGTTGGCGAAGTACAGTTCGAACAGTGCGCTCAGGCCGCCTTCGCCGGGCCACCAGTCGCCGTCCATATACGCTTCGCCGAACGCCATTTCCGGATCCGAGAACAGACGGGTAAGTACCTTGCGTTCGCGCAGGTGGATATGTGCCTTGGGCGAGCCGTTGCCGATCAACTGCGTATTGCGATCCGGATAATGGATGGCCAGCGTGCCCTGGCTGATCAGACGGTCGAAATAGCGGATTTTCATGTCGTCTCCATCGGATGACGACACTGGTCACGCGCCGCCACCTTCACGTAATGCCTGTTGTCAACCATAAACCAACTATATGTAGCTGTACAGTGCAGACACTTATTTGAACGAGGGAATGTCCTAGGATCTGCAAGCGCCTGCCAGCGAAAGAATCCAGGGCGCTTCAAGCCGGTTTCAGGCGTACCGCGGGATTTTGCCTAGGGATGGATGCGTTCAGGCATGTTGATCGGCGGCATGGCTGCCGCGCCGTCTATATAGCCACGCCACGTCGATGCCGAACGACAGCGCGAGCAACACCAGCGCGCATGCCGAGGCAAGCGCCGCGACAGGCGGCGACACCGCCGGCAGCAGACAGATCACCAGCGTGACCACCTGCCACACGCAGACCGCCTTGCGCCGCAAGCTGGCAAAGAGTTCCGCCCGCAGCCAGGGGGCAACGCGCTGTGCGAGCACGAACAGATAGCGCGCCAGGCCGATCCACAGCACGAACAGCCCCACCTTGCCGACCGCGGCGAGTGCTGCGCACAGCACCAGAATGAAGAATGCGTCAAGTTCCATATCGAACCGTGCTCCGAACGCCGACACCGAGGCGGTGCGGCGCGCGATCCAGCCATCGACGCCGTCCAGCGCCAGCGCCGCCACGGCCAGACCGATGAAGGCATAGAGATGCGCGCCGAGGAAGGCAGGGAAAGCCACCATGCCCGCGATCGTGATCACCAGGGCCGCGCGGGTCAGGGTGACGCGATTACCCCAGCCGAGGCTGCGCGGCAGCGTCTCACCCACGCCGCACAACAGCAGCGCCAGCGCGATATACAAACCGCCGGCCGACAACCGCAGCGCTGCGGGCGCGGCGATGGTCGCCAGCAGTATCTCCACCAGCAACAGCGTCAACCCGAAGCCGGCGAGGATATCCACCCCGCTGCCCCGCGCGACCCGAGGCGCGGTCGCCGCGCCCGGACACGAACGCCCGTCCTTGCGCGGCGCGGTCATGACATCGTGCCTTCGACCGCGCGCGTACGCGCCGACGCCGATATCGCCGGAATCGTTAAACTGGTCGACCCGGCGATGCGGGGACGTGAAAAAAAAATGCGTCAAAACGGTTTCAACTTCTGATACAGGTCGGTCCATGACAACGTCCGTGGCGCATGCTTTGTGGCTTCGCCCGCCCAACGACAGTGCCATTATCGAGCAGGCACTGCCGTCTTTGCAGGAAGGCGAACTCGAGGTGCGCACCTGCTTCAGCGCGGTCAGCCGGGGCACCGAGACACTCGTCTACACCGGCGCCGTGCCCGCGAGCGAGTATGCACGCATGCGTGCGCCGTTCCAGGAAGGCGAACTTCCCGGTCCGGTCAAGCACGGTTACGCGAATGTGGGCGTCGTGGAGGCCGGGCCGGGCGAATGGCTGGGGCGTGCCGTGTTCTGTCTCTACCCGCACCAGACACGCTATCGGGTTGCGGCCGATGCGGTTATCGCCCTGCCCGACGACGTGCCGCCCGAGCGCGCCATTCTCGCCGCCAATATGGAAACCGCGGTCAACGCACTGTGGGACGCCGCCCCCGGCGTGGGCGACCGCATCACCGTGATCGGCGCCGGCGTTGTCGGCGGCCTGGTCGCCAGCCTGTGCGCGCGCCTGCCCGGCGCGGATATCGAGCTCGTGGATATCGATCCACGCAAGGCAGGTCTCGGCGATGCCCTGGGCGTGCGTTTCGTGACCCCGGCCCAGGCGAGCGGCGCCCGCGACCTGGTCATCCACGCCAGCGCCAGCGAGGCCGGCCTGGCCCAGGCCCTGGCACTGGCCGGTTTCGAAGCCACGGTTCTGGAAATGAGCTGGCACGGCAGCCGCGAGGTGCGCGTGCCGCTGGGTCAGGCCTTTCACTCGCAGCGGCTGATGTTGCGTTCCAGTCAGGTCGGTGCTGTCTCGCCGACGCACCGTGCGCGCTGGGATCACCGGCGACGGCTCATACTGGCCCTGTCGCTGCTCGCCGACGCGCGTTTCGATGCGCTCATCGACGCCGAGGCGCCGTTCGAGTCGCTACCCGAGGTCATGGCGCGCCTGGCCCGGCCCGACGACGCCACGCTCTGCCAGCGCATCCGATACCGCTGACACCACGTTTCATATACGCAGATCTCGCAGCCCCACAGTCAGGAGAGCCATGTTCAGTCTTACCGTCCGCGATCATTTCATGATCGCCCACAGTTTCAACGGCGACATCTTCGGCCCCGCGCAGAAGACGCACGGCGCGACCTATGTGGTCGACGTGACCTTCATGCGGGCCGAACTCGATGCCGATGATCTGGTGATCGACATCGGCCTGGCCAGCACCGTCGTCAAGGACAAGCTGGCCGAACTCAACATGCGCAACCTCGACGACGAACCCGCCTTCAGCGGGCGCAACACCACCACCGAATATCTCGCCAGGGTGATATTCGATCGCCTGCGCGCGGCGATCAAGGCCGGCGAACTGGGCACCACCGCCACCGGCTTGTCGGCGCTGCGGGTGACCCTGTCCGAGTCGCATATCGCCTGGGCCAGCTACGAGGCCGAGGTGTGAGCCCAGCGTGCGCAGAGGCGGTGCTGATCGTCGCCGGCGACCCGCACCAGCTCACCGGCGGCTATCTCTACGACGCGCATATCGTGGACGGGCTGCGCGAACGTGGGCACTCGATTCGCGTGGTCGGGCTCGACGGTACGTTTCCGGAGCCCGACGCCACCGCGCGCCAGGCGCTGGACGACACCCTGGCCGCGATTGTGGATCACGCCATCGTGGTGATTGACGGTCTGGCGATGGGCGCCCTGCCCGAGGTGATCGAACGCCACGCCGACCGTCTTTGCGTGATCGCCCTCGTGCATCATCCACTGGCCGACGAAACCGGGCTCGATGCCAATACGCGTGATCGCCTCTTGTCCGCCGAACAGCGCGCCCTGGCGGCGGTGACCGCAGTCGTCGTGACTAGCGTCTTCACCGCCCGTCGTCTCGAAGAGCTGGATATACGCGCGCCCTCGCTCACCGTGGTCGAGCCTGGCGTTGCCCCCGCCGCTGCCGCGCCGGATCGGCAGGAAGGGCCGTGTCGGCTGCTGTGTGTCGCCACGCTCATTCCGCGCAAGGGCCACGATGTGCTCGTCGCCGCGCTGTCAGGGTTGAGCGATCTGGATTGGCAATGTGAATGCGTCGGCGCCCTCGACCGCGACCCGGCATACGCCGATGCCGTTGCTGCCCAGATCGAGGACGCCCACTTGAGTGAGCGGCTACGCCTGCGGGGCCCGCTCGAAGCCACCGAGCTGAATGATGCCTACGCCCGCAGCGACCTGTTCGTGCTGCCCTCCCACTACGAAGGCTATGGCATGGTCATTCTCGAAGCCTTGGCCCATGGCCTGCCGATCGTCACCACCACCGGCGGCGCGCTCGCCGACACCCTGCCCGCAGACTGTGGCTTGGCGGTACCGCCGGGCGACACGGCAGCCCTGCATGATGCGCTGAGAACCCTGATCGTCGACCGCGACGCTCGGCATCGAGCACAGGCGACCGCACGCGCGGCCCGTGATCACCTGCGCCGCTGGCCGCAGGCAGCCAACGAATTCGGGCAGCTACTGGATACGCTCGATCGGCGCGGCGGGTCCTGCGCATGAGCCGCCCGACCACACATGCCCGCTTCGAGGCGGACTGGCTGACCCTGCGCGAATCCGTCGATCATGCCAGCCGTGCATCGAAGCTAACAGAGGCCGCCTCGCGATGGCTGACCGATGGCGATGCCGCAATGGGCCACGTCGTCGATCTCGGCAGCGGCCGCGGGTCGAATCTGCGTTATCTCGCTCCGCGCCTGCCCGGCTCCCAGTCCTGGCGCCTGGTCGACCACGACGCCGAACTGCTCGACGATGCACAGCGCTCGGCACGACAGCTCGCTGAAGGTTCGGGTCGCATTGGCGCGATCGAATGCGTGGTGGCCGATCTGGCCACGGACCTGGACGCCCTGCTCGACGGCGCGAGCCTGGTGACCGCGGCGGCACTTTTCGATCTCGCCAGCCAGGCATGGATGGAGCGGCTGGCGGCGGCTTGTGCGGCCCAACGCGCCGCCGTGCTGTTCGTGCTCAGCGTCGACGGCGAGATCGTGTTTCGTTGCAGTCAGGACGACCAGCGAGTGACGGACGCCGACGATCTTTTCGTGCTCGAGCTGCTCGACGCCCACCAGCAGCGGGACAAGGGCCTGGGAGTGGCGGTGGGCACACGCGCACCCGAAATACTGGAAGAAGCACTCGTACGTCACGGTTACCGGGTGCGGATCGAAGCCAGCCCCTGGCATCTCGGCTCGGACTCGAACGCCCTCGCCGGCGCGCTGATCGAAGGCTGGCGCGACGCCGCCACCGAACAGGCCCCGGCCGAGCACGAGCGGATTCACGCCTGGGCGCGACAGCGTATCGCCGCCGTAGCCCGCGGTGATCTCAACATCGTCGTTGGCCATCGCGATATCTTCGCCGTGCCCGCGCCGGGTACCGGCCGATGACGAAAGGCGTGCGGTGGGTACTGCGGTCGGGCATCACGCTGGCGCTGTTTGCGCTGCTCTACTGGCGCCTCGATCTCGAGCAATTGACCCAGGCATTCGATACGGTGCGGCCCGGCTGGCTGGTCGCCGCGCTCGCCCTCACTCTGCCGCAGGTCGTGATCTCCGCCTGGCGCTGGCAACTCACCGCGCGCCAGATCGGATTGGCGCTGCCGCTGTCCACGGCGGTCCGCGAATACTACCTGGCGACGTTTCTCAATCAGGTCCTGCCCGGCGGCGTGATCGGCGACGCCAGCCGCGCCTGGCGCCACGGCGGCAGCCGAGCGAACGCCTGGCACGCCGTAGTCATCGAACGCGTATCGGGCCAGCTCTCGCTCGGTCTGGTTGCCCTCATCGCGCTGGGCTGTGCACCTGCGTTGCGCGACGGCGTGGTCGCCAGGCTCGCAGTACCGCATGGCACTGCGCTGGGTCTGATCTGTATGGCGGCTCTGGCTGTGCTCGTCACCCTGCTCGTGGCCGTCCGACACCATGCCGGCGTCGCGGCGGCCGTTGTGCCCTTCCTGCGCAATATCGGCATCACCCTGCTCGGCTCGCGGACCTGGCCGGCGCAGCTGATCAGTTCGCTGCTGGTGGTCGCGAGCTATATCGGCGTATTCCTGCTTGCCGCGCTCGCCATCGATCTGGACACACCGATCAGCCAGCTCTGGGTGCTGATACCGCCCGTGCTCATGGCCATGGCGATTCCGCTGTCGATCGCCGGCTGGGGAATACGTGAGGGCGCGGCCGCGCTGATCTGGATGCTGGCGGGATTACCGGCACATGAAGGCGTCGCGCTGTCGCTGGCCTATGGCCTGATCGTGCTCGCTTCCAGCCTGCCCGGGGCGCTCATGCTGTGGCCGCGGCGAGTGAACCTGCGCGCCGCCGGCACGGCCTAGGCAGAGGCGTGCCCCATGTCCGCCACACGCAGATCCAGATCGAACAGCATGTCTGCGCCCATGGCGGTCGTCCGGCACGGCGGCCGCAAAGCGTCGTCGAGCACGTCGATGGTCGGCAGGGTCACGGCCGGGCGTCCGGAGCCAATCAGCATCGGGGCCACGACCACGTGCAGCCGGTCGAGCACGCCCGCCTGCAGAAAACGCGATACCGTCTGGCCACCGCCTTCGACGAGCACCCGTCGCAGACCGCGCTCGGCCAGCCGCGCCAGGATGATCTCGGGTGCGAGGCCCTGCGCATCACAGGCCATTGTCAGCGTCTCCACGTGCCCGCCCGCCGCCGGCTGCAGCGCGCGGCCGGCGATATGCAGCGTGGGCGCGGCGGGATCGGTGAACACGGCACGTTCGCGCGGCACCCGTCCATTCGGGTCGAGCACTACGCGCACGGGGTTGCTGCCTTGCACGTGACGAACCGTCAACTGGGGGTCATCCGCGTCGGCCGTGCCCGCGCCCACGAGGACCGCGTCGACCAACGCGCGCAGACGGTGCAGATGCACGCGGCTGGCCTCGCCGGTGACGTAATGCGAATGGCCGCTTTCGGTGGCGATCCGTCCGTCGAGGCTCTGCCCGAGCTGGGCGATCACGAAGCGGTCACCACCCAGCGCCACCGGCAGCAACGTATCGAGCAGATCGCGCGCTGCGGCGTCGACCGGGCTGTCGCTGTGCCAGCGCCCTCCGGCATCAACCGTCAACTCCGGCCCATTGCCCACCGCCCAGGACGAGACCGCATGCACGGTGGCGCGCGCCGCGTTCGCATCCCGGATGCACTGCCACGCGTAGTTCTCGTCGATAATGCTCATGTGGATCTGTCCTTCGTGGTGCGTACCACTCGCCCGGATGCGGATTTGCCTGCGCCGGTGTCCGCGGTCTCGGGAAAACCCCATTGCCGCGGCACCTGGTTACTGACGGCGACACGTATCGTCCCGGAACAAACGAATTTCGCAGTGTGCCGGATGCCGAAGCATCGGTGTCGCGGCCACATGGAAGAGAGGTTTCATGCGACAGGTTGAACGTTCGATTTTCGATTTGCGGCGCGGCTTGCCGGTGCTCGTACGCGGCGACGCCGGCGATACCCTGGTCGCGCCGGTGGAAGGGCTCGATGACGCCGCGCTGGCCCGTCTGAGCACGGCTGGCGGTAACGCCTGCCGGCTGGTACTCACCCGCCACCGCCTCGAGCGTCTGGGGCTGGCTATCAGCGCGTGCGCGGCGTCACTACCGATCGCCGCGGGTGATCGCGCGGCTACGATCGTCGACTGGGCCTGTGCACGCACGCCGCAGACCCGACCCGAGCACGCGACGCAGGCGATGGCCGCCAATGACGAAGCCGCCCTGACGCTGATGCGGCGCGGCCTGCTGATTCCGGCCGCGGTGGTGGCGAACGTCGCAGCGGAACAGGCCGCGCCCCTGCGGGCGCGCGTCGACGCCGGCGATCTGCTTGCCGTGAAAACCGATGCGATCAGCGCGTATGAACAGACCGCGCCGCGTTTTCTCAAGCGTATCAGCGCCGCCGACGTGCCGCTGACGGAATCCGAACAGACCCGCTTCGTACTCTTTCGTGAAGCCGATGGCCTGCGCGAGCATGTGGCGCTGGTGATCGGCGAGCCGCAGCACTGGTCCGATGCGGTGCCCATCCGCATGCATTCGGCCTGTCTCACCGGCGATCTGTTCGGCAGCCTGCGCTGCGACTGCGGTGAACAGCTGCGCAGCAGCGTCGCCACTATCGCCCAGCGCGGCGGCGGCGTGCTGCTCTATCTGGCCCAGGAAGGCCGGGGCATCGGTCTGGCCAACAAGCTTCGGGCCTACAGCCTGCAGGACGGCGGCCTGGATACCATGGACGCCGATCATGTGCTGGGCTTTGGCGACGACGAACGCGACTACAACGTGGCCCTGGAGATGCTTGCCCAGCTCGAGATCCGCCGGGTGGAACTGCTTACCAACAACCCCGCCAAGATCCGCGCCCTGAGCCAGGGCGGCATCACCGTGGTGCAGCGCAGTGGCATCTACGGACGGCTGACGACCCAGAACCGGCGCTACCTCACCGCCAAGGCAACACGCGCCGGCCACTGGCTGGATAACGTCCTCGGCACCGCGCCCGACGACGATCTGATCAACGACGGCGAGCCCGGCTAGCCGTCAATCGTTCAGCGCGTCCAGCTCGAAGGTACTGGCCTCATCGATGAGCGTGGCCAGACGCGCGGCAAAATGGGCACTCAGGCGTGCGCCCTGTTCCGCGCTGGCCAGGCGGGCGTTGCCGGTAACACCGCTGGCGTGCAGGTCCTGCGCCATCCAGGCGAAACCCGCGTCGCCCTCCGGGCCCAGCGTCGCCCCGACATCCGCGCGCGTCGCGCCCAGCGACTGGGCATCCTCGAGTCGATCGACCCGGACCTGGTCCGGCGCGAAATGCAGCATCAACGATGTCTCCAGCGCACCGCCGTGCAGACCGTGGGCCAGTTCCCGCGCCGGCAGTGCATCGGCCGGTGGCGCGAACCGGAAATAGTTGGCCTTGACCACCAGCATGCGCTGAGCCGCCCGGAGCTTGAGCGCGGCAATATCGATCACCGCCTTGTTGCCGCCGTGGCTGTTGAAGATCAGCAGCCGCCGGATGCCGGCGCGTGCCACCGACGTGCCGATCGACTCGATCACGGCAATCGCGGTTTCCGGGGCGAGGCTCAGCGTGCCGCTGAACGCCGTATGTTCGAGACTGGAGCCGATGGCCAGCGTCGGCAGGATCAGGACCGTACCGGCCCGGCCGACGGACCGCGCCAGTGCCGCCGCCAGCAATCCCTCGCCAATGATCACGTCGGTGGCCAGCGGCAGGTGGCCGCCGTGTTGTTCCACCGCCGCCACCGGCAGGACCGCGACCGTACGGTCGTCGACCAGCGCGTCGAGTTCGGGCGCGCTGAGCGCGTCCCAGCGATGATGCCCGGCCACGCGCGGACTCAGGCCCGCGGCTCGGGCGGCAGCCGCCCCATCAGATAAAATTCGTCGTTCGGCCGCATGGCGGTGAGATTGGCCATGCGGTTGGACAACGCGAAGAAGGCCGCGATGGCGCCGATATCCCAGACATCGTCGCGCGAGAACCCGTAACCTTCTAGCACCGCGTGATCGTCCGGTCCGACGGTATGGGCCGAGACGGAGACCTTGACCGCGAAATCCAGCATCGCTTTCTGGCGCGGCGTGATGTCGGCCTTGCGATAGTTGGTGGCGATCTGGTCGGCGATCAGCGGATTGGCCTCGCGGATACGCAGGATCGCGCCGTGCGCCACCACGCAGTACTGACACTGGTTGATGCCCGAGGTGGCCACCACGATCATCTCGCGCTCGCCCTTGGTCAGCCCGCTGTCCTTGTCCATGAGCGCGTCGTGGTAGGCGAAGAACGCCCGAAACTCCTCCGGGCGCTGGGCGAGCACCCAGAACACGTTGGGCACGAAACCGGCTTTGTCCTGCACGGCGAGGATGCGCGCGCGGATATCCTCGGGCAGGTCCGCTTCGGCGGGAACAGGAAACTGGCTGATGGCATGATCGGACACGGCAGTACTCGCGATGGGCTGTGGGGCGGCGGCGGTGAACGCGCGACCGGGATTTACGATATCAGGCCGGTGATGGCTTATGACTCGGCTTCGTCGTCGCGTGGCTCCGGGTCGCGCACGAAACCCAGGCGAGCCGGCAAGGCGTCGGCATCACAGCGATGAACGGGCAGACGGGTATCGAAGGCCATGAGCGTGAGTTCGGTGGTGTCGCCGCTGGGCGTGGCCAGGGCCGCGGCGAGCGCCTCGTCGTCTATTTCACTGTCGCCGTCGCGCAGATGCTCGAGCACCCAGGCGAGATCGGCGCCCTCGATCAGCGCCGCGCCGTCGGGCGTATCCAGGATCGCGGCGCTGTTTTCGTCCAGATACAGCGCGCGGGCAGACTCGATCACCTGCCCGGTATGGGTGAGCAGACGATCATCGGCCTGCACGCGCGCGATCAACGGCGTGTATTCCAGCGCGATATAGCCACGCTGCGGGCCGTTCTGGAAAAACCAGCGACCGTGCGTGTCGCAGGCATAGTTGTTGGCAATCGCGTCGACAATACGCGGGTGGGTGATGCGCTCGCCCTGGATGAGCCAGTGTCCGCGCCGCGTGAGGCCGAGCCAGCCGAACAGCGCCGGCACGTTCGGCCACTTGGCGATGGCCCGTTCTACCCATTCCTGCATGAACTATTTCCGTCGATTGCGAGTCCTTGTACCGATGATAGCCGCCACGGCGGCTGTCAGTCGCCATCGTCCCGGATTCCAGCGACTGTTGCACAATACACGCCAGCGCCTGGTTCAGGCCCTGGCCCTCGATCCGTCCTGTCATTCTTCGCCTGCGATTGCCGCCCATGGATATCGTCTTCACGAGCCTGATACTGCTTCTCGCGGTCGCGCTGTCCGGCGTGCTCATGGGCCTGCTGCCGGTCGCGCTGCCCAAGCCGCTGGTCCAGATCGCGATCGGCGCGGCCCTCGCCCTGCCCGGTTTCGGCCTGCACATCACGCTCGAGCCGGAATTGTTCTTTCTGTTGTTCATCCCGCCGCTGCTGTTTGCCGACGGCTGGCGCATGCCGCGCCGCGAGTTCCGCAAGCTTGGGGTTCCGATTGCCGCCCTCGCTCTGGGTCTGGTGATGGTCACGGTGGTGCTGGTCGGCTATTTCGTACACTGGATGATTCCGGCCATTCCACTGTCCGCGGGCTTCGCGCTGGGCGCCGTCCTCTCGCCGACCGACGCGGTGGCGGTATCGGCGATTTCCGGCAGCACGCCGATTCCCGGGCGTCTGCTGCATATCCTGCAGGGCGAAGCGCTGATGAACGATGCCTCGGGACTGGTGGCCCTGCGCTTCGCGATCGCCGCGGCGCTGACCGGCAGCTTCTCGCTGCCGCAGGCCGCATTGAGCTTCTGTCTGATCGCCGCCGGCGGGCTCGCGGTAGGCGTGGCGCTGGCCTGGGTGTTCAGCTGGATTCGCGGCTATCTGACCCGCTGGCGCGGCGACGACCCGACCAGTCATGTCGCCCTGCTCATGTTGATTCCGTTCGCGGCCTACCTGCTCGGCGAGCAACTGGGCGTATCCGGCATCCTGTCGGCGGTGGCGGCCGGCATGACGCTCAACAGCGTCAATACCCTCAAGGGCGAACTCGCCACCCGCATGCAGACCAACAGCATGTGGTCGATGCTCGAATTCGTGTTCAACGGCATCGTGTTTTTGCTGCTCGGGCTACAGATGCCCAAGATCCTCGGTCATGCGCAGCAGAGCATGAACGAGATCGGCGGCGGCGGTTTCTGGCATCTGGGCCTGTTCATCGCCGCGATCATGGGGGTACTGCTGGTCACGCGCTACCTGTGGATCTGGGTACTGCTGCGTCTGATGGTGCTGCGCGCCCGCTACAAGGGCGAGATCGTCCCGCGGCTGAGTACGCGGGTGATCACGATCACCACGCTGGCCGGCGTGCGCGGTGCCATTACCCTGGCAGCGGTGCTGTCGCTGCCGCTGGCGGTCGAGGACGGATCCACCTTTCCCGCACGCGGCGTGCTCGTGTTCATCGCCGCGGGCGTGATTCTGCTGTCGCTGACCATCGGCAGCGTCGGCCTGCCGCCGCTGCTGCGTTCGGTAAAGATGCCCGACGGCGATCCACGCGCCCGCGAGGAGCGCGACGCACGCGTACTCGCCGCACGCGCGGCGCTCAAGGCACTGGAGGCCGAACAGAAGCAGCAGACGAAGGATTCGGACGACCCAGAAAGCAGCCTCTACGCCGAAGTCGGCGCGCGCGTGATCGCCGGCTACAAGCCGCGTCTGGACCCGGACAACGACGGCGAGGAAAGCCAGCGCATGCGCCGCGGCTTCGATATCGAGAAGCAGCTGCGCCTGACCGCCCTGCGCGCCGAGCGCGACGAACTCTACCGGTTGCGCCACAGCTTTCGTATCAACGACGAAACCCTGCGCCGGATAGTCGCCGATATCGATCTCACCGAAGCGTCCCTGCTGGGTTCGTCAGCGCGGCGGCGTCACTGAGTACAATCACCCCATGTACGACTATCTCATCATCGGCGGCGGCATCGTCGGCCTGGCCACCGCCCGCGAATTGTTGCGCCGCCAACCGGGCGCCCGCGCCGCGCTGCTGGAAAAAGAAGCCGAACTCAACGCCCATCAGACCGGCCACAATTCCGGTGTCATCCACGCCGGCGTCTATTACCCGCCCGGATCGATGAAGGCGATGTTCTGCACCGCGGGCAATGCCGCCACACGCGCGCTGTGCGACGCCCACGGCATCGCCTATCGCATCCCCGGCAAGCTGCTGGTCGCCACCAACGCGGCGGAGCTGGCCGGCCTCAAGGAACTGTGGACGCGTATCGGCGAAAACGGACTCCAACGCGAATGGCTCGACGCCGACGCGCTCAAGGAACGCGAGCCCAACGTGCGCGGCGTCGCCGCCATCCATGTGTCGAGCAGCGGTATCGTCGACTATCGCGCGGTCGGCGCCGCTCTTGCCCGCGAGTTCGAGCAGGCCGGCGGCGAGATCCTCTGCAACCGAGCGGTCACCGGTCTACAGGAATACGCCAGTGAGATCGTGGTCGAGACCGGCCACGAAAGCCTGCATGCCCACCGGCTGGTGGCCTGCGCCGGGCTGATGGCGGACCGCGTGGTCGCCATGCTCGGCATCGAGCCGGATTTTCGAATCTGCCCGTTTCGTGGCGAATATTATCGCCTGGCTGCGTCCCGGACCGATATCGTGTCGCATCTGATCTATCCGGTACCGGATCCGGCGATGCCGTTTCTGGGCGTGCATCTCACCCCCATGATCGACGGTTCGATCACGGTCGGGCCGAATGCCGTGCTCGCCCTGCGCCGCGAGGGCTATACCAAGTTCGATATCAGCCTGCGCGATACCGCCGCCATGCTCACCTTCCCCGGCATTCGCCGCATGTTGCGCGGCCATATCCGCCCCGGCCTGGCCGAGCTGAAGAACTCGCTGTCCAAGCGCGGCTACCTGGCCCAGGTGAATCGCTATTGCCCGGCCCTCACGCTCAATGATCTCGAAGCCCACCCGGCCGGCGTACGCGCTCAGGCGGTCACCCGCGACGGCACGCTGGTCGGTGATTTCCTGTTCACCGAAACACCTCGTTCGCTGCATGTCTGCAATGCGCCCTCGCCCGCGGCGACATCGGCCATGCCGATCGCGGAACATATCGTCGACAGGCTCGAGGCCAACGCCTGAGTGCCGCGGCCTCGCCCGCCCGCGTGGATATTTTTCTGAACGTCATACGACGCGCCGCGCGACGGCGTGAATCAGGTAGGCTTTCGGGTAATCGCTGCAACCGTCGCAGCCAGCGTTTCACGACCCGAGGGTGGACATGTCGGACGATATTCATTTCTATGAACCCAGGGCCGGCCACGGCCTGCCGCACAATCCGTTCAACGCCATCGTCGCTCCGCGGCCGATTGGCTGGATTTCGTCGGCCGACGAACACGGCACCCTCAATCTGGCCCCGTACAGCTTCTTCAACGCCTTCAACTACACGCCGCCGATCGTCGGTTTCGCCAGCGTGGGCTACAAGGACAGCGTGGCCAATATCGAACGCACCGGGGAATTCGGCTGGAATCTGGCCACCCGGCCGCTGGCCGAACAGATGAACGCCAGCTGCGAAGCCGTCGATCCGGACGTCGACGAGTTCGCGCTCGCCAATCTCACGCCGACGCCGTCGCGGGTGATCGGCGCACCGCGGGTGGCCGAAGCGCAGGTATCGTTCGAGTGCCGGTTGAGCCAGCTGATTCGCCTGACCGGCGCCGACGGCACCGAAACCGAGACCTGGCTGGTGCTCGGTGAAGTCGTCGGCGTACATATCGCCAGACATCTGCTGGTGGACGGCGTCTACGACACCGCTGCCGCCGCGCCGATTCTCCGCGGCGGCGGCCCGGCCGATTATTTCGAGATCACAGCCGAGGCGCTGTTCAAGATGCACCGGCCGAATCAGGAGCGCTGAAATCGCTCGTGCCGCCGGGGTGTCGGAATGGTCACTTCGCGTCGGACACTAGGAGCTACGCACCGGGGCCACGGGCAAGAGCGAGAATTTATCCGCAGATGACGCAGATATACGCAGATTCAATACAGGCGTTCGGCGTCTTTTTTCCCTCGATTGGGTATGAGACCCACCCGGTTTGACTGGGCAGGGTCACGCTAACCGGATGCCTCACGCAAAGGCGCGACGGCGCACTGGAACAATGGACTTGTATTACAGGCTGGGTCTTACGATTCTTGGCGTCTTCGCGACTTTGCGTGAAACGGTTTTACTTGAATGGCTCTGATGTCTGGATCGACATCGAAATAGCGAGCTTAGCGTTGTACGTAACAAGTTTCTTCTGCGTACATCTGCGGATAAGACCTGCCTGTATTCGTTTGTTTTTGAGTGCGAGCCAGCGACTTTTCGCGGCACGCAGCAATTCAACGCCGCTCAGAATGGCGTTCGCCTGATCAGCTGCCCGAGCCACCGGACTTCTTCTCCGCGGCCTTGATCTGCTGGAGTACCGGTGCGCACTGGTTTTCCTCGCCGCTGGTGGGTGAGATCAGCGCCAGCAGCGATGCCGCCGGCGTCGCCACCACGCCGAGGGCGACCGCGGCCGCGCCGCGCGCGAGCAGCGGCTTGGCCTCTACCCCTGGTGAAGGGTTGGCGAACGTGCCGTGCACGTACAACGGCGAGCGCAGCGTGAACAGGCGCGGACCCTTGCTCTTGGGGGTGATGGTCAGATCCAGGTCTTCGGTGGCGAAGTCGGTATCGCCGGTGATGTTGATGATCGCGTTTTCGGTATCGAAGACAAAGACGTTGGGCGTGGCCAGCCCTTTCTTGATCGGGATATCCGCCGCCGCGCAGTTGATCTTAACCTGCTCGTCGCCGAACAGTTTGCCGACGATGAAATTGCCCACGTTCAGGCCCGCCAGCTCCATCAGATTGCGGCTGATCGCGCCGCGGTTGATGAGCACGGTCAGTCGGCCGTCGCCGCCACCCAGCAGCGCGGCGACCGAGTTGCCGGTGCCGCTGAACGTGGCATCGCCGTTGATCTGACCGAGGCTGCCATCGAGCGCTTCGACCGCCGGCACCATCTGATCGAGTTGCATCCGGCGCGCATGCAGATCCACCCGGCCTTTCATCGGTGACTCGTTGCCGGACAGGCGCAGCGTGGTGTTGAGGTTGCCGCCGGCCACGCCGAAACTCAGCGGATCGAGCAGCAGCGTGCCGTCATTAAGCACCAGATGGGTGTGCAGATCGGTAAGGGGCAGCGTATCGCCGTGTTCGATGCGCTTGGCCCGGAATTTGACGTCGGCATCCATATCCGACCAGCGCTCGGTGTTGAATTCCTCCACCGGCAGCACCTTGTCCGCCGGCTGGCGGCTTTCCACGCCGCGCTCTTCCTTGTGCTCGTTCGAATCGGCCCCGATCAGGGGCGCCAGGTCGGCAAAACGAAGCTGTTTGGAGACTACGTCGCCGCTGAGTTTCGGGCGTGCGCCGGCCTGATCGTAGACCAGCGTGCCGCCGATATCGCTGTCGCCGATCTGGCCGCCGAAATCGCGATACGCAAACCGCGAGCCCTTGGCGGTATCGAACTTCACCTGGAGATGGCCGTGGGTGGAATACGGCGGCGTGGCCGGCAGCGTAATGCCGGTCAGAGCATAGAGGTTGTCGAGACTCTGACCCGAGAACGACAGATCGAGATCGGCGCCGCCGAAGTTCAGCGGTTGCGTGATCGTGCCGGCGACCTGCACACGCGTGCTGCCGGAGCGCACGTCCGCCTGGACCGGGAACGGCTGATCGGCGCTCTGCATGGCAAGCACGCCGCCCAGTTTGCCACTGCCCGACAGCGGCGCGCCCTTGTAGCGCCCGTCGATCTTCCAGCCGAACACATAGTCGCCGACGTTCACGTCGGCGTCGTCATCGGCGGCGCCGGTGATCTGAGAGAAGGGCACCGCCTTGCCCAGCGGATCGACCTGGATCTCGAAATCGGCGTCGAGGGTGGCGTCCTGAAAATGCACGTTGCCCTGGTCGAAGACGAGCGCGTCCATGGATACCGTCCAGGCGGAGGGCGCGGCGTCCTCTTTCGGCGTCTCCTCGCTGCCGAGATCGAACGTCCAGTTGTCCTTGCCGTCGGCGCGACGGATCAGGTCGGCGTCCGCGCCGGCTACCTGAATGCGGGGAATCGATACCCGCTGCGACAGCAGCGGCAGCGGCGACAGCCATACGTCCACGCGTTTGACCGTGGCCATTGTCTTTTCGTCGAAACTCTCCGGGTTGCCGAGCATGACGTCTTCGGCGTGCACATGCGGCCACGGCACCCAGGCCTTGAAGCCGCCGGCATCACGCTGGCGTTCCCAGTCGAGGCCGAGATCACCGCGAATGGCGAACGGCCGGTGCAGCGCGGCCGAGACCTGCTCGTTGATCATCGGCTTGACCCGATTCCAGTCGAAGAACGTCAGCAGCAACACGACCACGACCAGTACGACGACGATCAGGCCACCGATCCCGATTCCGATTTTGCGGCCACGTTTCACTATAGAGCCTCCGGCTAAGCCACTGTTTTCACGCGGCTCAAATTAGCATCAATTCGCCAATCGCGGCGTGCCGCAGGCGACTCGGCAGATCGGCGCGGGTATGCGATGCTTGCAAACACCTTTCACTGTATTGGCCAGCCATGCCCGCAAAATCCACTGTCGTCATCTTGGTTTCACTCGCAACGCTCGGTCTGGCCGCCTGCGCGCCGGACACGCTGCCCGCGCGTCCGCCCAATGCAACCCGCGCGCCGGCGCAACAGACCCAGGCGATCACCCTGTCGCGCTATGCCTGCGACAGTGGCACGAAGATCAGCGCCAGCTATCCCACCACCGACGACGCGGTGGTCCAGTACCAGGGCACGACCTACCAGATGCGCGTCGCGCGCTCGGCCGATGGCGCCCGCTATGTCGGCGATGCGCTGGAATGGTGGACCCGTGGCACCGGCCCGGGCGCCGAGGGCACGCTCTACGAACATGCCGACGACGGCAGCACCGGCGACCCGATCGAAAGCTGCGAGCAGGTCGAATCCTGATCCCGGCGCGGGTCGCGCCGAACCCGCTTGAACGGGCACCGGTGCAGGCCGACAATAGCGGGCTGTATTTCCGGTTCGAGCGGCACGACCCCGCCCGACGACAACGAGACCCCTGAATGGCCGCCAAGAAATCGATACTCACCGACGACTCGCTGGATTTTCTCGAGCGCTATCTCAACAACGCCTCGCCCACCGGCTATGAAAAACCCGGCCAGAAACTCTGGATGGACTATCTGCGTCCCTATGTCGACGAGTTCATCACCGACCCCTACGGCTCGGCCGTCGGCGTGATCAATCCCGACGCCGAGTACAAGGTCGTCATCGAAGGCCATGCCGACGAGATCGCCTGGTATGTGAACCACATCACCGATGACGGCCTGATCTACGTGCTGCGCAACGGCGGCAGCGATCACCAGATCGCCCCGTCCAAGCGGGTGAATATCCATACCAAAAACGGCATTGTCGACGGCGTGTTCGGCTGGCCGGCAATCCATACCCGTAATCCGACCAAGGAGAAAGCGCCGAGTACCGATACGATCTTCATCGACGTCGGCGCCAGTGACAAGGATCAGGTCGAGGCCATGGGCATCCACGTCGGCTGCGTGGTGAACTACCCGGACGAGTTCTTTGTGCTCAACAAGGACAAGTTCGTCTGCCGTGCGATCGACAACCGCATGGGCGGCTTCATGATCGCGGAAGTCGCGCGCCTGATTCACGAGTCCGGCAAGCGGCCCGATTTCGGCCTCTATGTGGTCAACTCGGTACAGGAGGAAGTCGGCCTCAAGGGTGCGGGCATGATCGCCACGCGTATCAAGCCGGACGTGGCAATCGTCACCGACGTCACCCACGACACCACCACGCCGATGATCGAACAGAAGAAGCACGGCACCGCCAAGATCGGCCAGGGGCCGGTGATCACCTACGCGCCGGCGGTCCAGAACAACCTGCGCGAGCATCTGATCGCCACCGCGGAAAAACAAAAGATCCCGTTCCAGCGCATGGCCAGCGCGCCGGCGACCGGCACCGACACCGATGCCTTTGCCTACAGCAACGAAGGCGTGCCCTCGGCGTTGATCGCGCTCGCGCTGCGCTACATGCACACGACGGTGGAGATGGTGCATCGCGACGACGTTGAAAACGTCATTCGCCTCATCCACGAGTCGGTGAAGACGATCACGCCCGGCGAGACGTTCACCTACTTCGACGACTAGACCGACAGCGAACGTCCTCCATCAGGCCCGGCAGTCATGTCGGGCCTTTTTATTGCCCGACGACCGTTTCACGCAAAGACGCCAAGACGCGAAGAAGACAACATAGCGGTCCGTCGACAGTCGTACTTCTTTTGTGCGCCTCGGCGGCTCTGCGTGAGGAACGCTTTCTTATCAAGCTACCCGTTCGGTGCGCCGGGTCGAAGCCTACCGAGTTTCGTACATAATCAAGTCCTGCTCTTGTTGGGGAGTCGCAATGATCGGAAGTCTGGCCGCCCTGCTTTTATTTCAACTCGCCGGCGAGGTGTGCGTGCGTCTGACCGGGCTGCCGTTGCCCGGTCCGGTGCTGGGCATGATCCTGCTGTCCACTGCCCTGTTGATTCGTGGTCACACGCCCGTGGCGTTTTCCAACACCAGCCGTGGATTGCTGAACTACCTGGCGCTGCTGTTCGTGCCGGCCGGCGTCGGCATCATCACCCATCTGGCCCGGGTCGCCGATGAATGGATCGCGATCGCCATCACGTTAGTGGTGAGTACGGCCCTGACCATGGTGGTCACCGCGTTCACCCTGCGCGCGCTCATGCCGCGCAAGGACGCTTGAGGTGGGCGGCAGCATCAGCCGTATCTGGGTCTATCTGGCGGAAACGCCGCTGCTGTGGCTCGCCGTCACCCTGATCGTGTTCTGGCTGGCCCAGCGGCTGTATCGAAGCACGCACGATTTTCCGTTGCTCAACCCGGTGCTGGTGAGCGTCACAGTGCTGGTGCTCGTGCTGCTGGCGACCGGCACGCCCTACCACGCCTATTTCGATGGCGCCCAGTTCATCCATTTCCTGCTCGGCCCGGCCACCGTCGCGCTGGCCGTCCCATTGGCCACGCAGGCCCAGGAACTCAAGCGGCTGTGGTTGCCGATCGCGATCGCTCTCACCGCCGGCTCGGTCACCGCCGTTTTATCCGCCATGGCGCTCGGCTGGGCGCTGGGGCTCACGCCCGAAACCCTGCTGTCGATGCTGCCGAAGTCGGTCACCACGCCGATCGCGATGGGCGTGGCCGACGAGATCGGCGGACTGCCCTCGCTCACCGCCGTGCTGGTCATCCTCACCGGCATCACCGGCGCGGTGATCGGTATTCCGCTGCTGCGCCTGCTGGGGCTGCGTGATCCGGTGGCCAAGGGGTTCGCGATCGGCGTGGCCGCCCATGGCATCGGCACCGCGCGCGCGTTCGAGCACAGCGAACGCGCGGGGGCTTTTTCCGGACTTGCCATGGGGCTCAACGGTGCGCTGACGGCCCTGCTGGTGCCACTGCTGGTCTGGCTATTCGGATTCTAGCCGACGGCCGAGGCCGCTTGTTTCCGAGCGCGGGCGTCGCTATGTTCCGCGCAGTGACGCAAGCGGAGTCTGCGATGTCAGTTGACGATCTCGACACCTGGATGTGGGCGCATGCCATACGGGGCCAGGAACGCGCCGAACGGATACAGCGGCAGTTCTTTCGCCGTGCCAGCCCGCGCCCGCGACGCCAGTGGGAGCCGCCGGTGGATGTGTTCGAAACCGCAGACGCGGTCTACGTCATCGTCGCCCTGCCCGGCGTGTCGGAGGACCGGCTGACCGATCTGGAAATCCGCGGCGATATCCTGTTCGTGGCCGGCGAGCGGCGTGTACCCGCCCCCGCCGGCGATGCGGTACTGCACCGGCTGGAGATTCCGCACGGACATTTCGAACGGCGTGCCGTGCTGCCGTGGGCGCGATTGGTCATCGTGGCCCATGAGCTGCGCGACGGCTGCCTCTATCTGACCCTGAGCAAGCGTTAGCCATGAGCGAATCCCACAGCGACCCCAATAACGAAGCGCCCCAGGTGACCGAGGGCCCGAGCACTACGCTGGTCTACAACCAGAAGACGCCGCCGCGCCCGGACACGATCACGATTCTGCCGATGCAGGAGACGGTGATCTTCCCGGAACTGGTCATGCCCGTGATTCTCGATCGCCAGCCCTCGATCGAGGCCGCCCAGCGCGCGGCGCGCAGTGAGCAGCCGGTCGGCCTGGTGCTGGCCGACACCGATGCGGAAAAAGACGATATCCGCGACGCCCTGCACAAGATCGGCACCGTCGCCAATATCCTGCGCTATGTCACCGGCAACGACGGCCGTCATCATCTGGTCTGCCAGGGCGTGTCGCGTTTCAAGATCCGTGAATTCGGCGAGGACGAGCACGGCGCCCTGACCGCCAAGGTCGTCTGGATCGACGAGCCCGACCCGGAAGGCGACAAGCAGATCGATGCGCGCATGACCAATCTGCGCAACCGCGCGCTGGAAGCCATCGAACTGATGGAGCAGCCCTCGCGCGAACTGGCCGGTGCCATTGGCTCGATCGAGTCGGCGGCGCTGCTGGCCGACGCCACGGCCGGCTATCTGGGCCTCAAACCCAAGGAAAAACAACAGATTCTGGAGGCGGTCGAACTGGAACCACGGCTGGACCTGGTGCAGTCGTTCCTCGACTACCGACTCGAGGTCATGCGCCTGTCCAAGGATATCAACCAGGCCACCCAGCAGCGCATGTCCGAACACCAGCGCAAGGCCATGCTGCGCGAACAGATGCGCTCCATCCAGCGCGAGCTGGGCGAGGATGACAGCGTCGCCGAGGAAGCCGAACGGCTGCGCGAAGCGCTCGACAAGGCCCGCCTGCCCGAAGACGCCGCCGAGCAGACCGACCGCGAACTCAAGCGTCTCGAGCGCATGTCCGAGTCGTCGGCGGAATACTCGATGGTGCGCACCTACCTGGAGCTGATGGCCGAACTGCCCTGGGACATCACCTCCGAAGACGCCATCGATATCAAACGCGCACGCGAGATTCTGGACGAGGACCACTACGGGCTGGACAAGATCAAGCGTCGTATTCTCGAGCATCTGGCCGTGCACAAGCTCAACCCGGACGGCAAGGCGCCGATTCTGTGTTTCGTCGGACCGCCCGGCGTGGGCAAGACGTCGCTCGGCCGCTCGATCGCCCGTGCCATGAACCGCGAGTTCGTACGCGCCGCGCTCGGTGGCGTCCACGACGAATCCGAGATCCGCGGCCACCGCCGCACCTATGTCGGCGCAATGCCCGGCAGCATCATCAGCCAGTTGCGTCGCGCGGGCACCCGCAACCCCGTGTTCATGCTCGACGAAATGGACAAGCTAGGCGCCTCGGCCCACGGCGACCCGGCCTCGGCCCTGCTGGAAGTGCTCGACCCGTCGCAGAACGACAGCTTCAACGATCATTACCTGGGCACGCCGTTCGATCTGTCCAAGGTGATGTTCATCGCTACCGCCAACGTGCTCGACACCATTCCGGGGCCATTGCGCGATCGTATGGAAGTCATCGAGCTGCCGGGTTATACCCGCGAGGAGAAACGCCATATCGCCCAGCGTTATCTGGTCGACCGCCAGCTCGAACAGGCCGGCCTCGACCGCAGCCAGTGCGATATCAGCGATGCCACCCTGGACACGCTGATCGCCGGCTATACGCGCGAGGCGGGCCTGCGCAATCTCGAGCGTCAGATCGGCGCGATCGTGCGCCATGCCGCGGTCCAGGTCGCCGAAGGCGCGACCGGCCCGGGCACCATCGAGCCCGACGATCTGCAGGCCATCATCGGCGCACGCCGCGTCGAGGACGAGGTGGCCCTGCGCACCAGCGTCGCCGGCGTATCGACCGGTCTGGCCTGGACGCCCGCCGGCGGCGATATTCTGTTCGTCGAGGCCAGCCGATCGCCCGGGTCCGGGCGGCTGACCATCACCGGTCAGCTGGGCGACGTGATGAAGGAATCGGCGCAAGCCGCCCTGTCGCTGGTCAAGGCACGCGCCGAAGCGCTCGGCATCGAGCAGGAACGCCTCGACAAATCCGATATCCATATCCATGTGCCGGCCGGCGCGATCAAGAAGGACGGCCCCAGCGCAGGCGTGGCGCTTTATACCGCGCTGGTATCGCTGCTGACCGATCGCAAGGTACGCGCGGATGTAGCGATGACCGGCGAGATCAGCCTGCGCGGCCAGGTGCTGCCGATCGGCGGCGTGAAGGAAAAGACGCTCGCCGCGCATCAGGCCGGCATCAAGACGGTGATGCTGCCCGAACGCAACCGCAAGGACGCCGACGACATTCCCGACAACGTACGCGAGGCCCTGGACATCCGTTACGTCGCCGAAGTCGACGACGCCATCGCGATTGCGCTGGAGGCGCCGGTCGAAGCCCCCGCCTGAGGTCAGACGTGCGCGCGCATCATTCCGGCCGCGCGAACCAGATCAGCACGGTCAGACCGATGAACAGCCAGCCGGCGAGCCAGTAGGCGTCGTTGAGCCCCATGAGGGCCGCCTGGCCGCTGATCTGTTCGGATAGATGCGACAACGCCTGCTCGTGGTTCATGCCCAGATCCTGTGCCCGCTCGAACCATGCCTGTGTACTCGGCGCGAGCCCATCAATCGATTCGGTCAGATGATGGTCATGCAGATCGCTGCGCCGGTGCCAGACCACCTGCGCGAGCGAGGTGCCCGCCGACAGCGCCAGCAGACGCATGAAGTTGAACAGCCCGGAAGCGCTGGCGAAGCGCTCGCTGGGCAGACCCGCCATCGACAGCGTCAACAGAGGAATCAGGAACAGCGCCGAAGCAATACCCCAGGGCAGGCGCGTGATGAAGATCTGTGCGAACGTGATCTGCGGGCTCGCATCCGCCTTCAGAAACGATACGACCGCGAAGATCAGAAACCCCACGGTCACCAGAATGCGCGGATCGAAACGATCGCTGAGCCGCCCGGCGATCGGCGCGCACAGCACGGCACCGACGCCGAGCGAGGCGGTGGCCATGCCCGCCCAGGTGGCGGTGTAGCCGTGATAGGTCTGCAGCCACAGCGGCAGGATCACCACGCCGCCGAAATAAGTCATGTAGCCCAGCGTGATCGCGATCGACGCGACCAGAAAATTGCGCCGGCCGAACAGCGCCAGGTCGAGCACCGGATTGTCGTCGGTCAGCTCCCAGACCAGCAGAAAAGCAGCGGCCACGACAGCCACCACCGCACAACCGACGATGAAGTTCGAATCGAACCAGGCCTTGTCGCTACCCTGATCCAGCATCACCTGCAGAGCGATGACCGCGACGCTGAGCAACAGCAGGCCGACCAGATCCATGCGCTGACCCTGCACGCGCGTATCGGGCGTGCGGTCGGCCAGCAGCAGCCAGGTCACCAGGGCCGCGAGGATACCGATCGGCACGTTGAGATTGAATATCCACGACCAGTGATAGCTGTCCGTGATCCAGCCGCCCAGAATCGGCCCGGCGACGGGGCCCACGACAATCATCATCGCCCAGATGCCGTTGGCGAAGCCGTGCCGGCTGCGCGGGAAGTTGGCGAGCAGCAGACTCTGCGACAACGGCATCACCGGGCCTGCCGCCACGCCCTGGAGTGCGCGCGCCGCGACCAGCATGGGAAACGTCGTCGCCAGCCCGCACAACAACGAAAACGCCGTGAATGCCAGTGTGGAGAGAATGAACAGCCGCAGCTCGCCCACCCGGCGCGCCATCCAGCCGGTGACCGGCAACAGGATCGCGCGCGCCGCGCCGAACGCGGTGATGATCCATGTGCCGTGATCCGCGCTCACGCCCAGGTCGCCGGCGATATTGGGCACCGACACATTGGCGATGGAAATATCCAGCGCCCCCATGAAGACGGCCAGCGAGAGCGCCACGGTCAGAACCACCAGTTGCGCGCGCGGTAGCGGCGCGGGTTCGACGGTGCGGCTCATCTATGATCCGGGCTATTTCGAAGCAGCTTATTAGCTGCATATTACACGCACAAATGACGAGATATAAATGTGCGCGCTGCGCGCAGTCGCCGCGTCAAGAAAGTCGATGTGAAAACAATCGACCGCAAGCCGTCTGCATCGGTATCCGGATTACAACACTGCCTGCGCCTGTCAGGACTGCTGATCGAGCAGCGCGTCTCGCTTGAGGTTGTGGCGCAGCATGTTCACGAACGCCTGTTGGCGCGTGCCCATGGCGTCGCCCGAATGAATGACGCCGATATCCATACCCGGAACCTCGTCGTCCAGTCGGCGGCGGGACAGATGTTCGCCGTCCAGAGTCCATGGACGAAAAACGAGATCCGAGAGGATGGTTATCCCGCCTTTCTGTCCGACCATGCTGCGCACCGCCTCGATGGAATGGCTGCGAAAAACGATCTCGGGTTTGGCAGCGCTGGCGCCCCAGTAGCGCTCCCAGGTACGCACATGCTCATCCATCTCGAGCAGCACGAAAGGATATTTGGCAACGTCTGCCAGCACGATTCGGGGTTGTTGCAGCAGAGGATGGCCCGCGGCGAGCCATAGATTCCGGGGCGATGTAAACAACGCCTCGCAGGTCAGCGCGCTGGTCGGCGACAGATTGTCCGTGACCATCAGTCCTATATCGATACGGGCATTGGCCACCTGGGCCTGCATTCCGTCCACGCTGTCTTCGATGTAATGGATAGCCAGCCCGGGGAGCATTGTCTTCTGCCAACGGAGCACCCGCGGCAACAGATACGCTGAAATGGTTTCGGTCACGCCCACATTCAATTCGCCCGTCAGTTCGGCGGGCACATCATCCAGGCTCACCCGCGCCGCTTCCACGGCCTGCAGGATACGGACCGCATGCTGCTGCAACTGACGACCGCTCTGCGTGGGCGTCAAGCCATGGGCGTGACGCACGAACAGCGATTTGCCAACGTCCCGTTCGAGCTTCCGCAGAGACGCAGACATCGACGGTTGCGAGATATGGCAATGCTGAGCCGCACGCGAGAGCGTGCCGGCCTCGGCAATTGCCAGGAAATGGCGCAGCTGTTGGATCTTCACGTATAGATTTTACCTATATAACGCTTTCGAAAATACATATTAGATTAATCGGCGCTCGACTCGGTAGGGTGAATTCATGCCTATTCCGCTTTCCCTGCCGTCGTGACACGCACACTGTCCGGTTATTGCACGCTGTGCCGTTCACGCTGTGGCACGCTCAATACCGTGGACGGCGATCGCCTGACTGCGGTCGAGGCCGATCCCGGGCATCCCACCGGCCAAGCCACCTGCGCCAAGGGCCGCGCAGCGCCGGAACTCGTTCATAGCCGCGAGCGTATTCTCTATCCGATGATGCGCACCGGCGCCAAAGACGCCGAAGACCCCGGTTGGCAGCGCATCAGTTGGGACGACGCCCTCACCCGTATCACCGACCGATTGGCGCACTACCGCGATCGGCACGGTGCGGAGAGTGTGGCGTTTTCGGTGACCACCCCCAGCGGCACGCCCATGTCGGACAGCATCGACTGGGTCGAGCGGTTCATCCGCCTGTACGGCAGCCCGAATACGATCTACGCCACCGAATTGTGCAATTGGCACAAGGACCACGCGCATGCCTTCACTTTCGGTTGCGGCATGCCCGTGGCCGACTACAGCCGCGCCCACCTGAATATCCTCTGGGGACATAATCCGGCAACCGTCTGGCTCAGCCAGGCAGGCAAGCTGGCGGATCAGAAATCGAGCGAGCGCAAAGCGCTATTGGTCATCGATCCGCGCGAGACTGCACACGCACGCAACGCGGATCTGTGGCTGCGTATCCGTCCCGGCACGGACGGCGCTCTCGCGCTCGGACTGGCCAATGTGCTGATCGAACGGCAGGCTTACGATACGCAATTCATCCGGCGCTGGACCAATGCGCCGCTGCTGGTCGACGATGCCAGCGGCCGCTTTGTGCGCGCCGAGGCGATCACAGCAGGCGCGACCGGCTTCCTGGCCTGGTCAGCACCCGCGCAACACGCGGTGATCGTCGATACGCAGCAGGCAATCGACGCCGAGCTTTCCACACAACTGGCACTCGACGGAACCCATCGAATCATGCTCGAGGGTGGCGGCGCCATCAGTTGCCGTCCTGCATTCGAGCACTATCGCAAGGCCTGCGCGGCATGGTCGGTCGAGCGCACTGCTGCTGCCACCGGGCTCGCAGCGGCCGAGATCGAACAGGCGGCCGATATGCTGATCGCTGCCGGGCAGGCGGTCAGCTATCACGGCTGGACCGGCATCGGACAACACAACAACGCGACCCAGACCGAGCGTGCTATCGCCACGCTCTATGCACTCACCGGCAGTTTCGATCGCATCGGCGGCAATCGCATCTACGGGCCACTACCATGGCGGCGCGTCAATGACCTGTCACTGCTCGACGAAGGCCAGCGCCGCAAGGCACTCGGCTACGAAAAACGTCCGCTCGGCCCGCCGGCCTCCGGCTGGGTGACGGCAGGCGACGTCTACGACGCCATCCTCGAGCGCAAGCCATATGCAGTCCGCGCGCTGTTCGGCTTCGGCGCCAATTTCCTGGTCTCCCAGCCAGACCCGGAACGCGGAGAGCAGGCTCTTCGATCGCTGGAATTCCATGTGCACTGCGATCTTTTCCATACCCCGACCAACGCCTACGCCGATATCCTGCTGCCGATCAATACGCCCTGGGAACGCGAGGGCCTCCGGCCGGGCTTCGAGATCGATGCCGAAGCGGCGGCGCATGTGCAATTGCGTCAGCGCATGGTGCCGCCGCGCGGCGAATCGCGTGCCGATTATGACGTGGTAATGGCGCTGGCGTGCCGACTGGGGATGTCAGCTCAATTCTTCGATGGGGACATCGTTGCCGGCTGGAATCACATGCTGGCGCCACTCGGGCTCGATATCGCCACGCTGCGGGCGCAGCCGCGAGGGCGCCGGGTGGCGCTCGACAGCAGCGAGTGCAAGTACGCCAAACCGACCGGCGACGGCAATGTCGTCGGCTTCGATACCCCCACACGACGCGTGGAGTTCTATTCGGAAAAACTGCATGCGCACGACTACCCAGCCGTGCCGCAGATCAGTCTCCCAACCCCGAACGGCAGCGCGCTGCCGCTGACACTGATGACCGCCAAGGATGGCTATTACTGCCACTCCCAGCACCGACAGATTGGATCGCTGCGGCGCCGGTCGCCTTGTCCTCGAGTGGCCATTTCACCGGCGCTGGCGGCGCAACGCGGCTTCGAAGAGGATCAGTGGGTAGCCGTTTCCGGGCCGGTGGGCCGCGCCCGGATGCGCGTACATATCGACCGCGCACTGGATGACGGCGTCGTTGTCGCCGACTACGGCTGGTGGCAGGCCTGCGACGACCTCGGACTACCGGGCGCTCCGATTCACGGGCCGACGAGTCGCAACATCAACGCCGTCTTCGACGCAACGGATCGGGATCCGCTCAGCGGCGCGATCGCGCTTCGATCCGGCGCTTGCGATCTGCAAGCGATCGACACAAATCCCCACTGGCCCGGTTTCCGGCCGCTGCGGGTCGCGGGCGTCGAACGCGAAACCGACGACGTGGTCTCGATCCGGCTGTGCGCAACCGACGGCGGAGCGCTGGCCGGCTTTCAACCCGGCCAGCATCTGCCGCTACGATTCGAGATGACCGACGGACACCGGCTTGAGCGCTGCTATTCACTGTCTGGCGTCGCCTCGCCCGCGCCCGAAGAATATCGTATCAGCGTGAAACGCCTGTTCTCACCTTCGAGCGACAGGCCTGCCCTAGTCTCGCATCACGTCAACAATGCGCTGAAAGTCGGTGACCACGTCTGGGCACGGATGCCGGCCGGCCGTTTCACTTTGCCGCGCTGCCATTCGGCACCCATCGTGTTGATCGCCGGCGGGATCGGCATCACGCCGTTCCTGTCTCTGCTGGAAAGCCTCGCTTACGACGGCGCCGCGACCATGCCCGATATCTGGCTGGTCTATGCCAACCGCAACAGCCAACAACACCCCTTCCGCGCGCGCATCGATGCGCTAGCAGAACACCTGCCACGGCTGACGCTGATCAACGTCTACAGCAAACCATTGGCCCACGACAGGCTGGGCCGCGACTACGTCCACGCCGGCCGCATCGACGACACGCTGATCGACCCATACTGGCTGAGCCGGCGAGCCCGTTTTTATCTGTGCGGCCCGGGCACGATGATGACCCAGCTACGCGAACGCCTCCTCCGTCACGGTGTATTTGCCTTCGAGATTTTCTCTGAAACCTTTGCGCCGCCGGAAACAGCCGATCTTTCCGCGCTCGAGCCACGCCGGATATACCTGACTCGCTCGGACGTCACGCTGACCTGGACACCCGATCATGGCTCGATTCTGGCTTGTGCCGAGCACAATGGCATCGAGCTGCCGAGCGGCTGCCGGGCGGGCCAGTGTGAAAGCTGCGCCCTGCGTCTTGTTGCCGGGCGGGTACATACCGACGTCGCGCTGGACGCACTCGACAGCGACACCTGTCTTACCTGCCAGGCCGTGCCACTCAGCGATATCGAGCTGGACGCATGAACAGGACTGCCAGCCGTGGTCCGGGTCGGCGGTCCGGCGCAGACCAAGACACCATATCCATCCGTTTTCATCACGATCGACTACCGCCATGCTGACTATCGACGCCGACACCGCTCAAGGCTGCCTACCCTTCGACCGCCTCGTGCCGGCGCTGCGCGACGCTTTTATTGCGGGCTGTGAAGTCCCACCGCGCCATCATCATCACGGTGTGGGCAACGCCGACGACAGCACCCTGTTGCTGATGCCGGCCTGGTCTGGCGCCTATATGGGCATCAAGCTGGTCAGCGTCTTTCCCGGTAACGGCCAGCGCGGATTGCCCGGCCTTCATGCCAGCTACCTGCTTTGCGATGCAGATACCGGCCAACACCTGGCCCTGATCGATGGCGATCAGATCACCGCGCGGCGCACCGCTGCGGCGTCGGCACTGGCGGCGTCCTATCTGGCCCGGGCCGATTCGAGGACGCTGCTCGTTCTGGGCGCCGGCCGTATCGGTTCGCTGATGGCCGCGGCCTATCGCAGCGTTCTGCCCATCGAGCGGGTTGCGGTGTGGAATCCCACTGACGCCAATGCACAGCGGCTCGTGGACGAACTCAACGAGCAGGGATTCGAAGCCGAAGTCGCTGACGATCTGGAAGCCGCGGTCTGCGCCGCCGATTGCATCAGTAGTGCCACGCTATCCACCACCCCGCTGATCAGTGGCGCCTGGCTGCGGCCGGGTACGCACGTCGATCTGATCGGCAGTTTTTCGCCGACCATGCGCGAAGCCGACAACGACGTCTTCACCGGCAATAGCGTGTTCGTGGATGCACCCACCGCCCTGCATGAAAGCGGCGATCTCATCGACCCACTCAATGCCGGTTGCCTGACGGCCGACCAGATCAGAGCCGATCTCGCCGCTCTGTGCCAGGGCACGCACCCGGGCCGTGACAACGACGCCGAGATCACGGTCTTCAAGGCGGTCGGCACCGCCCTCGAGGATCTGGCCAGCGCCACACTCATTTATTCCACTTATCGCAATACCTGAGTTTTTTAACCACCTGGGGGACTTCATGCCATGCTGAAGAAAATCACCGGCGGCTGTGTACGCCTGTTTGATCGCTACCTGCCCGATCCGCTCATTCTCGTTCTGCTGATCACCCTGATCGTGTTCGCCGCCGGAATGATCTTCGAGGGCCACGGTCCGATCGCCATGCTCGGCTACTGGCAGGACGGCTTCTGGAATCTGCTCAGCTTCGCGATGCAGATGACGCTCATGCTGGTGACCGGGTTCACCGTGGCCAAGACGCCGCTGTTCATGAGCCTGGTGGACCGAATCGCCAGCGTCACCAAGACGCCGGGCCGCGCGGTGGTCACGGTAAGCTTCATCACGCTCGTGGTCACCTGGTTCAACTGGGTTATCGGGCTCGTGATCGGCGCGATTCTGGCGCGTGAGCTTGCCCGCCGGGTCGAGAACGTCGACTACCGCCTGCTGGTGGCCAGTGCCTACTCCGGGTTCATCATCTGGCATGCCGGCCTCTCGGCCGCCGCGCCGCTGGTGATCGCGACCCCCGGGCATTTTCTCGAAGACAAGATCGGGCTCATTCCAACCGGCCAGACCATCTTCAGCCCGCTGAATCTGACCATCTGTCTTGCCATCCTCATCGTCCTGCCTCTGACTTGCCGACTACTGATGCGCAGTATCGACAAGCCGGTGACCGTCTCCGCGGACCAGCTCAACGACGAGCGGCCGGTGACCGATGGGAACACACAGGTTACCCGCCCCGCAGAACGCATCGAGCATTCGCGATGGCTTGCCTGGATCAGCGCTGCGCTGGGTTTTGCCGCAGTGCTGGCCTACGCATTCAACGGTGGCGGGCTCAATCTGAATATCGTCATTTTCGTGCTCATCTTTCTCGGCCTCGCCTTGCACGGCAGCGCCCGGAATTTCCTCGACACGCTCGACGAGGCCGTACGCGGCGCCACCGGCGTGCTGATTCAGTTCCCTTTCTATGCCGGCATCATGGGGATGATGAGCGCTTCCGGCCTGGCCGCAGATCTGGCCCAGGGGTTCGTGAGCGTTTCGTCGGCCCACACACTGCCAGTGCTCAGTTTCCTGTCCGCCGGGGTGATCAATATCTTCATTCCGTCCGGCGGCGGTCAGTGGGCAGTTCAGGGCCCGATTCTGGTCCAGGCCGCGCAATCGGTAGGCGCCAACATCCCCGACGTGGTCACCGGCTTCGCCTGGGGCGATGCCTGGACCAACATGATTCAGCCGTTCTGGGCCCTGCCCGCGCTGGCGATTGCCGGCCTCAAGGCCCGGGACATCATGGGCTTCTGTGTGATCATCATGGCCGTGACCGGCGTGGTGATCGCGGCCCTGCTGCTGATCTAACCCATCCTGTTCGACGCTCGCCGGGCCTTTGCCACCCACGCATCCAAGCCCGGCGGGCGGGCCGATCTAGCCTTCGATCTGGCGCAAACACGTCTCGATATCGAAGACATGCGCGTCGTCGGCGTCCAATCCGCGCAGCGCGTCGGCGAGGTTGAGCAGATAGTCGCGATTGGCGCCGCTGGGACCCTGCGATCGTGCGATCTGGTCAGCGATGGCGTCGGCCGGGGCGTCGCCCAGCCAGGCCTCGTTCTGCGGCGTGGCGATATAGACCAGGCCGTCGGCGTGGTCACCGTCGGCAAACGTCATGTCGGTGGAAAAACGCAGATAGCCGTTCTTCTCGCGATGATCGAGATAGCCGAACACCGCCGGCGTGATCAGGTACGCCATGCCCATGCAGGTGGCACCCGGCGCCTCGACCAGCGTGACGACCCGGCCCGGCGCTTCGGGCGTACCGCGATGGTCGTGCGAGCCCTGCCAGAAACGCCGCTGCCAGCCCTCGATAGAGGCCGGGCGGCGCTCGATATAGTCGAAGCCGGCCTTGTAGATCAGCGAGCCGTAGCCGAACAGCCAGAGTTGTTCCCGATCCTCGAACTGCGCGGCACGGCGGTTGGCCTCAATCGTGTTGAACGACATGGCGTGCCCCGTACCGCGCGGCCGAAAACGCTCAGGCGGCCTGGGCGTTGGCGGTGCCGGCCACGCCGAAGTGCGTGTATACCCGATCCAGCAGGCCGCGAATCACCTGTCCTTGCAGGCTCAGGCGCGCATGCAGTTCGGCCACGGCATCCTCGGTATCCAGGTTGTCGATGTCTTCCTGGATGAGATCCAGCGCACGCAGGCGCTTGAGATCCAGATTCTCGTCCAGATCGAACTCGATGGCGTCATCGACCGACAGATTAAGACGCACGACGTGCATGCCCGAGGCGACATGCGCGAGCACCTCGTCGCGCTGCAGGTCCATGGCGCTCACGCGCACGCTCGACTTGGTGTCGTCGTTGGCTTCCAGCGCACAGCGATCGCCGCATTCAAAGCCGTTGGGCAACTTGGCCGGCTCCTGCAGCCAGCTGGTCATCTCCTCCGCGGGCGACACCGCCGGCGACGGCCGGGTGACCGGCAGGCTGCCGAGGGCCGTACGCAGGCTGGCGACGATATCCTCGGCGCGTTTTTCGGCTGAACAATCCACCCAGACGCGATTATCGCGCAGGTCCATGATCAGATGCGTGCGGCGCGAGCGGGTGAACGCCCGCGGCAACAGTTCGAAGTGGGCCTGATCCTTGATGTCGGCGCGTTCACGACGGCTGACCTTGCGGCCCTCCCCGGTCTCGATGCGTTCGACGCGTTCCTCGACTTCTTCGTTGAGCACCGCGGACGGCAGCACCCGCGACACCTCCTGATGCAGACACACGGCCAGATCGTCGACCACATAGACCATGGCGTGCTCGCCCTTGATCGGCGGCACGAAACCCTGGGTACTCGGGTGCTGATCGCCGCAGGGCGGGCACAGCGCCGCGGCCAGTCGTTCCTCGAGCTCGGCGGCGGTCCAGCCAAAACGCTCGGAACCCAGAAAGACGCACAGATTACGTATCCACATGATGAACTCGACCGATGTTTTTTTGAATGCGACTCGCGCTGCTAGAACTGCATCGCGAGTGGTGAAGAAGGCGCAAGTGGGCGCGACCATACCCAACCCGGCGCAGCGGCTCAAGCAACCGCTGTGGTTGCAAGCAACGCCCGCCGGTCTGTCGCCCACAAGCGCGCTATGGCACTATGCGCGGCGCGCAGCAACGCCCCTGGCCTCGCCTGCGAGCGGCGTTATAACGACAGAACAAGCGCTTCTTTGCAAACGGCGATCCACGCCGCTAACTACAGCCATCAATCTCTGCCGGCCTGATCACCTCATGTCTCGAATCTCGATGCGGTTTTCACCGCCACGCGCTCTTGTCGTGTTGTTCATCCTGCTCGTGCTGGCGGCCTGTTCCGCCGACAGCGACAGCGGCACGGCCAGCGCGGAGATCGGCTACATGCCGATCCTGCCCGACGCCCAGCTGTTCGTGAATCTGGAAGACGGCTCGCTCGCGGATGCCGGCATCGAACCGAAACTGGTGTCGTTCCAGAACGGCCCGGCGATGGTGCAGGCGCTGCTCGGCGGCCAGCTCGACATCGCCTATTTCGGCATCGGCCCGACGATGGTGGCACGCGGCAAGGGCGCGGACATCAAGGTCGTGGCCTCGAACATCATCGAGCAGATCAGCTTTGTCGCCCTGGGCGACTTGGCGCCTTATTTCGATGACGGCGACCCGGCCACCGCGTTTGCCCGCTTCGCCGCGGACACCGGCCGCAAGGCACGAGTGTCGACCTTCCCCGTCGGTTCGGTGCCACAGACCGTGCTGCAGTACTGGATCCGCAAACAGCTGGGCGCGAACCCCGACGACGTCGACGTGATTTATCAGGGCGCGTCACAAGTGCAGCAGTCGCTGCTCACCGGCGCCGTCGACGGCGCTGCGATTCTCGAGCCGGTGGTATCGATCGTGAAGCACCGCATGCCCGATGCCCGCGTCGTTGCCCGCGGCGAGCAGATGTTCCCCGGTCAGCCCGGCGCGGTCGTCGCCGTGCGCGCCGCGTTCATCGAGGCCCATCCCAAGGTCGTGCAGAAGCTGGTCGCCGCCCATGCCCGGGCCAGCGCGCAGCTGCGCGCCGGCGACGATGACGCCATCGACGCGGTACACAAGTATGTCGGCGGCGGACGGCTGCCGCGCGAGATCGTGGCCACCGCCGTGCACAACTCGGCGGACAGCTTCGTCGCCGACCCCAACCGCATCGTCGACGGCACCCGCCGCATGCACGACTTTCAGGCAGAGATCGGCACCCTCAAGGCCGATCTGGATATCGATACGCTGTTCGATACCCATTTCTACGATGCAATCGATACGGCGCAGGCCGTCGCCGGCCAGTAACCGGCGGTGAGCGCGCATCCGCAAACAACGCGCCGATCGACGCGGGCCTCTTCCGTGCCGGCGGCCGCGTCCTCTCTGCGCCGTCCCGCGCTGGGCGTGGCCGGGGTGGTGGCATTCATCGCGCTGTGGAAGCTGGCGTACGTATTCAACTGGGCGCCGCGCGGCACGATCCCCGACCCGTTCTCCATTCCCGCCGCGCTGCTCTCGGAATGGCAAGGCGGTCGGCTGCTGCCGGCGATCGGCTCCAGCCTGATTCACTATATCTGGGGCCTGGGCGTGGGTACGGCATTGGGCTTCGGGGTCGGCCTGATGGCCGCCAGTTCGCGTCTTTTCGACGACGTCCATTACATGTTGGCGCGCGTACTGCGCCCGATTCCGCCGCTGGCCTGGGTCATCTTCGCCATCGCCTGGTTTCAGGTCAGCCACGCGGGCGCGGCGTTCGTGATTTCGATCGGCGTGTTCTGGGTCAACTATTTCGCCACCGCATCGGGCGTGCGCGACGTCGATCCGCGCTACTACGAACTGGCGCGTGCCTTTGGCCACGGCGGTTTTCTCAAACGCATCACCAGCATCACCCTGCCGGGCGCGATGCCCAGCATCCTGTCCGGCATGCGCACCGGCGTCGGCCAGGCCTGGATGACGCTGATCGCGGCCGAACTGCTCGGCGTGCCGGGCATGGGCCAGGAAATGAACTCCGCGGCCGGCGTCGGCGCCTACGATTCGGTCGTGGTCTATATGCTCGCCATCTCGTTGATCTACACGCTCTCCGACGGTCTGTTCGCGCTGGTCGAGAACCGAGCATTGCGGTGGCGGCCATGAGCGCCCCGCTCGTGCAGCTCGAGGACGTCGCCTATCACTATCCGGGCAGCCAGCAGCCGGTATTCGAGCATCTCGATTTCAGCATCGGCGCCGGTGAATTCGTCGCCCTGGTCGGCGGCTCCGGGGTGGGCAAGTCGACGGTTCTACGCAATGTCGCCGGGCTGATCCAGCCCAGTGGCGGCGTCATTCACACTCCCGCCCGACCCGGACGCGGCACCCGGCCCAGTGCTTTCGTGTTTCAGGACACGCGCCTGCTGCCCTGGCGGCGCCTGCGCGCCAACGTCGGCTATGGGCTGTCGGGGCTGGGGCTGTCCCGCGCTCAACGCGAGGCACGCGTGGACGAGGTGCTGGAACTGATCGGCATGGCCGATTTCGGTGATCGCTGGCCACACGAGATTTCGGGAGGACAGGCCCAGCGCGTCGGGCTGGCCCGCGCCCTGGCCGTACGCCCGAATATCCTGCTGATGGACGAGCCGTTCTCTGCTGTGGATGCCTTGACCCGCGCGCGCCTGCAGGACGAACTGCTGTCCATCTGGCAACGCCTGGGCATGGCGGTGCTTTTCGTCACCCACGATATTCAGGAGGCGGCCTATCTGGCCCAGCGCGTATGCGTGCTGCGTGGTGCACCGGCACGCATCGTCTTCGACGAGGCGGTATCGGTCGGCCATCCGCGCGAACGCGAGAGTACGGATCTGCAAGCCTTCGCCGCGCGCGTGGCACACGCTCTTTAAGGAATCGAGAATGATCGACCAGCCACCTCGCCTGATCATCCATGCCGCCGACGAAGCGTCGCTTTCCCGCGCGCGCAGTAATGCCGCGAATTTCCTGGCTGCGGTCGACAACGGCGTGGTCGAGATCGTGATCAATGCAGACGCGGTGGCGCCGGCGCTCGCCACACCGCACGCCACCGACACACATCTGCGCGTATGTGCCAACACCCTGCACAACCAGCAGCTCGAGGCCCCGGATCATCTCGTGCAGGTCGCCGCGGCGGTGGTCTACATAACCGACCGACAGCGCGACGGCTGGGCCTACATCCGCGCCTGAGCCCGTTCCGACCAGCTGTCGGCAGCGCACACCATTTCCAGCAGCGCCGGATCCCAGACCGGCAGCTGCTCGATCGCGGGACGGGCATACAGATAACCCTGCTGCAGATCGATCCCGCGCTGATACAACCAGCGGGCTTCGGCCACCGTTTCCACGCCTTCGGCGATCATCCCGGTACCCAAGCCGCGGGCCAGCACGATGATGCTGTCGACGATCGCCTGCTTGCGCGGCAGATGATCCACGCCATCGATGAAACGACGATCGATCTTGAGCCAATCGGGGGTGAGTTCTACCAGCAACTCCAGATTGGCGAAGCCGGTACCGAAATCGTCCAGGGCGGTCTGAAAACCCATCGCACGATAGGAACTCACGATATTCTGCAGATGCAGGCGATCGCGTACCAATTCGGTTTCGGTTATCTCGAAGCTGATCTTGTCGGTCGGCCAGCCCACGCGACGTGCGGCCTCGAGGGTAGCCTGAATACAGGCCTGCGGGTCGTAGACCGCGTTGGGCAGGAAATTGATCGAGAGCGCACTCTGCAGGCCCAGAGCATGCGCAATTTCTATCGCCTTGACTCGGCAGGCCTGGTCGAACCGGTACAGCGTGCGCTCGTCGACGCGCGAGAGAATCTCGAACGCCGACTCACCGGCGGTGCCGCGTACCAGCGCCTCGTAGGCATGGACAACGCCTTGCCGAACATCCACGATCGGCTGGAAAGCCATCGTGAAATCGAAATCGAGGGCCCCCTCGCAGCGTTTGCATTCGTGCTCGTTTCTGGCACATCCCGCCATCGCAATCTCCGTATCTCGTTCCCCGCCCTGCGACGATGCAAACACAGGATCGATCCGCCGCTCGGCCGCTCCGGATCCGCGGTCGATCAGTTCATGCACAGCCGGCGATATCGAAACCGACGCGCGGAAAATGCACCCGCACCGGCCCGACGCCTTCGACTTCACGTGCCACGACTACCGACAGTGCATCCAGATGCACCAGTTCGCCTGCGACACCGTCGACGCCGTAATCGCGGGCACTGACGACGATCGCGTCGCCGGCCGACAACCCGAGGCTGTTATCGAATGTATCGGCCAGCGACTGCCATTCTTGACAGTCGCTGGCAATCTCGAGCGCTTCGCAGGCCGCCAACTCGGTCGGCCTGCCGTGACCAATGTCGCGCATGCGGGCAAACCATTGCAGCAGGTGCGGATAGACATCCAGCGTGGGCGCGACCCCGGCATTGCCGCGCACATACCAGACCGGGTGATAGACGGCGAAATCAGCCAGCGTGGGCGCATCGCCCAACAGAAACGCTGACTCGGCCAGTTGGGCGTCGAGATCGGCCATTGCCGGCGCCCAGTTCGCGCGTGAGAACACCTCGTCCGGACGCGCCACGCTGCCGCCCTGGAACAGCTTCGCGCGGTCCGCCTGGAACTTCGCCAGATAGGCGTCGCCGAGTTTCTCCTGCAGCACCTTGCGCCCCTCCGGTCGGAACAGCACGGGAACGGCCGCCAGGAAAAGCTGGCTATCGGCCAGATGCTCGAGCGCGCGAACGCTGGCGGCCTGCCCCGGCGGCAGCAGCGTGGGCTCGCGCGCCAGGCGATCGATCGTGCGGGCGATCAGGCGCGTGTCGCAATAGATATCGCGCCCGATCTGGAGCACCGGCGTTTTCCGGTAGCCGCCGGTCAGGGGCATCAGGTCGGGCTTGGGCATGATCCGCGGGACCTGCACCGACTGCCACGCCAGATTCTTGTAACCCAGTATCAGCCGGACTTTTTCCGAAAACGGAGAGGCGTCGAAATGATGAAGTATCAGAGATGTCATGGCGCTCTTGAAAAGATGATGAAGGTAAGAACAGAAGACCAGGGTGCCTTTGGCCGTCGCCAGCCTCATGGCGCATCAAGATACCGCCAATCGCAACCCGCAGGTGGCAATTCCCGGCCGAGCGGCGCGCCAGGTTGCGAGAGCTCGGATCAACGTTGGCCGCCGCCGACCTCGATGATTGCGTCACCCACCTGCAGCCAGCCCGCATCCACGATCCGCGCGCGTACGCCGCCAATACCGCGCAGCGCCTGCCTGGCGTCCACGCCGAGCAGACGCGAGAGATATCCGCACGGCGGGCAGCTGCTCACGATTTCCAGCGTGACCGGGCCGACGCGAATCAGGCGCTGGCGCAATGCAGGCAGCTCCAGGCCCGCAACCACCAGATTGCGCCGCAGATCGGCTGCGTCGAGCTGCGCGCCGGCGTCCAACGCGAGACGCTCGTTGCACAGCGCGATAGCGGCCACATCGATCATCGACAGCTCGCGCGCACCGGCGAATACACCCGGGCGGCCGGAAAACGTCCCGGTGCCGACCCAGTAGCGATCGCCCGCGAGCCCGCGGCCCGGGATCGCCTCGATCGCACCGGCATCGACCATCGACGCGCCACGCGTCGGCGCGGTCAGGATGCGTTGCAGACTGGCCATGACTCCTCGCTGGTCCGAGCGTATTACGCGATGCGGATGGGTGGCAATATACGCTGCGCCAACTTCTTGGGACGCCAACCGAAGCAGCGACCGCTTGAGCGACAACGCCAACCCTGCTGTGATGGCGCCATGAGCCGGCCCTTCATCAACCCTGTTTCGCGCCCACCCGCGCACCGCCGTGGCCTGGTCACCGCATGACCCTGCGCAATATCGATGCGCTGTTTCACGGCGACCGGGTGCTGGTGCTGGGCGAAGCGCGTAGCCATGCGCAGCGCCAGCTGCTGGCCAATATCGAAGCGAGCCTGCCGGCCGACAAGCGCCGCCACCTGACCCGTTGGCGCGGCGCCGAGCGCGTACCCGACGACGGCGCCGAACTGGCGGTGATTCTCGACGCGCGCTGGGGTCAGCCAAAGCTGATTACCGCACTCGGCGAACAGGGCTGCCGGGCCGTGCTCTGGTGTGCCGACGAACGAATCTCCAACGAAGTATTGCGCGCCGCGCGTCCCTACAATCTGCGTTTGCTGGGCGGGCGATCCGCCGGCATCGTGCAGACGCGCAGCGAGCGCAACATCAGTACGCTGGCGCAGGCGCCGCGTCTGGGAAAGGTCGCGCTGATCACCCAGTCGCAGTCGCTCGCGGCGGCCGCGCTCGACTGGGCGCTGGGGCGCAACATCGGCTTTTCCTGGCTGGCCTGCAGCGGCTCCGAGGCGGATATCGATATCGCCGATCTGCTCGATTACGCCGCGCTCGATCCGCGCACCCGTGCGGTCGTGCTCCAGGTCGGGCGTATCCGTGCACCCCGCAAGTTCATATCCGCCGCCCGCGCTGTCGCCCGGGTCAAACCGGTGCTGGTACTGCAGACTCGCCGCGCGATCGACGGCGGCCCGCAGGGCCCGGATCCGGCGCGATCGGCCGCGTTCGCCCGTGCTGGCCTGGTCGAATGCGAAAGTCTGGGCGGCCTGTTCGACGGACTGGCGGCGCTGGAACTGCTGCCGACCGTGACCCACAACCGCGTCGCGGTACTCGGCAACGGTTCCGGCGTCTGCGCCCTGGGGACCGACGCCCTGATCCGCCAGGGACTGGAGCCGGCGCGTCTGGGTGAGGCCACCCGTCAGACGCTGGCGCGGGAGGCGCCCGACGCCAGCGACCACGGTGTGTCGATCGACCTGGCCTCCTCCAGTACCCAACACACGCTCGCAGCCCTGAAAACAGCGACCGAAGACACCGACAACGTCGATGCGGTCCTGTTCGTGCACAGTCCGGTCGCCGGCCAACCGCACGAACCCATGGTCGATGCGATCGCAAAGGCCGAAATCAGCCCGCGCCTGATGACCGTGTGGCTGGGGCTGCACACCGCCCAGCCGGCCCGCCACAGCAGCGCGCTGGCGCGACTGGCCACCTTCGCCTCCGCCGACGAGGCCGTGCGGGCCGTGCGCTACCGGGCGCAATACCGATTCACGCGCGAGCTGTTGACCGCGACCCCACCGCCCGATCCCTCCGTCACCGCGGACGTCGCATCCCTGCGCGAGCGGCTCGAGGCATTGTCGAGCGATGGCGTGGAATGGTTGTCGGCGGATGAAGCCGCGCATCTGCTCACCGCCTACGGCATCGCCGGCGAAACGCCGCCGGAAACCGCGGTCCAGGTCCGCGTGCGCGCGCTCGCCCATCCCGAGCTGGGCATGGTGATGAGCGTTCAGGACGAGGCCGTCGGCATCGCGCCCGCCTACGGCTTTGCACCCCTGGACGCCCTGCTCGCCCGTCGCATGCTGCAAGGCGCCAGCGCCTCACGTCTACGCGGCACCCGCGCCGCATTCGAAGCACTGGCCCAGGCATTGGTCCGCCTGGGCAAGATGATCGTCGATATTCCCGAGCTCGCCGGATTCGATCTGCGCGTCGCGGTAGGCCCGCGTGGACGCCTGCAATCGCCAGCCGACAGCCTGATCGAGATCACCGGCAACCCGCGGCCGGCACGCGAGCGCCTGGCCATGTCGCCCTATCCGGCGCGCATGCGACATATCGTGACCCTCAAGAACGAACGGCGCTTCATCGTGCGTGCGATCCGGCCCTCGGATGAACCCGCGGTACTCGATCTGCTCGAGAGTCTCAGTCCGGAAGAGATCCGCCTGCGGTTCTTCAACTATATCCGGCATTTTTCCCACGACATGGCGGCACGCATCACCCAGGTCGACTACGACCGCGAGGTGTCGCTGGTGGTCAGCGCCTACGACACGCCCGATCAGCTGGCCGGCATGGGCACGATCATCGCCGACCCGGACGGCAACGAAGCCGAGTTCGCTATCCTCGTGCATCGAAACCATGCCGGCATCGGTCTCGGCCGCCATCTTCTCGACTGTCTGTTGCGCCAGGCCCAGGCCCGCGGTATCGAAACCGTCTACGGCGATGTGCTCGCCCAGAATCGGCCCATGCTCAAGCTCGCCCGCGGCCTCGGCTTCAAGGTAAGGCTGTCGATCGACGACGCCAGCAGCGTGCGGGTGGAAATCCCGATGGCCGACTACGGGTCGGGCAGCGCGGCTTGAGCACGAAACGAGATGCCGGTACGGTTCACCGAACCTGCCTTACGGTATATCCTCTGATCAATATTTAACGATCCGGATGCCTCGTGGCCGGTTGCTGCAGCGAAGACGATGCCCATCTCAAACGGATGCGCGAAAGCCAGAAACGCGTGCTCTGGATCGTGCTCGCGCTCAACGCCGTCATGTTCGTCGGCGAGTTCGCCGCGGGCTGGATTGCCGGTTCCACCGCATTGCTCGCAGATTCGCTGGACATGCTCGGCGACACGATGGTTTACGGGCTCAGCCTCGCAGTCATCGCCCAGGGCGCACGCGCCAAGGCCGTGTCGGCCGGGTTCAAGGGTGCGGTCATGCTCGGCTTCGGGCTGCTTCGGGCTGCTGGTGAGCATCCAGCTCGTATTCAAGCTGATCTACGGTCTGCCCCCTCAGGCGACGCTCATGGCCGGGGTCGGCGTGCTGGCACTGGCCGGCAACCTTGTCTGTCTCGTGCTGCTCACCCGGCATCGCGATGACGACGTCAACATGAGCTCGGTCTGGATCTGCTCACGCAACGATCTGGTCGCCAACAGCGGTGTGATCGCCGCGGCCGCGCTGGTCGCCCTGACCCATAGCATCTGGCCCGACATCCTCATCGGTGCGGCGATCGCGGGTCTGTTCATGCGCTCCGCCATCAGCGTGCTGCACGACGCGCGCAGCGCCTATCAAGAGGCGCCGCCCGGCAGTACAGCGGTCAGCGATGGCCATGGCTAGCACGCGACAGCACGCCGCCGAAGGCGAGCACATGGCGCAGCCGGTATCGCCGGACACCGTGATCCGTTTCTGGTTCGATGAGCTCTCGCCGCGCGACTGGTTTCGCAAGTCCGAAAGACTGGACCAACGGATAGTGGATGGTTTCGGCGTCACGCTCTCGGAAGCCGCGGCCGGCGGACTGCACCATTGGCGCGAAACGCCGACCGGCCGGCTCGCAGAGATTCTTGTGCTCGACCAGTTCTCACGCAATATCCATCGCGACAGCCCGCGCGCGTTCGAGAACGATCCGGCCGCGCTGGCGCGAACCCGCGAAGCGATCGACGCCGGCGCCGACCGCGCGCTGACGCGACAACAACGGGCGTTCCTCTACATGCCGTTCATGCATAGCGAGTCACTCGCCGATCACCAGACTGCTCTGGCCCTCTACGACGCGCTTGGCATGCAGAATCACCTCGACGCCGAACGCAAGCATTACACGATCATCGAGCGCTTCGGCCGCTACCCGCATCGCAATGCGGTGCTCGGCCGCGAGAATACGGGGGAAGAAGCCGCGTTTCTTGCCGAGCCGGGCTCATCTTTCTAATTGTCGGGTAGCCCAAGCGCTCACCGGTGATAGCAACAACAACGCTGGCTCGCGAACGGTAGTCGAACCCAGCACGGGCGCCAATTCGACTCTGCGTCGCGGGTTCGGGGCCAAGCCTAAGACTGGGTTCACCTGGGAGGTTCTCCCTCCAGGCGGGATTATTCGAGACTGGCGCCACTCACCCTTCGGGCCCGTCGCTGATGCGACGGTTCGGGCTCGCTGCGCGTGCCCGTCGAACCATGCTTGTCTATCTGTCGCAGGTTCGAAACGTATCTGAATACCACAACAAAACGCCGCCCTGCGGACGGCGTTTTGTTGTGGTGCCCCAGGCAGGATTATTCGCGGCGGGGCCGCTCAACCTTCGGGCCCGTCGCTGACGCGACGGTTCGGGCTCGCTGCGCGTGCCCGTCGAACCATGCTTGTCTATCTGTCGCAGGTTCAAAACGTATCTAGATACCACAACAAAACGCCGCCCTGCGGACGGCGTTTTGTTGTGGTGCCCCAGGCAGGATTCGAACCTGCGACCTGCCGCTTAGGAGGCGGCTGCTCTATCCTGCTGAGCTACAGAGGCAATACGGTGCATAGCCTACCGCAGCGCCTGTAAATTCTCGACCGGACGTATGACCGGGACATCGGAAAATCGCTGGCGTATGCTCGCGCAAGCACTAGCCGCCGCGATCTACAGCATCCATGGTAAACGGACCCGAACAACTCGAAGGCCAACTGCGTATCGGTCCGCGACGCGCGGCCATCGGCACCCGGCGCGTGGCGCTGCTCGAGCAGATTGCTTTAACCGGCTCGCTCAGCGCCGCGGCAAAGGTTGTCGGCCTCAGCTACAAGGGTGCCTGGGACGCCGTCAACGCGATGAACAACCTCGCCGACCATCCCCTGGTCGAGCGATCCGCCGGTGGCGCCGGCGGCGGCGGCAGTCGTCTTACCCCGCGCGGCGAGCAACTGGTCGCGACGTATCGCGCCGCCGAAGAAGAACAGCGCCGTTTTTTCGAGCGACTCAATCGACGTATCGCCCACCTGCCCGACGATGTTCATCTCATGGAGAGACTCGCGATGATGACCAGCGCCCGTAACCAGCTCCTCGGTGAAGTCACGGCCGTTCGGCTGGGCACCATAAACGCCGAAGTGGAGATCGCTCTGCGCGGCGGCGACGGTCTGACCGCCGTGATCACGCGCGCAAGCGCAGAAAATCTGGGCCTGCAAGAAGGCGTCGCCGTGGTCGCGCTGATCAAGGCTTCGTGGGTGGTTGTCGCAGCCGGTGACCACTCGAAAACACCGCTGTCCACGCGCAATCGGCTGGTCGGCACAGTCGACAAGGTGGCAACGGACGACGTCGCCAGCGAGATCGTCATCCGACTGCCCGGCGGCGCAACCCTGGCCGCCGTGATAACCCGTGAGAGCGCCGACGAGATGGGCCTGAAAAAAGACGCCACCGCCACTGCCTTGTTCAAGGCATCGAGCGTGATCCTGGCACCCGCTGGCGATCCAATCGGCCTTTAGACCGCCTGGTTTTCATCGCGTCGCGGCGGCCACGGGCCCAAGGCAGATATAAGGCTGCCTGGCATGAATGGCGTGCCTCCCGAGGACGCTGTTTGCGAACCACGGCGCGTTGTACCCCGAGCACCGTCCCGGCCCCGCGACAATAGCGCCAGGCACACGCGACATCGATGATCATCTGATCAGACCTGCCAGGGTCACACGCACGTCACCCGTCTCAGCGAGGCGCTGCGATGCCCAGCGGTAATCGACCCGAGCCAGCATCTCTTACGCGCACGTCGCGGGAAACCGTCTCGATGCCGCGATGACGATAGCGAAATACTTAAATTTTTTCATTAATAATATTAACCGGTTATCGTGCCGGAACGATTATGTTGCACTGCATTCCTTGAATATACATCTACATGGCCTTATAACTATCCGCATACAAAGTTTTGCAATACGACTTTAGTGTCATCTTCGCGCCATGTAGTGCTGGATGACCTCAAATTGAGAGAAAAGCCATGAAAAATAGCACTTTAGCCAAGACAGTCACCTCAGGCGTCGTCCTTGCCGCTCTCGTCGGATTCTCGGGCACAAGTCTCGCCCAGTCGAAAGCGATCGAATCGCTGAATACGCAGCCGACGCAGACCAACACCTTCGACACCGTCGAACACCATACGAAAGCTGACCAGTTGTCTGCCGCGCTCGACCGTTTCAATACCCAGGATGAGGCGAGCCAAGGCTTGCAGACCCGGAGCGCCGGTTCGCAGGCACCGCAGCAGGTCTCCGGCGTGGCTCGCGAACTCAGCCATGAGATCGACGACTACAACGCCACCGCTTCCAACAGCCTCGTACCGCAGACGCATGTTGTAGCGAGCGAGACCGATCACAAGGCTACGCCCGTGGCGCAGCAGCTGGCGGCCGAGCTGACCACCTACAACCGTACCGGTGGCAGCAGCCGTTATTGATCCATGGTGATCCATGCGTGCTGGAATTGAGTTTCCAGTACGGCCAAGCCGGAAGCCCGAGGGTTTCCGGCTTTTTTTATGGCTAAGCGGTATACTCGAAACGCGGCCGCGGGGGCGCAATTGACGTCGTTGTTCAGCGCATGATGGCTGAAATCCGCTAGCCACAACGATGCACTGCGGGCCACGCCTTTCAGGGTGTGGCCTGGCGCGAGTTTATAAGGAGAAGAGAAGATGTATATAAACAAAAAAACAAAGGTTATCGCCTACAGCTTGGTCTGTGCCGGGACGGTCGGGCTGCTGTGTACCACGACCGTATTCGCGCATGAGTCGGACGCCGATCATGCTCAGGTCAAGACACAATCCGGTCAGGACAGCGAGCTATCGAATCGAATCAATCGTTTCAACGAAAGCGGTGGATCGCTTGAAGGCCGCGGCGCCGCCGACGCCAACCTGGACGAGGATACTCGGATGCCTGCCGATAGCGACACGCCGGCAAAGCATCCGAAAGCCGACGAGCTTTCCGAAGAAATCAAGCAGTACAACGAAAATCGGGGTTCACTCAAGGAAAACAGCGCCGCACGCTCGGGCGCAACCGGTAGTACTGACAGTGCCACCGAAGCAGGCGCGAATGCTTCATCGAACGGCGGCAGCAACGCCGAGTCGCGCGAACTGTCTAACGAGATCGACGAATACAACAAGAATTCGAATTGAACACGTTCCAGTAAAAGACGCATTTGCAGTCGGCCAACCGGAAGGCGCACGAGCGCCTTCCGGTCTCGCCCTTTGATATACCCCGACAGTCCGCTACTCATACCGACATCAACGCCGGTGATATGAAGATAGACGTGAGAAAAAAGGAAAACGATTGGCTATCGCATATTTCTCGCTCTGACGTCATCCATGTGCCCGACAGCTGCAACAGGATAGCGAACGCGCGAGAACCCTGATCGAAGACACGCGTCATCAGCGCGTTGAGACGAGCAAAAACCCAAACCATGCCCGGGTTTTACCGGGGCCATGAAAAGGCTGCTCATGCCTGCGCGACCTCGATCGCAGCCGTCTCGATCAAAGTAGCCCGCAATGGACCCATGCCCGCAAGGCGGTCAGGTAATAGGCACTTGCTTCAAGAGCCCTGCCGGTCCATCTGGAACGGCATCCGTCACCGACCAACCGGGATCGCTGCGGCTTGCGATAGACACTACTGGCTAACGGTCAATTTGTCGCGAGGTACCGGCATCTTTCCAGATACCTGCTCTGCCAGCGCGAGATGCGAGCCCACCAGCTGTTTTATACGCACTTCACCGACAGCGACACCCGGCCTCCAAGCGACCGCCCTACCACCGGGCGCGCGGACGACCGACCCCGCATCACGAACGCTGAGAACCATGCCGGTAACCAGGCCCGAGTCACGGCCGGCGCTCACATACATATCGTCCCCATCGAGGGCGAACGTATGGGTAAACCACGGGGCGATGGAAATCCGATCCTGCACCAGCCCGAGCACCCTGTCGCTCCAGACGTCGAGCGCCGTGTCCTGCACGCTACCCGCGCTATCGAGATCCAGTGTTGTCTCGATGGCGTCGTAGTCGATTCCGAAATCGGTATCGACCATCCGGGTACTGACCGTCATCTGGCCACGCCCGGTCGACTCGGGTGTCACGATCAGCAGGCTCCGAATGCCCGGATAGATCGCCAGCGACTGCGTGCACTCCGCCGGGGAGGAAGATGAACACACGCCGGGCACATTGATGGCTTCGGCCAGGGAATCGGGCTTGACGATCGACACCCCGTTCGCGGCCGCCTTGTGTTCCAACGCGTTGACGAATTGATAGGCAGTCAGCGAGTTCTGTCCGCCGTCATCTATATAGACCCCCACCTTGGGTCGCAGGCTGCCACCCTCGCTTGTCGGGGCGATCGGCATCGGCCCGGGCGTGGTGGATGCATTGGCCCCTACTCCGGTCGCGCCTGAACGCGCGACGGCCGCTGGCTGGGAATCGGCTTCGGCCTGCGGCTTATCGCCTTTGACCTCCCTGATGAGTCGATCCAGCACCGACCTGTTCCAGTCTGTTTCAGGCGTGCCGAGCGCTGCCGGCGAGTCGGCCAGTGGTCGCGGTTCGTCTGCGCCGCCGTTCGTTGCACAACCCGTGAATACTGCCGCAACTGCGAGCAGCGCACCGAACAAACCAAGCCTTGTCACAATAAGATATCTCAACGCGCGCTCCGGAAAATAATTGTGGGGCCTTCACGAATGAAGGCCCCACTTTACGTCACGACAGCCTCAGAATTCGACGCCGAGATTCACGCTGCCTGCGATGACGCGCTCATCGGCGAAACTGCCGCCGTTGGGGATCGAGCCCACGAGGCTGTTACCCGCGAGCGTGCCGACGTCGTTTTCCTTGAGCATACCGAGCGTGGCCCAGGTCCGCACCGCCGAGTTCAGCTGATAGCTGGCCTGCAGATCGTAGACGGTGCTGGTGTCGTTGCCCTTGGTCGTGGTCGCCGATAGCGGCACATCGACGTTGAGGAAACCCACCGCGCCGCGCAATGCGAACTTGGGGCTGACGTTGACCGTGACCGCGCCGATATAGAGATCCTCGTCGAAACCCTGGCGACCGAGGAAACCACCCATGCGATACAGGCTGGTCGGATTGGCCGTCGATTCCGGATTGGAGTTGATCAGGCTGGAGTAGGTATCGAAGCCGGACGAGATCAGACCGCCGTCCTGCGTACCGACATACTGGGCCTTGAGCTCGAACATACCCAGGGTCGCGCCGACGCGGAAATACTCGGAATAGGCGTCGTCGGTGAAATAGTCTCCATCTTCCACCGTCTGGTTGGCATTGACGTTGCCGTTATGCAGATAGTTGCCGCCGAAGGAAATATCGAGCGGGCCGACCTTGCCTTGCATGTAGGGCGAGAAGATATTGGCGTTGGAAAGCACGTAGGCATTGCGGGCGCCAGTTGAGCCGGCGGCCACGTCGGGCACGCCGTCGCCGTTGGCATCCGGACCGAATGACGGGTCGGTATCGACCAGGTCGCCGTTGTAGTTGTTCAGCCAGTGGACATACAGCATGCCGAGTGTCCAGCCGGTCGATCCGATCGGCGCCACGAGGCCCGGGAAGATCTGGTTGCCGTTGTCCTCGTTGTAGAACGGGGTGTTGTCCTGGCGACGGTCATAACCGATGAACGCACTGACGTTGCCGAGCTTGGTCAGGAACAGCGCGCGATCACGGCGATCGTCACACACGAGCAGACAGTTGTTCCAGTTGGCTTCCTGGCGACCGACACGCAACAGGCCAAGACTGAACGGGATCTGCACGAAGCCGAGATCCAGGCGAATGTTGTCGCCGTTGTTATCGGCGTTGAAGGCGCGCTGACCGGTGGTGGTGTAGTTACGCGCATCGCCGCTCCAGCGGTCGCCGGCAAGTTCGATACGGGTGTGTACTTCGACCCCGGTCTCTTCGTGCTTGAAATCCGCACGCAGACGCAGGTAATTGGCAAAACCGTTGTCGCTGCTGTCAGCAGAAGTCTGATCATCCAGACGCTGACCATCGGGGCCCCTGGGCGGTGCGACGGCAAACGAGTCGGAGTCGACATAAAAACCAGTGGCGCGGTAGTCGACGCCGAAATCGGTCTTGAGCGTGGCGTTCGCGGCCGAGGCAAAACATCCCATGGCCACGAGTGCGGAAAGACCCAGCGTGCGGCGTACGGCAGACCGCAGCGCAGCGGTTCCAGCATCACGTTTATGGTTGAATTCGCGCTTCATATCGAGATCTCCCCTACTTTTTGATTGGCGGGCGCTGCCGTGTTTTTTTCTGGCCTGGCCCTTTTATTAGAATCCCCTGCATCCGTCGCCACGGGCGGTAACCCAAGACTGCGGTGTCGAGCCGACACCGAGGACGTCACCCGCAGTCTATCCACTATCGATATCGACTATCGACAAAGACGCTCGCGACAAACGACTCGTAGATTCGGATACTGGAAATTCCCCCTGCGGCTGGCTTATAACCACTAAGCCATGAGTCACTGTTTATAGTATTTTTTTTAGCGGCGCAACAGATTTCCGAATCACCGTTTCACTTTTCGACTAAGGTCTAATAACCCACTTTCCGCTGTCATTGCCAGCGATTAGAGCGATCCAATGGATATGATTCCGAACAGAAAACGGCTTTTGTGTGTAAATCCGGCGGGTTTCCATCGAATCGCCTATAACGCCTGGGGCAACAAGCATCGTTCGCGGCCGGTCGTCTGTGCCCACGGCTTCTCCCGCAACGGTCGCGACTTCGACCCGCTTGCGCGCGCACTTGCGCAGACTCGCAGCGTCTATTGCCCGGACGCCGTCGGTCGCGGTCACAGCGACTGGCTGCTCGATCGCAGCCACTACAACTACGACCAGTATTTCCGTGACGCAGCGACGTTGGCGGGCCATGTCACCGCATCGGCCGCCGACGGATCCGACGACACCCTGGACTGGATCGGCACGTCGATGGGCGGCATCGTCGGCATGATGCTCGCCGCACAGCGCAACACGCCGGTCCGGCGGCTGGTGATCAACGATATCGGCGCCCAGATCAGCGCGGCGTCACTCAACCGGATCGGCGCCTATGTGCGCGAGACGCAAGTGTTCGAGAGCCTCGAGGCCTATCGGCACCATCTGGCCGATATTCACGGCAGCTTCGGCCCGCTGACCGAGGCACAGTGGCAGCACTTGGCGCAGCATTCGCATCGCCGCGACGAACAGGGCTTTCATCCGCACTACGATCCGCAGATCGCATCGGCGTTCGACAACCCGATCGACCAGGACGTGGAACTCTGGGACGTCTGGTCGGCCATACGCGTGCCGACGCTACTCATCTGGGGCACGCAGTCCGATCTGTTGTCCAAGGATACCATCGATCGCATGCTGGCCATCAAACCCGACTTGCAAGTGCTCGAGATCGCAGACGCCGGCCATGCGCCGGCCCTGATGCGCGACGTGGAGATCGACGCGATCCGCAACTTCATTGCGACCGACTAGTGGCCTGCATGTTTCGGCTGCGCGCCTGGGCTCGCGCGCGCAGCTGACCCACGATGCCGCGCGGGAAGAAATACACGCTCAGCACGAACAGAATGCCGAGCCACAGATACCAGCGCTCCGGATCCAGAACCGCGGGCAACAGCGGCACGCCGGCGGTCGCCTCGTGGGCCATCGCCAGCAGGCTCTGCAGATACGTCTCGGCCAACACGAACAAGGCGGTGCCGATCACCGCGCCGTAGAGCGTGCCCATGCCACCGATGACGGTGATGAGCAGGATATTGACCATCAGGTCGAAGGACAGCATCGATTCGGGATTGATATAGCGCAATGACAGCGCAGCGAGCGCGCCGGCAAAGGCAGCAATCATCGCGGAGATACAGACGTTGACGGTGCGATAAGCCACGGTGCGGTAGCCCAGCGCCTCGGCCCGGAATTCGTTCTCCCGAATCGCCTGACACACGCGCCCGAACGGCGAGTTCATCATCCGCAGCAGGCCGAGAAAGACCATGATCGCCGCCACGAACAGCCCGTAGTAGAGCAGCAGCATGCCGCTGGTGCGCACCTTGAATACCGAATCGGCGGCATTGCCCGAGGTCGCAAATCCCATCACGTCGAAGCCAGCCAGCGGCTCCTCGGTGAGCTTGAACGCCGGCCCGAGCACGCGCGGCACACTGAAGGCGATGCCGTCCTCCCCGCCGGTGAAGCCATACAACTTGGAGACGAGCGTCATGAACCCGACCGCTACCGCCAACGTCACTAGCGCGAAGAACACCGCCCGTACCCGCAGCGAGAACAGCGCAACGACGAACGCAACCGCGAGCGCGGTGGCCAGCCCCGCCAGTAGCCCGATGCCGATCGCAAGCCAGCTCGGCCCGAGATCGCGCAGCGCGATCGCCATGGCATAGGCGCCGATGCCGTAGAACATGGCATGGGCGAAGGAGATGATCCGCGTATAGCCGAGCAGGATGTCGTAGCTGAGCACCAGCATCGTGAACAGGCAGATCGTCGAATAGGTGCGATAGGCCAGCGGCCCCGGAAACAGGAACGGCGCGAACGCCAGCGCCAGCACGATCGCGGCCAGCAGCACCGACAGCACCGTGCTGCGCGGGGTGTCGCCGGACAACAACCGCATCAGACCTTCACCACCGGAATCAGGCCCTGCGGCCGCCACATCAGCACCAGCACCATCAGCACGATCGACGAGAATTCGGAGAACGTCGGCGCCACGAAGCCCATGTAGTTGGTCAGCAGCCCGACCACCAGCGCGCTGTAGAAACAGCCGGTAATCGAACCCAGCCCGCCCATGATGATGACGATGATCACGTCCACCAGCAGCTGCTGGCCCAGGCCGACATGGATCAGCTCCTCGTAGAAGCCCCAGAGCACGCCGCCGAAGGCGCCCAGCGCCGCGCCGGCCGCGAACACGGCGATGAACAGCAGCTTGATGCGATAGCCCAGCGCCTGGACCATCTCGCCGTTCTCCACCCCGGCACGAATGAGCAGGCCGATACGGGTCTTGTGGATCACCGCCAGCATGCCCCAGTAGATCGCCAGCCCCGCGCCCACCGCGAACAGGCGGTATTTCTCGAAGGCGACGCCGCCGATCACAAAGGAACCGCGCAGACTATCCGGGCGCGGCAGCGGAATCTCGTGCGCCCCCCAGAAAGCCACGATCAGTTCGCTGATGATGATGGCGCCGCCGACGGTGACCAGGATCTGGCGCAGATGATCGTCATAGACCGGCTTGATGATGACCCGCTCGAACACAACCCCCAGCAGCGCCGCGGCCGCCACCGTGGCGAGCGCGGCCGGAAAGATCAGCAGCGCATGCGAGACCGCGGCCAGCGGCGGCCAGCCGACGAGCATGAGAAACACGCTGCCGCCGATATAGGCGCCCACGGTGATGAAAGCGCCGTGGGCGAGATTGAGCACGCCCATCAGGCCGAAGATGAGGGTCATGCCCGAAGACACCACGAACAGGATCAGCCCCATGGCCAGACCGGCCACGGTCAGCGACAGCCACACGCTCAACGGCATCGCGAAGAACGCGGCAATGGCCACCACCGCCAGCAGCAGATAATGCGGATAGGCGTCCAATACCTGGCGCAGCCGGGCGCCCGCACCGTCTTGTTCGTCGCGCGCCTGTATCCGACCGGCCATCAGGCGTGGGCCTCCAGACTCAGGCCCAGCAGACGATTCTGCAGCGGCGTGTCAGCAGTCAGCTCGGCCATGCTCGATGCGTGCACCACACGGCCGTCATCCATCACCGCTACCTGATCGCCTACCGCCTGCGCCAGGCCAAAGTTCTGCTCGACCAGGAGGATCGTGGTGTCGGTCTGCTTGAGTTCGAGGATCGCCTGGCTCAGGTCCTTGACGATCGCCGGGGCCAGCCCCTTGCTTGGCTCGTCGATGATCAGCAGCGCGCGCGGCTCGATGATCGCGCGCGCGATCGCCAGCATCTGTTTCTGGCCGCCGGAGAGTAGTCCGGCCGGCGTTTTCCAGAATTTCTTCAGCGCCGGAAAGAAGCCGAAGATCCACTCCAGCCGCGATGTATCGATATGCCGGGTCGCGGCCGCCAGGCGCATGTTCTCCTGCACGGTCAGCAGCGAGAAGATGCCCATGTTCTCGGGCACGTAGCCTACGCCCAGGCGGCTGACGATCCGCGGCGTGCGCCAGTGGGTGATGTCCTCGCCGTCGAAGACGATACGGCCCTTCGAGGCCTGCCAGAGATTGATGATAGTGCGCAGTGTGGTGGTCTTGCCGGCGCCGTTGCGCCCCAACAGCACGGTCAGCTCGCCCCGCGGCAACGTCAAATCCACGCCTTGCAGGATATGGTAATGGCCGATATGCGTATGCACGCCGTCCAGGCTCAGCAGCGGCGTGGTCATGGTGAGTCGCCCTCCGGAGCGGCTCCGGCATCTGCCGGCACCAGCACCTCGCCCAGATAGGCCTGCTGCACCAACGGCGAGGCGATCACCTGTTCCGGCTCACCCTCGTCGAGCAGACGCCCTTCGTGCAGCACGATGATGCGGTCGGCCAGCGAGCGCACCACGTCCATCTTGTGCTCGACCAGCAACACCACCTTGTCGCGTTCGTCGCGTATCGCCTGAATCAGATTCAGGATTACCGGCACCTCGTCCACGCTCATGCCGGCGGTCGGTTCATCGAACATGAACACGCGCGGCTCCAGTGCCAGCAGCATGCCGACCTCGAGCTTGCGCTGATCGCCGTGCGGCAGCGTGGCCGCCAGCCAGTCGGCGCGCCCGGTCAGCGATACCCGCGCCAGATAGTGATCGACGCGCTCGCGGATCGCCATATAGCTGTTGGCCAGACGATGCATGGCAAAGCCGGCGCCGGTGCGCGCACTCGCCGCCAGCCAGAGATTCTCGCGCACGGTCAGCTCAGGAAACAGATTGGTCAGCTGGAACGCACGCCCGATGCCCAGCTGCGCGCGCTTCGGTGCCTTCAGGCGGGTGATGTCGCGGCCGTCGAACCAGAGCCGTCCGGAGGTCGGCGCCAGCTGGCCCGACAGCAGATTGAAGAACGTGGTCTTGCCCGCGCCGTTGGGCCCGACGATCGCGGTGAGCGTACCGGTCGCGAAATCGCAGCTGACCGCCTCGACCGCGGTATGGCCGCCGAAGCGGATGCTCAGTTCCCGGGCCTGCAGCAATGCCGGTGGCGTGGACGAATGCATGTGTCTCTCGATCGACGTCGGACGGACGACCGGCCGCCCGTGGGCGACCGGCGTTCCGCTTCTCCCCCGAAAACTTGTCAGCCGTTGTCGACCGGAATATCCATCGCGTCGGCGGGAATGGTTTCCACCAGTTCCGGTACTGCCCAGTCCACGCCGTCCTCCACCTTGATACGGAAGTGATACATCGGCTGCAGGGTCTGGTGATCGGCCGCCCGGATATGCATCTCGCCCTTGGGCGAATCGAAGTCGAGACCCTCGAACGCTGCGATCAGGTCTTCGGTATCGGTACTGCCCGCCTTCTTGATCGCGGCGACAATGGCCATGGCCTGAGCCATGCCCTGGGCGGTGAAGAAGTCCGGCGGCCCGTCGAAGCGTTTTTCATGCTGCTCGACCAGCCAGTCGTTCACCTTGTTGTCCGGGCTGCCGTAGTAGTAGTACGTCGCGCCCTCCATGCCCGGGAACTGCTTGTAGGCCACCAGCGCCGGCAGGATATTGCCGCCCGTGGTCAGCTTGATGTCGAAGCGCTCCGGCTGCAGATCCTTGATCCGCCCCATCGGATTGCCCTTGCCGGCCCAGATCGTGAAGATGTATTTCTCGTCGCAGCCGTCCGCGCTCTTGAGCGAATCGAACAGGCGCTGGGCCGCGGCGGTGAAATCGGTGGTCTCCGCCGGCAGATAGACTTCCTTGACGATCGTCGCGCCGCGCGCCTTGGCCGCCTTGGCATAGGCCGCCACGCCGTCGCGCCCGAAGGCATAGTCCTGCGCCAGCGTGGAGATACACACGCCGTCGTCGGCGATCGCCGTAGCGTTGGAAATCGCATCCTGCGAACTGTTGCGCCCGATGCGCACGATATAGCGGTTGTAGTTGGCGCCGGTGATTGAATCCGCCACGCCCTCGGGCATCAGGATCTTCTCGTACTGCTGGGCCACCGGCAGCATCGCCAGCGCCACCCCGGACGACACGTCGCCGATGGCGATGGTCGCTTCGTCCTGGGTATAGGCCTCGGCCAGCAGCGCGCGGGCGCGCGGCGCCTTCAGCTGCGTGTCCTTGGTGACGAGATTGATTTTCTTGCCCAGCACCTCGTTGCTGCCGTCGGTAGCGTACTCGAAACCGAGTTCCAGACCGTGCTGCAACTGCTGCGTATAGGCCTCCAGCGGGCCGGTGAAACCGGCGACGTGGGCAATGGTGATGCTGTCATCAGCGGCGTTCGCCTGCATCGCCACCGCGACCAGACCTGCAGCCAGCAGGCTCCCTGTTGTTCTTTTCATGCCCCCTCCTCGTATATCGTTGTTTTATCAGTGACGAATACGCAACGCCTACGGTGGGCGCACCCTCGGCGCATTCGTCGTGATCGCAATATAAGCGTGTCCGTTGCGCTTCGACAATGCTCCTTTTGGACCGTATCGCTCGACGAAGTCCCCGCTAACCGCATGTCCGCAAAACGTTCCCCGGAAAGGATCGCGATCTGACCCACCGGCCGCGCTAGACTGGCGGCCAGCCAAAGCGACCCGTGGCGCGCCGTATATGTTCTATCTCTACCACCACAACGACCTGGGCCGGCTGGCCGAACTGTTCGGCGCGCTGCGCGACAACTATCGGCCGTCGCCGCTGACCGAGGACATCGTGCTGGTGCCCAATCGCGGCATCGGCCGCTGGTTGGCGATCCAGATTGCCGAAAGCGACGCACGCGTGGTCGCCAATCTGCGTGCCGCGCTGCCCGGCCAGTGGTTCTGGCAGCTCATCGAACGCCTCATGCCCGACGCGCACGCCGCGGCGCGCGAGTTCGAGTCCGACCGCCTGCCTTGGCATCTCTACCGAGCGCTGCCGCAAATGGCCGAGCGCATCCCGGAAGTCGCCGCCTATCTGGGTCGCCCCGTGGACGATATCCGCCGCTGGCAGCTCGCCGCCCGGCTGGCCGACGTGTTCGACCGCTATCTGGTCTATCGCGGCGACATGCTGGCGCGCTGGCAGGCCGGCGATCGGCCCAGCGGCACGGCCGGCTGGCAATCCGACGTCTGGCGCTATCTCGTCGACGACTACGCGCTCGGCAAGACGCATCGCGCTTCGATCGTGGCCGATCTGGCCCGCCGACTGGACCGGGACACGCTCGACGGTTCGCTGGCGCAGGCGATTGATAACCACTGCCCGCCGCGCCTTTATCTGTTCGGCCTGGTTGCGGTCGCGCCCGACCAGCTGCGCCTGGCTTATGCACTGGCCCGCCACGTCGACGTGCATTTCCTGCTACCCAACCCGAGCGAAGCCTACTGGGGCGATGTAACTGCGCGCCGGCTCGCGCTGGCGCTGCCCGACGATCTGCACGAGCTGCCCGGCGAAGCCGAGGCCGCCGAACATCCGCTGCTGTCCGGTTTTGGACGCATGGCGCGCGACACGCTGCGCCTGCTCTATGCCGACGAGTTCGCGGGCATGGTCGAGCCCGAATTCGGCGAGGCGATGGCCTACGACGTGCCGGCCGACGACAGCCTGCTCCACCGTGTGCAGGCCGATATCGTCACCCTCGAACCGCGCGTGAGCGATGCCGGCATGGAGCCCGACGACACCTCTATAGAGATCCATGCCTGCCACAGTCCGCTGCGCGAGATTCAGGTGCTGCACGACCAGCTACTCGACCGGCTGGCCGCCGACGCCACGCTCGCACCACGAGATATCGTCGTCATGCTGCCGGACGTGGCGACCTACGTGCCCGCCATCCAGGCCGTATTCGGCGGCGCGTCGGATGGCCGGCGGCTGCCCTTCACCGTGGCCGACCGCGCCCAGTCGGCGCTGCACCCGATCGTATCCGCGGTCACCGGCCTGTTCGACCTGCCGCTTTGGCGGTGGGAGGCGAGCCGCCTGCTCGATCTGCTCGCCGTGCCGGCCGTACGCCGGCGCTTCGCGCTGGACGAGGCCGATGTGGCGCGGCTGACCGACTGGATCGACGCCAGCGGTATTCGCTGGGGCCGCGACGCCGACCATCGGCGATCTCTGGCCGCCGGCACCTTCGAGCAGAACAGCTGGCGCTTCGGCCTGGATCGACTGTTGCTCGGCGTGGCTCAGGCCGACGACGACACGCTCGTCGACGGCGTTGCGCCGTGGTCCGACCTGGAAGGCGGCACGGCCCGCGCGCTGGGCGGGCTGGCGCGCTTCGTATCCGTGCTCGGCGATTTCGCGGATCGCTTTGCCGAGGCGTGCGAACCCGCGGCCTGGCAGACACGGCTCAACGCCATGCTCGATGCGCTGATCGAGCCGTCCCGCGATGCGCCCGACGAAGCCCGTGCGATCGAGACGTTGCGCAACGCCTTCGCGAGCTTCGAGGACGCGGCCGCCGCCTTCGACGCCCATGCACAACTCAATACGGGCGCCGGCGACACAACACTGGAATGGACCGCCGTACGCGATCATCTGCGCGCGCTGCTCGACGGCCCGAGTGAACGCCAACCGTTCATCTCCGGCGGCATCACCTTCTGCGGTCTGGTGCCGCTGCGCGCCGTGCCTTTTCGTGTGGTCTGCGTGCTCGGTGTGAACGACGGCGTATTCCCACGCCAGGACAGCGACCGCGGCTTCAACCTGTTGTTCGACGCCCCGCGACTGGGCGATCCGAGCCGGCGCGACGACGACCGCCTGCTGTTCCTGCAGGCCCTGACCGCCGCGCGCGACGCGCTGTACCTGAGTTATATCGGCCAGGACATGCGCACCGGCGAAGACCTGCCGCCCTCACCGGTGGTCGGCGAGCTGATGGCCTTTCTGCACGCTTATTATTTTCACGGCTGGTCGCGCGACGCGTTCGAAAAACGTCTGGTACATCACCAACCCATGCAGCCGTTCTCGGCCCGCTATTTCGACCCGGACGAGGCGGATCCACGCGTATTCACTTATGCCGGCGACTGGCGCGATGCCTCGGTGGCCGCGCGCGGCGCGCGTCGCGGCGCCGAACCCTGGCTGGACGACAGCCGGCTCGCGCTGGACGAGCCCATCCTCGCGATCGATCTCGACACACTCGTGCGCTTCTTCGACGACCCGCCCAAAGCCTTTTTCGAGCGCCAGCTCGGCTTGAAGCTCGAACGCGACAGCGCGGCCATCGACGACCACGAGCCCATCGAGCTGGATCCACTGGCACAATCCATCCTGCGCCGTCGTCTGTTCGACCATACCGCCCCCGACGCCGAACACATCGATACCGCGCCGGACGCGCTGGAACTGGCGCGCGGCCAACTGCCGCCTCCGCCCAGAGCCACCCGAGCCTATGCACGCGAAGCCGACATCGTGAACACGCTCCTGCCGGTGCGCCGCGCCTGGCAGAGCCCAAACCAGACGCGCGAGACCATCGCCGTCGATTTCACCATCTCCGGCGTACGTCTTACCGGACGCATACCCGACGTGGGCGCGACGCATCGACGCGCAATCACCACCGGCCGCCTGCGCACGCGCTTTCGGCTGCGCCAGTGGATCATCTATCTCGTGCTCGTCGCCGCCGGCCACGAACGCGGGCTGACGCTCGCCGGCCTGTCACCGAAGAAGGACGACAATCGCGTAGTCGCCTTCGAGGCCCACCTCACGCCCGAGGCCGCGCGCGATCATCTGGCCGTGCTGGTCGATATTTTCCTGGCCGGCCAGCAGGCACCGGTACATTTCCATCCCGATATGGCGGACGACTACAAACCCGACGGCGACGACCCGTTCGGCACGCTATGGAAACGCTATTCCGAGAGCCAGAGCTTTCAGGCCAGTCATCTCGTGAACAACCCCTACTTCCGCCTGCTGCTGGGCGACGACGACGCGCCGCTCGGCGCAGAGGCCGATAACCCGTTTATAGCGGCGCTCGACGCGATCACGCAGCCCATGCACGAAGCGCTCGAAGAGATCGAACCGCTGGCCGTCGCCACCGCGGAGCACGCGACATGAACCCGCCTGATCTCGATCCGCGCACCTTGCCGCTGTCCGGCCTGCAACTCATCGAAGCCAGTGCGGGCACGGGCAAGACTTTCAACCTCGCCGGCCTGTATCTGCGGCTGGTCGTCGAGCGCGGCGCGAGCGTGCGCGAGATTCTGGTGATGACCTTCACCAAGGCCGCGACCCAGGAACTGCGCGAACGCATTCGCCGCCGGCTCGTCGATGCCGCGCGTATCGCCCGTGACCCGTCCGCGGCGATCGCCGATCACCCCGAACATGACTTCGCGCGCGACATTATCGCCGGCGCCATCGACGCGACCGACGAGCCGCGCGAGCGCATTGCACGCCGGCTCACGGAAGCGGCCGCCGGCGTGGACGAAGCCACTATCGTGACGATCCACGGCTTCGCCCAGCGCGCCGCCGCCGACAACGCCTTCGACTCCGCCCAGGCGTTCGACCGCGGCGAGATTGTCGACGATCGTAGCGTGCAGTCCGAAGCCGCCGCCGATCTGTGGCGGCAATCGATCGTGGGTGCTACAGGCGACGCGTCGCTGCTCGACGTCTGGCCGACGCCCGATGCGTTGCACAAGGACATCGCGCCCATCCTCTCTAGGCCGAACATCACGGTGGACGGCGCAGACGAAAACGCATTCGCCGCGGCGCTAAAAACGCTCTGGACCGTCTGGCAAGAAGACAAGGCCGCACTCGAGACGGCGATCGCCGAGGCGCTCGAAGCCAGTGCCTTCAAGAAAAGCGGCATGCAGACGCTGCTCGCGAACTACGAAGACGCCGCCGATTTCGTCAGCACGATCGACACGCGCCTCGCCCAGGCGGTAGAGACCGGCCAGCCGCCCGTGCTGCCGAAAGCGCTGGCCGAGCTGGTCGACCCGTGGCAATTCATCGCCAAGAGCTCGAACGCCAAGAAAGCCTGCGCCACGGCTTTCGAAGCACTCACGCTCGGCGAGCCGCTGGCCGATCTGGTGACACGCGCCCATGTGGTGCGCAGCGCACGCGCGGCCGACGCTGTGGCCGCGCTGGCCGCCCGGCGCAAGATCGAATGGCGCCAGTTCAGCTACGACGACCTCGTACTCGCCCTGCGCGACGCGCTGGTCGACGAATCCCGCGGCCCGCGGCTGGCCGCCGCCCTGCGCGCGCAGTGGCCCTACGCGCTGGTCGACGAATTCCAGGACACGGACCCGCTACAGTACGACAGCCTCAAGCGGATCTATCTCGCCGACGACGCGCCGAATGACAACACCGCCCTGCTTCTGATCGGCGACCCGAAACAGGCGATCTACGCCTTTCGCGGCGGCGATATTCATGCCTATCTCGCCGCCGCACGCGCGGCCGGCAATGCGCAATACACGCTGGGCACGAACTATCGCTCGTCGCCGGCCGTGCTCGAAGCGATCGCCGCGCTGTTCCAGACACCGAAGGACACACCATTCCTCGAAGCCGGCATCGGTTTTCGGGCCGTGGGCGCGGGCCGAGCTCCGGGCGACCGACGACTCGTGCATCGCGGCCATACAGATGGCGACAACAGCGACAAAACACAGCCGGCCCTGAGCGTCTGGCAGTTCACCGGCGGCAGCGGCACCAAGGGCGACGACGAGACGGCAATGGTTCATCGCACGGTCTCCGCCGTGGCCGGGATGCTGGCCGGGGACGCCGCCTGGCAGAGCGAGGACCCGGCCTGGAATCGCGCCGTGGAACCGCGCGATATCGCGATTCTGGTCAACAGCAACTTCCAGGCGGCCACCCTGCAGATCGCGCTCGCCGAACACGGCATCGCCGCCGTGTGCCAGCGGCGGGATTCGATCTTCGCCACCGAGGAAGCGCACGACCTCGCATTGCTGCTCACCGCCCTGGCGCGGCCGGACGACGTGCGCGCCGTCAAAAGCGCGGAAACCACGCGGCTGGCGGGTGCGCGGCTGGCCGACCTCATCGCACTCACCGAAGACGATACCGCCCTGCAAACCCGTGTGGCGCGCTACCAGGCGCACCATCAGCGCTGGGCCGAGCGCGGCGTGCTGGCCGCACTGGAAGCGGCGTTCGTCGCGGCCGGGCCGAACATCCTCGCGCTCACCGACGGCGAACGCCGCATGAGCAACTATCTCCAGATCGGAGAACTGCTCGCCGAGGCGCAAGCCGAGTGCTACGGCATGGACGGGCTGGTGCACTGGCTCGATCGCGCTATTGCCGACGCCAAGGATGCCGATGGGCGCGCGGAAAGCGGCGAGGAGGCCCAGCTGCGCCTGGAATCCGACGACGCGCTGGTCCGCATCGCCACCGTGCATTCGTCCAAGGGTCTGGAGTATCCGATCGTGTTCCTGCCGTTCGCCGCATTCCTCGGCGCACCGACCGGCATGAAAGACCCCACCAAGCCGCCCCACGTCTACCACGACGCCGATAGCGACACGCCCGAGCGCGTGCGGATCGATCTGAGCGGCACGAGCGAGAAGGCGCAGGCGCGCGCGGTCACCGAGTTCCACGCCGAATCGCTACGGCTGCTGTATGTCGCCCTCACCCGCGCGGCCGATGCGCTGTTCATCACCTGGCGCGAACCGGGCGACGGCGCCAGCAACCAGGCCGGTCGCGGCGCGCAGAACACCGCGCTCGACAAGCTGCTCGGCCGCGACGCCAGCGTGAGCCACACTCTGGCGGCGCTCGCCAAGAAACACCCGAACGTGATGTCGATCGAGCGTATCGATACCGACGCGCCGCGCCGTGCGATTCCAATGGTCGCCGGCGACACGAACCGCAACCTGACCGGCGGCCGCGAGGATCTACCGGCGCCGCGTACGCCCTGGTCCAGCTGGAGTTTTTCGCGGCTCGCCCATGCGCCGGCCGGCGCGTCTTCTGCCGCAAGCACCCCAGTTCCCGGCGCCGAGGACGAATGGGCCGCGCCGACGCCCACCATCGAACTCGGCACCGACGCGGGTAATGACACGGGCAGTAAAGAGCAACCGCTGCCCGCCCTCGACCGCGCGCTGGCGGGCGTCGGTTTCGGCTCTGCCATTCATGATCTGCTCGAACACGCCGTGTTCCACGGCTGGCCTGCCCCCGACGCGACTGCCGATGAAAAAACCCGCAAGCGCACCGCGGATACACTGCGCCGCTGGGGTCTGACCGGCGACGACCGCGAGGAAACGAATCGTATAGACCAGTCGATCGCACTGGTCGCCCGGACGCTGCATGCGCCGCTGCCCGTGATCGGCCCGCTCGCCGACGTGGCGCCGAATCGCATGCTGGCCGAGATAGGGTTTCTGCTCGGCATGGGCGATCAACGGCTCGCCACTATTGTCGATGCAGCGCGCGCGGCCGGTTATCTGCAAGCGCCGCTGGCGCGTTCGGCCACACTGTCGCTCAACGGCCTGCTGCAGGGTTTCATCGATCTCGTCGTGGAAGTCGAAGGCGCGTACTGGATTCTGGACTACAAGACCAACCGCCTCGGCGACACGCCAGGCGCATATGGCGCCGACGCGCTCGCGGGCGCCATCAGCGCCTCGCACTACGACCTGCAATATCTGCTCTACACCGTGGCACTCCATCGCCATTTGCGAAGCTGCCTGGACGATTACGACCCCGATCGTCATCTCGGCGGTGTCCAGTATCTGTTCGTGCGGGCCATGGACGGCCAGAGCACACGCGGCGTGTTCGTGGACCGGCCCGATGTGGCGTTGATCGAAACGCTGGATGCGTTGTTTGACGGACAAGCCGTAGACCGGGGAGCAACGGCATGACACTACTTCTGAGCACACGACGAATCCGCTCACGAGTTCGACTTGAGTTCGGTTTCGCGCTGCAGCGCGACTCCCTTTCGTTTGCTCGTCCAAACGAAAGGAAGCAAAGGAAAAGACGCCCGGCATGGCGCCGGCTGCCGCCGGTGCACTCCGATGCTCGGCCCGCTGGGATGCGGCCAGAACTCGGATCGCTTTGGCGATCCTCAAACAGGCTGGCCGCACCGGCGCAGTACGCCGGACACCCATCGGGCCTGCGCGTCTGCGTCGCCATGCAACGGGACCAGATACAAACAGATGGCCACAACCTCCCGCGAGCGACAGCGAGTTTGTCTGTATTCACGCCCCTTGGGCGCAGCGCCGAGCAGCGGAGGACGAACGCGGAACAGACAGCCGGATGTTTGAGCGCAGCGAGTTTCCGGCTGGCCCGCGTTCGGCCGGAGCCGCGCAGGGTATCGGCGCGAAGCGCCGACGCAAGACAGGGTGTCTTTTGCTTTGGTTACTTTCATTTGGACAAGCAAATGAAAGTGACTCGCACAACAGTGCGAAACCCCAAGCACGAATTCACCCAAGCCGTTCGTTCAAAACGCTCGAACGCGAAGACCCGCCGTTGCCCTGGCCCTGACAGAGTCCGCCCATGAACGAATCCCACACCGACGACATGTTCGACAACGAACCGACCATGCCTCAGGGCCCCGAGCAGCGCCAACCGAACGCCGAACCGATGCCGGAAACCTCGGCAGTCGCCGAAGACGTCGGCCTCTCCGACCTGGACAACGCCCTAGCCCACTGGGCCCGCCGCCACGGCGCCGACAAACTCGTCGCCCGTGCCTTCGCGCTCGCCAGCTGGGCCGTCGCCCAGGGCCATACCTGCCTGGACCTGGATAGGATCCCGACCGCGCTGATGAGCGCAACGAATCAGAAAGACCTGGCCGCCGCACTTGAGGCCAGCACACTGGTCGGCGGCCCCGGCGAGGTCCGCCCGCTGATCGTCGACCAAGGCCGGCTCTATCTACAGCGCTACCACGCCTATGAAACACAGCTCGCGGAACGCCTGCGCGAGCTGATGGCCGCCGCGCCAAACCCGGTCGATATCGACCGCCTGAAACCCGGCCACGGCCTGTTCCTGGCCGACGCCGCCGATCCGGACGCCACCAACTGGCAGGCCGTAGCCGCGTTCGCTGCCCTGCGCCATCGCTTCACCGTCATCTCCGGCGGCCCCGGCACGGGCAAGACCTACACCATCGTGCGCCTGCTGCGCGTACTCATCGAAGCCGCCCGTGCCGAGAGCCGCGAGCCGCCGCTGATCGCCCTCGCCGCGCCCACCGGCAAGGCCGCGGCGCGCATGGTCGAATCGGTGCGCAACGGGCTGGACAACATGGCCGCCGATCCGGCGTTCGACAACGCGATTCTCGACCACGTACCGCAGAACGCCCGCACCCTGCACCGCCTGCTCGGTCTGGGCGGTGCGACCACCAGACCGCGCTTCAACGCCGACAACCCGTTGCCCTACGACGTGGTGATCGTCGACGAAGCCTCGATGGTGGATCTGCCGATGATGGCCAAGCTGGCCGACGCCATTCGCAACAATGCCCGCCTGATCCTGCTCGGCGACCGCTACCAGCTCGCCTCGGTTGAATCCGGCTCCGTGCTCGCCGAAATCTGCAGCAACGCCGGCGTCAATCGCTTCACCGCCGACCAGCAGGCCGACGCCGGCGCGCTCATCGCCCAGCCGATGGAACCGGCGACGCATGTCCTGGCCGACCACGTCGTCACCCTGCAGACCAGCCGCCGTTTCAACGCCGACAGCACCATCGGCCGCCTCGCCGCCGCGGTGAACGCCGGCGACGTCGCCACCGCCCAGGAACTGTTCACCGCCCGCCACGACGATCTGCATTATCACGACGCTTCCGACGCTGCGGCCATCAGCCGGCTCATGGATCGGCTGGCCGACGACTACGCCGCCCTAGTTGAGGCCACCGACCCTACGCTCGCCCTGGCCGAACTCGGCAAGCAATGCGTGCTGACCGCAGTACGCAAAGGCACCGCAGGCAGTGAAACCATCAACGCCGGCATCACCGAACGCCTCGCCCGACGCTTCGACTTCAACCCCGCCATGGCCTGGTACCACGGCCGCCCGGTCATGATTAGACGAAATGACTACCGCACCGGCCTTTATAACGGCGACGTGGGTGTTGCACTATGCAACGAGTCCGGACAGATCCGTGTCTGGTTCGAGGGGGACAACGGCTTGCGTGCATTTTTGCCCAGCGCACTGCCCGCGCACGACACCGTGTATGCGATGACGATTCACAAAAGTCAGGGCTCGGAGTTTGATTCCGTCACTCTCGTTTTGCCGGATTATGACGTGCCGGTTTTGACTCGGGAGTTGTTTTATACAGGGTTGACGCGGGGGCGGGCGCGGTTGGATATCTATGCCTCGCAGCAAACGCTTCAGCAGACCATTGTCCGGCGGGTGACGCGCATATCTGGACTGGCCACCCGTCTACGGAGTTGAGGAATGAACACCGCATTTGAAAGCATCAAAGCCGGATTGCTGCAAGCGATCGCCCATCAGCAGAAGAAGTCGCAAGACGTCATCGTGCATGGGCCGGCGCGACCGTTCGCCAAAACCACGGATACCGACGCGCCGCGTAAGTGATGATTCGAAGCGACCGTTCGCACCGTGCTATAAGTATTCACAGGTATTACCTATCAATAGGTCTGCTATGGCCACATCAATCAAAATAGACGACGCGCTGAAAAACCGGGTACGGCAATTGGCCGAAAGCCGCCGCAGGTCATCCCACTGGATCATGCGCGAAGCCATCGAACAGTACGTCGAGCGCGAGGAAAAGCGCGAAGCGTTCAAACAAGAAGCTTTGCACGCCTGGACGACATACCAGGAAACGGGTCGGCATCTGACAGGCCAGGAGACCAGCGATTGGCTGACGACCTGGGGTAGCGATGACGAAAGGCCCGCGCCCGAGTGCCACGATTAATTGTTACCGAGAACGCGGTACAGGGTTTGACGCGGTGTCGTCGGTTTCTCGAGGGGAAGGCGCCCGAGGCCGCACAACGGGCCGCTGAGGCGATTATTGGGCAGTTCGTTCGGCTAGAGACTGCGCCGGATATCGGGCGCCCTATGTTTGATGCGCCGGAGTTGCGGGAGCTGGTTATTAGTTTTGGCGATTCTGGGTATATGGCGCTATATCGCTATGAACCGAGATACGATGCTGTTTATGTGCTGGCGTTTCGGCATCAGAGGGAGGTTGGGTTTTGACTTGGGGCCACGGACACAGCTGGTGCCGCGTTTAGAACTTATTGCGCTGGGGACCGCGCAAAACGCAAGACCTGACCCCAATTTGCCGAAGTAATTTCCATGAACCAAAGTCGAAATATTTAACTACATGCTAAAAAGTGTTCGAATACGTGGGCTTCGATCGTTGGCCGATACGGGCGCCATCCCATTAACCAACCTAAACTTGTTGGTAGGGAGAAATAGCTCCGGAAAAAGCACATTTGCGCGAGTTTTTGCTCTACTCCGGCAAAGTATGGAGGCGAATACAAAGGGCCCTATATTATGGTACGGGCCATTAGTCGATTTCGGCTCTTTCGACGAAGCTGTTACGCGCGATCTCCCAGATCGGGAAATCGAGTTCATATTCAATATTTCATATCCTCTCACGGCACGGCGCGCGACAAACTTTGGTCGACGCTGGATCTCGTCCTTCGACGATTTAGGATCGGAAAGCGTCGGCGATACCAACGCGAAGCTATCCATTCTACTCGGGGCTACTGCAAACTCCAAAGAGACTTACCTAAAGACGTTTACTCTCGATATTTATGACGTAAAAACAACAATCGAATTAAACCCGACGGGAGAGGTTACTTCGATAAAGGTCGGAGACTATGAGGTCGCAGCCGACGATAGCTTTCGAATACTCAGCCAATCCGGCACGTTCTTACCACGAATCCGTTACTACCAGCGCCGAGTGTCTAAGGTTGAAGGGAAAGAACTCACTCGATGGCTAGAAACCCGTAACAGTTACGCTCGGAGAGATTTGGACCGGCAAATTAGCCAACACGTACATGGAAATACAACACGTAATAGCCGGCTACGTATTGCACGAAATCTACCTCTGACGGACATTGGGACGTTTACACAGAGGCTAGTTTCTGTCCCAGCTGCACCTCAAAGCTGGCGGTCATCACTTAAAAATGCGACGCCGCGCTCTTCGCGTGCCATTAAGCTTCAACATCGTGTTTTCGCGACTAGAATCGACGGTATTATCAATGAATTAGATAGCTTCCTCTCTAGCTATTTTAAAAGCGTTCGTTATATCGAGCCATTACGGGCAGTTGCCGAACGATACTACAGAAAACAAGAACTAGCCGTAGATGAGATCGATTCAAAAGGATCGAACGTAGCTATGTATTTAAATAGCCTCACAAAGGGCGAAACGCGCAGTTTCATTTCTTGGATGAAAAGCATATTCGGTGGTTACGTATCAGCAGTTTCACGCTCAGGCCATATCACGTTGCAGTATACCGATAGCCAGTCGGAACAAAGTTTCAACATTGCCGACGTCGGATTTGGCCTCTCTCAGGTACTTCCCCTGGCAGTCCAAATCTGGAGCTCCGCATACCGGCCAAACGTTACTCCAGGAGTGCGCCGTTTACTAAGAAAGAACGACACGAGTGTTCTAGTTATTGAGCAGCCAGAGCTTCACTTACATCCGGATTTCCAGGCGCGCGTCGCAAACATGATCTCCTCTGCTATCCAGGTCGCCAAGGAGCGTGATAATCCGCTTTCAATTGTTATTGAAACGCATAGCCCCTGGCTAATTAATCGGATCGGGGAGCTTATAAGCAGTCAAAAGCTTAACGAAAAGGATGTTTGCCTTCATCTCTTCGAAGGCAACTCGCAGAACAGTCTGTCCTCGGTTCGAAAAGTGATGTTTGATAACAATGGCATATTAAAGGATTGGCCGTTCGGTTTTTTCGACCCGATATAGCAAATGCTTATAAAGCTCGAATTGAACAATATAGATGAATTGACCGATGAAGAGACCGCCGGCGTCGAAAATTTATTTCTATCGTGCGCTGAGGGCACCCATGTTGCTATTGCTGATCGCAACACGTTAAAAGCGCTATTGAACTTTACTCACTTAAGCTCGCGGGCGCTGGGCAGCATTCGCAATATGCTCTCGAAGTTTTCATTTATTGCGAACCTTGAGAAGGAGATTTCATTCTACGTTCAAATTAGCTCGGATACGGCGGACCCAGAATTTACCGAGGATTTGTGGAAGCTACCGTTAAGTTGGTTCTCAGACTCACAGCTTTGTACTAGAACTATATTGCTTGCCGAAAATTTGAACGATGCCTTTTTCTATGCATTCTCCTCACCTGTTCTGTCTAGGCACGCCGATCTTCTTAAGGAGTTAACCGTAAATTACGAGCTCGTAAACGGTGGCGGAGATACGACAGCGGATGTGTTAGCGCACGTGGCTGATGAGAAGCGTTTTACGATATGCGTCACTGATAGTGATCAATACAGTCCTGGCGCTAGCGAAAAGCGGACGGCGCGCAGATGTCGCGCCGTTATACGCGCTTGTCGCTGGCCCTGCGACTTAGCAGTGATTAACGCCAGAACTGTTGAAAACCTAATACCGCCAGCGATGGTTCGCGCCAGCACAAATAGCCCACACGCGCACAGGGCTGCTAATGACGTCGAATACCTGCTCGCAAACGACTTATTGCCGGTCGCGAGATTCTCCGACCTCAAATCGGGTCTCCATCTCTCGAAAATTTTTTCCTACACAGACCAAAACGCAATTGCCGACTGGAAGCTGTTAGGCGAACGCTTAGTAGGGCATGGCCAGCTCGATGAACGCTGCATTGAACAATGGAGTTGTCAACACGATCGCCATAACTGCGATCAAAATTGCTGCAGAATAGTTGCTGGGTACGGCGTTCGAACCTTATCGAATCTTGTCGCTTGGCTGAAGGCCGAGCCATCGGCCGGTATCGTTCCGCTGCTAGAGGTGCCGACCGAATCTCCGCTCAGAACAGTTGCGGACCGAGTCGTCGAATTATGTCTCGCGATGAAGATTCAACGAGTTTGATGTCGCCCTAGGGGGTTGCGCGGCATTTAAGTGCGTGTTTGGGTCATTGCGCACAGGAGTTGGGGTCAGATACCCTCTTGGATTTCAAGCCGCGCCATCGGGATATCAGCTTGGAACGGCTGTCCTGATTTGATCACGCCATAGATCAGATGCACGAGCTTTCGCATGCTCGCGCCGACGATCGCCTTGGGTGCCAGACCTTTCTTTTCCAGCCGCTTTGCCATCGCGATGATCACCGGATTGTGGCGTTTCGCCACCATGCCAGTGGAGCTCGGGGTCAGGTCTTGCATTGCCACATTCTGGCCACCGCGGCCCGAGCCCAAACCCGCGCCAGCCCGCATGAGAGACAAAGCCTGAGCGGTCCCAACTCTCAGCTCAATCCAACTCGCAGAGCAGTTTCGAAGCGTCTTCTTCCAGCTGCGGCAGCTTATCGGTCACCGCATTCCAGACGAGGCTATCGTCCAGTTCCGCATAGCTGTGTATTCAGAATATTGCGGAAACCGATGATATTCCGGAAATTGCGAACGCGCGCTTGTGTGGCGGGATCAAGTTTGCCGAGTTGGTTCAGTGCCTCGCCGATAATCTCGAATTGCCGCTCCACCGCAGAGCGAAGCATCAGGTCGGACGCATAATCGTCGTAGGTCCTTCCGTCACTGAACCGACGAATCCCCGTGCCGCCTGCAACATACCGTGCAGATACATGGCTACACTACGCGCCATAAACGGGCCGCCGTGTCTCGTTCACGCTTTTCATGAAGTATGGGTTTTTGATCGCTCGCACGCTGACCAGGTCGATATGGCGGCCAAACAACGCGGTCAACTCATCAAGCAGCCCGAAATAGTCGTTGAACTTGCCGTCAGGCCCCGGATTCTGGAACTCCACCAAAAAATCCAGATCACTAGTCTCCGGGTCGAACTCGCCGGTGGCGGCGGAGCCGAACAACTCCAGGCGCGCCAGCGCCGCCAGTTCCTCCGCATGTTCGTCGACAATACCGGTCATGATTGAAGGGTAAGCCAATTCACACCACCGGGCAGTCATCGCGCAACGCGCGAGCGAGGGCCAGGTCTTGAGAGGAATTTAGGATCAGGACTTGCATTTTGCACACGATTCGCGGGACTCGTGTTCCAGGCGCAACACGGTGCCATGAACACAGCTCGGAATTCCGGAGATAGAGCTCGCGGTGTGCACCAGCCCATACAATCGTGCTATCAAGCCCGCTGAACTCAGCTTGCTTTACAAGGATTGCTCATGTCGCTAACCACCGAAGTCGCTGGCGTTGTCGCCAGGATGCGCGAAGCCGACATTGCGTTCGCCGATCTCGGCCTGGCCGATGCGCGCCAGTTCTATATCGACACCCTGGCCAAGAGTGGCGGCGAGCCGGTGCCGATGGGCCAGACCGTTGAGCACGAGCTGACGCTCGACGGCCGCAATCTGGGTGCGCGGCGCTATCGCCCGGACGGGCTGGCCGAAGGTGCGGCGCCCACGTTGGTCTATTTTCACGGCGGCGGCTGGGTCCTAGGTGATCTGGAATCGCACGATCGCGTGTGTCGACAATTGGCCCGGCGCGCAGGCTGTCAGCTTGTCGCGGTGGATTATCGCCTGGCTCCGGAGCATTGTTTGCCGGCTTCTTCCGACGACGCGATCGCGGCCTATGGCTATCTCGTCGAACACGCGGCCGAGTTCGATATCGATGTACATCGGCTCGCAGTGGGCGGCGACAGCGCGGGCGGTCATCTGTCGGCTGTGGTCGCGCTTGCGGCGCGCGACGCCGGCTGGCCCCTGGCCTTGCAGGTGTTGATTTACCCGGCCACCGACTTGCGCGAGGCCGCCCGCAGCTATCCGTCGAAGGGTCGCAACGCGAACGTTCCGCCGCTCACTGCCGAACTCATGGCCTGGTTCGGCCAGCGCAGCGTGGATGCCAATACCGACCCGCTCGACTGGCGGGTGTCGCCGATTCTGGCGGACACACTGGAAAGCACGGCGCCGGCGCTCGTTATCACGGCCGGGGCCGATGTGCTCATGGATGAAGGCGTGCTCTATGCTGCCCGCTTGGCCGATGACGGCGTCGACGTCGATCATGCCCACTACCCGGGCGTGATTCACGGCTTTATCGAGATGCAGGCCTGGCTGGCGGCGACCAGCGACCTCATGGATCGGATCGCGGCCGCGGTGCGTGCGCATCTCGCCATTACCGGCTAAAGCGCTTCCTCGCGCGAGCGCGGATCAGGTCTTGCATTTTGCTTTTATGCGAGACCGAGCGACAGGTACTCTCAAATAACGATAAGAAGCCCCCATATGCTCGCGTCCCAACTGGCGTCGGCGGCGCAGCATCAGGTCTGCTTTTTTCTCGAGAAGCAACACTTGGCCCGGAACAGCTACCGACGGTGCTCGAATCGAGCTGCTAGAGATACAACGCCTCAGCCCAAACGGGCAACGTCCCATCCCTGCACTGCCGAACCACCTCTCCGCGTACTAGCGTCAACAGCCACCGCGGCGGCTGACCAACCCGAGAGTTGTCGTAGACATGCGTCACGCTGGCCAGATTAGCGGCCTCGCGGATCAACGCCGGGTTGCGATCGTATCGTTCCCGAATCTTGTCTTCGGGTACGGGATGGCCGCCCATGATGACGCGGGCCCCGACACGCGCCACCGAGAAGTCGGCATGACGTACATTCACGTGGAACAGAACGACGCGATAACCTGCATCGAGCGCCGTCTGTATCAACGTCAGCTTGCTCGGGTGCGAAAACACCGTTTCGGACACAAACGACCGGCGCTCTGAAATCAATTGCTCGCGTTGGGCGGCGGCTTCCTTGCTCGCGGCATAAGCATCGTCAGGAGAAGCGCCGCCGCGCTCGGCCTGCCACGCTTCTAGGGCCTATTGCCGCTCCACGCGACCCCGCGCCGAGGGCCATTTTTCTGCAAGACAAGGCGCGGCGAGTGCCGTGTAGCTGCGCTACATAAGCGAGCTGCAACGCCGTATTGCGGAAAAATGGACCTCGTCCCGCAGGGTTGCAGCCCAAAATCGCGCCATCCGGCGTTGCAGGACTTGGCCTTGGAATGACCAAGGCCTGCGCCCTGCGCCTTGCCTGGCGCGATTTTGGGTCGCAACGCGGTGCCGCGTGGAACGGCAACAGGCCCTTGTATGAGGTCGGCGTTGACGAAAGGCGCGTTGGTTTTCGGTTTGATGCGGTCGGCGTACAGCGTCGACTTACCCGCGCCGTTGGGACCTGCCAGCAGAAACAACGTCGGCTGGCTGCTCCGAGCCATCAATCACCCAGACTCTCGATATCCACACCCGCTTGTCGCATGGCCTGGATACGCTGCCGGTGTTCGCGTATCTCTGTTGCGGAACTATGGCGCATGGCCTCGTCGTGCAATTCGTCATAGACCGGTTTTTCGTAGGACGTCAGCTGATCTACAGCGACTTCGCCCTTCAAGGCGCTTGCAATATGCTGGTAGTCGAACTGCCCGGAATGTTCGATGGCGCGGCCGATACGTGCCCAGTATTCAATCTGACCTGCTTGCGAGCGCTGCATCAGTTGCGACTCGGCCTTGGATGTAAGGGCGAGCTCTTCAGAGACGCGTATAGATGTGCCGGCCGTGTCGGGTGTCCTCTGTAGGATGACGGCCTGATTGTAGCAAATTGCTACACCTGCGACGAATTCCCGCGCGCTGCTGGCGTTGGATCTCGGTATTCGATGAATCGGCTGTCTTCATGGCGTGCGTGAGCACATGTGGCGCGTGCGGGATCAGTCTTTCGCTCTGACTTCATCTGCGTCGCACAATCCAAAAGCTGGTCCCGCTCGGCTGCTGCGCGGTCCGTTGAGAATTCAAAGCACGGCGATGGATGAATCCGCGCGCGGCTCGGTGCCACCGCACAGCACACCGGTCGCCGCGTCGCGGATGATGATCTGGCCGCGACCGAAGCGAGTCGAGTCGTGATTCACGTGCATGTCGTGACCGCGCTCGGCCATTGCTCGCACCAGATGCGGTGGGTATTCCTGTTCGACGGCAATCCTGCGTCCGCCCATCCATTGCCAGCGCGGTGCATCCAGGGCCGCCTGCGGATTGAGCCCGAAGTCCAGAAGGTTCATCACCACCTGCATATGCCCTTGGGGCTGCATGAAGCCCCCCATGACGCCGAACGGTCCGATCGGTTCGCCGTCGCGCGTCATGAAGCCCGGAATGATGGTATGAAACGGCTTCTTGCCGGGCGCCAGCGTGTTGTCATGGCCGGCTTCCAGCGTGAAACCGAAGCCGCGGTCCTGCAGGTTGATGCCGGTATCGGGCACTACGATGCCCGAGCCGAAATCGTGGTAATTGCTCTGGATGAACGAGACCATATTGCCGTCGCCGTCGGCCGTGGCGAAATAGACGGTACCGCCCGAATACGGATCCCCCGGAAACGGATCGAGCGCGTGCTCGCCAATCAGGTCACGACGAGTCGCGGCGTACTCGGCGCTCAGCAACGCGTCCACGGGTGTTCGCATATGTTCAGCGTGTGCGACGTACTTGTGTCCGTCGGTATACGCGAGCTTCATCGTCTCGCACTGGCGATGGAGGACGGTCAAGTCATCGCGCGCATGTAAATCGCCATAACCGCTGACGATATTCAACGCCATCAAGGCAATGATGCCCTGCCCGTTGGGCGGTATTTCCCAGATATCCACGCCACGGTAACGAGTGGAGATCGGCTCGACCCATTCGACCCTGTGATCCGCCAGGTCGCTTGCACGCAGATAGCCGCCGGTCTGGCGCGAGAATTCGTCGATGCGCCTGGCAAGGTCGCCGCGGTAAAAGCTTTCACAGCGAGTGTGAGCGAGTTCGTCCAGCGTGCGGGCGTGCGCTTCACTGATGAATATGTCGCCCGGTTGCGGCGCATCGCCGTGCGGGGCGAACGTCTCGAACCAGTGCGCCGTCGCACTGTTACGCGGCTCGGCGTTAAAGGTCGCCACGGCACGCTGCCACATCTGGCTGATCACGGGCGAGACCGGAAAGCCGTACCGAGCAAGCTTAATCGCCGGCTCCAGGAGCTCGGCGAAATCGAGTCGGCCAAAGCGCTCGGCCAGCGCCGCCCACGCCGACGGCGCGCCCGGCACCGTGACCGGTATCCAGCCGTCACGCGGCATCGCTTCATGCCCGGCATCGAGCACCGCCTGGCGAGTCAAAGACTGCGGAGACCGACCACTCGCATTGAGCCCGTGCAGCGCGCCGCCGCCCTGCGCGTCGGCTATCCATACCAATGCAAAGGCATCGCCGCCGATACCGTTCGAGGTGGGCTCGACAACCGTCAAGGCCGCAGCGGTGGCGATCGCCGCGTCGACGGCATTGCCGCCCCGAGCGAGGATATCGCGGCCGGCCTGTGCAGCCATCGGCTGCGTAGCACTGACCATGCCATGCCGGGCATAGGTCGCGCTGCGTTGCGAACGGTAGGGATTCGTCTGGGAAAAGGGTATCAAGCGGGATTCCTTCTAGAATCGATAACCGAGTTGGAGTTCGCGCTCACGACTGATGACATCTGATTTTACGGGGCCTCGATTTTCTTCTTCCCGAAAAGCCACCGGCGTCAAAATTTGTCTTGTACTCAACGGAAAACCGGGTTGGCGCAACTGGCGGTAACGCCCGTCACGACGGGTGAGAGCCTTCCTCCGCTTCCTCACGCCCACGCTGACGCGCTTCGGCTTCGCGCCGCGCTTCTTCGATCTGGTCCAGCACCGCGCCCACGTCGGCCGCCGTTTCGTCACGCGTAAACAGCCCCGTCAACGGTGTTTCCGGCGCGAGTTCCGCCGCCTCGTACAAGCCCCATATCTCGAGGGCATATTCTGTTTCCAATATCTCAGGCGCTACCCGCCCGAACGTGGCGCGCAGGTTGTTTACATCGCGAGCGAACATGCGAAAGGTATTGTTGTTGCTGGCTGCGTCCACCGCCTGCGGCAGATCGATAATGACCGGGCCGTCCGGACCCACCAGCACGTTGTATTCCGACAAATCGCCGTGAATCAGGCCGACACAGAGCATGCGCACGATTTGCCGGATCATGAACGTGTGCCATTCGACCGCTTGCGCGGGCGTCATTTCGACCTCGCCCAGTCTGGGCGCCGGACGCCCCTCGGCATCGAGCACGAGTTCCATGAGCAACACGCCGTCGAAAACGCCAAAGGGTTTCGGGACACGAATATCCGCACCGTACAACTTGTACAAGGCATCGACCTCGGCGTTTTTCCACTCGGCTTCCTGAACCTTGCGACCGTATTGCGTGCGCTTGCCCGCAGCACGCGCATTGCGACTGCCCCGGGCCTTGCGCCCCTCGGTATATTCCGCGGCCTTGTGAAAGCTGCGCTGCTGTGACTGTTTGTAAACCTTGGCACAGCGCGTTGCGGACCCGCTGGTCACAATATAAACAGTCGCTTCCTTACCGCTCTGAAGTCGGCTGACCACGGTATCGATAATGCCGTCATCAAACAGGGGAAGCAGCGTTTTGGGTGTTTTCATAGAGCAAGGAGCGATCAAATTTGGGGTTGTATTGCCACCAGCCCGTAAAAGCTCGGGCCCGGGGCTGGGGCACGCCATCCGAATTGGGATTTTCGGCGCGTCGGATCACATGATGTCATGCTGTGATCGCTGCAGACGCAACGATGCGATAGTGGTGTGTCACGAGAGCGGCGAAAATAACAGCAATTAACACCGCTATCGCCTGCCCCACCTCGATTCCGGTCTTCCCGGGCACCCCCAAGTTCATGGACGACACCCTCACGGCCGGATATCGAGCAGGTATTCCTCTGGCGTAAGTGCCGGCACGGGCGACGTGCCGAAGTCTCGGACATTGCGAGTGACGATATGGCTAAGGTCGACCAGAATCACTGTCCGTGCTTGCCCTGCCGGCGTTCTTCGATCTCGGCCTCTACATCGACGCCCGGCGGCAGCAGACCCGTGATTTCGTCCAGCACAGGCCGCGGCACTTCCCTGTCGAGTAGACGAATCCGCCGCAGATAACGATCGGTGACTTCAGTCACGCTCGACCCATTGGTTTTCGCATATTGCTTGGCCAAGGCAATATCTTCTGTAGGCAGGCGAATTGTGAGATTGGAGGTATCTGTGGCCACATTCCAGCACCGCAGCCGGGTTAGAACCGACCTGCGCCTGGCCCCCGATAATCCTGGCTTCCAAGAAAAAGCCCCCGACCGAGGGCCGAGGGCTTTCAGGCACCGCCGAAATCGGCGGTCGGGTATAGACGCCTGTGCTACTGCGCGATCATCAGCGATTTGCTGTTGACGAATTCACGCATTCCGAAGCCGCCGTGTTCGCGGCCGTGGCCGCTGTCCTTGACGCCGCCGAAGGGCAGATTGGGCTGGGCAATGAAGTAGCCGTTGATGCTGACCATGCCGGTGTCGAAATGATCCCGCGCGAGGCGTACGGCGCGGTCTTCATCCTTGGAGAAGATGCCGCCGCCCAGGCCGTAGACCGAGTCGTTGGCGATACGGATGGCATCGGCTTCGTCCTTGGCACGAATCAGCGAGGCGACCGGCCCGAACAGTTCGCCGTCGTAGGCCGGCATGCCGGGCCTGACGTTTTCCAGCACGGTGGTCGGATAGAAGAAGCCCTCGACATCGGGGACTTCGCCGCCGATGGTACAGGTCGCGCCGTTGGCGACCGATTCCTTGACCTGCGCATGCAGCTTGTCGCGCAGGTCCTCGCGGGCCAACGGGCCGAGCGCGGTGTTCTTGTCCGACGGGTCGCCGAACTCGACCTGCTTCATCTTCTCGACATAAGCGTCGCGGAACTTGTCGTAGACCGCATCGACGACCACGAAGCGCTTGGCCGCTACGCAGGTCTGGCCGTTGTTGTTGATTCGGCCCGTGACGCAGGCGTCTACCGCCTTGTCGATATCGGCATCTTCGAGCACGAGGAAGGCATCGTTGCTGCCGAGTTCCAGCACGGTTTTCTTGAGATGCTGGCCGGCATCCGCGGCGATCTTGCGGCCGGTCGCGGCACTGCCGGTAAAGGTCACGCCACGTACGCGCGGATGTTCGGTGACCTGGCTGGCCTGTGCGTCGTGGATATAGAGCACGTTGAATACGTTCTCGGGCACGCCGGCTTCGCGGAAGATGTCTTCCAGCGCCTCGGCACAACCCCAGACGTTGGGCGCGTGCTTGAGCAGCACCGTGTTGCCGGCCATCAGGTTGGCGATCGTATAGCGAACCACCTGATAGAACGGGAAGTTCCAGGGCTGAATGCCGAAGATCACGCCAATCGGCTGGTGGGAAACAAGCGCACGGCCGCCCGGCAGATCGCGGGTTTCGTCGGCCAGCATGTCGGCGGCGTTGTCGGCGCTGTAATCGCAGATGCCCTTGCAGAGATCGAGCTCGCCCGGGCCCTGGGCGATCGGCTTGCCCATCTCGTCGGTGGCCAAGCGGGCCAGGCGATCCTTGTTCGCGGCGAGCAGCTCACCGACCTTGCGGATCAGAGCGCCGCGCTCGTCGAATGAGCGTTGTTTCCAGTCGAGAAACGCCTCGTGGGTCTGCTCGATCTTCTGATTGAGCTGCTCGTCCGAAATCGTGTCGAACTCGCGAATGGTCTGGCCGGTGGCCGGGTTGATGCTCTTGACGGTATCCGTCATACGGGGCTCCAGAATCGTGAAAAGGCGCGAAGCGCGTCGATGATTGTCGGCCGCGCGGCGCCGCGTTACCCCACCTAGGTGCCGGTAACCGAGCGATTTTTCAAGGCGAGGCTGGATTTTCGGGAAAGACTGTCTTTGGACAACGCTCGATTCCGGGCGCGGGATCAGATCTTGAAACGCCACCTTCCAGGGCTCCGTGGCAGACAGCCCGAGAACCTTGAGCGCCACGTAGCGCTGTCCCGACACCGAGAACAGGCAAAACAAACCGTCGCCTGCTGTGGTTCAGTCAATCCACACGGCACGCGATAACCAGGCGCGATACGCCGGACGACCCGGCGCCTCGCTGCCAGAATGGCTTCGTGTCAAAGTGAGCGCCGTTCCCGCGTGCGACTCATCAGGATCCCCTGATTGAAGCCCACGAATTGCGTTTGAGTCCCAAACGCCTTCGGGGCCGGGGCTTTGCGCGCGCCTGGACGGCGTCATGGCTCGCTACCGTGCAATGAGCACGCTACGCTCTCCCTTCCTTGCCAACCACGCGCAACGTACTCCGGCGCGACCGTGACGATTCAGTCAGAGGTTTCTTAGATGAATCGGTTCTCCGACACGGCATCTGCGTCTCCACTCGCCAACCCGCTGTTGCTGGTCATGGTGCTGGCTGCCTTCACGAGCGTGCTCAACAACAGCATGGTCAACGTGGCGATCCCGACGATCAGCAGCGATCTTGGCGTGGCGCCCAGTTCGTCCGGCTGGGTGATTACGGCCTTTTCGATTGTATTTGCGACGGGCGTCGCGCTGTATGGGCGCGTGTCAGACAGCTACAGTTTTCGTGGCACATTTCTGGCGGGGCTCGTGGTCTTCGGCGCCGGCTCGCTGACCTGTGCGCTTGCGCCGACCTTCGGTTTTCTCGTCGCCGGCCGCGCGATACAGGCCGCTGGCGCGGCAGCGATTCCAGCGCTGGCGTTCGGGTCGGTTGCGCGGCTGTTTGCAGCCGGCCAACGCGGCGTGGTGTTCGGCACTTTGTCTTCGGCGGTTGGCCTCGGCGCGGCGACCGGTCCGGTGATCGGCGGGCTGGGCGTGAGTGCTTTTGGATGGCGCGTGTTGTTCTACGGTACGCTGGCTGTAGTCTGTCTATTGTTCATCGCGGCCTGGCGTTTTCTGCCGGATTTGAACGCCGAGCGTGCACGCCAACCGCACCGCTTCGCGCGGCTCGATCTGCCCGGCGGGTTGCTGCTTGCCTTGGGCGCAGCCGCCCTGCTCTACGGCGTGACCGCAGCCAACCACGCGGGTCTGGGCGCGCCGCTGGCCTGGGGCACGCTGGTTGTCTCAATCGTCATGATTGCCGGTTTTGCTCTGCGTATTCGAAGCGCTGCCCACCCGTTCGTGCCACCCGCACTGTTCGCCAATCTGCAGTTCCTGTCGGCCTCGGGCATCGCGCTGTTGTCGCAAGCGGCCTTCATTGGCGGCGGCCTGTTCCTGACGCCATTGCTGCTCATCAACGAGTTGGGCCTATCGGCATTCAAGACCGGCCTGGTGATTGCGCCCGGCGCATTCGCGGTCGCCCTGCTTGCGCCAACTATCGGCCGGCTGTCGGATAAATTCGGGCCGCGCCCGGTGCTAGGCATCAGCCTGTCCTGTCTGTTGACCGGTTTGTTGTTCATGTCGGCGTTTGCCGTCGGTGCTGCCCCCTGGCTGGTTGCCGTGGCGCTGGTCATCGCCAGTACCGGTTATGCCGGCGTCACCTCGCCGGCGGCCAATGCGGCGTCCAAGGCGTTGTCGACACGGATCGCGGGCGTTGGCTTTGGCATCTATCAACTGTTCTTCTTCATGGGTGCCGGCACGGGGGCCGCCGTGTTCGGCACGGTGCTCTCGGCGCGCCAACGCATCGGCGAAGCGGCGGTCAATCCCCTGTATCGGGGTGGCGACGCCACGGCCGCGTATTCAGACGCTTACCTGGTGGCCTGCGTTGCCGTCCTTTTTGCCATGATGCTGCTGATCGGCCTGGGCCGTGCCGAACCGGCGCCGGTCGACCCGGCCTGACTCGGTGGCCGCAGTCATGCTGGACGACTCCGCTTTTGAGCCGGCCTGAAACGCGCCGTCGACAGGTTTTTTCGTTCGATTCAGCGGCACCCGGGTTACGCCGCGGACCCGCGCGGCCTGCATTGCTTTGTCTGACTCTTTCGGGCGCAGTGAATATAGCGTCGGATCGCCGTATCTCCTTTCTCAGTGACTCAAAAGACAAGGCGCCAGCCGTGATGACGCCGGTGCACACTGACCGCTTCGCTGGTTATAGACCATCGTTGGCATCGGAAAAATGCCGCCGCACCAGGTCTTGAGCCTGGCGCCACAAAATTGGCGAACCGCGCTGGATCGTCGGGCCATAGCGGTCATGGACCTGCTGCTCGGTTACATGGTTCTCGGTCCACGTTCCGCCGCCGGTGAGTGTGTTCAGCAACAGCGGTTGCAGGCGATCGAGCGCTTTGGCGAACCTGGCTTCCGGCGTTTCGGCCGCTTCGAATTCCCGCCAGAGGGCCGACAACTTCGCCGCCTGGTCGTCCGGGAGCAATCCGAACAAGCGTTCGGCGGCCGCGTTTTCTCGGGCCTCCACCTCCTTGCTGTCGTGGTTACCGTGCATCGGCGCGTCGCCCGCATCGATCTCGACGATGTCGTGAACCAGCAGGAGCTTGATGACCCGGGCAGTGTCAACGGTCTCATCGTCTGCAAGCACCAACGCGAACATGGCGAGATGCCAGGAGTGTTCGGCCGAATTTTCGCGCCGGCTCCGGTCGACAATTCGAGACTGGCGCACGACTGACTTCAACGCATCGATTTCGGCGAGGAACGCAAGCTGTTCGGTAATACGGTCTTCGGACATGGGGTTATCGGCTAGCTGGAGAAATGACAGGGAGCAGAGCACGGCTTCAGCACGAAAGTGCCTCAGTGATTCTGACCGTCGCGAATTCGCGCAATCATGGCGTCAAACCGCTGGCGGCTATCGCGGCTGTTGGTACGGGCATAGAACGGTTCATCCTTCGACGCCGCCCAGGGCAGCAGCACGTCGAACTCCACGTCACGCAGCCGGGCCAGGCTTTCGACGTATTTTTCACGATCGCTCGATTCCAGCACTGCCGCGACCCAGTCGCCACCGCTCAGACTTACGCTGTCTCCGGTGAACAGGAAGCGATCCTGGCCGTCGTTCCAGAGATAGGCCGTCGCGCCGGGCGTATGGCCGGGGATGGGGATGATCTCGAAATCGTCGTCCAGCATTCCCCGCGCCTCAAAAGTGTCGGAAACCCGAGTCTCCTTGGCGACCGCTTCCGCATCATCCGCGTGGCAGTAGAGCGGTACGTCGAGCGGTGGCTTGAAAAACTGCACTTCATGGCAGTGGTTGAGATAGTGACGCTCGATTCGCTCCACGCCATCGGCGCGCAATTCTTTCTCTCTCAAAACGCTTGCGTTGTAGATAAGAAGATTGCCGGCCGAACGCTTGAGCACGAAGGCACGCACGTGTATCGAGGTGTCGAAGGGCAAGGCGTCGGTGGCCGAGGCCATAATATTCTCGAAGTCAGTTTTCATGGCTGAGCCCTTGCATTGAGAACATCGCAGATCATACGGGTAGACCATTGTTTCGGCGAGAGTCGGGCCCCGTCTCGGTCGACGCACGACATGCGGTAGCTTGGCAATTGCGCTCTATGACCGGACCGCCGCTTCCGGCCACTCGTCTTATTGACTGGCACCAAAACGGGATTGGAAGTCAGGTTGGCTAAACCGGCACCTCCAGGTTGTCTGATAAAGCGATTACCTGATGCCCTGGGCCGTGACGCGCCTACCGCGCCCAGGCACGGCAGGCCGTGGGTCGAAAGGCTTATGATGAACAATCGCTTGAGGCACGGGATGATCAACCGCATGCTTCATCGCATCAACCCCTTCGTCACTGCGTTAGTCATGACCTGCCCCTGTCAGTCCGGCCGCGCCTACGAGCGCTGCTGTGGCCCTTATCATCGCGGCGAACTGGCTCCCACGCCGGAACCGCTGATGCGTGCCCGGTATAGCGCCTATGCCAACGGCGATGCGGCATACGTGAAGACGAGCTGGCACGCCGACACGCGGCCCGCCACGCTGACTCTGCCGAGCGGCGATCGCTGGCTGGGCCTGGAGGTGATCGACAGCGGCGAGGATGGCGATACGGGCTGGGTGCACTTTCGCGCGGCCTGCCGCGATGACGCCGGCTTTGCCCTGCTCGAGGAACGCTCGCGTTTCGTGCGCGAAGCCGGCCGCTGGTTCTACCTGGACGGGGAACACGCGGTGACGCCGCTCAAACCGGGCCGCAACGATCCCTGCCCCTGCGGCAGCGGCCGGAAATTCAAGAAGTGCTGCGCGGGCTGAGCACGTCTCCAGGCCAGGCATTCGCGGGCCCGCCGGTACAAGTTTCACGCGTCGCAACTCTGCGGCGCATCCGCCGTCCGTTTAGCTGCGTTCGTCCCGCTCGAACTCCGCCATGGCGTTCATCACGTCATCGAATTCGCCGTCCTGCTCTGCCGCGGCGTCGGCCATGGCATCGAGATCGTCGGTGGGAATGGCGTCGGTACGCGGCGGCGCGGGGACGTGGTCGTCCGAGGCCTGTGATGGATCAGCGGCCTTGGCGCTGCTTTTCTTCGACGCGGCCCTGGGGGCAGGTTTTTCCCGCGACGCGCTCGGCTTCTTGTTGCTGTTCTCGCTTTCGGTCGCGCAGATCCAGGCTTGGTCGTCGGTCCAGACGACCTGCGTGATCTGGGCGCGCCACTGCTTGTTGGCGCGTGTCACGATCTGCACGGTGTCGCCGACCTTGACGGGATTGGTGGTCTTGCAGCCCCAGTCGCCGTTGCGCAGTTTGCAAGGGCTGGCTTCGATCAGGTCTTGTTCGCTCATGGGGTTCTGGTTGCTGGGTAACGGGGTTGGGATGGGTCTCGGTGTGCACGCTATGCGTATTCGCCGGCAATTTCCAGGCGACCGCACGAATTGCACCGCAGACACCAGCCTGGCGAGATGTGCTGCGAGGAAACTCGGCTTCAGGAACAAGTCTTTGCCAGTTGGCGCGCGTTGCCGGGACCGATTCGGCCCCGACTTTCCCGACACCGTTATCCGGCCGGCTTGACGCCAACCGCGATCACTGCGATTTCAAGACCGGCTGCAGCTCCGGCCGTCACCGCAGAATGGCCCCGACCGCGTCCGAGCGATAGAAATCCTCGAACTGCCGCCGGATGGCAGGCTGCAGCATGTGCTTCGCCTGTAATGCGTCGATGACCTGGGGCAGAAAACGCATTGCGTCGCGAACCATCATGTCGCGAGTGACGCCGATATCGTCAAGCAGTTCGGTGAGCGTGGCGTCTCGGTAGGTGTCGAAGAAGACCTCGACGCCGCTCTCGATGAGTTGGCGGTAGATCGGCGTGCGGCGCAGGCGCTGCCAGTATTCATAGCCGATGACGAACAGTTCGTCGATATCCAGCTGGCCGGCGAAGTCGCGCACGGAGGCGACCGAGCGATGCTTGTGATCGTCCCAGAAATCGAGCACGGCGCGGCGCAGTTCTTCGGACTCGAATGCGTCGTGCAGAAACGCTTCGCTGGCCCGCATGCCGGCCTTGGTGTTGTGCTTGACGTAGCGCTGGATGCCGCGCTCTATCGCGTCGCCTATTTGCGCCGGCGCACGGTCGATCACCGCGCGCCCCAGCTTCATCGCGGTACGGCCGCCCGGCACCCGCGCGGCGAGCTGTTTACTCTGGGCCACGTAGCCGCGCAGACCCGAATACAGCAGCTGGGCCACCAGATTGGCGAAGACCGGATTGGATACCGATTGGTGGATCACCTCGTCGCGCAGATGCTGCATTTCCAGCAGCTTGTCGAGCAATTCCTCGAACTCGCGGTCCGGGAGGACTTCCTCCAGCGTGGTTTCGTCCTCGATGGGATGTGCGTAGAGCGCGGCCGCGATATCGCCCACGAGCGCGGGGATCGCGCCGCCCACTTTCATGTCGACGGCGTAGTCGACCGCGGTGCGCTGGACCGACTCCACGCTGATGACATCACTCAGGCGCAGGCGGGCGGCGTCTTCCAGTAACCAGTCGACGCGGCGTCCGAGCCCGATCCGCAGCGCATCACCCTGCAGGCTTTCCATCACCCAGGCGACATGGGCATCCAGCAACGCTTCTGCTTTCGAACCTGCGAATTCGTCTGTGCCCGTCATGTGGTGGCTGCTCTGCTCGGCTGATTGGTGATCTTATCAGCCGGTAATGTCAGACGATGGCGTGCCGAGCGGCGGGCCGTGCTCGGCGGCGAGGCGGATGGTCGTGGCCTGGCGTGGGCCGTCGCCATTACAATCCGCGGGTTTCCCGTCTTCTGCTTTCCCAACGAGCCGTACCGTCATGCACTTATTGCTTTCCGTGCTCGATCTGGCGGGTACCTTCGTGTTCGCGATCAGTGGTGCGATGGCAGCGGCGCACAGACGCCTCGACATCTTCGGGATTGCGGTGCTGGCGTTTGCCACGGGTACGGTGGGCGGCATAACGCGGGATCTGCTGATCGGCGCGACGCCGCCGCTCGCGATCGCGGACCCGCGTTATGCGCTGATGGCGCTGGGCGCGGCGATCGTGGTCTTCTTCGGCCATCGCCTGGTCGATCGCATCCAGAGCCCCGTCGCGCTGTTCGATGCGGCGGGCCTGTCGATGTTCGCGGTGACCGGCACGATCCGCGCGCTGGACTTCGGTATCTCGCCGGTAATGGCCGCAGTGCTCGGCATGGTGACCGGTATCGGCGGCGGCATAATGCGCGACGTGCTGATTGCACGTATCCCGACCGTGCTCCAGCAGGTCGAGCTCTATGCCACGGCAGCTCTGGCGGGATCTGCGTTGACAGTGCTGGGCGTCACCCTGGACTGGCCGTTTGTGCCGACGGTGATCGGCGCGGCCGTGCTGTGTTTCTTCCTGCGATTGATGGCGCTGCGCCGCGGCTGGCATCTGCCGGCGCCCCGGGTCGGGAAATGAGCGCGCTCTGATTTGTACCGCGGCGGCGGTCGTCTCCAGAGCGTCGCTTTTCGCGCCAGGCCGATCGGCACGCTTTTTTTAAACGGCTGACGAACGAGGCCGTGACAGAAGACGGCCATATCAGCTACCGCTGCTATATCGACATCGAAAACGAGAAAGTTTTTCGCGTGTTCGAGCATTGGCAGTCGCAGGACGCGCTGGAAGCGCATTTCACCACCGAGCACATGGCCGAACTCAACCACGAGCTGCCAGAGCGGATCGTCGCGCCGCCGGAGTGGAGTCGGCCGGCATCTGTTGCGGGGCGATAACGAGTCGGTCGCGACCCGCGTGCTTGGCGTGATACATGGCCTGGTCGGCCCGTTCGAGGGTTAGATGCCAGTCGCCGTCCGACAATTCGGCAAAGCCCATGCTCACGCTGATCTCGGCGTCCGCAGCATTCGCGAGCGCGATCGTCCTGAACGTCTGCTGCAAACGATGGGTCAGGGCCTGGAGCATCTCGAAGTCGGTGCCGGGCAGATACACGACGAACTCGTCACCGCCCCAGCGGCAGGGGATATCGCCGTCGCGCATATTACTGCGTATACGATCGGCCACGGCACGGATGAGTTCGTCGCCACAGCTGTGCCCGAAGCGGTCGTTGATCATCTTGAAGCGGTCGAGATCGATGAACAACAGTCCGCCCCGCGCCGCTGTACCAAGCTGATTCAGACTGTTTTCCAGGTGGCCGCGGGTGAACAGGCCTGAGTTGGCGTCGCGCGTGACCGCGTCTGTCAGGCGACGTAATTTCCGGTTCTGGTGCTGACGATCCTGCAATGTTCTCGAATAGTGCATCGCGAGTACCCCGAAGGCACCAACCTGGAAGCAGGCATAGGCCAGGGACAGAAGACCGACCGGCGATGACACGATTTCCAATTCGCGCAGCGCGTCATGCACGCCGGTCGCGAAAAGCACAACGACAGCCAGAACCGTCAGCCGCCATGCCATGGCTGAGCCTACCCGATAAGCCAGACGTGTCAGTCGCAGGCATACGACCGCGAAAAGCGTTAAACACAGCGCAAAGAAGACCGGCGCGCCGGCACCGTAGTCGGCGTAGACCGCGCTGCCCTTCACCGTGATGGCATCGCTCGCGATTATAAGAGCGGGATGGTTGACCCATACCAAGGCGGCAACGGCGACGGTGCCACCGTACACGGCAAGGATCGCGCCACGGAAAACAGTACGTTCAGGTTCCAGTGCCCAGGACAGATTGATATAAGCAGCCACGGACAGCACGATAGCGCTCAATATCAGTCGATACGTTATGAGGACTTCCTGGGCATCGCCCATTGCGACGCTGATGCGCACCATCGTATCCCCACCGATGTACAGCGTCGCGAACAGGCTCGCCAAAATGAAATGATAGGCCGCCCAGCGTTCGCTCTGGCCATGCTTACGCAGGGACAATGTGAATACGGCAAGCAGGATCAGCAGCGTCGTTGTGATACCGGTGGCCGTGATCTTGAGACAGAGAACCCACAGATCGAGCCGCGAAACGCCGTTGAATCCGTCGAAAATAACGTCTTGGTTCATGACGCGCTTCTTGATGTCCCTGGGAGGATAATACAAAGAATAGGAGCAGCTGTCCGGCAGATCGATGGGAGACAGACTGAGCTAGCGGGCCCAATTAGTCTGGAAGTGGCCATGAAATGGCTGGACACTTCAATCTTCAGGAAAATTGACATATTGGCTCACTGTCGGGTCGCGACGGCCAGGTCGTGGCTTGGGCGGACGTCTCTGCAACCGCCTGGATCGGCACTTGGCTCGGCCGACACCTGGGTCTCGAAACGCTCGGCACCCACGCGTCGTTGTTACTGCGTCGCCTATCGGGTCTCGTCGACCAATCCACAATCGCGCATACACCGCGCTGGGGTGATTGTCTTTCGCCGCGCCCCTAGTCGATAAGATCGCGTCCTGACGATATTGGCGGCACTGTTGGTGTTCGCCTGTGTCGTCGGTGCCGTCGTCAGTAGGCAGCCCGCCGGCTTCGCAACGCTCTATTCCCGAAGTCCGGTCGGGCGACTGGCCCGTGTTTGCCCGGTCACGCCGCGCTCGGCTGCGCCCAGGTGCTAGGGATCCCGAGGCGCCCCTCGATCGCATTTGACGCAATCCAGCTCGAGCAGATTGAACCCGGCAAGCCGAACCAGAACGCTTACATCGAGTCCTTAAACGGTCGACTTCGAGACGAATGCTTGAACGAGCATTGGTTCGTGAGCCTGGCTCACGCGAGTTCGATCATCCGAGGCTGGCATCGCGAGTACAACGAAGAACGCCCGAAGAAAGAATTGCGCGGGCTGACGCCCGCTGACTATGCCGCGCAGATCATCACAAATACGGCAATCTAAAACCTTGGGCTTCGGATCGAAACGCTACTAAAATCGAGGTAGGGTCGCTACAACCATCCCGCGCGGCGGAAACGGTAGTACAGCAAGCCACAGACGCTGGCCATGACAGCGAGCGCCACGAGGTAGCCATAGCGCCAGTCCAGCTCGGGCATGTGGCGGAAATTCATGCCCCAGATGCCGGCGAAAACGGCCGCGACTGCGAAGATGGCCGCCCACGCCGCGAGGCGCTTGTTCACCTCGCTTTCCTCGATCGCGACCATCGAGAGATTCACCTGGATGGCCGTGGTGATGGTGTCACGAATACTGTCGAGGGCGCCGTTGATGCGGTAGAGATGGTCGAAGACATCGCGAAAATACTCTTTCGTGTCGAGACACACCGCCGGCACGCGCCCGCCATGCAGGTGCGCCGACGCTTCGATCAACGGTTCCACCGCGTGCTTCACATGCATGACCTGACGCTTGAGCTGGTAGAGGCGCTCGATATTGGCGCGTTCGGAACCGCGCACGAAGATCTGCTCCTCCAACGCCTCGAGCTCCGTCTCCAATGCGTCGACCACGGGGAAATAGCGATCCACCACCGCGTCCATCAATGCGTAGAGCACGAACGCCGATCCCTTGCGCAGCAGATGCGGCTCCCGTTCGCAGCGGGCGCGAACGCCGAGAAAGCCGCGTGGGCTGCGGTTGCGCACGGACAGGACGTAGCGCTCGCCAACGAACACGGCGACCTCCCCCCAGATGAAGGCATCTTCGACGAGATCGACGGTATGGATCACCGCGAACAGCGAGTCGTCATATTCTTCGATCTTGGGGCGCTGATGGCCGTCGCGCGCATCCTCGACGGCCAGCTCGTGCAGGCCGAAGTTGGCCTTCATGCGGTCGAGTTCGTCGGCATCGGCATCCTGCAGTGCGACCCACACAAAGCAGTCGGGGCGCTCCACATGCGCGTGGATCTCGTCAACGCCGATATCGCGAAGTTTTCTGCCTTCCTGGTAGGCGACGCAGTTGATCAACACGACTGGATTCCCCCGAGCTGCCCCTCTCGGCATCACTATATGGCAAGCGACCAAAGGACGCGAAGGCGCAGCCTCCCATTTTCAACGCGAGCCCAAAGAGGATTTCAGTTCAGGTCTTGCTCAGCCACATTCGCGAGGTGATTCAAATGCCGGGGGCCACAAAAGCAGGTGATCGCCACGAGTGGCGCTGCTCCTACATCCCCCCCGAAGGTAACGCCCTCAGAGAAGGCACGCCGGTATGTGTCAGCTCCGCCGAGCGCAAGAGTGCACCGGCACAACCGAGGACATTTCTTGTATCTGCTACTTTAGCCGGGGCCGCAGTAGTTCGCCTGCTCGTTTTGCAACCAACGTCGACATCGAGAGCGTGGCACCGACAGCCCCTGGGGTCGGCTCGAGCATTGTTGAATGGCTTGGCGAGGCGACCGAATATTGTCGCTGGGTGTGCTTTCTCATTCGAGGACATGCAGCAAAACGTACGGTCCCATGGCGAATCCTGTTCCACGCTGGCTGGGTCAGTGACAATCAATAACAAGGAGTACGCAATGATCGTTGTATCCGGAACCGCTGAAGTGCAGCCCGACAAGCGCCAACAAGCCATCGAGCTGTTCAGACGGCTGACGAACGAGACCGTGAAAGAAGACGGCAATATCAGCTACCACTTCTACATCGACATCGATAAGGAAAACGTTTTTCGCGTCTTCGAGCAGTGGCAATCACAGGAGGCGCTGGACGCGCATTTCACCACCGATCATATGGCCGAGCTCAACCGCGAGTTGCCAAAGCTGATCGCCGCGCCACCTGAGCTGACCCGCTACGAAATTGCCGATAGCGCCCCGCTTCCGCTTTAGAACAATCGGGGCAGATTGAGCTGGTCCCGTTCAATCTGTCCCCCGAGTGCGGGTCCCGCCTACGTGCCGCTGCGACCGCTAGTCAGGCAGGCGATGACGCTGTAGTACTTGTCGTAATCATAGGCAATAAGCAGGTAATCGACCTGCGCATCCATCGCGTCCCGCACGCTCTGGCAGAAGCCGCGGTTGTAGGTGGCGCCCATGGTCAGGTCGTCGGTGACCAGCGTGCCGTCGAAGCCGAGGCGTTGGCGCAGGATCGAGTCGATGACTTTCGAGGACGTCGAGACGGGCCTGTCGGCATCGACCGCGTCGAGCACGACATGAGCGAGCATGATCCATGCGTCGGTCTGCGCGGGCAGTGTCTCGAACGGCCGCCAGTCGCTGTTTTCGAGTGTCGCTGCGGGCGTCGGCAGATGGGCCGCGAAATGATGGGTATCGGCGGCGACGCGGCGCAAGCCGGGAAAGTGCTTGAGCACGGCCGTCACGCCCGCCTCTTGGAGCCCGCGAATATATGGTCTGGCGATCTGGAGGACCATGTCCGGGTCGTCCGATATCGCGCGTTCTTCGATACGCGTGTTGAAGTCGAGCGTGCCGGGTTTTGCGTTCGGCTTGAGATCGACCACCGGGCTGAAGTTGACGGTGACGCCCAGCGACGCGAGCGCGGCGCCCTGCTCGCGCCCGTATTCTCGGGCCTCCTGTGCTGGGTTGGTGGCCGAAAGCACGGATGACAGGGCCGGCATGGACGGTAGCGGCGGCGACAATCGCGATACCAGGCCGCCCTCCTGGTCGGTCGCCACGATCAACGGCGGCCGGCCGACGTCGCGACGGATGCGCTGCAGCGCGGCGACCTGTGCCTTGATCTCGGCGCGGCTTTTCCCGACGACATTCCGGCTGCTGAGAAATACGCCGGCAATGCCGCTGCGCGCGAGCTGACGGACCACGGCGTAGTCGTCGAAGCCAACGATCAGGCGCTTATTGAGCGCAATTTCCGCTGGGCTCGGCGATGAAAGCAGGCGTCGCTGGAGCCGGTGGAACTGGAGGCTATCGACGAGCGTGAGAGTGGCGAGCAACACGCAGACGATCTGCAGCGTATTTCTCGAGAATTGTCGTGCCGCGCAGGCCGCGGTAATGAAACCAAGAGCGAGCAACGCACACAGCAGCAGCGGTTCGTAGTCGCGAACGAGCAGCAGATGCGGGTCGCGCAGGTTCCAGAACCAGATTAGACCGATCGTCGTAGCGACCGCGCTGAGCGCCAGGCCGGCGCGCCGAAGCCATCGTGCAATCATCGACCCTGCCCCTGTTTTTCTACGCCCTGCGACTCGCACCTTGCCGCAAAGGTGCGAACTCTTCCACAGGGTGTTCGCTCCGCCAGACTTGCAGCGCGTTACTGGCTATCGGCCCTTATGCTCGGTGTGACATCCATGCCGTCGGCGCGTCGATCGCTGTCATGTGCCCCGAGGCTACGGCTTCCGCACTCGGAGCTGTCGCGTCACCACCTTGGGCTTCTTGTTCGGAAGTTATTGAGAAGCCTTGGCAATCCACCACCTCGTCAACATTCGACCTGCACTGGACGACGGGCAGATCGAGCGCAACGCCTGCGTCGTGCGGTAAACATTATTTTTGGGCTAGGACTCAACCCGGCCCGTCTCTGGGTCTCGGGCGCACTTCGATCGCGGCATGGACGTTTTTGCGCCGCGCGATCGCTAAAGGTATGTTGAATTACAGCCATCAGGGAGAGAAGGCCATGGAAGCCTTGGCGAGAAAGCTGGGACTGAAGACGGATCCGACTATCTTTTTTGTATCTGCGGGCATCATGGTGGTGTTTCTGATCGCCTTGTTGATCGCACCCGAACCCATCGGCGACGCCTTCGGCGCGGGCCGCGCCTGGATCGTGACCAACCTCGGCTGGTTCTTCATATTCGGGGTGACCACGTGGGTGGCGTTCCTGCTGTGGGTCGCACTCAGCCGTTTCGGCACGATCCGTCTCGGCGGCAACGACGCCAAACCGGATTACGGCAACATCTCCTGGTTCACCATGCTCTTTGCCGGCGGCATCGGCACGGTGCTGATGTTCTGGGGCGTGGCCGAGCCGATCTCGCACTTTTCCACGCCGCCACGACCGGAAGTCGTGCCGTTCTCGCCAGAGGCCGCGGACGATGCGATGGGCTTCGCCATCTATCACCTGGGCCTGCACACCTGGGCGATCTTCACCCTGCCCGGTCTGGCATTTGCCTATTTCATCTATCGTTATGATCTGCCGATGCGTTTCAGTTCGGTGTTCTATTCGCTGATCGGCGACCGTATCTATGGGCCGGTGGGCAAGACGCTCGACGTGTTCGCCATTCTCGGCACCCTGTTCGGCGTCGCCGTATCGATCGGACTGGGCACCCAGCAGATCAATGCCGGCCTGACCGAGCTGCTCGGTGTGTCCGATTCGGTGACCACCAAGGTCATCATCATCGCGGTGCTCACCACCGTGGCGGTGGCCTCGATCACGGCCGGTCTTGACGCCGGCGTCAAGCTGCTGTCGAACATCAATATCGGCATGGCCGTCGCCCTTATGCTGTTCGTGCTGGTCACCGGCTCGACCGTGTTCCTGCTGCGCTCGATCATCGAGACCTTCGGCATTTATATCTCCAATATCGTGCCGATGGCGTTCTGGAACGACGCGCTGGCCGAGTACACACACGAGGAAGGCGGCTGGGGCTGGCAAGGCAGCTGGACCGTGTTCTACTGGGCCTGGACGGTAACCTGGTCGCCGTTCATCGGCATTTTCGTGGCCCGTATCTCGCGCGGCCGCACGATTCGCGAATTCGTGCTCGGCGTGTTGTTCGCGCCGTCGATATTTACCCTGATCTGGTTCGCCATCTTCGGCTGGTCCGCCATGCAGATCGACGGCATCGGCGAGGAAGCCCGGGCCGCGCTCGGCGCCCAGGCCGGCCAATTATCGGCCGCGGTTGCCGATAGCGTGCCGCTGGCCATGTTCGCATTCTTCGAGCACTTCCCGTTCGCGACCCTGATCAAGGGGCTGGCGGTAGTGATCGTGGCGATCTTCTTCGCCACCTCATCCGACTCGGCGTCGCTGGTCGTGGATATGCTCTGTACGGGCGAGGCGGATCCCGGCCCCGTGCACCAGCGCATGTTCTGGGGCATTTCGGAGGGCGTGCTGGCAGCCATGCTGATCGTGCTTGCCGGCGAAGCCGGACTGACCGCCCTGCAACAGGTCATCACCGTGGTCGGCCTGCCGATGTTCATCCTGGTATTCGGGATGATGTTTGCGCTCATGCGCGGACTGGCGCAGGAAGACCTCAGCAACGTCGCCGTGGGCAAGCCGCCGCGGGCGGATCAGCTCTAGAAAGCCCGAGGCGCAGGCAGCCAACGTGCTGCCTGCGCCCTGCCCGGCATGGCGTCGTTACAGCGCGGACTATAGCGGCCTTGCAGCGAGCGCTCGTTTCCGGGTTGCCCGATCCGGGGTGCGCAGCAAGAACGCGTTCGCCGCTCCCGGCACCCGCGTAATCCACATTGCCGTCGCCTGTGGTGCTAACTTCGATTGTGGGCCTTGCGCTCGCTGGCCTGGAAGGCTACGCCTGCAGCCATTGCCCGTCATCGATATTGCTGCGATTCACCACGGCCAGGAAACATATCCATGAAACCCGAAACCATTGCCCTGCATGCCGGCTATACCCCCGACGAACAGCACGCCGTGGCCGTGCCGATCCACCAGACCACGTCGTACGCGTTCGACGATGCCCAGCACGCCGCGGATCTGTTCGATCTGAAGGTACAGGGCAATATCTACAGCCGGATAATGAATCCAACCTGTGCGGTGCTGGAGCAGCGTATCGCCGCACTCGAAGGCGGCGTGGGCGCGCTGGCGATGGCCTCCGGCATGGCGGCGATCACCGCCGCGGTCCAGACGATCACCGAGGCCGGCGACAATCTGGTGTCGATCAGCGAACTCTATGGCGGCACCTACAACCTGTTCGCGCATACGCTGCCGCGCCAGGGCATTGAAGTGCGTTTCGCCGACCAGACCGATCTCGAGGGCATGGCCAAGCTGATCGATGCCCGCACCAAGGCGATCTACTGCGAGTCGATCGGCAACCCGTCGGGCAACGTGGCGGACTTGGAACAGCTGGCGAGAATTGCCCACGACCACGGCGTGCCGCTGATCGTGGACAATACCGTGCCCTCGCCCACGCTGCTGCGCCCGATCGAACACGGGGCCGATATCGTGGTGCATGCGGCGACCAAGTATATCGGCGGTCACGGCACGACGATCGGCGGCGTGATCGTGGATTCGGGACGTTTTCCCTGGCTGGAACACGCCGAGCGCTTTGCCCTGCTCACCGAGCCGGATCCGTCCTACCACGGCGTGAACTACGCGAAGGACGTCGGCGAGGCTGCGTTCATCACCCGTGCGCGGGTGGTGCCACTGCGCAACATGGGCGGCGCGATGAGCCCGTTCAACGCCTGGCTGTTCCTGCAGGGGCTGGAGACATTGGCGCTGCGCATGGAGCGCGTCTGCGAGAACACACAGCGTGTGGCCCAATACCTGGAAGCGCACGAGCGTGTGAGCTGGGTAAGCTACGCGGGCCTGGCCAGCCACCGCGACCACGCCCTGGCGCAGCGCTATATGGGCGGCAAGGCATCGGGCATCCTGAGCTTCGGTATTCATGGCGGGCTGGAGGCCGGTGTGCAGTTCTACGATGCGCTCAAGCTGTTTATCCGACTGGTGAATATCGGTGATGCGAAAAGCTGCGCGTCGATGCCGGCCGCGACCACCCACCGCCAGCTCAACGAAGCAGAGCTGCAGAGCGCCGGCGTGACGCCTGACATGGTCCGCCTGTCACTGGGCATCGAGCATATCGACGATCTGATCGCGGACCTGGAACAGGCGCTGGCCGCGACCGGGTGAGGTAAAAACATCCGAGCCCTTGCACGGCGCGGCGTGGCAGCGGACGACACGTGCAGGCGACCCCGGGCCAATCAGGGCCAGGCGCAGCGGCTGCCGTCGCCGCCCGGACCCGTTCCCGCAGGCCGACATAGCCGCGACCGCGGGCGCGCGCTGGAGAAGACTCCTGTCCGATGTTTGGAGTGTCGCCCGTGGCGTGGGCGCTCAGCCGGGGTCGATCAGGCCCAGGCCCATTGCATTCACCACGGCCTGGGGCTTGGATGTCGCATTGAGTTTTTTCGAGGCGTTGGCGATATGAAAATCCACGGTTCGCTTCGACAGGCCCAGCAGTTCGGCGATATTGGCCGCTGTGCGCCCTTCGGCCGTGCGAAGGAGCATTTCCCGCTCACGGTTGGAAAGCCTGATATCCAGGCCGGAAAGCGATTGCGCGTCCAGCAGGTAATCGAAACGGGCATGAATGGTCGATGCAGCCCAGGTGACGGGTAGCCGAAGCCGGTTCAGTTCGGCGTCGGATACGACGTCGTTGCAGCGCGCCAGCGAGAGCAGCGCGTAGGATCCATGCCGCGCCCACGAGGATTTGGCCATGCCGTGGGGAAAGCCGACGTCCTGAATATCGCTCCAGAGCTCGCCCGCCGAGGCGAACATCTCGGACGACCAGCGCATGACATCCGTGGTTTTTGCCCCGTTGATGATGGCAGGGTCCTGTTCGAGATAACTCTGTCGGTGGTAGTGATCCATCCAGCCCGCGGGATAGCGATCGAATATCAAGACCGCGGGATTGGCGACCGGCACCGGTTTTCTGGCAAAGAACGAGAAATGGTCGAACCCAAGAGTGGGTACCAGCACGTCGATCACGCCCAGGAGTTCGTCAATACTTTGAGCTGCATCGACAGATTCGAGGAATAACTTTGGATCTTTCACATTTTGCCCCCTACGCGAAGCCGCGCCGGTTGATTTTATCTATTCAACAGCGGTGATTACAGGGCGCTGATTCACGCGGTCCTCAGCTACCGGATGTCGCGCCCGTCTATCGGCTGGCAATTCCCGGCTCGTGGCCGCGGCGCAGGCACGAGCCAGAATGCCCTCGCAGTGCGCTCTGTCGTGGCTGCGGCGAAAGTATTAACAGAAAATTATTTTGCATAAAGATCAGCTAGATGCGATCTATCCGAGTCGCGATCTGTCAACTATAACAGTTACTTTGGGCGGCCGAATCGGTGCATATAGCAGGCTCGGGCGCGGCGATTCGGAGTGCCGTGAACTGGCATCAGATGGGACGACGGTAAGGCGAATCGGTGACGAGTTCAGCAACCATGCACGGCACACTGCCACCCTTGAACGCTGTGCCGAGACAGACGATCGCGCTTGCGCCCAGCAAGAGTGCCGCATGCGGCAAAGATACTGCCAAGCACCGGGCAAGTCGCCTGGCACGCCTCTATCTGGATACGCCGGCACCCGACCACGCGCCGGTAACCGAGCGGGCGATACCAGAAGAGCCCAGGCCCGAGCCACCCGTATCGAGCGTTCACCCGTTCCGCTGGCTTAGTCCCCGAGCCTGGCGGATTCGGCGTGCACGCGAGCGCGCTCAAAGGGATTCCTACAACAAGGCCCTTGCGCAATGGCGCGCGGAGCGACGAGCGCATGCTGCCGTCGAGAACTGCCTGAGTGCGGCAATCACGGTTGCGGCGCGTGGCGATGTGTTCGCCATGGAGTATGCGCTGGAGGTGGCATTGACCGCGATCGACTGGCCCGGCCGAGCGGACGTCGATTGCGATATAGTGGACCCGTCGACGCTGCTGATGGACGTGACGCTGTCTTCGGACGCGTTGACCGACTATCCGCCTGCAAAAGCCCCAGCGGCGCTGCGTCTCGTCAAGGGCTCGAATAACCAGTCCGAAGACTTCGCCGACAGGTCCGGCCACGTGGCGAGCGCCGCGTTTCGTCTGCTGGGCGAAGCGTTTCATCATCTGCCGACGTTGGAAACCGTGGAGATGACGATCTGTGCCCGGCCAGGCCGACAGGCCACGCCGATACGCCCGCCTCCTCCGGCACCAATGGCACTGCAGATCGGCCGCACACATTTTGCTGGGCTCTACGACGCCAACCTGGGCGGTATCAAGGACTAACAGGCTGGGGATCACGGATGCCGCCGAGTCGTCGGATTTGCCGCTCTTCGTCGGGCCACTTTCATCGGTGGCGCAGGACGGCCGCTAGCACCTCGATCTCGAGACTTTCGGCGCCGAGCACGTAATTATCGATCGTCCACCATCGGATCTCGTCCAGTCATAAGAGGTCAAGCTCGTATTGCTCGAAAGCGGCACGACTCGTGCTTTGCTTATTCTAGAAACCATCCGCGATCGAAACGGTAGTCATCGGCACAGCGCGGCGTATTTTCACCGAATCGCGATCGCTGTCGGCGGATGCAGCCGCGCCCGGTTCTACGGCCGCAAGCGCTCACGCTTTTCTGGCAAGTCAGCACGTGGAATCTTGCTGTTGGTAACCAGTATATGGAATAGACAACCCCTGGTCGTTCGGGGTATATCAATCAATACAGTTTTGACTTTTGACGTCCATTGACGCCAATCATCTGGAGTACCTGTATGACACTAACAACTAAAGTACTTCTCGGCATGGGACTCGGTATTGTCGTCGGATTGGGGATCAATCTTCTCGGTCTGAACGCCGACGGGTCCTTCGTCAATACCTTTCTCACCAACGGTGTGTTTGGCGTCGTCGGCAAGATGTTCGTCAATGCGTTGAAGATGCTCGTGGTGCCACTGGTTCTGCTGTCGCTGATTGCCGGTGTCTGCGGCATCGGGGACATTCGTCTGCTGGGGCGTATCGGCAGCAAGTCTTTCGTGCTCTATCTCCTGACCACCGCGATTGCAATTGCGGTGGCGATTACCGGAGCGGCACTGACGGGCATCGGGTCGGGCATGGATATCAAATCAGCGGCCGAGTTCTCCGGGGCCGATGCGCCGCCGCTGGCCGACGTACTGGTCAACATTGTGCCGTCGAACCCGATCAATGCGATGGCAGAAGGGGAAATGCTGTCGATCATCTTCTTTTCCATCCTCGTCGGAATCAGCCTGCTGATGGTCGGCAGCCGGGCCAAGAGCCTGATCGACGGCGTGGAAACCGCGAATGAAGTGATGATGAAGATGGTCGGGATCATCATGGCGCTCGCGCCTTATGCGGTGTTCTGCCTGCTCGCGAAGGCCATGGCGAATCTCGGGCTGGATCTGTTCGTGCAGCTCGTCGGCTATGTGCTGGTGCTGATCGCGATCCTGCTGTTCCATCTGTTCGTGGTACTGCAAGTGCTACTGAAGGTCTTTTCCGGCCTGAGCCCGATCACGTTTCTTCAGAAGATGCGCAACGTCCAGGTGTTCGCATTCAGCACGTCCAGCTCGAACGCCACCATTCCCGTCACCCTGCGCACCGTGGTGCAGCGGCTCGGCGTGGATCGCTCGGTGGCCTCGTTCACCGTCCCCTTCGGCGCGACCATCAACATGGACGGCACTGCGATCATGCAGGGCGTCGCGACGGTGTTCATCGCCAATATCTACGGTGTCGACCTGGGCATCGGCGGCTACCTGACCGTCATCCTGATGTCGGTACTGGCGTCCATCGGCACCGCGGGCGTGCCAGGCGTCGGGCTGATCATGTTGTCGATGGTGTTCTCGCAGGTCGGCCTGCCACTGGAAGGTATCGGCCTCATCCTCGGCGTGGACCGCCTGCTCGACATGATTCGAACCGCTGTCAACGTCTCCGGCGATGCCGCGGTGAGCTGCATCGTGGCGAAGAGCGAAGGGAAGATGGACATCGATGTCTATAAGGACCCGAACGCCGGCCTGGAGGGCGATCTCGATGAGGTCGAGGTGCAGACGAATGCGCAGCCCGCGACCTGATCTAGAAGCGGCTGCAGATCACTGTCGGTTATCCATGGCCCGTATTCGCCGGCCAGCGGTTCGAACGGTTCGAGAGGGAGCTATGTTGAAAGAAAAACTCACGAAAGCGCTTCTGTGCATTGTGCTGGCGGCGGGCGTGCTGTTGCAGCCACTCCATGCGCAACCCGCAGAATCCGGCACGGGGCAAACCGATGCCACACCATCCCGGCTCGACGAGGTAATCGACAGCGGCAAGCTGCGTGTCGGCGTCAATCCCGACTTCAGACCGTTCTCGTTTGTCGACGAATCCGGCAAGCGCGTCGGTGTGGATATCCGGATCGCGCAGAAACTGGCCGACGCACTCGGCGTCGAGCTGGAGATCGTGGCCCCCGATAATTTTGCCGACCTGATACCCATGCTCACCGACGACAAGGTGGATGTCGTGATCGCGGGCATGAGCATCACCTTCGACCGCGCCAGGCAGGTGAATTTCACCGACCCCTATTTCGACACCGGCACCTCGATGCTGATGAACATAGGCCACTCCGCGAAGCTTGGAATCGGGAACGTGAAGGATGCCGACCAGTTGATCGAGCAATTGCGCAGTAGCGGTAACGAGAGTCAGCTCAAGATCGCGGTCACCGAAGGCAAGTCGCCCGCAGCGGTCGCCAAGCGTCTATTTCCGGATGCAACGATCACCGGCTATCCGACCAACGAAGATGCCGCCGAAGCAACGTTCAAGGGCGACGCCAATCTGATGATTCATGACGAGGTCTTTCTGAAAGTGTGGCTGCAGGCCAACGAGTCCAGAGCCCGTTTTCGGATGGTTGTTCTCGATCCGCCCATCAAGCCGGATTTCTACGGCATGGCCACCCGCAAGGGCGATCTGGAATGGCTGCAGTTGCTGAATGTATTCGTGCATGAAATGCGGGCCAATCACCAGGTCGAAAGCTATCTCGCGCGTTTTCTGCCGAACATGAATACAGACCAGATGTTCGACAGGCAACCCCTGCGTTTCGATATCGAGGACATGGAGTAGTCCACAGCTACGAATCGATCTGAGAGCTACACCTCCGCGGTGCTTTCACGGTTCGCATGGCTATACACACCGGGCAACAAGGAAGATCAGGTCGCGGTCGCTAACGGCCAACCCGCGATTCAGCAATCGCCAGGAACGACCCTGCCCGCTTACCGATCGGCCGGCGCTCAAACCCGGCCAAGCCGTATCTTCGTCGCGCTCGGAATTCGGCCTGTCCGCCGCGCCGGTCCGCGTGATAGAGGATGGGACGGGCTCGCAGGCCCGCCCCGGCTCGGGAGCGGAGGTCAGGCAGCTGCCGCGACCACCTTGCGGCGATAGCTTTCGATGATGTCCATGAACTCGTTGACTTCCTGGCGCGGCACGCCGAGCTGGTAGAGCGTGTTGCGTATTTCGTGGGCGGTGACGTCGAATTCGTAGTCGGACAAGCCGAGATCCTTGTGGGCCTCGAACATGTCGCGGCCGGGATAGCAGGCCGGACCGCCGGTCTTCTCGATACTCCAGGCCGTGACCATGAACTTGTAGCCGGCCTTGTACTGATCGCTGTGAAATTCCCGGACCTTGTCATTGGCGTTGTTGAGCGTGGCGTTGGTATGCAGTCGATCGATCAGGTAATCGACCGCGCCGGCGATCGCATAGGCGCCGCCCAGCCGTTCGTACAGGGTTTGCTCAGCCATGATGTTCTCCTCGCATGGATCGCTCTGTTGTATAAACGCATCGCCCTTGTGATTCATCGCATTCGGTTGCGGGCGATTATTTTTGATATCACAGATTACCGACCGGTGCCAGCGGCGCATTGACACCGGGCACCGAGGCGATTGCCGATCAATGCGTCGGGCAGCCATGTGGCTTCTGCTGTTGCCTTCTCGGCCGGCCTTTCGCGCGTTCTACTGGATGCCGGCTCAATCTGTTGTCACGCCTTGTGACGAATGGATACGCGTGTCGACGGCTGAAACCGCCCGCTCGAGCGTTTCGCATGGCGCCGCGCCGGTGCTCATGGCTGGCGTGTTGCAGCTCGCCTGAATTCCTGATGAAACCCGAGAACGCCAATTGCTCGGGCCGCACAGATATCAGATCGACCGCATTTCACCCGTAGAGACATCCCACAAAAAAAGGGGCGCGGAAAACCGCGCCCCTTTCATCGTCTAGCTGTCTGCCGAGAGTGCTCAGCGATCGGCGGACGTCACCCGCCACACGCTGTTGCCAACATCGTCGGCGACCAGCAGTGCGCCGTCCTGATCCTGCGTCAGACCCACCGGGGCGCCGTACAGCTTCGACTCGTCGTCCGAGTAGAAGCCGCTGATTACCGTTTGCGGCTCACCGGTCGGCTTGCCCTGCTCGAACGGCACATACACCACCTGATAGCCACTCAGCGGCGAACGATCCCAGCTGCCGTGTTCGCTGATGAATGCCCCGCCGTGATATTTCGCCGGCAGCGCGTTGTCCGCCGAGAACCACAGCCCGAGCGGTGCGACATGCGAACCCAGCGCATAATCCGGCTTGATGGCCTTCTCCACCAGGTCCGGCCGCTGCGGCTTCACGCGCGTGTCCACGTGCTGGCCATAATAGCTATAGGGCCAGCCATAGAAGGCGCCTTCCTGGACCGAGGTCAGGTAGTCCGGCACGAGGTCGGCGCCGATCTCGTCACGCTCATTGGCGATCGCCCAGAGCTTGCCGGTCTGCGGCTGCCAATGCAGCCCGGTCGGGTTCCGGATGCCGGATGCATAGATACGGCTGGATGCGGTCGCGACATCCACTTCGAGCACGGCCGCACGCCGGTATTCGACCGCCAGTCCGTTCTCGCCGATGTTGCTGTTGGAGCCGACACCCACATAGAGCTTGCTGCCATCCGGGCTGGCCAGCAAGGCCTTGGTCCAGTGATGGTTGATCGTGCTCGGTAGATCCGCGAACGGCTCGCCGGGGGCGGTAATCTCGGTTTCGCCGGTCTCGTACGGGAACTTCACGATGCCGTCGGTGTTGGCGACATAGAGCGAATCGCCGATGAGCTGCACGCCGAAAGGCGAGTTCAGGCCGTCGACGAAGACATGCTTTTCCCACTCGCCGTTCGCGCCATCGGTATGACGCAGCAGCGTGATGCGATTGCCGCCGTGTCCGCCCTTGCCTGAACGGCCCTTGATGAAGCCCGCGACCAGCTGCTTCGGCGTGGTCACCGCTTCCGTACCGGGGCCATTGGACTCGACGACGAGGATATCGCCGTTCGGGAGCGTGTAGAGCTGGCGCGGATGCTGCAGATCACTGGCGATCTTTTCGATCTGCAGGCCGTCCGCCGCCGTGGGCGTCTGGCCCTGCTGCCAGCCCACCCCGTTCGGCACCTTCATGGGCGGAAACAGGAAATTCTGCGATTCGGGCAGGGTCGGGTCGCTGCCCGACTGCTGCTTGGGCGTGAACGAGGCCTGTTCGCCGCACCCAACAAGTACGAGCAGACATGCCAGCGCAAGCGCGCTGCGGGGGTTGATCTTAAGCATGGACGGCGTTCCTCGAAGCGGTGTACTGCACGGCGATGATGATGTGGGCAATGGCCAGAAGAATGACCGTACAGGCCGATAGCCAGATGCCGGCGGGCACCATCGCGTAAACGTCGCGGCTGTGCACGAACGCGTTGAAGATCGCCGCGACGATCGCCAGCAGGTTGAGCAGAAAGTCGAACCTGTCGGTCATCGTGGCGCTGCGCCGGGACGTGATCCAGACCTGTACCAGGTTGACCAGGCGCGGCACGATCGCAAAGACCAGGCCGATGGCGATAAGCCAGGCGGCACCCTTGCCCCACAGGATGACGGCAGTGCGGGCGTAGATGATGTCGAAGACGAGTGCGGCGACAAAGAACCCGAACGGGATCGGGTTCAGAACACCATAGATGGCATTCGCAACGACGGAGCGTTGCGGTGTGACACGGGAACTCATGGGCTGTTTTCCATATAAGAGATAGGATTGAGCGCGGGCATGGGGCGTTCGAGGTCGCTCCGCCCCAGCCTGGCTGGGTGCGCTGGCCGGAGGGTGCGCTATACAGCTTTTTTTGTCTAGCGAGCCGACCCCGGGCAACCACCTGGATGCGGTGTCCCATGCAAACGCGCGCCTGACCGCCTCTCTGCTCGGCGGCGTCGAAAAGGATGCAGCCCGGCTCTGTCGACACCGCGGCCTACTCGCCGCACGTCTTCTACCGAAGGCGGTCGTGCGGGCTCGCCTGTCGCGCCGCCACGGTCGCGGTTCCGCGGGTGTATGGTGGCCATAGGGGACAGCGGGGGCGTCAGGCGATGCGAGATACTCGCAGCAATTCGTACGATGGCTTTGCGGCGCGTCATCGCCGCACCGTGCTGCTGGTGCTCGTGACGCTGACGGCACTCTTCGGCGCGGCCTACGTAATCATCAATCTGCAGGCCGGAAAATACATCATTGCGGGCATGGAACTGGCGATGACGGTATTCGCTGCCACGCTTATCGTGATCGTGCGCGGGACGCGGCGTCTCACCGAATGGACGATCGCCTTCATCATTCCGTTCTACGCGGTGATGATGTACGGGTTCTACAGTCCCAATACCGAGGTCACGGTCTACAGCTGGGTGATGGTCATACCGTTGTTGGCGCACCTGCTTCTCGGCCGGCGCCTCGGCGCCGTATTGTCGCTGTTCTTCATTGGCTGTGCCGGCGCGTTGTTCTACCACCGTTTCGGCGGCGCGAGCCTGGTGCAGACGCCCGGCGCCATTGCGAACGTCACGATGGCAACAGCCACGGTTTTCGCTCTGGCGCATTTCTACGAGGCCAGCCGGGAACAGGCCGAACGGCGTCTCGCGCGCATGGCCATGACCGACGCACTGACCGGCCTGCCCAACCGCGCGTACTTCGAGCAGATCTTCGAGCAGGAGAAGCAAGAGCATGTGGCACACGACTTGCCCCTGTCGTTGCTCATGGTCGATGTCGACTTCTTCAAACAGGTTAACGACGTTCACGGCCACGAGGCGGGCGATGCCGCCCTGCGCGATATCGCAACAGCCATGCGGGATAACGTGCGCCAGGGCGATGCCGTGGGTCGTCTGGGCGGCGAGGAATTCGCCATCCTGCTGTGCAACAGCGACAAGCGTCGAGGACAGGCAATAGCCGAAGAACTGCGCCGCGCTGTCGAACGCTGTGGCTGCCGTCATCGGAACAAGGCTCTGAACCTGACCGCAAGCTTCGGCGTGGCCACGCTGGTCGCGTCCGGTCAGACCTTCGAAGACCTGCTCTCGCGCGCCGATCGATGCCTGTACAGCGCAAAGCGCGCGGGTCGCAACAGAGTGGTCGTCGATCCCCCGAAACCCGCGGGTGGCGCCGCGCCCGGAACGATGCCCGCGCCACCGCTGATGTCACGGCATCCGGCCGGACCAGGCCAGGAGGCCCAAAAACCAGAGCGTTGACCGCTGCTGCGCCGGGTGGCGCCGCGTTAGCGCAACGGCCGCTCGCTGTATTCCAGCATCGCCGGGATGACCAGATCCTCTTCGTCCGACAAGTGCTGCTCGAGCAGCGACAGCAGACGGTCCGCTTCTTCCGTGTAGGCATCGGCGGCGTAGCGCGGTGCATCGCCGCCCCGCACCATGCCTTCGATAAGGCGGCGCGCGCTGGCTGCAGAAGCAAGCAGCGTGTCGTGGATGATCTCGTGGTCGTTTTCGAGCAGGTCGAAACCCCGCACCATGCGTCTGTCGAGCCCGCGAAAGCGCGGAAAGTAATGGGCGTCCTCGATGTGGTGGTGACCTTCGAGATGCTGAAGATAATGATCCAGGCGCGGGGCGAAGTATTGCTGGAAACGGGCCACATCCCAGCGCCCCTCGCGAAACGCCTCCGTGGCCTGCTGCAGCGCCTGGCCGTGCCTGCGCAGGCTGTCATGCACCTGCAGCCAGAAGGCCGCCAGCTCGCCGAAATTCTCGTGCTCGCGCCACTGCGGCGCCGGGTAGTGTTCGCGCAGGAATGCGACCTCGGCAGGCAGTTCGCGGCGATTGGGCAGCAGCAGTTCGTCGGCGAACTCTCTCATGGGCATGGACTAGCCGGAGCGCGGCATACAAGGGATCGGACAAACCTTAACAGCAGTTTGCGTGGACGGTCTGTGCCGATCACGTCCGCCGCGCAGGTCAGGCGTAAAACTTTTGTGTGAAGGCTCACGCGCCCTGAAACCGGGGCTCGGTTTGCAAAGCGGACACACGACACCCTCTTCATCGCTCTCATATCAGAGCCACCGATATTAACGTCGGATTCCCGACACGCTTCGCGACGCATCGGTAATTGGTCGCAGGCGGATTGTCCTTCCCAACAGACGCGACTATAAGTTGACTCGTGACCCTCGGTCACCCGAGACGCCGTTACTCATACTAATTAGAAAAGAGGCTTCTTATGACACGTTACAACGACACGATGGCCAAAACAGCAGGACGCCGATTTTCGATGGCGCTCGTCATGGCGACCGCACTTCTCGCGGTCGCGGCATGCAGCGATTCCGAGAAATCGGTCGATATCGGTGGCGCCGACTCGTCGGAGGCGATGACATGGGTGGCCACCTGGGGCGCGAGCCCGCAGGTTCTGCCGATTCTTCTGAGTGGGCCGGATGTTATGCCGGCCCAGTTCACCGATCAGACGATTCGCATGATCGCGCGGATCAGCAAGGGTGGGCCGCGTATCCGCGTCCGGCTCGACAATACATTCGGTACCGCGCCGCTGTCGGTCGGCGCCGCCCACGTGGCCCTGCACGCCGACGCGGCCGATATCGTCGACGGCACGGACCAGACCCTGCGTTTCGACGGCAGTACGGACGTGACCGTCGCGGTGGGCGAGTCGATCCTCAGCGACCCGATCGACCTGGACGTGCCGGATCTGTCGGAACTCGTGGTGAGTCTTTATCTCCCCGAGATGACGACAGCGACCAGCGGCCACTCCCTCGGCGTTCAGACGACCTATGTCTCGACGCCCGGCGATTTCAGCTCGGCGGCGACGTTTCCGGTCGCCAGCACGTCTACTTCACGCTATTTCCTGTCTGGCATCGAAGTCGAAACAACAGCCGATACGCGTGCAATCGTGACGCTCGGTGATTCGATAACCGACGGCTTCGCATCGACGGTGGACGCCAACAACCGCTGGCCGGATCAACTCGCCGAAAAACTTTTCCAGGAGATCGGCAGGCGCGATCTGACCATCGTCAATGAAGGCATCAGCGGCAACCGGGTACTCAACGATATCATCGGGCCCAATGCGCTCTCGCGCCTGGACCGGGACGTGCTGACGCCGCCGGGCGCGACGTTCGTCACTCTCCTGGAGGGCATTAACGACATCGGTTTTCCCGAACTCGGCCAGGAGGAAGTCTCCGCCGATGACATCATTCAGGGGTATCGCGAAATCATCGCCCGCGCGCATACGGCGTGCCTGACGATCTACGGCGCCACCTTGACGCCTTTCGAAGGCGCGGGTTACTACACGGCCGCCGGCGAAACCAAACGCCAGACCGTGAACGATTTCATCCGTAACAGCGGGGAGTTCGACGGCGTGATCGATTTCGATGCCGCCGTCCGCGATCCGGCCAATCCGACCACCCTGCTGCCGGCGTACGACAGCGGCGACCATCTGCACCCCAGCGACGCGGGCTACGAAGCCATGGCGCAATCGATCGATCTCGGTCTGTTCGACGAGCCGGTGCAGTGCGTGACGGCACAAGCCGCCTGATCTCGATCTTTCGTTTCGTCTCGCGGGCGTTGACGGGATAGAACCTGGCCAGAAGACCTGGCGGGCTATCCATCGGCCGGTCGACACCCGCGAGCAGACCTGCCGGCGGGCTCGCACTTTTGCGTCGCACTGCTGTCCATCGGCATGGAAGCTGGGCGATCGAGTCGCGCGCTCGGTGATATGGGTCATATCCAGGTCTATATACTCAAACGATGTTCCTAGAACCTCAGGAGTTTGTTGATGGGTAATCTGATACGTCTTTCGGTCGTTGCCGCAGCTCTGGTTGGATGTCTGGCACTGCAAGGCTGCATCGCGGCGGCGGCCGGCGCGGGCGCGGCCGGCGGTTATGAAGCGCAGAAACACGGCTACGGCGTGCAGTCGCCGGTGAAGGAAGACTCGGCCGGTGGCTACAAGGGCCAATCGCCCGTCACCCACGACGAAAGCAAGGATGAGAGCAACCACGAGACGCTGCGCGACAGCGACGACAGCAGCATGTAAACCGTATCGGCGTTATGTCGACGTCCCGCGCTGCAACCCCGATGACCGCCGAGTGACTCTTGAGCGGTCATCGGGGCTCTGCCCGCCAAGCGGATCAGCTCACTCGCCAACGGCCAGCCCGTGGCGTGCGGACGCTCAGAGCTTGACGATCAGGCCCTGATCCGCCGGAATCCGGCCCGCGCACACCTCCGGATAGACCTCGGCAAGGCCCGTCAGGCCATCGATCGTCTTGAGTGTCAGCCAATCCCGGGTAGCGACCGTCGCGTCTCGCAGGAAGGTCGATGTTCTGTGGCCGAAATCGTCCGCGCCCCACTCCTTGACGCGTTTTTGAATATGACTCGGCGCAAAGAAGAACTCGCTACGTTCGGCGATCACGCCCTCGCCCATGCCGGTTTCCGACCCGTGGGTCAGGCCGACGTTGATGCAACGGCGCATGTTCTCGCCCAGATGGGCATGCAGATGCCCAAGCACATCGACATTGCCGGACATGTCGACGATCACCGCCGGGATATCGGCGTCGATGTCGGTCAACGCGTCGTAGGCGACCGTGCGCTCGTACAAGCCGAGATTCTCGACGAAATCCAGGTTCGAGGCCGACGTGACGCCGACGGCGACCGGCGCATCGACATCGACGTTTAGCGCATAGGCCAGACCGATGCTGGTCTTGCTGGACGCGCTCACGATGACCACCTGCCTCGCTCCATGCCATTGTCGGTCCTGCAGCACGTCCCAGAGAAAGAACGAGGTGATGTGCAGGGGCCACAGCAGCATGCGCTCGTCGTCCATCGCGCGGTCGTATCCCGGCTCGGCCGCGACGCGGCTGTAGCTGTTGTAGGCCGCCGGCAACTGTGACCGGTGGGCCGCGCCATCGATCAGGCGTTGGGGCTTTATGCCGACGGGCTTCATGATCAGGCATGTCGCCGGCGGGAAGTAGCCGTACAGACGATCCCCGACCGGAATATCGCCTGCCCGCGACGCGATCACGCACGCAAATCCCCAGACAGGAATGACGCCCCAGCCGTCGGCATCGTCGCCCGCCGGCGGGAAGAACTGCCAATAGCCGAGCCGGTCCGCCATAGTCGCGTAGGTGATGTTGTTGGCGGTAAACGCGAACCGCTCGACCCGGACGAGCACTTCACCGTCGGTGAGACCGGATTCATCAGCAGCCGCATCTATCGGGATTACGCGATGCTGCCGGATGTCGGCCTTGCGGATCTGGAACTCGAACATATCGGACCTGCTGATGATCAGGCGGCTCACACGTCGCACACCACAGTCTAGCCTCGACCCGTGACACTTCCTTGAACCTGCATTGGCCTGGGACGATGTGCGCGCTTTCGCGCGCGGGGACGTTGAATAGGTTGCATCGCTTGCGGAGAGCCGGCACAGCCGCCCAAGTGGATCATGCCCGACTGTGGAGGGCGGGCCCGACCGGCTCGTCTCAATAGAGCGCCGAATCCGAGGCCTGGCCGTTATAGCGGGAACAGACATCAGCCCTTCGGCATTGGAGGAATGTTTCGAAGTGCTCGCGCTCCAGGGCCTCGCTGAAGAGATGACCCTGCTGGAGATGGCATTGATGGGCAAGCAAAAAGTCGCTGGCCTGCTCGCACTCCACTCCCTCGGCAATCACCCCCAATCCAAGGCACTGAGCCAACGCAATGATCGTGCACACAATCGCGGCGTCGTTTGCGTCGGTCAGCAGATCCCCCACGAACCGCTGGTCGATCTTCAACTGATCCAGTGGGAGGAGTTTGAGGTAGTACAACGACGAATAGCCGGTGCCGAAATCATCGAGCGAGAACCGCACACCGCGGGCCTTGAGCATGGCCATCTTTCCAACCGCGTCGTCGATGCTGTCCAGCAGAACGCTCTCGGTCAGTTCCAGCACCAGCCGGGACGGGTCGATAGCGCTGCTGTCGAGCACCCGAAAGACATCATCCACGAAGTCGGGATGGTGGAACTGGCGCGCGCTGATATTGACCGCGATCGATATCTGCGCCAATTCCGGATCGCCGGCCCACGCACCCAGCTGCTCGCAGGCGGCCTGCAGCACAAAACGCCCGAGCGGCATGATGAGACCGGAATCCTCGGCCGTCGGAATGAATTCGATCGGACTGACCAGCCCTCGCCGTGGATGTCGCCAGCGAATAAGCGCTTCCGCGGCAACGGTTTCCCCCGCGATATCGATCTGCGGTTGGTAATAGAGCTCGAATTCGCCGTGCTTGAGTCCCAGTTGTATCTCGCTTTCCAGCGCCACCCGTGCGTCAATCGCAATCTGCATCTCGGGCTCGTAGAACTGCACCGCATGGCCGCCGGCCGACTTTGCGCGATACATCGCGAGGTCCGCCTGTCGCAGCAATGAGTCCGGCGTATCGTTCGAATCATCAAACGTTACCGCGCCAATACTGCACGTCATGCGTCGGTGCTGGAGCACGCTGAAGTCGTAGGGTTGGTCGATGGCCGCAAGAATCTTGTCGGCCAACTGCTGAACGCCAGCCACGAGATCCTGCTGACTGCTGCCCAGGCCCTCCATGATCACGACGAACTCGTCGCCGCCGAAGCGTGCAACGGTATCCTGTGCCCGCAGGCAGGACAGCAGTCGCCGCGCCACCTCGAGCAGCATCTGGTCGCCGACGTGATGGCCCAGGGTATCGTTCAAGGTCTTGAAGTCGTCGAGATCGATGAAGAAAACCGCGCCCGCCTGGCCACTGCGTTGCGCCCCGCGTACAGCCTGCCCGAGCCGATCGATCAACAGCCGCCGATTGGGTAATCGGGTCAGCGGATCGTATTCGGCCAGAAACTGGATCTGCTCTTCAGCAGCCTTGCGCTCGCTTATGTCCTTGACCACGCCAAACAGCGCCACCGGCTCGCCCTGCAGATCGAATTCCGGCCGGCCCTGCGCCCATATCCAGCGAATCACACCGTCGGGCCGGCGGATACGACACTCGAACGTCCATGCCGAATTCGTCTCGATCGCGACCGCAAGTTTGCGTTTGACCGCCGGGCGATCCTCATCGATAACGTGTTCGAGAAACTTTTCGTAGGTCCAGTGCGGCAATGTGTCGTCGTAGCCGAAGACCTGGTCGTGTAACGCGGTCCGCCAGGCCGCGCCACTGCGCAGATCCAGACTCCAGGCCCCGAGCGCGCCCGCCGACAGCGCCATTTCCAGACGTTCGGAAAGACTGATAGCCGTGGAGTCGCCCAGCGATCGCCGGGTGACGATTAAGACAGCGCCGGCAAAATCACCTGCTTGGGTGGTAAAGGCGTGAAAAGTAAGAAATGCCGGCAGCCAGCTACCATCGGACCGGTGCAGGCTGGAGCGGATCAGCACCGGCGTGGGGTCGTCGCTGTGCTGGGCGACACGAAGCATTTCCCGGCCCGGCTCTTCAAGGAAGTCATCGAACGGCCGGCCGGCCAGCGCATGGGGATCGTCGGTCCCGAGCAGCTTCGCAAATGCTGCATTCGCGAACATCAGGCAACGCGCCTCATCGAGCACGCAAAAGCCCTTGTCGGTACTCCCCTTCAGCCGCTCCGAACTTGCCATCAACCGTGCTCTCGCTGCAGCGCTACGATGCTGCTGATGCGCCACATGAAGCCGGCCGCTACTCTCTAAAAATTGAGTGTAAGATACAAAATCGAGTATGGCCGGATTATTTTTATCGTTTATGCATATTTAATCCAATCTCGCGCGGCGCGCAAACAATTTTTTCAGGCGCGGAAAACGGCGCTGAGAAAACATAGGGCACCGGTCACTTGCCTCTGCTCAACGTATCCGTGATGTAACAACGGTTGCGCCCCACTCCGGCCTGAGCGCGCATGAAACGCGTGTTATCCGGTCGATACCGCTGCAAGCTGTACGACAGCAATGACCTGGGCTGCTGACGCCGCGGCGTGCTTCCATCCCGGCCAACATGCACCGGCGTTGCACCCAGTGTCCCTGACCGTGGGCGCAGCATAATTCCAGTTTTCGTCATCCTGCCTAAGGCTCGCAACCGACACCTGGGGGGCGGAGGAAAATCGGAACGATTCAACGAATTCACGCTACGAAACCGCGGATCCGTAGCCTGCGATTCGCTGCAACGAGTTTTCGAACTGGGGGCGCGCTGTTGATATCTGCTCCACCGGCGGGACCGCCCACGCTCACCTCTTCAGGTAAATCGAGGCATGTCGCCACAGTCAACCGTCGCGCTGTCGACCGATCTCGGCGGTCCGAGATCTGCGGTCACGAGAAAAAGGCTGTGCCCGCCGGCGGTTCGCGGTACTCGTGCCCAATCTGTGCCACCGCGATGCGGCCGGACCGACCGGCCTCAGAGCGGGAGCGCGGTCTTGTACTTGACCTGTTTGAGCGCAAAGCTGGACTGGATATTGGCCATGCCGGCCAGCTGCGAGAGCTCGTCCACGATGAAGCGCTCGAGCGCCGGTACGTCTTCGACCACTACGCGCAACAGATAATCGGACGTGCCGGTCATGAGATAGCACTCCATGACCTGCGGATAAGCATTCATCGCGGTCTCGAATCGCTGCAGGGCTTCCTCGACCTGCTTTTCCAGCCGTACCTGGATGAATACGCTCACGCCCAGGCCCACCCGACGCGGGTCGACCAGCGCCACATAACGATTGATATAGCCGTTGCTCTCCAGTGCCCGCACCCGGGTCAGGCAGGGTGAGGGCGACAGATGTACACGCGACGCCAGTTCCTGATTGGTGAGCTTCGCGTTGTCCTGCAATTCATTGAGAATTCGCAGGTCTACTGCGTCCGGGTATTTCTTCGGCATATGCGGCCAGTCTTCTCTTGCTTTGCCACAGGATATGCGGATTTCGGATCGGCCGACAGGCCAGAACAGCAACCCCTACCGCGCGCGCTCCGCTAACATTCGGGGATAGAAAGGAGACGCCGAATGGCCACAGGTCAGGATAATTTCGCCCCGTTCACAGATCACGATGCATCGGCCGATGTCGATCCGCTCGAGACCCGGGAATGGATCGACGCACTGGACAGCGTACTCGCCAACGAAGGCCTGGATCGCGCGCGCTTTCTACTGCGCAAGCTGACGGAGGCAGCCCGTGATGAGGGCGTCTCACCGGACTCGGCGCCCTATTCGGCCTACCGCAACACGATACCGGTCGAGCGCCAGGGTCATTACCCGGGCGATCTGGCCATCGAAAGACGGCTCACCGCGATCCAGCGCTGGAACGCGCTTGCCATGGTGGTACGCGCCAACAAGGCCTTCGGCGAACTCGGGGGCCATATTGCCAGCTATGCGGCCGCCGCCGAGCTGTTCGAAGTCGGCTTCAATCATTTCTTTCGCGGCGCGGATGCGTCCGGTGGCGCCGACCTGGTCTACTTCCAGCCGCACTCCGCGCCCGGCGTCTATGCACGCGCCTACCTGGAAGGCCGGCTGAGCGAGACGCGGCTGGACAATTTTCGCCAGGAAACCGGCGGCACCGGCCTGAGTTCCTATCCCCACCCCTGGCTGATGCCCGATTTCTGGCAGTTTCCTACCGGCTCCATGGGCATCGGCCCGATCAACGCCATCTATCAGGCGCGTTTCATGCGGTATCTCGCCGCGCGCGGCCTGACCGAGCCGGGCGACCGGCATGTCTGGGGCATCTTCGGCGACGGCGAGATGGATGAACCCGAATCGGTCGGCGGGCTGACCCTTGCCGCGCGCGAGGGCCTCGACAACCTCACCTTCATCGTCAACTGCAATCTTCAGCGCCTGGATGGACCGGTGCGCGGCAATGGCCAGATCATTCCGGAACTGGAATCACTGTTCCGAGGCGCCGGCTGGAACGTGATCAAGGTTCTCTGGGGCTCGGACTGGGACGCCCTGTTCGCCCGCGACAAACACCACGCCCTGCTGCGTGCGTTTGCCGCCACCGTCGACGGCAAATACCAGACGCTGGGCGCGAACGACGGCTCCTACAACCTGGTGCACTTCTTCAACGAGGACCCGGAGCTCAAGGCACTGGTCGCGCACATGAGCGACGCCGAGATCGACGGCCTGACCCGCGGCGGCCACGACCTGCGCAAGCTGCATGCGGCATTCGCCGCCGCGCGGGCGCATGCAGGCGCGCCGACCGTGATCCTGGCCAAGACCAAGAAGGGTTTCGGCATGGGCGGCGCTGGCGAATCACGCATGACCGCCCATCAGACCAAGAAGCTCGACATCGAGGCGCTGCAGGATTTTCGTGCCCGTTTCGATCTGCCGCTATCGGACCAGGATCTCGCGGATCTACGCTTCTACAAACCGGCCGACGACAGCCCCGAAATGCGCTATCTGCGCGAGCGCCGGACAGCGCTGGGCGGCGCCCTACCGGCGCGTCGCACCCGCGCCGAGTCGCTACCCGTACCCGCGCTGGGCACGTATGCACAATTCGCGCTCGAAGCCGATGGCAAGGCGATGTCGACCACGATGGCACTGGTGCGCATGCTGCGCAGCCTGCTCAAGGACGAGGCGCTGGGCCCACGCATCGTGCCGATCGTGGCCGACGAGGCACGGACCTTCGGCCTCGACAGCCTGTTTCGCCAGATCGGCATCTATTCTCCGGCCGGCCAGCGCTACGAGCCCGAGGACGCCGGCTCGGTTCTGTACTACAACGAGTCCCGCGACGGCCAGATCCTGGAGGAAGGCATCACCGAGGCCGGCGCACTGTCGTCCTGGGTTGCCGCCGGCACTGCCTATTCGGTGCACGGCTTTTCCATGCTGCCGTTCTATATCTACTACTCGATGTTCGGCTTCCAGCGCGTGGGCGATCTGATCTGGGCCGCCGCCGATCAGCGTACCCGTGGTTTTCTCGTCGGCGGCACGGCCGGGCGCACCACGCTCTCCGGCGAAGGGCTGCAACACCAGGACGGCTTCAGTCACGTGGTTGCCGCGGGCGTGCCCAATTGCCGCGCCTACGATCCCGGCTTCGCTTTCGAACTGGCGGTAATCGTGGACCACGGCATGCGCCGCATGCTCGTCGACCAGGCCGACGAGTTCTACTACCTGACCGTCATGAACGCCAAGGACGAACAGCCTTCGATGCCCGCGGGCATCGAAGACGACATCATTCGCGGCCTGTACCGTTTCGAAACCCGGTCTGCTTCGACACCGGCCGGCGAAATTCGCCTGCTGGGCTCCGGCTCGATCCTGCACGAGGTTCGTGCAGCGGCCACGTTACTGGCCGAGGACTGGCAGATCACGAGCGAAATCTGGAGTGCCCCCAGCTTCGCCGAACTCGCCCGCGACGCCCGCGAGGTGGAGCGCTGGAACCGGCACCACCCCGGCGAGACATCGCGCTGCAGCCATGTCGCCAGCAGTTTCAGCGATGCCACGCCCATCGTCGCGGCCACCGACTACGTGCAGGCCTATCCGCAACTGATCGCCCCTTACGTGCAGGCCCACTACGTTACTCTGGGTACCGATGGTTTCGGACGCAGCGATACCCGTACCGCAATCCGTCGGTTCTTCGAAGTCGACCGCTACGAGATCGTACTGGCGGCACTCACCGCCCTCGCCCACGAAGGGACGATCGAGCCTGGTCTACCGGCACAGGCGATCGCGGCATACGACATCGACCCCGAGGCGCCGGCGCCCTGGACAGTCTGAGCAGCGGGAGTCGAACAGAGCAAGGCCGCTGGGCCTGCGCAGTGACCCATTGCGAGCGGCGCTGGTTACCGCTGGAGACGCGCGGTGCGCGGGGCCGGCAACGGCACACGCCGGATCAGCGCCACATAGGCGCCGACCGAGCCCGCCGCCGACACACTCATGACAATGGCCATGGCGATCGCATCACCGCCGAGCGCGCCCACGCACCACGTTGCCACTGCGCCGGCAGTGAACTGACAGACACCGAACAGCGCCGAGGCCGCACCCGCTGCATCCGGGGCGAGATCGAGCAGACCCGCGACCGTGTTCGCACCGGCGACGCCGACCGTGGACAGCAGGAAGAACAACGGCACCGCCACGCCCCAGAACCCGCCGAGGCCGGTAAGCGTGGTCACCAGCAGCACCAGACCGCAGACGAACGTATTGCACACCGCGACACCCAGCAGCGTGCGATAGCCGAAATGAATCACCAGCCGCGCGTTGGCGAAGGTACCCACGAGCATGGCCAGCACATTGGCGCCGAAATAGAAGCCGAACAGCGATTTGTCGATGCCGAACTGGGTGATATAGACGAACGAACTGCCGGCGACATAAGAAAACAGCGCGCCGAACATGAGACTGCCGCAGAGCAGGAACAAAGCGATCGGTAAACGGCGCAGCAGCGCCAGATAACCGATGTACTGGGACAGCAGGCTGCGATCGCGCACGCGCCGATGATGCGCGTGCGACTCCGCCAGCAGCAGCCGCAGTGCGACCAGACAGGCGATCGAATAGATGAACAGCAGCCAGAAAATTCCCTGCCAGGAGAAGAACGTGAGCACGAGTCCGCCCAGCAGCGGTGCCACCAGCGGCGCGGTCGCCATGACCATCACCACGAACGACATCACGCTGGCCGCATGCGAGCCTTCGAACTTGTCGCGCACGATCGCGCGCGCCATCACCGGCGCGGCCGCTGCCCCGAACCCCTGAACTGCACGCGCGGCGATCAGCATGCCCACCGAAGTCGACATGGCACAGGCAATGCTCGCCAGCAGATACAGGCTGATGCCGAAATACAGCACGGGCAGACGCCCATAGCGATCCGAAATCGGCCCGTAGGTGAGCTGGCCCAGCGCCAGCCCGATGAAGAACAGGCTCAGGCTGTACTGCACATAGGCCGCCGAGACCGAGAATTCCTGGGCCAGGCCCGGCATGGCCGGCAGATACATATCGATGGAAAGCGGCGCGATCGCGGTCAGCATGCCGAGCACGCCAACGAAGATCAGATGCGCCACTCGGCTTTGCTCGGCTTGCGCCATGCGGCTGGAACTCCTTGGGCTGCCGGTCGGCAGCGCGTGACGTCTGCGATCAGCGGTTGTCCACCGTCGCGCGCCGTGTCAGGGCCGCCGCATTATGCCAGCCGGTATCGATGACGGCCACGGCCTCGCCCGGCGGCTCCATCGTTGGCTGCAGCCCGGTGAGCACGTGCGACGGCGGCATCTCCACCGCCAGATGGAACCCCGATTCATGCACGATGCGTGCACTGGCGGCCCAGTACACCGGCTTCGCCATGTTGTAGACGAGGTCGTCGCGGATCGCGTCGGCGCGCCAGAGCCGCCGCCGCGCGTTAGCGCTGAAGTAGGCAATGACGGGCGCATCGAATAACGTATCGCGCGCCACATTCGCGAGCTGCGCCGCGGGTTCGTCCAGCAGCGGACAGTGCGACGGCACCGCCATGTCGAGGCGCTGCACGCGACGCGCGCCGGCCGCCCTGGCGGTCTCGGCCAGCCGCGCGAGCCCGTCGTCGTCTCCGGCCACCACGATCTGCTCGTCACTGTTGACGTTGCCGATATACAGCGGCGCGTCGTCGCGGGATACGTCGGCCACCAAACCGCGCACCCTGTCCTCCGACAAGCCGAGGACCGCGCTCATGCCGTAGCCGCTCGGGTACGCCTCCGCCATCAAGCGACCGCGCTCGGCCACCAGCGCCAGTGCCTCGGCGAATCCGATCGCACCTGCGACCACGGCTGCCGGCCAGGCGCCGATCGACAAGCCCATGACGGCATCGGGCACAGCACCCTGCTCGGCCAGATGACGCGCGCCGGCGACGCCGGCAACGGTGAGTGCGAGTTGTACGTTCTGGGTATCCGCGAGCGCCTCGATGCTGTCGAGGGCGCCGACATCGAGGCCGAGCGTATCGGCCGCCTGCGCCAGCGTGCGCCGCACGGGCGGACTATCCGGTAGGTCGGCCAGCATGCCCGGCCGCTGCGCGCCCTGGCCTGCGAACATGAACAGCGCACCCACCCTTCAGTTCAACGCTTGCGTCAGGGCGTCGCACGGTGCGATCGACAGGTCGCGTATACCGGCCCAGGGATCCGCTGACAGCCACGGCCCGGTATCGCTTTTCACCAGCACCTGTTCGGCGGCGCCGGCCCACTCGGCGAGCGCGATCGCGCCCGCCGGCGTCTCCAACTGCACGTCGCACCGTACCGGCAGGACCGCCAGCGATGCGTGCAGGCGTCGCGCTTGCTCGCGCGTCAATCGTTCCGGCGCACGCACCAGCAGATCGAGATCGGATTCGACATGGCAGGCCGAGATTGCACTGGCCAGTTCGAAGCCGACCGCGCCGGTGATACCCCAGATGATGTTTTGCGTCGACAAGATCACGCCGACCCGCGCGAGACAGGCGAGCGCCGGCACCCGCTCGCCGCGCCGACCAATCAGCGTCTCGGGCGCAATACAGCGCCGGACGCACTCGTGGTCGACTACTGTGGCATGACGTTGGCCGCGATACGCCCCGCGAATCCCCACCGGCAGCGAGCGGCCTTTTCGCGGCGCGCGCCGCACGACCGCCGGCGCGCCCTCTGCCATACAAGTCAGAGCCCAGGCCGGCGTATCGGCCGGCAGCGCGGCGACGTCGATCCAGACCAGATCGTGCGGCCGATAAGCCGAGCCTGTGATGCTGTAGTCATAACCTTGCATGACTCCAGGATGCTCAGCCACGCCATTGCGCGCGCAGGCGCTTGCGGACTTCGACCGAGGCCGCGCGCCCCTTCCCGTCGAGCCGTGACGACAGATCGCGGTCATGCTCCGCGTGCACGCCGATATCGGCCAGTGCCGCGTTCAGACTCTCCCGCACCGTCGCAATATCGGCGTCGCTTGGCGTGTCGGCATCGCCGACCGAGAGACATGCATGCAATAGCCCGAGCCGGTCGAAACTCGCGATGTCATATGCCATCGGCGTGATCGTCTCGGCGAGCTTTTCGACGCCTTCCACGCTGCGCTGGGTAATACGCGCGGCCGCCTGTTTACCCATGGCATGAACCTGCACGTCGGCATCGTCGAGTGCGATCAGACGATTGGCCTGGTAGCCGTGGGCAAGGAACGCACCGGACATGGCCTTGCCGACGATCAGCCCCAGCACCGGATGTCCGGCATTGCGCGCCCGCGCATAGCTTTCGGCCGCGGCGGCCAGCGCCTGATGGATGCCGAACGCTTCCTCGGCGCGGCCGTAGGCCTGACTCGGCACGTCGATGACGGCCACGATGACGCGTTTCATATCCTTGTTTTCATCGGCCGCCACCGCTTCGCCCACCGCCCGGGCCAGACTCCAGCCTTCCAGCAAGCCGACCTCGCCGGCGCGCGCGCGCGGAAAACGATTGTCCGGGTCCGGTACCACGGCGATATAGCGCGCTGGCATGTCACCGAGCGGCGCATCCACCACCCGCAGACTGGCCGGATAGCCGTCAACCGCGCCGGCGCCGTCGGTCAGTGCGGCCAGCCAATGGGCGCCGCGGCCCGAAATCGATGATGTGTTGGGATCGCTCATGACGTCGCCGCCGGGTTGAAGTGGGCACGCACGGTCGCGGCGTCGACGTCGCTCGGGTCGATCGCCTGCAGCCGCGCCAGATTGGCGTCGATGGCCTGAGTGCGGGCCAGCGGGCCGGGTCGGGCCCGCACGGCTTCAGCAATGGCTACGCGAATCGCATCGGCATCGTCGTCGCAGATCGCTTCCACGAAGCCGGTGGCATGACGCTGTTCGCCGCCGGTCAGTCCCCAGATCATGGGCCGGTCGCGTGAATCGAACTCGTCGACGCCGGCTTCCTGCTCGATCACCTGCGGGCCGTTGAGACCGAGCCGTGCTTCGCGGGTGACGATCAGATGCGAGCACAGGGCGGCCGCGATCGACATGCCGCCGAAACAGCCCACCGGCCCGGTGATCGCGGCGACCACCGGCACGTATCGCCGCAACGCCACGATCGCGGCATGGATTTCGGCGATGGCCGCCAGCCCGCAGTTGGCTTCCTGCAGACGCACGCCGCCGGTCTCCAACAATAAAACCGGCACAACCGGCTCGCCCGCCCTGGCGTCCTCGAGCGCGAGTTCGAGCGCGCCGGCGATCTTGGCGCCGCCGACCTCGCCCATCGACCCGCCCTGAAAGGCCGGCTCGATTGCCGCGCAGACCACGGCCACGCCGTCGATCGTGCCGCGCGCGATAACCACGCCGTCGTCGGCCTGGGTGACGATATCCTGCATCGGCAACCACGGTGAACGCAGCCGCTCGAACGGGTCGAGCAGTTCACGCAGCGTGCCGGCGTCGAGAAGGTCGGTGACACGTGTCCGTGCGCTCTTCTCGACAAAGCTCTCGCGGGCGAGCAAGCGTGCGCTGTCCATCAATGGTCTCCGGTTGTGGCTGTCGTTGCCAGTTCGAACGCCTGGGCGATACGCAGGCGCACCACAGCGGGGGTGGCGCCGAAGTCGTTGATCTCGAGTGCGACCGCGGCCTGCCCCGCGTCAGCGAAGACGCGGTCGATGACCGCGGTCCAGATTTCGTTGACCCCGTCCACGGAGGTCTGGATCGCGACCGTCGAGCGCCCGGTCTCACCCGGCTCCAGCAGCACTTCCAGATCGCCGGAGCCGACCACGCCGGCGAGTGCGCGCCGCGCGGCCGGCGCGCCGGCCGGATAATCAAGCGATAACGTCTGCATTACGAATCTCCTTGCGCGTCGGCGCGCGCCGATCGCGCCCGCCCGGCTTGTCACGCGCCGCGGTTTCCAGCGCGTCGATGAATAAGGTGGCCGACAGCAGATCGGCACTGCCGCCCGGCGAGGCGTTGGCGCCAATCAGGGCCTGCTCGAGTGCGGCCAGCCGACACCCGCCGCCCCGCGTTCCCACGCCGCCGATCGCGAGAATATCGGTGGCCTGCTGCTGCACGAGATGCAGCCCCGCCCTGCCGGCACGACTGAGCACGCAGGTGTCGTCGAGCACCGCCATCAGCGCGAGCAACGCGTTGAGCCGGGCCACGCGCTCGCTGGCGCCGGCATCGCGAGAGTGACGCAGAACCGGCAGCGCAGCGTTGGTGATCTGACAGAAACCGCGCTCGGCTTCGCCGCGTGCGCCGGCGACGCCGTACTGGCGCACGGCACGCTGGCCGTTGGACACGCGCAGCGGCGCCAGCGCCGGGTCGTCGATGGCCGCCATGCGCGCGACCCAGGCCAGCAGATCGGACGCCCGCCAGCGGCCAGGTTCGGCAGCGGCTGCCGCCACCAGCAGTCCCAGCGCCCATATCGACCCGCGGTGGGTGTTGATGCCGCCGGTGGCAAGCATCATCCGGGCCTCGCTCTCGCGCCCGTGCACGCCCAGTTCGGCACGCAGCCGCTCGGGGTCGCGCTCGCGCATGGCGGCGACGGCGCAATCATGAAAACCGAGCGTCAACGCCTCGCTCGACGCCATCATCAACGCATGACTCATGTCGCGATGGGCGCCGTTGTCGCGCCGGTCGACCAACCCCGGCTTGGGGGTGAGATCGACTTCGGCACGCAGCGCATCGGTAGCCGTGCGCGCCAGCATGTCGGCGAGCGAACGTGCCCGCACATCCTGGCGTCGTGTTCTGAAAAACCCGTCGAATGGCATCACCAGCTCCGAAAACGTGGCGGCGGTTCGTAGAGCCCGCCCGACCAGTCGACCAGATCGGCGATGCTGCTCGCCGCCAGCTGCGAACGCGTGGCTTCGGTATGGGTCACGCCCATATCCTCGGGCAGCCGGATCTTGTCCTGGGCGCGCAGTTTTGCGGTGACCTGATCGTCGGCGGCCAGACCCAGCGGGGTGACCCCGGCTACGGCTGCGATCATCGCGCGGCGTTCTTCCAGCGACTCCGCCTTGTAGAGATAGGCCAGCCCTTCTTCGGTAAGCAGATGCGTGGTGTCGTCGCCGTAGACCATGACCGGCGCGATCGGCAGATTGGCTTTTCGGGCGACCGTCACCGCGTCCAGTTCGTCGACGAACGTGGGCTTGAGCCCGGCCTGGAATGTTTCCACCATCTGCACGACCAGCTTTCGCCCGCGCGCCATCGGGTCGTTTACGCCCGCAAGATCCTGCCATGCAGGCGTGGAATGCCGACGCCCGCGGGCATCACTGCCCAGATTGGGCGCGCCGCCGAAGCCGGAGACGCGCGTGGTGGTCACCGTCGACGAGTTGCCGTCGGGATCGATCTGCAGGGTCGAGCCGATGAACATGTCGGCGGCGTACAGGCCCGCCAACTGGCAGAAGGCCCGGTTCGAGCGCAGGGAACCGTCGTGGCCGGTGAAGAACACGTCGGGCCGTGCGGCCACGTATTTCTCCATACCCAGCTCGGTGCCGAAACAATGCACCGACTCGACCCAGCCGGATTCGATCGCCGGGATCAGCGTGGGATGCGGGTTGAGCACCCAGTTCCTGGCAATCTGGCCGCGCAGGCCGAGTTTTTCGCCGTAGGTCGGCAGCAGCAGTTCGATCGCCGCGGTGTTGAAACCGATGCCGTGGTTGAGCGAGGTCACGCCGTGCTCGGCGTAGATGCCCTTGAGCGCCATCATCGCCATGAAGATCTGTACCGGCGTGATATGACGCGGGTCGCGGGTGAACAGCGGCTCGATGAAGAACGGCTTGTCCGCCTCCACCACCACATCGACCCAGGAGGCGGGAATATCCACGCGGTCCAGATCCGCCGGGTCGTCTACTATCTCGTTGACCTGGGCAATGACGATGCCGTTCGAGAACGCCGTGGCCTCGGCCAGCGCGGGCGTGTCCTCGGTGGACGGCCCGGTATAGAGATTGCCTTCGCGATCGGCCTTGAAGGCCGCGGTGAGCAGCACGCGCGGAATCAGGTCCACGAACAGCCGTCCGTAGAGTTCGATATAGGTGTGGATGGCGCCGACCTCGATCGTGCCATCCATCATCAGCGCACCGATGCGATGGCTTTGCGTGCCGGAGAAGGCGAAATCGAGTTTCTTTGCAATGCCCTTCTCGAACACGGCCAGATGCTCGGGACGGCCGACGCTGGGCTGGATCATGTGCAGATCGTGCAGCCGCTCGGGATCCAGCTCCGCGAGCGCGCCGGAGAGGAAATCCGCCTGCTTTTGATTATTGCCTTCCGCGATCACCCGGTCGCCGCTGCGGATCAACGCATACAGCGCATCGGCAATATGCTCGCGTGCCAGGATCTTGCCATCCAGCTTCGCGCGGATTCCGGCCAGGCGTTCGGCCTTGTCCTCGGCGCGTGTATTCCAGTTTCGTTGGGTCATAATCCGTCCTGAAGAGCGCGGGTCGGCGTCACGTTAGGCTGCTGCCGTGGGGCGTTCAATAAACCTGGGTGGCAGTCGCTTAACGTCACGCTAAGCTCGGCGCCCACCCGCATCAGCGCACCCGATGCGCTTATTGAGAGGAGCCACATGAGCAGCGACGAAATCACCCTGCGCAAGCTCGAGATCTTTCTCGTGTTCATGCGTGAGCGAAATCTGGCGCGTGCCGCGGAGGCGCTGTCGCTGTCGAATGTGTCTGTGCACAAGGCGATCCATTCGCTGGAAGCCGCGGTCGGCTGTCCGCTGTTCGCCCATCGCAGCCGTTCGCTGCAGCCGCTGGCCTCGGCGTTCGTTCTGGAAACACACGCCAGCGACATCATCGAGCGCATTCAGACCAGCGTCGATGCCGCGCGCCAGGCGGCCGGCATCTCGCCGAGCATCTTTCGTATCGGCTCGCTGTATTCGCTGACGGTGGCGCTGGTGCCACGCATCATCAACCGCCTCAAGGAGACGGTGCCCGACTGCGATATCGAACTGGTGCTCGGCTCCAACGCCGACCTGGAAGCCAAGCTGCACGCCGGCGATATCGACGCCGCGCTGATCTGCGTACACGAACTCGCGCGCAGCCGACGCCGCATCATCACGCCGCTGTTCGAAGACGAGATCCAGCTTGCCCGCGCGCGCGGCAGCGAGCCGGCACGCCGAGGCGCTGACCGCCTCGCCGACCTGCGCGACTACGACGGCGCCCCGTTCGTGATGCTGTCGCAGGATTTCTCCACCGGACGCGACAGCTATCGCATGTTTCAGCAGGCGGGCATTACGCCCCGCGTCGCGCTGCGGGCCAACGACATCTTCACCCTTACGAGTCTGGTCAAGGGCGGGGTCGGCCATGCCCTGCTGCCCGGGCGTATCGACGACATCTATCCGGACGCACTCGAATTCCTGCGCGTGGTCGCCGCCCAGCGAGTCACTCAGACCGTGGGGCTGTGCTACCTGAAATCGCGTACCGCAGACGCGCGCATCGTCGCCCTCGAACAGGCGGCGCGCACGATCACTGCCTGAGCGCAATGACCGCGGCGCGCAGTGCACGTGACCCGATTCAGCCGCCGAGCAGCGCACGTACCACCAGATAGAACAGCGACGGCCCGAGCAGGCAGCCGAGTCCGGTATAGAACGTTGCGGTCATCGCGCCGTAGGGCACCAGCCGGGCATCGGTGGCCGCGAGACCTCCGGCCACGCCGCTGGTCGTGCCCATCATGCCGCCGAACACCAGGGCGGCCGACGGATTGTTCAACGAGATCGAGCGCGCCACGATCGGCGTCACGATCATCACCGAGATCGACTTCACCAGGCCGATGGCGATCGACAGCGCGATCAGATCGGAGCCGGCGCCAATGGCCGTTCCCGTCACCGGACCGACGATATAGGTCGCCGCACCGGCGCCGATCGTGGTCACCGCGACCGGGTCGGTATAACCGAACAGATACGCCACGATCGCACCCAGCGTGAACGGCACCAGCAGGCCCACGAACAGCGCGATCACGCCGTTCATGCCGGCTTTTTTGAGCTCACGGACATCCACGCCGAAAGCCGTGGCCACGATCGCGAAATCGCGCAGCATCGAGCCGCCCATCAGGCCCAGCCCCGAGAACAGCGCGATGTCGGCCAGGCCGTCCTCGCCGCCGGTCGACACACCGCCGATATAAGACAGCACCAGACCGGCGGCAATCGCGATCGCCGAACCGTGAATACGACCGGCGGTGAGATGTTTCGAGATCAGATTGCAGACCAGCATCAGCAGGCCCACAGCGGCAAACGCCGTGATCAGACCGTTGCTGGTGAATACTTCGAGAAGGCGCTCATTCATGGCGGGCCTCCGCGTCGTCCTGATCGTCGTGTTCGAGATCATCCAGCGGCACGGCATATTTGCCGTTGCCGAGATTTGCTATCACCGGCACCAGTGCGAAGCTCACCGCGACAACCAGCAAACCGCCGACGAGCGCGACCGGTCCACCGGTTACCGCACCCACCACGTTCTGGCTGGCGGCCATCGCGACCACGATCGGAATATAGAGCGAACTCCAGAACTCGACGCCGCGTCTGGACGACATATCCAAACAGCCCGCCTGTTGCAGCCGATAGACCATGAACACCAGCAGCAGCATCGCCAGGCCCACGCCGCCGACATTCGAAGTCACACCGATGGCCATCCCGATCAATTCGCCGATCAGGTTGCCCACCAGCATGCACGCAGCCAACAAGGCCACACCATAAATAACCATGCACGCTCCTCCGTCTCGTTATCGTTGTGAGACGGAGTCTTCGGCGGGGACGGCATCCCGTCAACGAACGCAGGGTTAATGGTCTTAGACGGAGACTAAGGCGACCCGCGCTTCGGGCCCTTCAACGACCGGCGTTGCAACTAAAGTCGCATGATTGTAGCCGGGTGTCCGCGGACCGCCGACGCACACCATGGCCCGAGTGCGCCACAACCGGGCCGTCGAAGTGACAAATCAGCCCGCCGAATTGCCTGTATTAAAACCCGAGCATTCAATTGACGCGCTGTCGCTGCAGTAGTCATCTGCCATGAAGCGGTCACGACCCGGCGGCGCCGGTGCATCAGTGAAGACTAAAACACCACGGCGCCTCGCAATGAGCATTCCGACGGTTTGCATCGACCATGACGGCACCGGGCACAGCACGAACTCGGCGCCGTCAAATAGATCGCGCGGCACGCATTGGCTCCAGCGGAGCCGAATGCGTCAGATTCGGCACGCCGCGACGCCAATCCGGCTAGAAGCTGTAATAAAAACGCACCCGGTTGTTATAGAAATTGGGTGCACCGTCGAAGCGAGTGATGCCCAGATTGTCGTTGATCTTCAGCCCGGCGAGCTGGGACCACAGGCCGCCAAGGTCGTAGGTCAGCCCGATGCCGATGGCGTCGCTGTTCTGGTCGTCCACTTCCTCGCCGGTGAAGTCGGCGTCTGAGATCACGCCGTCGGCGCCGGCGTTGAAATAGAAATCGTGGTAATGACCGTGCTTGGCTTGGTATTTCACGTAGCGCGCGTACATGCTCAAGTTGTCGGTCGGGGTGAAGTCGAACCGCGCACCCGCGGCCCAGCCTGGCCCGATTTCCTGAATGCCGTTGTTCATGGTGTCGGTGTAGAGCACGCCGGACAGATCGGTGTAGGGGTGCAGGAACTGGCCGTCGTTGAACGAGCCGGAGTGGATCGGCGAGAAATTGCCGAAGACCGAGAACCCCAGTTCCTGGGTATTGACGCCGAGCTTGAGCCCGAACACGTCCGAGTCGATGCCCTCTTCCACACGGCTGTCGTCGACGTCGTAGGAGTGCACCCACTGGGCACGGGCATAGGGCGCCCAGCCACCATAGTCGGCGTCCGCGTCGAACGTGGGCGCCATGTAGCCAACTTCCCCGTATTCACTATTCTGTGTCTGCTGGAAGGTGTAGTGGTAATACTGCGCGATGTACTGGCCGCTGGGCGCCACATCGCGGAATGTGGTGCCGACCGACCAGAATCCGGCGACATCGTTGAAATAGCGGTTGTTGCGCACGAATCCATCGGCGTTGCCGCGTCCCTCGTAGCGATCGATCTTGGCCGCGAACAGCTGCCATTCCGGCATTTCGCTCATCGACGCCGTCATGTCGAACGGCAGATACTGATCGGTCTCGTAGCTTTGCGCATCCCCGACGCGCGCCTGCGTGATCTGCGGGCCGCTGCGGTCGGAGTCGGCGCTCGCGGACGGGTCACTGGCGGACATGCGTCCCATCATTCGCAGTGGCCGGAACACCGCCGACACACCGTTGAAAGAACGCGGCAGGAAGGTGAACTGGTCGGCGCCGGCGAGCGGCGTGTTGAGCAACTGGCGGCCGCCGCGCAGTTGCAGGCCATAGCCGTTGAACTGCAGATATCCCTGGGTCAGATTCTCGACCGGTCCGTCGCAGGCGAGGTTGCAGTTGAGCTTGGTGCCGGCGTCGTTGTTGCCGTAGAAGCTGTCTTCATAGACGAACTCCGCGCCGGCGGAAAAGCCGTAGATTCGGCCGGTCTGCAGGCCGATCTGGGCGCCGTAGTTGGTGCCCTGGGTGTTGAAATCGTCGTCGGTCTCCGGCTGGCCCGGGTACGGCTGGTTGGTATCGTGCCAACGCCGGAAATCATAGATACCGACACGCCCGTGGACTTCCGAGCCGTTGACCACCTGCGACATGAACTTGTCGCGAAATGTGGGTGCGGTCTCCACCATGCCGGTGTCGGCATCCGATTGCGCCCATGCAGGCGCTACAAGGGTCGCCGCAGACGTTGCCGCCGCGGCGATGAACAGTGCCGTTCCCTTCTTCGGAAAACGTTTCATAACTCCTCCCTTATCGACTCAGGTTGGTTTTTGTATTCCTCGAATTCGATTGTTGCCGCTCATGGCCATTCCGTCGCCGCGCGACCGGCGCGCTTCTCCGAAGCCGGCCGATCTGCAATTGGAAACGACGAAAGCCATCAGCCGGCCTTGTCCATGAGCAGGCACACCGCGTCCGCGGCCCGCTCATCGATAATCAGGTAATCGAGCACGCCGCTGTTGAGCACGGCGATGAGTGCCGGCGCCTTGTGCTCACCGGCGGCAACGCCCATCACGTCCAGGCCCTTGAGTTCGTCGAGCGACAAACCGATGGTTCTGTTGTTGGTGGGGCTGTCCACGAGACGGCCGCTGGAATCCAGGAAATGCCCCAGCAGTTCGCCTTCCGCCCCGGCCGCCTGAAGATCCGCCAGATCGGATTCGCCGAGCAGGCCGACCGCCTGGGCGAACATGGGCTGCTCCTTGAGCAGCGCGCCGATGCCCACACAGCACAGGTCCACGCCACGCGCGCGCTCCAGCGCATCGGAGACGCTACGCTGCGCGACCAGCACCGACTTGTCCTCGACGCTGTCGGCCATGAACGGCGCGGGCAGGAAAAAACCCTGGCCACCGGTGATATCGGCAAGGCGGTACACCACGTCGAACGGATTGATCGCCGACTGCAGCGTCAGGCTTCCCATCAGCGATACCAGCGCCAGGTCGGAATACTGGCCGCGTGGCAGCTGGCGGGTCATCTCCGAGAGCGCACGCCCCCAGGACAGACCCAGCGATGCGATGTCGCCGCTGGCGAAGCGACCGTGCAGATAGCGGGCAGCCGCCGCCCCCACCGCCGCGACGTTCGGCGCCCTGTCTTCGTGATCGGAGATATCCGGCACGACCGTGCACTGGCGCAGGCCGAAGGCGTCACGTACACGGTCCTCCAGCGCCACGAGCCGTGCCGGCGACCGGTCGATGAAAACGTGCACATAGCCGGCCGCATGGGCTTCGCTGATCAGTCGGTGCACTTTTGCGCGGGACAGCGACAGACGACTCGCGATATCGGCCTGGGTATAGCCGCCGATGTACGACAGCCAGGCAACCTGTACCGCCAGATCATCCGTGTCTTTTGCACCCGCCATTCGCCGGCCTCCCTGCGAAATTATTTTCGCGCCGCGAACAAAATTGTACCGGGATTAAAATCGACCTGTAACTTCTACGTTGGTCGCACCGACAGCGGCGCTCATTCAACCAACGGGTTGCTTCTGCCTCTGGAGCCTGCCCAAACGGCTGTCACCGGGTTTGACCGGCACTCTGACTTACACCAAGAGCAGTTGCCCGCAGACAGAGAAAGACCCGACACCGCGAGGCGCTTTCGTCGCGTGATCATGCCTTGTGATCGCCTGGCCGATATCAGGGTCACCTGAACTCGGTGGGCCGATGCAATTGCTGCTGAATCGCCTGGTTCACTATTGAACGGGATCGTCTACAACCGCTCAGCCAAGGACGGATAAGCCGATATTGACCGGGTCGGCGTCGGCCGGTCGCGGTTGCGGCCGGCCGTCAGGGGAGATAGCCGCTTAACAGACACGGTTTACTGCTTGAGTGTTATACCGAACCGATTTTCGAACACCGCCCGCAGCTGCTCGAAGCAAACGCCGACACGCAGAACGCTGAAGTCACGAAAATCGATAATCGTGCTCGAGCGGCCTTGATCGTTCGCGTATCTGGACTTGCCATAGTCGACGCAGATATCGACCCGGTCGCGTACTTCGTGCTCGATATCCGCCAGGCGATATTTGCTGCCTTTGAGCGACGTATTGGCGGACGAGCCCAGTACCGGGTAGCCGCGCTCGACGCTCTGACGTGCCATCTCGGTATGCAATACACCGGCGTTGATCAGCATATCCAACGTACCCTCCTTGCTGGACGACGCCATGACGAACGACGGCACTTGCGACAACAGGCGGTGCTCTGCATCGAACGGAGCCACGACCGAGAAAGGCAGATTTTCTTCCGTCGCGATCGCACGGATGATCTGTCGCTTGTCGTCAGGTAGGGAATGCAGCTGTTCACTGAGTTGCCAGCTGCCAAACATACCGCTCGGCTTGTCATAGCTACGGCGCTTGGCATCGAAGATACGGCGAATCGCATCCGGCGCCTGGCCGACAATCGCATAGGCGACATCCAGCGGAATAATGGCCACGCCGCCGTCGCCAAGCACGTCCAGCACCCGACTCGCGTCAGCGCTAACCTGCTCCGCCGAGGGCCCGGTGTCACTCCGGTCGATAACTGTTTGAGCCACTATCACTCTCCTCTCTTTTCCAGACACAAAAAACCGGCACGGCCGCGCCGTGGTCGAGCCACGTACGCCAGCGCGTGCCGGTATTCACAATGGGCGACGCAGATCAGCTGGCCGCGGCTTCCAGCTCCGGAATGATCTTGAACAGATCGCCGACCAGTCCGATATCGGCGACCTCGAAGATCGGGGCTTCTTCGTCCTTGTTGATCGCCACGATCGTGCCGGCATCCTT
>NZ_JBHRSS010000005.1:0-102962 GCF_042643355.1 Salinisphaera aquimarina
CGGCACGCGGATATCGGGCCGGGAACCGGTGACGTAGATCTTGGACGAATTCGGAAACGGTTCGCGCATTTCGTCGGCAAGACGCGCGGACACCGCCAGATCTTTAGGTAGAGCACTCATGACTTTTACACCTAGTTCATTAATATTCCGAATAAGAACGGATAAACTTATTTTTTTAACTCGCCCGAACCACTTGTCATTCGTGGCCAGTTAACACCAGCTTTTCAGCCTTGTAAACCGGTTAGTTGGTAGCGCGCCGCCCGTGAATCGCCAACGGCGTATTGGTCCAATATAAATAGTTTCATTGGACCTACCCACACGCCGGGCGTGTGGTTACTTTCCTTTGGATGGCATTAGCAACCCACACGAGATGACCGGCGACCTCCTCCAACGCCAAGTAACACTTTTTTAAAAACAGGCGTTTGCAATAACCCAGGGTCTCTCTTGCAAATCACTTCGTTCATATGCAAAGGGAAGCAATGTCGATCATAGGCCGTTGACGATATCGTCTTCGCTGCCCTAGCTGTTTTGCATGCCAATTCATGACGAGGACATGATGCGTACTACGGATTTTCTGATCATAGGCGGCGGCGTCATCGGCATGATGACTGCCTGGCAACTGGCCGAAGCCGGACACCATGTGACGCTCATCGAACGCGGCGAGTGCGGTCGCGAGGCCTCTTGGGCTGGCGGAGGTATCGTCTCGCCGCTCTATCCGTGGCGCTATAGCGAGCCCGTCTCACGACTGTCACATTGGGCGGAGGGTTATTACCCTGCCTTGGCCAAGCGATTGGCGGACGAAACCGGCATCGATCCCGAGTATCGACAAATGGGGCTGCTCTACCTCGGCGTCAAGGGCGAGTCTCAGGCGCAGGCCTGGTCGCAGCGTATGGGCAAACCGCTGGAACGTGTCGGAGCCGATGTCCTGTACGTCAAGGAACCGTATCTGGCGGACGGCTTTGTCGAAGGCCTCTGGATGCCAACATTGGGCAGCATCCGGAACCCACGGCTGTGCCGAGCACTCCGGGCCCGCCTTTTGTCTCTTGATCAGGTCGAACTGCGGGAGGGCGTCGAGGTCCAGGCACTGCGTTGTACAAGGGGCAGACTCCTTGGCGTGGACACCTCGCACGGGACATTCGGTGCCGACCGGACGATTTTGTGCGGTGGCGCCTGGACCGGCCAGATACTCACAACGGTCGGTATCGATCTGCCCGTGCGCCCGGTAAAAGGGCAGATGATGCTGTTCAAAACCCCGCCCATGAAAAGCCGAATGCTCGTTGAACGCGTGGTGCTGATGAATGGACGTTATCTTATTCCGCGTGCAGATGGTCGGCTGCTGATCGGTTCCACGCTCGAAGAGGCCGGATTCGACAAGACCATTACCGAGAATGCCCGGAATGCACTCCTCAAGAGCGCACTCGACATGGTGCCGGCACTGGCCGACTGTGAAATAGAACGGCAATGGGCAGGGCTGCGCCCGGGCGCACCGGACGGGGTTCCTTTCATAGGGCCGGCGCCCGGCATCGATAATCTGTTCATCAACGCCGGGCACTATCGCAACGGCCTGGTGCTGGCCCCTGCCGCCACGCGCCTACTGGTCGACCAACTGCTCGATCGTTTACCAATCGTGGATCCCGAACCCTATCGGTTGCCTGACACCCGCAGCGCAGACCGCAGCAGCGCGACGCTTGTGGGCGCCGGTTAGCGCCGTGTCACGCGGTTGTCTGCATCCCGAAATGGCCGCGTCGCGGCACCCGACCGAGACAGGGGCCGAACGCTGGTCCCAAAGGGCCTGTCGTATTGGACCTACTTCTAGTCGCCGATTGTAATTAGGTTTTACGTTGGCGCTATTGTTTTAATGTACGGGCACGTTTTTAGTCATGCCCAATTGTCGGCTGGTTACGTCGGTAATCAGAGCGAAATCAGTTCCCGAGGAGGAGACGCAATGAGCAATCAAGCCGTGAAAACGAATCGTAACGTAGCCAGTGGCGTACAAAAAATGACGCCGTCTGAAGCATTTGTCGAAACAATGGTCGCCAACGACGTGACCGACATGTTCGGCATCATGGGCTCGGCCTTCATGGACGCCATGGACATCTTCGCCCCGGCGGGGATCCGCCTGATTCCGGTGGTGCACGAACAGGGCGCTGCGCACATGGCCGACGGCTATTCGCGCGTATCCGGTCGCCACGGTCTGGTCATCGGCCAGAATGGCCCGGGCATCAGCAACTGCGTCACCGGCATCGCCGCGGCCTATTGGGCGCACAGTCCGGTGGTCATCGTTACCCCGCAGACGGGCACCATGGGTATAGGCCTGGGCGGCTTCCAGGAGGCCAACCAGCTGCCGATGTTCGAAGAATTCACCAAATACCAGGGTCACGTCACCAACCCGGCTCGAATGGCCGAATTCACGGCTCGCTGTTTCGATCGCGCGATCTCCGAAATGGGGCCCACCCAGCTCAATATTCCGCGCGACTATTTCTACGGCGAAATCGACGTTGAGATACCACAGCCGATCCGGGTCGAACGGGGTCCCGGCGGCACGCGCAGCCTCGATGAGGCCGCCGATATGCTCGCCAAGGCCGAGTTCCCGATCATCATTTCCGGAGGCGGCGTCGTAATGGCGGACGGCGTGGACGCCTGCAAGGCCCTGGCTGAGCGACTCAACGCGCCGGTGGTCAACAGCTATCTGCATAACGATTCCTTCCCGGCAAGCCACCCTCTCTGGTGCGGCCCACTCGGTTATCAAGGATCGAAGGCGGCCATGAAGCTGATGGCGCAGGCGGATCTGGTACTCGCCCTCGGGTCTCGCCTGAATCCGTTTGGTACTCTTCCACAGCACGGCCTCGAATACTGGCCGGAAAATGCCAAGATCATCCAGATTGATGCCGATAACAAGATGCTCGGCCTGACCAAGAAGATCTCGCTTGGTATCTGTGCAGACGCCAAGGACGCGGCCGAGGCGCTCACTGAACGCCTGGTCGGCCGCGACCTAGCTTGTGATGCCAACAAGGACAAGCGACTGGATACGGTCAACAGCGAAAAGGAAGCCTGGGAGAAAGAGCTCGACGAGTGGACTCACGAGCGCGATGACTACAGCCTCGACATTATTGACGAAAACTCCAAGGAGAAGCCGTTCTCGGGCGGTGAGTATCTGCACCCGCGCCAGGTTCTGCGCGAACTGGAAAAAGCCATGCCGGAGGACGTGATGGTCTCCACCGATATTGGCAACATCAACTCTGTGGCCAACAGCTATCTGCGCTTCGAAAAGCCGCGCAGTTTCTTCGCGGCCATGAGCTTCGGCAATTGCGGATATGCGTTCCCGGCCATAATCGGTGCCAAGACCGCGGCGCCGGAGCGTCCAGCCATCTCCTACGCCGGCGACGGCGCCTGGGGTATGAGCCTGATGGAAACGATGACCTGCGTGCGCCACAACATTCCAGTCACCGCAGTGGTCTTCCACAATCGCCAGTGGGGCGCAGAGAAGAAGAATCAGGTCGACTTCTACGGTCGCCGTTTTGTAGCCGGCGAGCTCGATAATCAGAGTTTTGCCGAGATCGGCCGTGCCATGGGCGCGGAAGGCATCACCGTCGACAAGCTTGAGGACGTAGGGCCGGCTCTGAAAAAGGCCATCGACATGCAGATGACCGAGGGCAAGACCTGCGTCCTCGAGATCATGTGCACCCGCGAACTGGGCGACCCCTTCCGCAAGGATGCACTCAAGAAGCCGACTCGACTGCTCGACAAATACAAGGACTTTGTCTAGTTCACCGTAGGGACGAACAGCAATCCGGTAACCGGGCAGCGGACACCGTACCCTGCCCGGTTATCATCGTTTGATCCCCGGCACTTAAAGATCTCAAGATCCGATTCCCAGGCGTGATGAATGACCGTTTCGGATCGGCTGATGGCGCCAATCCACAGAGAAAATCGTCGCGCACCGAGTTCTGACGTAAGCCAATCTTCCCAGCGTGGTTTTCTGCGGCGCCGCAGTCCTGATGCAATACAAGCTCGCGCGGTTCAGTCTGACATCGGGATCCATTTAGAAGTCCCTGCCGTCATCCACGCTTGCTAACGGGCCGGACAGACCCCTCGCCTAAATGACTCAAAGCTTCTGCAGTTCTTGAATCAGCGCGTCAAAACGGGGGCCGTCAAAGCCAATACCTACCAGTTGGCTCGAACCCACCTTTCGCGACGTAAGCATCCAAGCCGCCTTGCTCCCGCCCCACTGGAACACGACGCTGCGCCAATCGGCGTCATTCACAAAACCTTTCGCTCGTGCCAGCACATCCGCATAGCGCATGAGCGTCTTCTCGAGCTCCGCGCAACAGACCGGCTCTTGAAGCGTCACGGCAAAACGTTGCCAGCGCAGTTCCCCCTCACCGGAATCTCCGGTGAGGGCCGGAATTCGATCGATCGATATACGCGGCGGAGTCGCCGACGAATCGGATGAACCGGACGTTGTAACGATGGCGGCGCCCGGATTGATATCGGCCAGTAGCTGCCTCGCCGCGACTTGCTGGTCAGACTGAAGTCCGGACAACCTATTCACGAACAGCGTATCGACCGTCGCAATCTGTTCGGATACCAGAGCGCCAACCCGACTGTCTGTGAGCGTGTCCATCACCGAAGCGGCATCGACCAGTCCGACCGACTCCTGCATTCGATATTGTCTCGACACAGTAATCAGGTCGATGATTCGTTGCGGTTGGGCGACACCGCTGGCTTCGATATAGACGATGGAGGGCGCGGGTTGCCAGCGGTTGATTTCAGTCAGCTGCACCGCGAGCGACTCACCCAGCGAGCAACAGATACACCCATTGCTGAGTCGGATCACACGATCATCGCGATAAGCAATCAGATCCGCATCGATATTTATCGCGCCGAAGTCGTTGACGAGTATCAACGCACCTGGCGTAAGACCCTGGCCTATCCGATCATTGATCCAAGTGGTCTTGCCGGCGCCCAGATACCCGGTTACGAGGACAACCGGCACCTGCTCACTCATTGCAGAATACGTCGCCTCCCACAATCGTCGCCACTACCTTGATATCGGGCAGCGCGTCGACACCGACGTCGTAGGGATCTTCTTCCAGAACGGCCATATCGGCAAACTTGCCGATCTCGAGACTGCCGACGCAGTCGTCCAGCCGTAGCGTCCAGGCCGCATCCAGGGTGATCAGCCGCAAGGCGCGTTCCACAGACAGGCCTTCATGCTGTCCGAGCACACGTCCCGACGGCGTGCGCCGCGCCACCGTACACCAGGCGGTGAACAGCGGCGACAGTGGCGTCACCGGCGCATCGCAATGCGCCGCGATCGGGATCCCCAGCCGGTCCGCAGACGCGAGCGGCTCCAGTCGCTGGCAGCGTTCGGCGCCCAGCGTGCGTTCGAAATGGATATCGCCCCAGTAGTAGATATGATTGGCGAACATGTTGAGGCCGATGCCCAGGCGTTGTGCACGCCGCATCTGGGCATGATCGATGATCTGGCAATGCTGGAGCACATGCCGGTGATCCGGTCGTGGCCAGAGTTCGAGCGCGGACTCGATCGCATCGAGCATCAGTTCGACCGCTTCGTCGCCATTGGTATGAATATGCAGCTGCAGCCCGGCCTGGTGATAGCGATGCACGAGGTCGATCAACGTCTCGGGAGCCGCGTTCCACAGACCGTTCGGCGAACCGTCGTGGTAGCCGGGCCACTTGATGCGCGCGGTATACCCCTGAATAGAGCCATCCGTCATCAGTTTGACGAGTCCGCAATGCAGTTTTGCATGATTGCGCTCGCGGCAGCGGAGCACTCGCTCGACGCCTTCATCGGCCGCGTACGTCAGAGCACTCAGTGCCGGCACCAGCCGCATCGGCACCGATGCATCGCGCGTGACCCGCTGCATGGTTTCCAGACCCTTGTCGCTGAGCGGGTTATAGAGATCGGTGAGCGTGGTAACGCCAGTGCGCCGCGCCATACGCGCATAGCGTTCTAACGCCTTGACCCCACTGCCTTGCGCGAAGATATCCATTTCCAAGGCATCGAAAACGCCGTACATCGCAGCCATTTCCCGCAACTCGCCGTTGGGGGTGCCGTCGTCGCCGAGGAGAATGCCTTCGATATCCGTCTGCCTGTCCAGCCCCGATCGTTCCAGCATGGCTGTATTCACGGTCATCATGTGGAGACTGGCGTGAAGAACGACGATCGGGCGTTCGCGGTCGATTCGATCCAGATCGAAGCGCGTCAATCGGCGTTCGGAAAAATAGATCGGATCAAATCCCCAGGCCACCAAGGGAACGGCTTCACCCAGGCCGACGCGATACGTTTTCAACCGTTCCTGTACCGCTGCGACCGTCGTGAGACCCGACCAGACGGTGCCATCGGGATCCATGCGGTCAAAATAGCCCACATGGCAGTATTCCCAAAGCACGCCTTCAAGAGCGTGGCTGTGCCCTTCGACGAAACCGGGCATCATCACCCGGTCGGCAAAACGATCGTCCAGGACATAGTCGTCGCCCAGATCGAGGGAGGCCAGCGTACCGACTCCGAGAATACGGCCGTCGCGCACCGCCACATGGGTCGCCTGCGGCTGCGACGGATTCATGGTCACGATGCGCCGGGCCGAGAAGACCGTACAGCTCACGATCTCAAGCCACGACATGACGCGACCTGGCCCGGCCGCGGGATACCTTTACAGAACATTTCAACAGACATGGTTGGATGGGCTCCTCTATCTGGTTGATTTCACCCGGACAAGGATTGGCTGCGCGCTAAAGTACGCTCGTCATGGTTATCTGCTGCAGAATCCAGGTCGTCCCAGTAGACCGCCCTGACCTGCTCGTTGGAAGAGTGCTTCGTCGCCAGGCTGACCGCTACGAGACTGATCAGCGACACGGTGAAGCCAAAGACCGTTTGATTGAGCGTAATGCCCAGATACGGCCAACTCAGGGTGGCGAGTCCGGCCAGCGTCATGCTCGTCAGAGCGCCGGCTTTCGTCGCTCTCTTCCAGAACATCACGGCCAGGAACGGAAACACCATGATCGTGGCCGACAGTCTCAGCGCCCACTGATACAGCGTGATGATATCGGTCACCTTGTACGCGACAAGTACCGCCAGGGCAGAAATGATCACGACCGTGAATCGCGACATGAACATGAGACTCTTTTCGCTCGCGCGTGGATTCAGGAGTCGATAGTAGATGTCGCGGGTGAGATTCGAACTACCTTGCAGAATGAATGAGTCCGCACCGGTCATCAGCGCGGCCAGCAGGCCGACCAAGACAATACCGCCGAGTGCCGGCGGCAGCAGATCTGTGGTGACATAGGAAAAGACCAGATCCGGCCTGATGTCCGCCGGCACATAGGTTTTTGCGATAAGGCCGATGGAATACGGCAGTACGGCGATGATCATGACCAGCACGATGCCGGCAATACCTGCCCCTTGAGCAATCTGTTCGGTCCTGGACGCAAAAATACGTTGCCAAGTCGATTGCCAGATCAGATAGAACGGTCCCACGGAAAGCGCGAATAACAAGACGTCGCCGATACCATTGGGCCCGGCCGGCGATAGGTATTCCGGAGGCGTATTGGCGAGAATCTGACCGATCCCGCCACCGTAGAACAGACTCGCAATGAATAGAATCGTGATGCCCACGATCAATATAACCGCCTGAATGGCATCGGTGATGATCGTCGCCGGTAGCCCGCCGAGGATGGTGAACCCGAGGATGAGCACGAATGACAGCGTGATCCCGGACATGGCGTCCATGCCGAGCGTCAGCTGAAAAACAGTGGACATGCCAACCATCTGCAGGGCGGTCGTCGGCACGGAATAAATAATCGCAGAAAGGATCGAAGGAAGGAGCCCGGCACTCCCCCCGAATCTTTCGCTGAACAGGTCGGCTATGGTGTAAAGACGCTGCCTCCTGAGTGGCTTCGCAAAGAATACGATCAGGATCAGTCCAAAGATCGATGCCGGCAATGCAAACTTGAAAAAACCCGACAGGCCGACCTGAAAACCCATGCCGACCCAGCCGATAAATACCGCAGCCCCGCAGTTTGTGCTGATGATCGTGCCTACGATCGGCCAGAACCCTACATTCCAGCCCGCGATCAGATAGGCGTCCGATGTTTTTACTTTAGTGAAAAAGTAAAAACCCATCGCGAACATGAACACGAAATAAACGACGATATAGGACAGATACCAAGTCATTTTCCAACCCCTACGTGTCTCTGGCACACCGGCTCCGGAACCGGCAGGAAATCATCCCTCGCGCCCTGGCTCGCTCAGCGTCCGTAGCCGCGTTACGCCGATTGGCTAGCCGGCCTCCGGATGCATTCTCGTCACTCCGCTAGCGATCGCTTAGCCAATCCAAGCACGAATCGCAGGCCCTACCATTCGCGAGACACAACCGGTATGTCCTCACAAACAGATCGGCATGCTCTTTCCCGCGGCGTGGACCCACAATCGATGGTGACTTGGATCGTCGGCCTTGCGACACGTCAATTGAAGTTCGAGCTCATTCGTGTTGCGTGCTGTGTGCTGTGTGGCCGCACAGAATTCATTTCCCGTCGGCATATCATCATCAACAACGCTTGTTCAGGAAAACTAGCAATCGCACCACGCTGCCAATAGAGCCAAAACGCTTCCTCGTTTGGCTCCAGGGCCGGCGCTACGAACGGTTGATCTGGCCCGACATGGGCCTGCGCTTTGGACCTATCCATGCGCAAAGACAAGACCTACTGTTATGAAGAAATGTTGGTATGAAATGACCGAACCGCAAAATACCGGATCGCCGGGAATCATCTTTCAATTTCAAGATTGCGGTTGGACGTTGAAGAGCGGGAACGGCCATCCACCCACCGTGCATGGTGGCCTGGATAGTCTCGCTTTGCTACGCGCTGTTAGATGGGATGCCTGCGCTCATCGACGACACAGAGCCCGATTCTCAGGCCGCGCCGCCGACGCCACCTTGGGAGAACGCCAGGATGAAGGTGCTAGATCAAATCATCGAACGGGCCAAGGCCACCCCCAAACGCATCGTCCTGTGTGAGGGCGATGATCCCCGCATAATGGATGCCGCCGTTCGCGCAGCGGAATGCGGCGTCGCCCGGATTACGCTCGTCGGCGATCAGGTCGCTATCAACGGCGCCGCCTCGGACGCCGGTCATTCGCTGGCTAACATCGATATCGTCGATCCGAGCGAGTCGCCGCTAACCACTGAGCTTGCACACGCCCTGTTCGAGCTACGCGGGGCGAAAGGAATGACCGAAACGCAGGCCGAACACGAGACCTACAACCCTCTGACGTTTGCAAACCTTCTCGTGCGCACCGGCCATGCAGACGGCTCTGTTGCCGGCGCCGTGCACACGACCAGCGATGTCGTGCGCAGTGCTATCCAGTTGCTGGGTGTGCGGCCCGGGATGAGCATGGTTTCCAGCTTCTTTCTGATGGTGTTCTGCGAGCCATATCATCGCATCAAGGGCGGATTGATCTTTTCCGACTGCGGGTTGGTGATTGAACCCGACGCCGAGCAGTTGGCAACGATCGCCCTGGCTGCCGCTGACAGTGGCCGGGCATTGCTGAACGACATACCGCGTGTCGCCATGCTTTCGTTTTCCACCCATCAGAGTGCGCGACACGCGACTGTGGATCGAGTGATCGATGCCGCTCGCCGTGTACATGCCACGCGGCCGGAACTAGCGATCGACGAAGACGTACAACTCGACTCTGCAATCGTGCCTGAGATCGCGCAGCGCAAACTGCCCGACTCGCGGGTCGGCGGCAAAGCCAACGTGCTCGTCTTTCCCAGCCTCGAAGCCGGCAATATCGGCTATAAGCTCGCCGAACGCATGGGCGGAGCGAAGGCGATCGGTCCTTTGTTGCAGGGGCTGAATAAGCCGGCTAATGATCTATCGCGGGGTTGCAGCGCCGAGGACGTGTATTACGTCATCGCGGTCACGGCAGTACAGGCTCAGGCCGCGAGTCAAGACGCGCCCTAGCAGATTTGCAACCCGACCAAGCGAATTGAACTCCGAGATCCTGTTGCCGTTTCTTGTGGTCGCAGCCGTTGCCGGCTACTTTCAGACGGTGACCGGCTACGGGCTGGGTATGATCCTGATCGGAGTCACCAGCGGACTCGATATCGTGCCAGTCGCTGCAACCGCGACTATCGTGGGACTCCTGCTACTGGTTAACAGCGCGGTCGCCCTGCCCGGCCGATTTGGCCACATTCACTGGCCTCTGGTAACCAGCACCGCGCTCGGCGTCGTGCCAGCGACACTCGTGGGCATCGTACTGCTCGAATATCTCGACAGCCGCCTATCCAGGCTACTGCACGTCGCCCTCGGGCTGCTCATCATCTACGGCGCCTTCAGCCTGCTTCGTACGCCGGTGCAACAGGACACGCCTTCCGGATGCTCCGGCTTTGTCGTCAGCGGCGTAGTGTCCGGACTCTGCGGCGGCCTGTTCGGTATCCCCGGGCCACCTCTGATCTATCAGTTCTATCGGCAACCGTTGCCGCTTACAGCGATACGCAACATGCTGACCGTCATATTCTCGCTCACCGCCACCGTACGCACCCTTTTGGTTGCCCTTCAGGGCGCAATCGATACACAGATTCTTGTATTGACGGCCAGCGCGGTGCCCGTGATTGCGGTGACGACATGGCTCGGGCGCCACTGTCCGCCGCCGTTGTCTACCCGAGCAATGCGCTGGCTCACCTGCGCAGTGCTGCTCGGTATCGGCAGCGAGCTGATCGGCACGCAGTTGCTGACGTTATAGCTCGTCCCGATGCTGCTAGCGCCGTGGCCGAGCGCCCACGATGAGCTCGACGATCTCCAGCAGAATCTCGGTATTCAGCGGCGCGTCCGGGTCAACGACGAGGCTGTCGCGATAATAGGAACTTAGATCGAGCCCCACACCGAGCCCGCGGATCGCGATTTCGCCCTGACGCTCGCGCTGATCGACGACATCTTTCAGGTGATTGTCGAGATAGAAGCGGTCGTTGGCGAGATCGGTCGCGCTGTCGCTCGGACAACCGTCGGAGATCACGACCAGGATACGACGCCGATCCTCGCGCCCGACCATGCGCTCGCAGGCCCAGCTCACGGCCTCGCCATCGACGCCCTCACGATACAAATCCGGTCGCAGCAGTGCACCGATACCACGGCGAGCCGTTCGCCACCGCCGCTCGGCATCCTTGAACACGAGATAACGCACTTCATTGAGGCGGCCCGGGTGCGCTGGCCGGCCGGCACGCATCCAGGTCTGCTGCGCACGCCCACCACTCCAGGCACTAGTGGTAAAGCCGAGTATCTCAGTCGCAGCGCCAGCTATTTCCAGCGCCCGCGCAAGTACGTCGATGAGCAGAGCTACGAACTCGCCGTGGGCCTTCATGGAGCCGGAACAGTCGATGAGAAAACTGACCTGACAATGCACCCGGGGCACGTGACGCTCGATGCGAAACACGCGTCTCTCGGCAGGCGAACTGACGACCTGAGCCAGGCGACGGCCGTCGATATAGCCTTCCTCTTCACCGAACTGCCAGCCGTCGCGCTCGGGCACCGCGAGCGTAGCGGAGAAAAGGCGTGCCAGCCGTCGCATATTCACATCAAGCTCACGCACGCCGCGATCCAGACGCTCACGAAACTCCATCAACTGGGCGGCGCGGACCACATCCTCGGCAGATTGCTGCTGATCGTAGGCGGTGGTGAAAATCCGATACTGCTGGCCGGTCTCATTGAAGACCCGGCTTCGGCCGGATACCACCGTTTCCACGGCCTCGCTATCCTCATCCGTGAAATCCAGCAGCAGTTCAAAGCCACGCCCCTCTTCGTCCGGTTCCGATGTGTCGACGCCTTGCGCCTCGCGCTGACGGGCTACATGCCCGGCCACGAAGTGTGCGATCTCAAGGGCCGGTTCGGCGAAGGCGGCCTGATCGTGGCGATGGCGTTTCAAGGCCGCCAGTGCATGACCGAGTTCGGGCGCCAGTTCACCGCGCAACGTCTCGACAATAACCTCGGTTTCCTCGAGGAACGGCTCGCCGGTCAGTCGCTCGCGACACATCTGCGCTACCACGTAAACGAAGCAACCGACCTCGCCTTCGGTGAATCCGGACCGGTGAAAAGTATGCGACCAATCAACGAAACGAGTCGCCAGATTGTGTCGCATGCCGGGCAGCCCCGCAGGCACCTTCGCCTCGACGCGCAGTTGCTCCAGCAGTTCGAAGATCAGTCGCGCAATGGATGATTCGGGGCACAGGCTGCGGTGCAGAAGGTCATCGGAATACAGCAAGCGTAGCGCGACGGCATCGGCCACGCCGCGATAGGACTCGAAGTCGACTCTGTCGTCGGCCAGCCGCAAATGCGGCGCGTGCACGGCCAGCACGCGCGCATCGCGGTGCAGGCGATGACTCCGGTAGTGCAGACGCCGGTCACCCGTGAGCGCACGCAGCGAGGCAGCGCACAAGGCCTCGATGCGTTGCTGGCGGCGCAGCAGCTGTTGCGTTGTGGACATCAGCTCGTGCTGCTACCCGCGGACTCGCTGCCTTCGTGTACGTAGGATTCGTCCAGTTCCTCGTCGAAGCAGCGCTGGTAATATTCGGCCACCAAGGGCTGCTCGGCGTCGTCGCACTTGTTGAGAAACGACAGCCGGAAGGCAGTGGCGGGGTCGCGGAATATCTCGCAGTTCTCGGCCCATGTGATGACCGTGCGCGGCGACATAAGCGTCGACAGGTCGCCGACGGCGAACCCCTTGCGGGTAAGATCGGCGACACTGACCATGGCGTCGATCAAACGCCGGCCCCGCTCGTGATCCTTCCCCGGCACGCGGGCGAGCACGATCTTCATCTCTTCTTCGCGCGGCAGGTAGTCGAGCTTGGCTACGATGTTCCAGCGGTCGAGCTGTGCGTGATTGAGGACCTGCGACCCGTGGTATATGCCACTGAGATTGCCCAGCCCCACGGTATTCGCGGTGGCAAACAGACGAAAATGCGAATGCGGCTGAATCACCCGATTCTGGTCCAGCAGTGTGAAATTGCCTTCTCGTTCGAGAATACGCTGGATCACGAACATCACGTCCGGTCGGCCTGCATCGTATTCATCGAAGATCAAGGCCACCGGTCGCTGCAAAGACCAGGGCACAATGCCCTCCTGGAATTCAGTGACCTGGCGTCCATCGCGAATCACGATCGTATCCTTGCCGACCAGATCCAGACGGCTGATATGACCGTCCAGATTGACCCGCACGCAAGGCCAGTTTAGCCGTGCCGCTACCTGCTCGATATGTGTTGACTTGCCGGTGCCGTGCAGCCCCTGAACCATCACCCGACGGTTACGCATGAATCCTGCGAGTATCGCCAGCGTAACGTCGGGATTGAAACGATAGGCGGAATCGATCTCCGGCACATAGTCGCCACGTTCCGTGAATATCGGCACTTCCAGATCGCTGTCGATGCCGAACAGGTCGCGTGCAGAACGGACGCTATCCGGCCGGGCGTTCATCAATTCCGTCACTCGGGTTACTCCCTTGTATCTGTGGGTTGTCATGCCGAACCCGGCCGGTACAAGGCCTGCATGCCACGGCCACCGCTGGAATCCTGACTGAGAGATTACTGCCAAACCATGGAAGACCCGCGTGCACTTGCACACGAGTCTTCCAGGCAAAGGTGTACGCTTCGTCTAGGGCGCTCGATCTCCGAGAATCAAATGGTCGAGTTCCGCCTTGGGCACGGCTTGGTATGCCCGACCGTACACGCCATAAAACACGACACCGAGCGCCGCCCACAGTCCCAGCGCAATCCATGACGGTTCACTGAGGAAACCCGGCGATCCCGGGATGAGCAGCAGCCCCAGAAAGGACAACCCGCTCAAGGCACCAATCAGGGAGAGCACCTTTCTGGCCGGCGATACGCACCCCTCGTAGTCAAGGCCCGGGCTATCGGGCGTCCACTTGAAGCACCTGTACGCCGCGGCGCAGGTGTAGAAGTACGCGATCGTGACGCCCGTGGCCGACATGTCGACGATCCAGAGCAGTACATCTCGGCCGAACCACGGTGCGAACAGGCAGATCACACAGGTGAACACGATGCCGGCAGTCGGCGTCCGATGCGTGGGATGAAGCTTCCCGAACACCGGCGGCAGAATCCGGGCACGGCTCATCGCGAACATCAGCCGACTCGACGATATATAGAAACCGTTGAGCCCGGTGAAGATGCCCATGCAGACCGCAAGGGCGAGCACTCCAAGACCGACACTACCGAGCACGCTCTGAATTGCGTCACCCGTTCCCCATATCGAGCCTTGGCTGACCAAATCGGTCCACGGCATTGCCAACCCGGTGGCAATGATGAGAATCGAATAGTGAACTGCTGCCATCGCGAGAGCAATAATGATCAGCATGAACGCCTTCGACGGTGCAAAGTCGAACTCCTCTGCGGCCTGGGGAATATTATCGAAGCCCACAAAGGCCCACGGTGCAATCGCCACGATGGCGGCAATAGCCGACCATGCCGGCACCCCCGGCTTGAACAAGGGTTCCAGGTTGCTGAACGAAGTCTGCGGCGAGAACAGCATGCCGAGCGTCACCAGTACCGCGCCAACGATCAGCACCACGCAGAAGAAGAACTGAGTCTTGCCAGAGAGACTCGCTCCTCGCGTATTGAGCCACGCGAACACAATCAGCACCAGGCTTGCGATCACGATTTCCCCCAGATAGACATCCCAACCCGCTACGCTGTAGAGCAGTCCGATATTGGCGATGTCGGGCACGATGAACTTCGCCAGCAACGCCATTGCAGAGGCATTGAGCGCCACGATCGCCATGTACCCGAGGGTCAGGAACCAGCCGCATATGAATGCATGCACTCGGCCGAAACCAAGATAAGCGTATGAGAATTCGCCGCCGGCCACCGGGCATATCTTGATCAGAAAGCCATAGCTGACACCGATCATCATCATCAGTACGGCGCCGATGGAAAACCCGATAATCACGCCGAGTGGGCCCGCCTGCCCCATCCAGTCCGCCGGCAGCACAAAACTGCCCCAGCCGATCGCCGATCCAAACGCAATCGCCCATACCCAGTGCGGCTTGAGCGTTCTTTCCAATGTTGTACGTTCTTCCATGATCCTCTCCTCCTTTTTTTCGCCGTTATTCACTGGCTTTTGCCAGACGACGTTTAGCAGCAGTCTGACTTCGACAGCGGCCAATTCCACTCTGCCTGTCTCGTCAGTTTCTCGAGGCCCCAATCATCTAATCGGCAAAGTGCATGCCACGCTCAGAACTTCTCGTCACGCAGGTAGTACCAGTGATAAAGGGATCGCTGTCCAATTCGGCGGAATGGAGCAAATGCACGCGAACGGATCGCGTTGAAGATGTTCGGATACTCCAGCGGCGAGTTGTAGATTGGCAGTTCGAAAACCGGCAGCTGCCGACCCGCGATACGCTCTGCCATGCGACGGCCGGCGTGCTGTGAAAACGACACGCCGTTGCCGCCGTAACCCACGGCATAGAATATTGACTCCTTGGGATCCGGCTGGAACACCCGTGGCATCGCGTCGTGTGACACGTCCACCCAGCCCCACCAGGAATAATCGATCTGTATGCCCTTGAGCGGTGGAAATTTGCGATGCAGGCCATCGATGAGCACCTGGAGATGCTTTGGGTTGGGCGCATCCTTGCCGGTAATCGATGCTCGGCTACCCATCTGCACACGGTTGTCAGGCAACAACCGATAATAGAAACGAAGCGTCCGACTGTCGGTGACCACCTCCTTGGTGAGAAAATTCGTAGCGTCCAGTTCCTGTGGTGTCAGCGGACGCGTGACCAGAGAATTGGACAGCACCGGCATGATTTTGGAATCCAGGCTCGGGTGCAGACCGTTGGACGTATAGCCGCCAGTCGCCATTCCCACCGCGCGTGCACGCACCGTACCCCCGGGCGTGCGCACGTGATGTACACCGTTACGGGTTTCAATGCCGACAACGGGGCTGGCCGGATGCACGCGAGCGCCCTTTGCACGTGCACGCCGCATGTATCCGTGTGCAAGCTTGAGCGGATGTACGCCAATGCCATCCGGCTCATGCAAGGCACCAAATCCTTCCGAATCATCTACATAATCGCGATGCAGTTCTTCGGCGCTTAGGATGGTGGCGTCGTAACCGAACACCTCGCGCATCACCTTAGCCTCGACGCGCAATGCCTCCATTTTCTTGGGCCGGTGCGCGATATGCAGATGACCACCCGGCTGCGCATCGCAATCGATCTCCCGAGTCAATGTCCGGAATGAATCGAACGAGATCCGCAACTCGGCATCGAGTTTGAGGGCCGTTTCCTTGCCCCATTTCTCGATCCACTGCGAACGCTTCAGGCGGCCGCTGGCATTCTGGCCCTGGCCTCCGTTGCGGCTCGTGCAACCCCAGATACTGCGATTGGCCTCAAGAACCGTAGCCTTGATGCCATGCTCTTCTGCCAGGTACATCGCACAGGCCAGCCCGGTAAAACCAGATCCGATGATCACGACATCCGCATCGAGATCAGCTGTGACAGGACCATCGTCCGCAGGCGGCGGGCCCACGGTATCCACCCAATAAGTGGGCGCATATTCCTGTCCTTGGCCTGGATGTGCATGACTCTTTAGTGGGTCATACCGCGAATCATAGGGCTGACTGCTCGCCGTGGCGGTTGTTTCGTCCGAATACTTCTGGACCGGACTTTCCATGATTCACCTCTGCGATTCGATCCGTACTATCTGGGCCGCGCGACGCGCGGGTACAACCTTGAATCTATGCTTTCGCCGCGACCGGCGGACGATTCTTGCGAAAGGCTTTTTTCTCGACGATTTTGCCGTCGATGAAGCGAAAAAGATCGCAGCCGTCGGCCTCAATCACATCCCCATCCGGCTGGGTCGCTGTGAATCTCCATTCGGAGACCCCGCGATCGCGGCAGGCAAAATGGCGTGCGTCGCGCCACTGCACATCGGGGAAATTGGCCCAGACGCCCTCGAACGCAGCTTTGACCGCATCTTGCCCTTCGATTCGCGAACCGTAGGCTTGGTCTCCCGCGATCGCCTCGAAGACGATATCGTCGCTCATGTACGACATCACGCCGTCCGCATCGTGGCGGTTAAAGGCCTCGAACACTGCCTTGAGCACTTGCTCTGGCGATAGATCATTCTGCATTTCGGCCATGCCGGCTTTCCTCCTGCGGTAAATGTCTGCAATCGAACACCGCGCAGCTGGTATTTGCGTTGCGGATACTGGATGACGATTCACGTTAGGCGGAGCACATGGCCCCGAGTAGGACCAATAACGTTATTTAGCTTGGACCAGAGCAAAACAAGTTGTTTTCTATTGTTTTATCATCCAGTCGATAGGGGTTCCATGGCGCGGAACGGCGTCGAAGCGGAACACAAACACCTTATGTGAGCGAGCTTGGCGACAGCGCTATATCTATATAAGAGGACGCCACGACGATCGAATTCCTAAAACAGGCCATAACAGTGCCTGTTCACGCGTCGCGCGCTAGATGCAGGCGCGTGTTGGCTTTTGCAACCACCGCGTGCCCAATGTCTGGCTGTCTGGACAACGCATTAGCTGACAATCACAAGTGGCTGGGCCCCGGAAGTGGCGTGGTGCGCGGGCAGCCCATCCCAACTCGCGCAAACCGCCGCGATCACGACAACAACGGCCAATGACCGCGAACGAGATCACCGAAAAATAGCCCAGCATTCATGCACCCGGTGTCTAGGCGCGGAAATTGCATTTTCATGAACCAAGCCACGGGCCGGAATCTCGAATATCGAGGGCTCTCGCGATGGCCGGGGCTACATGTGCCGAACGCGAATCGGCCAACTTCAAACGACACGATTACGATCCCCGCTCCATTACCACCTCTTTCATCATATAGACCGAAATCGCACTGATTACCGCAACGACGAGCGTGTAGGTCGCAATCAGCCATGGGTTGCCACCACCCAGGTCAAGCAGTGCCGTGGCGATCAACGGGGTCAGACCGCTGGCGAATATGCCTGAGAACTGATAGACAAATGACACACCGCTATAGCGCACCTCGGTATCGAAAAGCTCGCAGAACAAGGCAGCTTCAGGCCCGTATACACCTGCATAGGCGATACCGAAAGGCAGAATGATCGCCAGCCATATCCACAGCGGATTGGCGGTGGCCTGAAATACCATGAACGTTCCAAAGCTGGCGATACCGCATACGATCGAGGTAACGCCGTATACCTTGCGCCGCCCATGGCGATCGGAGAGCGCGCCGAAATAAGGAATTGTGAACGCCATGATCAACGCTGCCGCGAACACGCCGCCGAGCACCATCGTTCGTGACAGATGAAGTTGCGACGTCAAATATGAAATAGCGAATACCGCATACACATTGAAAACCACACCATCGATGTAGCGTGCCCCCATTCCCAACACGATGTTTTTAGGATGACGACGCAGCAATTCCGCAAATGGCACTTTGATCTCGCGACCACTCTTTTTCGCCTGCTCGAATTGCGGCGACTCCATGACCTTGAGCCGAATATAAAGACCTGTGAAGATCAGAAAGCCGCTCAATAGAAAGGCGATTCGCCACCCCCACGCCAGGAATGCGGTGTCAGTTAGGGATAGAGAGAGCAGGCCGGTCACGCCCGAGCCCAGACACAAACCGATAGCCAGGCCAATTTGCGGCAGGCTCCCGTAGTACCCGCGTTTGTGACGAGGTGCGGACTCATAGGTCATGAGCACCGCGCCTCCCCACTCGCCACCAACCGCCAGGCCCTGCACGATGCGCAGGATGAGCAGTAGTATTGGCGCCCAGATACCTATGGTCGCGTAATTGGGTAACAGACCGATCAGGAATGTGGCGATCCCCATCATGGTCAGGGTGATCACCAGCATACTTTTGCGACCGACCTTGTCACCGAAATGGCCGAAGATCAGGCCGCCAAGCGGCCGCGCTATGAACCCAACAGCAAAAGTCGCATAGGCCAACATGGTATTGACCAGCGGATCATGGCCTGGAAAGTACTGTACGTTGAATACCAGCCCAGCCACGATGCCGTAGAGAAAAAAGTCGTACCACTCGATGGTGGCGCCGATCACGCTCGCAATGGCAACCTTTCTTATGCTCTGGGGATCCGGCGTGTAAGAATCAGTCTCCATCTATCTTCCTTTTATCAGACTAGGAATCATGGTTCGCCTTGTTTGCCACTCGCGAACCGGCGAGCTCCCGCCGGGTACGCAATGCGGGCTAGAGGCCAATAAACGGATTCGAGCCGGCGCGTGCCTGTTCGTCGGGACCGGATAGCGACTGCTGAACGCCGGTCACCACCGACTTCGCGGTCTCGCTGTGCTGGGATATCCAAGGCCCCCCGCGCTGCTGTTCCGAGAAGGCATCGCACACAGCGATCGGTATCAGGCGATGTCGCGACAGAACTGCTGCTTGTCGACGTCTTCGAGGATCATGTCGGCACCTTTTTCGGCAATCATTATCACCGGCGCATTGGTATTTCCGGACACAATGGACGGCATGATCGACGCATCGATTACACGCAGTGCGTCCACGCCACGAACACGCAGACGCATATCGACGACAGCTTCTGCGTCGGGACCCATGCGACACGTTCCGGTCGGATGAAAGATGGTCGTCGCGTCGTCACGGACGAAATCCAGCAGCGCTTCATCGCTCTGCACGTCCATCCCGGGCGCGTATTCCTCGGTGATATAGCCCGATAACGGTGCGGCTGCGGCAAGACGCCGACCGAGTTTTACGCCATCGACCATGATTCGGCGATCCATCTCAGTCGCCAGATAATTCGCCCTGATCTGCGGGTAGACGCTGGGGTCCGTCGACCGTATATGCACCGAACCCCTGCTTTCCGGGCGTAGCTGACAAGTCGAAAGGGTAAAGCCGGAAAAGCGGTGAACGGGCGAGCCCGGACGATCGGAACTGAGCGTTCCAAAGTGGAACTGGATATCCGGCCGCTCGACGTCGGCGCCGCTGCGCGCGAACCCTCCAGCCTGATTGATGCCGACGGCCAGTGGGCCTTTGCGAGACAACACATAACGTAATCCGATGCCCATCTTGCGAACGAAACTGTTCAGGTCATCATTCGTGGTGATCGGCTCGGAACATTTATAGATCAGGCGCGCCTGAAGATGATCGCTGAGATTTTGGCCGACCTCTTCGGAAATACTTACCGGCTCGATATTCTGTTCGGCCAGCACCTGCTCGGGGCCGATCCCGGACAGTTCGAGTATCTGCGGCGTGTTAATGGCGCCTCCCGCAAGAATGACCTCGTGGCGGGCGCCCACAAAACCATTCCTGCCCGCGCGAGTGTAGTGAACACCCACCGCGCGCCGGTCACGGAACTCAACTCGGCTACACAAGGTGTGGGTCATTATCTCGAGATTCTTCCGGCTCGCCACAGGTTTGAGGTAGCCCGACGCCGTACTACAGCGGCGGCCGTTTTTCACCGTAAGCTGAAAATAGCCGACGCCCTCTTGAGTAGCGCCGTTGAAGTCGTTGTTACGTGGTATCCCGATCGCTTCGCCGGAGCCGATAAAGGCGTCGCAGAGACGATTGGGTTCGCCAACGTCCGACACCGCAAGCGGGCCCTCGACCCCGTGATACCGGTCATCACCTCGGGCCTGATCCTCGGCGCGTAAAAAATAGGGCAGCACGTCCTCATAGCTCCAACCGTCACAACCTCTGGCGTGCCAGTCGTCGTAGTCTTCGGCCTGGCCACGCACATATATCAGGCCGTTGATAGAGCTGGATCCGCCAAGAACCTTGCCACGAGGCCAGTACACAGTGCGGTCATTGATATTCGGATCGGCTTCTGTCGAGTAACCCCAGTTAACTTTGCGATTGAACATCGTCTTGCCGTACCCGATCGGCACATGGATCCAGGGATAGCTGTCCCGACCTCCAGCTTCCATGAGAAGAACCGAGTAGCGCCCGGTTTCTGCAAGCCGACGGGCCAGCACGCAGCCCGCGGACCCAGCCCCGACAATGACAAAATCAAAACATTGAGAACTCGACATGAATATTTGCTATCCGGCTCCGTATACCGGCCTCCATTTCTGCTATTGATCTGCGATCAGAGCCTTCACCAGCGTTTCGCGCTTGTGCCAAAGGTCGCTGACCTGCTGGCGGTCCATAACTCGGATCGGCGCCCCGCCAGCCTCCATCTTTTTGACGGTTTCAGGGTCGTTGAACATCTTCTGGAACCCGTCGCTGAGCTGATCGAGAATCTTTTCCGGCGTCCCCTTGGGCGCCATCACGCCGCGCAGGTTGACACTCGAAGCGTCCACATCCAGACCCGATTCCTTGAACGTCGGCACGTCAGGAAAATATTTCTTGCTGCGCGCCGTGTCGGCGATCGCCAGCACCCGGAGTCGATCACGGCTGCGATACGCATCCGACATGTTGTTGAACCCTGCCATGACCTTCTTGCCGATCACATACTGCAACGCGGGCACCCCACCCTTGGTGGGTATGTAGTTCAGTTTGATGCCCGCCGCTTTCTGCAATTGCAGCGTGGCGATCTGATGGCCCGTATACAGACCTGCTCCGGACACCGTGATCCTGTTGGGGTTTTCCTTGGCAAACTTTACGAAGTCGTCAATCGTCTTCAGATCACTGTCCTTCGGCACGATGAGCACTGCCGGGTCCGCCCCCCAGTTCGCGACCGGTTCCATTTTGTCGACGCCGAACTGATTCGACGGAAACTTGATGGCCTGGGCTATGAAGCTGGGCACGTTGTACGTGGACAGTTCGTAGCCATCGGGCTCGGCCGAACGTACGAACTCGTTCCAGCCAATCTGCCCGCCCGCACCGGGCTTGTTCACGATGGCGATCGATTGGCCCAGGTACTTCTTGGCCTGTTCCGTGGCAATGCGCGCCTGGAAGTCGGTTGCGCCCCCCGGCGGATAGGTCACCGTCATCTTGATCGTATGGTCAGGATAGGATGCCGCTCCAACAGCCGCACTGGCAGCAAAACCAATGGCAGCGACAAACGACACCAGCGTATAGCGTAAGATTCTGTCGATTTTTCTATTCCGAATAGCCATTTCACTTCTCCTTTCGCACATATTTATTTATATAATTGAGGCGTCTACATTAGACTTCCGGTTGGCGGCAGCACCTGCAGTAACTTGGCGAAAACCAGATACACGAATGCCATGAAACCGATAGCGATAATCGCCGGCATCAGGACACGCCTAAGCCGTCGATTCTCCGGCGTATAGATCACCACAACTGCGAAGAACATCAGCAGGGAACTGGTATAGAAACCCAGTCTGTTCAGGAGTAATAGATACGCGCCAGTAATCATTAGCGCCGGGAATACCTTGGCCCACGGGACTTTGGATATCAGTTCCTCCGCGGGCGTGGCGACCCGGCGCCATTCGCTCAGGGCGATAGCTATGGCCAGCAACAGCATCGAACCGGATATTATCTTCGGGAACAGATAGGCGCGCGGCATCTCGCCGTTGAAAGACAAGTACAGGAGTGCGGCAGACAAACCCAGGCAGCCGGTATTGACGGCCAGATTCAATTTACTGACTCTCATTCATCACCTCCTGCTGCGGCTGATTTTTCGGTTTTATCTCGCCGAACAGGCTGTATGCCACCGAAACCACGCACAATCCGATCATGATCAAATTAAGCGTGCCGGTGAAGAAATACGGCAAGGTGCCGCCGGAGCTCATCGACACCATCTGGCCCTGGACGAAGTTGGTTTCGGCGATCGGGCCCAGAATAATGCCGAGCACGAGAGGCGCGGCACTGAAGCCGGCCTTGTCGAAAAAATACATGGCCACGCCCAGCCCCATCATCCACAACACGTCCGGAAAACTGTTCTGGACGCTGTACGTACCGAATACCGCCAACACCATCACGCCAGCGGCCATGTATTCGGCGGGAATGCGCGTGATGTAGTAACTGAAGCGAGACAGATACAGTCCGGCGATCACCATCACCACCTGCGCCAGAAGCAGCGAGTCGATGAAGACCCAGGTCACTTCCGCATGCTTGGTGAACAGATCCGGCCCCGGAAAGAGCCCGTGAATCAGCAGCCCGCCTAGCAGCACTGCAGCGGTCGGACTGCCCGGTATGCTCAGGGTGAGAAGCGGCACCAGCGAGGGCCCCACCATTGCATTATTGGCACTTTCGGCAGCGATGACGCCGGCAGGCTCACCTTGACCGAAACGGTCGCGATACGGACTGAACCGGCGTGTCTGGTCATATGCAACCAGCCCGGCGATTTGACCACCCGCACCCGGAATCAGGCCCACGAAACTACCGACGATGGTGCCGATGGTCAGTGCCCGGATGCGCTTCACACAGCCACGTAATGAAGTCCAGACGCTGTGTTGCGACATCTCGTAGGTGGTTATTTGATCTCTTGCGCGCGCTCGAGACAGCAGGGCGAGCACCTCGGGTATTGCGAACAGTCCAATAAGAGCGGCGATGATGTTGATGCCGCCCGCCATATCGGGAAACAGCACGAAACGGGGCACACCGAGTACCGGATCGTAGCCAATCGTGGACAACCACACGCCAAAGGCGCCGGCGAACAGCCCCCGCAGCGTGGATTTGGCGCCGAGTGAACCGATCACGGTAATACCGAGCACGGCCATCCAGAATAGTTCGCTGGGCCCGAACCTCAACGCGAATTCGGCCAGCATCGGGGTGAAGAACATGAGCAGCAGCACGCCGAAGATGCCACCGATACCCGAAGCAATGAAGCAGTAGTGCAATGCCTCTGTCGCGCGGCCCTGCCTGGCCATTGCATTGCCGTCAAACAGAGTCGCAATATTGGCCGGAGCGCCCGGAATATTGACGAGGATGGCGCTCACTGCACCACCCGCCACCGTCGCGGTGTACACGGCGCCCAGCAGGATCAGGCCGGCGGCCGGATCCATCGCGAAAGTGAACGGAATCAGCAACGCAACACTCATGGTGGGACTCAAGCCGGGCGCAGCGCCCAACAGCAGGCCACCGACGGTTCCGCCGATGAGCATCGTCATGTTCCACCACGTGAACAGTTCTGGAAGATAGTCTAGAAAGGGCAACGGCTTTCTCCTCGGCCGGCATCCGTCCAGGACGTCACCGATCCAATTATTTCTCGTTCGTCCGCCCGGCGCTCTGCGCTCGCCTGCGTGTATTGGCCCTCCTTGTGTATTAGGCGGCGTTATGCATGAAGCGTCGCGATGGCGTCCTGCAAGGCCACGGCGATCTCGCCCGGGGTATCGACCACCCGCGCGCCTGCGGCCTCAAGACTGCTGCGCTTGGAGTGATAGCTGCCTTGGTTACCCATGACAATGGCGCCGGCGTGGCCCATCTTCTTGCCCGGAGGCGATGCACGGCCGGTAATGAACGACACCACCGGCTTGCTGCTTCGCTCGACGGCTTCAGCGGCTTGCTCTTCCATGGCACCACCGATCTCGCCGACGATCACGATTGCGTTCGTACGTACGTCCGCGTCGAGGGCTTGGAAAGCTTGTGCCGTTGTGGTGCCGAGCATGGGATCGCCGCCGACCCCCAGGAATGCGGACTGGCCAAGACCGGCGTTCACCAGATTCAAACAAATGAGCGTTCCGAGGCTGCCACTGCGCGATATCACACCGACATCGCCAGGCTGGAAAATACGACCGTTGAAGGCTGGCATGATCCCGGCAAACGCTTGGCCGGGCGTAACAATCCCAGCTGTATTTGGGCCGATGATGCGGGTGCCGTATTGGCGCGCGGCCGCATGAATTCGCATGACATCCTGGGAAGGGATGTGCTCGGTGAGCACCACGATCATTCTCACGCCGCCTTCGATCGCATCGATGGCCGCACCAAGAGCTGCCGCTGGCGGGATGAACATCACCGACACGTCGATCGGTCCGACTTCGTCGACCGCCGCACGCGCGGATGCAAATACCGGAACGTCGCAGCAGGTTTCACCGGCTCGCTTGGGGTTGACCCCGGCCACGATCTGCGTACCACATTCCTGCATGCGTTCGGTCCAGAACCTGCCCTGGCGACCGGTGATGCCCTGGACCAATACCCGATGTTGTTTTTCGAGAATCATTGCGCTGCCTCCACTGCGGCCTGGACGGCGTCTTCCATGCGGTCATATGGCGTAATACCGAGGCGCGCTTGCAGCAACTCCACGGCTTCGTCCTCGCCTGTCCCATGGATCGAGAAAAAAACCGGCACCTGAGGATTGAGCGTTTCCCAAGCCTCGATGACCCCTTCGGTCATGACGTCGGTGCGAGCAAAGGCGCCACAGAAATTCACTATCAGACTCTTGACGCGAGGGTTCGACAGCACTAATTCCAGTGCCGGCGTGGCCTTGGTATAGGCCTCTCCGCCAATCTCCAGAAAGTTGGCCGGTCGGCCACCGGCATGACTGATCACGTCCATGGTGGTCATGGTCAGGCCGGCGCCGTTAGCCAACAGGCCGACTTCGCCGTCGAGTTCAATGAACTTGAAACCAAGGTCGGCGCCGCGAGCCTCCAGAGTGCTGCACGGCTCGGGTGTACTGCGCGCGACATAGTCGCCCTGCCGATACGCCGCGGCATCGTCGATCCGCAGCTTGCAGTCGAGTGCTACCAGACTGTCGTCTTCCAGCAGTACCAGCGGGTTGATTTCAACCAGCTCAGCGTCGCGCTCCAGATAGACATCGTAGAGCCGCGCGAGTAGATCGGCGATGGCATCGACGCACCCATCAAGCTGCATACCAGTCAGCGCTGCAACCACTTGGGATCGAGCCAGCCCCTGCTCGATATCGACTGGAATACGACAAATGGCCTCGGGTCTAGCGTCCGCCAGCTCCTCGATATCCATGCCGCCCTCGGCGGAGAACAACACCAGAGGTGAACACGCGCTCATGTCGTTCATCACGGCGGCATAGAATTCACGGCGAATCGGCGCCTTCTGTTCCACCAGCAAACCAGCGACATCATATTCACCGATCTGCATCGACAATATGCTGGCAGCTGCAGCGCGAGCCGCGTCCGCATCGTCCACCAGTTTTATGCCACCTACCTTGCCCCGTTTGCCGATCGGCACCTGCGCCTTGATCGCACTGGGCCCGAGCCGGTCGACTGCCGCCGCCGCCTCCTCCGCAGTTCGACAGTAAATACCCTGCGGAATGGGCAGCCCTGCTTCGGCAAGTATCTGCTTGCCCGCGTACTCGACAAAATCCATATCAGCTCTCCTTATTTCCCGTACCGAGACCAGTACGCACCGAACAATTCTTGCTCGCTCGGTTCGTCTGCTGGAATGGTCTGGACCAGGTGAGTGATGTTGATGAAATTTCGGTAGTTCAGGTTCTCGCTGATACTGTTCCCAGCCCAGGTTCCGCAGCCCATACTCAGAGTAAAATTCAGGCCATTATCGAAACTACCGCCGTTACCGAAGGTGTGCGCCTGGTTTACGAGTACGCGTACGACGTCGGTGGTTTCAGCGAGTTGCTCGGCATGGCCGATGTCCTGGGTGTGAATACCGCAGGAGTGGCCTTTACCCTGGAACTCGAGCACATCGCGCACGATGCGGCAGGCGTCGTCGAAGTCACGGGCTCTGTACACAGTCAGGACCAGTGACAGCTTCTCGCCTGAGAACGGATGATCGGGGCCGGCGCCCTCATCCTCGACCATGAAAAATTTGGCGTCACGCGCCTTACCGCTGAGCCCCACCCGCTCGGCCACGATCGGTGCGTCACGCGCAATAATATCGCGGTTGAGTTTGCCGTCGCGCCAGAGCACATCCTGGATGGCATCCTTTTCGAACGCGCTCGCCAGATAACCGCCACTTTTCTCCAACGCGGCAATCGCATCGTCGTAAATGGAATCGACAATAACTACCGAATTTTCCGAGGAGCAGGAGGTGGCGTTGTCGAAAATTTTAGATGCGCAGATCTTGTCCGCCGCAGCGTCGAGCTCGGCGCTCTCGTCGATGATCACAGGCACGTTACCGGCACCGACACCGATCGCGGGCGTGCCGCTCCTGTAGGCCTGACGGACATTATTCTGCGAGCCGGTGACAACCACGAGATCGGCCTGTTTCATCAATTCTGCGGTCAACGGCTTGGACGGCGGCGCGTCCGGCACCTGGACAAGATCCTGTGGCAAACCGATCTTGCCCAACTCGGCACGGACCACGTCGATAGTTTCGGTGGTCACCTCACGCCCCGCCGGTGAGGGCGCAATGATTATGGCGTTGCGCCCTTTGAGCGCGAACATTATCTTGTTAACGGGAGTTGCCGACGGATTGGTCGACGGCGTAACCGCCACCACAACGCCCACCGGCTTGGCATATTTCACCAGGCCGAGATCGGGTAGCTCTTCGATTACGCCGACACTCTTGACCCGCAAGAGATCGCGCAACGCGCCGAATGTCTTGCGCTGATTCTTGATGACCTTGCTTTCGGTCTTGCCGATACCAGTGCTATCGACGGCCTTCCGGGCGAGCGCCTTCGCCCGGTCCGGCTTGTATAGAGACCAGGCAGCTGCGATAACCGCCTCGTCGACTCTCGCCTGGTCGGCATTGGCAAATACCGCCATCGCGTCACGGGCTTTTCGGATGAGGCCCGACACATATTCGGGCGTTTCAGCGACGGGCGATGCTTCAGACGATGCTTGAGCAGTCATTTCTACTCCTCTTTTCGCAAATTTCTGTTTTACTTATCGTTATTTAAAACAATCGACTTGCCTGATTCTGAAACTAGCAAGTCGAATTCGGCCATCGTTAGTGCCAACTGCGGATGGATTTTAGGGCCAAGGCGAGTCAAACCAGAGCGCAGGAACGGCCCCTAAGCCGTGTCTGCGGATGGTTTCGAATAGCTGAACGATGATGGCCGTGGAAACTGGGTCACGCCATGCGGCCACGTCTCAGCCTGCGCGGAGCTCGTCAATTATGAGATTCAATCACGCGTCTAGGACCAGGCAAGTCGGGCCGTGGCTCTGACTCCAGGCATATCGACATCGCCGCGCCTGCCGTACCACGACCTATGCGGGCTGTCGGGCGGCCTCGCCCGCCACATGTTGAAAGACGAGCGTCTATGCAAACATCAACCGAGCCACTGAATATCGTATGGCTCAGGTTTAAGAGCTCGTCGCCAATGCACTATGCGCCTCGTATCCGTACGCATGGACAGGCAGATCGATATGCCCAAAACCACCGCCCGCTTGGGTCGTCACGACTTAGGCGCGCAGTTGCACAGTTCCGAGCCTGTAATCCGGCTGAGCCGGATGACGTTTATGATCAATGGCAACAACAGCGCAGGCGGCGGGACAGGCGCGCTAGCGCCTGTCCCGAGTCGACTTAATTCGCTGAGTCTCAGCGGGCGGACTGTTCTTCGTGCGCGGTGTTAACAAGGTTGGTATACAGCTCTAGTATCTGAGAGCGATACGGATAGATTTTCTTGGCGTACGCAATCTGAGAATCAAGTACTTTTTTGAAGAACTTGTTTTTCTTTGCGTATTCGGCAGTAATCTTGTTCTGCGCCTTGATGAACGCGGGATAGTACTCGTCCGGCGTATCGTGCACCTTCACGCCCTCTGCCTCCATTTCTTGAAGCGCTTGGGAGTTGGCGTCGATATTCGCCTGTAACGTTTCTGAGACCTGTGCCTGGACCGCGCTGCGGAAAATCGCCCGTAGATCCTTGGGCAGGCTGTCCCAGAAAGTCTTGTTGACCTGCAGTTCACCCATGTCGGTCTGTTGATGCAGACCCTGTAGATAATAGTTCTTCCAGATCTTGTCGAGGCCGAGATTCAGATCGTCCGAAGGGCTGGTCCATTCCGCCCCGTCAATGACGCCACGCTGTGCAGCCGGCACGATTTCGGCCGCGGGCAATGATACGGCGGACACACCCATTTCCTTGTACGTCTGGCCGGCGATGCCGGGTGGCGACCGATACTTCATTTTTTTGAAGTCTGCGAGGCTATTGATAGGACTCTTGAACCAACCCAGCGGATCCGGTCCGATAGGCTGGATAATAAACGGTTTCAGGTCGAGGCCCATGATTTCCTGGTCAAGCTCGTTATAGAGCTTCTCGCCTTCACCACGGTAGTACCAGGCCAGCATGGCATCCTGATCGAGACCGGTACTGGCTGGTGCGTTGGCGAACAGGACATAAGCCGGATGCTTGCCCGACCAGTAGTTACCCCATGCAAAGCACCCCTCGACGAGGCCTTGCGCTGTAGCATCCAACTGCTCGAACGGTTGCACGACCGCACCTGCCGGCAGCACGTCGATCTTCAATCGGCCGTTGGACATGGTGTCCACGTTTGCGGACATCTGTTCCAGAAGTTTGTAGAAAAGACTAGCCGATGGCACGGCGGTCTGTATCCGCATGTCGTAGACTTTCTGATCCTGGGCCCATGCAGGCACGGCGACCAGAAAACTCATCAGAATCGTTATCGTGGTGGTTATTTGCCTAACGTTCATGGTTACTTTCCCTCTTTTCGCATTCAGTCTTGTTATTGATTCATATCTCGAACGCAGCCTTTAAGTACCTCGTTTCCCTCTTCTATTTTCTTGCATCGCTTTCGACAGGCGTCAGTTATCGATAAGCGACGGGAGCCAACCGACGATGCCGGGAAAAGCCATAAGCAGGCCAACGACGACCAGTTGCAGAACGATGAACTGGACTTGGCCGGCATAGATATCGCCCATTCGCCAGCTCGGCACGACGCCCTTGAGAAAGTAGGACGATAGCGCCATCGGCGGCGTGAGCCATGATGTCTGCAGCGTGACCGCAACCAGAATGGCGAACCAGAGTGGGTCGACGCCCATATGCGTTACCGTTGGCATGAAGATCGGCACCACGACCAGCACTATCGGAATCCACTCGAGTGGCGAGCCGAGCACAAACACGATAGCCAACATGAGTACCAGCATCGATGTGCCCGTCAACGGCAGATTCAGCAGCCATTCCGTAAGCACTTTGTCGCTACCGAGCCGCGAGAACACCGCACCGAAGAAGTTCGCTGAGACCAGCAAAAACATGATGAAACTGGTGGTTAGCGCTGTCCGGAAGACCGCCGTCTTGAACTGAGAAAAATTCAGGCTGCGATAGCTCAGCGCCAAAACCAGGGATGCGAATGAACCGGTCGCCGCCGCGTCGGTCGGTGTGGCGATTCCGGCCAGGATTACGCCAAGCGTCGCGACGATGATCATCGCGACCGGAAACACGCCGGCAAAGAACTCCCGGGCTTTCGCTGCGGGCCCGACCTCCGCTTCCGCACCTATCAGTGGCGGGCCGAGCTTTGGATTGATCCAGCACCGGATCAGGGTATACAGGATATATATCGCACCCAGCATGAGTCCTGGCACGATGGCGGCCGCGAACAGATCGGTAACCGGAACACCCATGACCGGGCCCATTACGATTAACAGGATGCTCGGCGGGATAAGAATACCCAGCGTGCCGCCCGCCGAAATGGCACCCGCAGACAAACGCGTGTCGTAGCCGGACTCCTTCATCACCGGCGCCGCCATCACACCGAGTATCGTGACCGATGCACCAACAATGCCCGTAGCCGCCCCAAAGATGATCGCAACCAGAAGGGTGATCAGATAGAGAGAGCCACTCAGGCCGGACAGCATCAGACGTAACGCCCGAAAGACGCGATCCATGAGTCCAGATTGTTCGAGCACGTAGCCCATGAACAGGAATAGCGGGATGGCGGCCAGCGTGGTGTCGCGCATGGTTCCGAAGAACTGGAACGTCAACAGGTAGAAAACCAGGTTGCCTATTCCCAGATAACCTACGATCAAGGCGACAAACAGAAAACTGAATGCCATGGGATAGCCCGTTAGCAGAGCGATACCGATCATTCCCAAACCGGCGAAACCCAGCGCTGGATCGGACATCACTCGGATTCAGCCGTGAAGCGCTTGTTGGTAACCACGCAATACAGACACTTGATCGTTTCAGATAAACCCTGGATCAGCAGTAATGCGCCGGTGACCGGCATCACCATCTTGAACGGGTAAATGATCGGCTGCCACGGACTGGAGACCAATGATTCTCCAATCGACCATGATCGCCAGGCATACTGATAGGTGAGCCAAGTGAAGATTCCGATGGCGGGAAAAAAGAAAAAGAAATAGAAGAACGCATCGCTAGCGCCCTGCCATCGAACAGGGAGGATGTTGTAGAGGAAATCGGCTCTCACATGCTGGTCACGGCCAAGGGTATAGGCAGCAGCGAGCATGAAGATGGAACCGTAGAACATGAACGTCATGTCGTAGGCCCAGCTTGTGGGTCGACCGAATGCATAGCGGCTGATGACTTCGAAAACCAGTGCGCCGGTCATAGGCAGAATGAGCCAGGCGGCCGCCTTGCCAACCCATATCCCCGGCAGGTCGAGAACGGCCACGAAACGTCTCAGTCTTTGCTCCTTGCGCTGCATTATCCCCCCAATCAAGCTCGGCTTTTATTGTGTGGCTATGTAACAAAGATCGAGCAAGCCGACCTCTTTGATATCCTAAGACTCATTCCTAGGGTGACGCATGCCGCGATACCCTGTTGACAGCACAGGACACCGCTGGTGTCTAATAGAGTAGACATCCAACGACACTCGCCACGAGAAGCCCGCTGCAGGCCTTCCGCAACACAGCCGCACGACACAATTAGAAAGATGGCGCAAGCGATGTCTGCTTTCTATCACCCTTGCTCTCCTTGTGTCTTGTAATCGATTTTTAATTTGGCAGGACTTGATCTGACGCTAGCAAGCGTTTCGCGGATAATGTTAGTGCCAGTTGCAGACGCTCAGTGGTGCCAAAACCCCTGCAGCTTACGTTGCAGCCGACTATTCGCGACCAGTCGTGCCGACGCGCATCCTTATAGATGCCGTGACAAAGTTATTTCGTACTGTGGTCAGCCAGATCGCATACATACGTCGCATTCAAGCTCCGGCGGCTACAATTTGACTACTCGCCCCGTTTCGTCAGCGCGTGATGCAAATACCAGCGGTTTGACGCGGAGAAGGATTTCCCGCTGGAGCTTTTAGACCGTTGTGAAGTCTGGCCGGGTAACGCCCTGCGCTACGTGGCGACTTAGAAAATGCCGTGCCAGTCCACTTCCACAACAGAATTCGTTCGCTGTGGCCCGCGCCGTGCCGGGATTGCAGATGTCCACCGTCGCGACCGCCCGCGCCGTACCGGCATTGAGATGAATTCGATTTTTCCGAACTATTGCTTTCGAAAAATCTAATTACAAAGCGAGATAATTTGTCCGATACTCAGACAGGTGCAATATCCAATAGCCGAAAGCGCAACCTGTAAAAATGCGTTAACTCGATGATATCACTGGCTTAATAATCACAATTAGCAGCAAGTCAGTGAGGGGTTGAATTCGCACGCGCTCACGGCCGAGATTTTCGGAGCGATGGCATGCGAGATCATCTTTTCTATTTTGAACCGTCCGATAACGAGAGTCTGCAGACACAGATTCGCACCATGATGGTTCACGCCATACGTGATGGTCATATACCGCCGGGAAGCCCTATCCCGTCCTGTCGTGAACTTGCTCGAAAACTCTCCGTTTCGCGTAACACAGTCGTGCTGACCTACGAAAAACTGGTTGACGATGGCTTTCTCTATTCGCGTGAACGCAGCGGGTATTTCGTCGCCGACAGTTTCCAGCCTTCATGTATTCGTCGGAATGCCCGTCAATGCACCTCGCGCCGGAACCAGCTTGACTGGCGCCGGCGACTGCAGGTGCGACCCGACCAGCAACGTAACATCGTCAAGCCGAGGGATTGGCGAAATTATCCATATCCGTTCATCTATGGCCAACTCGATCACGAACTGTTTCCGTTCAATGAATGGCGCGAGTGTTCACGCGAGGCCAACAGCAAGCATGCGATCCGGGAATGGTTCAGTGACAGCATCGACGGTGATGACCCGATGCTCCTCGAACAGCTGCACACCAAGGTTCTGCCCGAGCGCGGCGTTTGGGCCAATCCGGACGAAATACTTATAACGCTGGGAACGCAACATTCCCTGTATCTCGTGTCGAACCTGCTGATGTCGGAAAACATTGTCGTCGGTATCGAGGACCCCGGCTATGTAGATGCGCGCAATATCTTCGAAACCTCGGGCGCACGTGTCGTGCCGATTCCCTTGGACGACGAGGGCATGGTCGTCGATGAACGAATGGACGAATGCGACGTCGTGTATGTCACCCCAAGTCACCAATCCCCCACTACGGTAACCATGTCGCTCGAGCGCCGTCGCGCCTTGCTTGCGAAGGCACAGGCATCCGACGTCATCATTATTGAAGACGATTATGAGAGTGAGACGAACTTTCTGAAGGATCCCATTCCTGCTTTGAAGAGTCTCGACGAGAACAGTCGCGTCATCTATGTCAGCAGCCTTTCCAAGACACTCGCACCAGGTCTGCGGATGGGCTATATGGTGGCACCGACCCCGTTCATCCACGAGGCGCGTGCGTTGCGTCGGCTCATGCTGCGCCACCCGCCGAGTAACAATCAGCACACCGTCGCGCTTTTCCTCGCGCGTGGTTACCACGACACCGCAGTCCATCGGCTCACACGAATCTATAATGAGAGATGGCACACGATGTCGGCCGCGCTAGACCGCTACTTGCCCGATGTAACCCGGATACCGACCTATGGCGGCACATCTTTCTGGGTACGCGGCCCGCGCGGCATGGATGCCATTTCGCTAGCCCAGCGTGCAGCCGATAAAGGCATCCTTGTTGAACCCGGCAATATCCATTTCATGGCCGACAACCCGCCGCGCAATTACCTGAGACTAGGCTTCGCAGCCATTTCGGAAGACAAGATCGAGGCCGGCATCATGCAACTGACGTCGATCATCGATACATTCCGCGTCGCGTAGGCGGATCTGACGAGGGATTGGGCGACAGGCGGCATGCGCCGGGCTGACTTATTAGAATAATTGTCGGTCTCGGCACTGCTCGCATTACCCGCCTAGAACAGGGATCAAGGAGTTTCGTTTAACGACATTGGCTACCCTGTCGTGATTACTTCACCGTCCAACCAACACGCCCTCGCCCGTCGTTTGAAAACGTATGGGGGCTCGGAATTGCGTTGGATCGGGACCCGCTGGAGGGATGAGCCCGCTCGACGGTGCGGTTCAGTTCAACCGACTACCAATACGATCAGAATCACCAAGCCCAGTATCACCGTACCGCCGCCGACAAGCATCAATGCGACAGGAGACGCCAGGTCTTCGGGCAACGGCCGCAAGGCGAGGGTACGTCGCCGACGGTAGGCCATAAGCATCGTGAAAAAGGCGAGAACGAATGCAATCGTACAGGCAGCAAGATGTATCGACGTCGGGGCGTAAATTTCGCCGCGGATGAGCAACAGCGCGCCGTTGACTAGAAAGGCCAGGCTACTGCGAGTCCATGACAAATCCGTTCTTTCAGCCTGGAGCCCCGGCAATTCCAATGGGCCGCCATGAGTTGCATCCTTGGCGCGCACGTAAGTCACGCAGCGACTAGGTATCGCCGAAGACTGTGGTTAATACGAGCACTAGCAGCCCGACAACAACTACCCCCAATGCCAGTAGCCACGGCATCAGTGTGGACGGTAGCGGCGCATCACATCGCATCGCCTTTTGTGAACCATGCCAGCGCAGCGCGCTGCCCGCGACGCTCGCGATACTGATGACCGCGAGTACGCCCGCCAACAGCTTCCGGGCTCCGGGGACCGTGAATTCCGGCGCCAAGTGAACGATAGCGACCGCGCCGGCCAGCAACGCCAGCGCGGTTCGAATCCAAGCCAGGAAGGTCCGCTCGTTGGCCAATGTGAAGCGGTAATCAGGCTCGTGCTCAGGGTTTTTCTGGGGATTGGATTTTTCAACTTTCATCTTGGAATCGCCCCGATAAGAACAAGCCAGAATACTGCGGATCACGCGATTCATGAGCCGAGGATAATTGGCATGGAACCTGTGCCGGCGTCGGGATGAACACCTTGGCTCCTGCCCGATAATAGACCGATGATAGCCGTCGCCAAAGGTTCACGAGGCGATGGCTGCAGCCGAGACCTGTACGGCCATGGCGTCGATAGCCGCTACCGTGGCCAATGCGCGCTCGGACCAGAAATCCGAAATTGAACCCAGCGTGGCGCGATCACGCGCGTAGCCACGCGCTTGACGACCGGCCTCATCGGCGAGTTGCCGGAGCGTTGCCGCTGGCTGCTGTTCCAGCAGGCTTCGCAATAGCAGGCGACGGTTGCCTACGTGCATCGCCACGCCCAACTCGTCGGCAATACAGGACAAATCACGCCGCGTCAGCACGATCCCGCTACAGACTGGTACCAGTAATCCGCCTGCCACGTCGTCCAGCGAATTGGCGTGCTTTCCGATATCCGCGATCGGCGCTTCGCGCAAGTGCAACGGCATGCGCCCGGGATCGCCAAGAAGTGTCGCCTCGCATAAAAAGACATCGCGTACCACGCTTGCCCACGGCGCGTATGGCGCCGGCGCGACTCGCACGACACTGTCGAGAAAGGGCATCAACCAGCACAGGAGATGTTCCCAAAGCATCGCCTTGCGTGCATGTCGGGCACGCGGGTCGCTCTCGCTGCGCTCGACCAGTGCGGCATAGTCGGCCAACAGTGGCGCCAGTGCATCTGGCGAGCCGTCTATCCTGGCTCCCAACAGCCCTCGAAAACCTGCCACTCGGTCAGCCGCTTCTCCGCCGATAGCCCCTTCCGAGCCAAGGTAGACCGACGCGAATGGGTAGCATTGTTCGACGAACGACTGCGCGTGACGCTTGCGCCATGCCGCAAGCGATTCTGGCGCAACCAGGCCTAATGCAGCAGCCCAGCCTCGGTGCGCGTCGCCGGGCGTTTCTACAAATCCACCCAATAGCCGCAGCAGATCCGCGGATGCGCCGGACGTGCTCATTACAACACCTCGGGTAATTTCGAGGCTTCGCGAGTCGGTTTAAGCGGACGCAGAAGCCAACGCGGGCGGCGTGTACCATCAGGAGACACCTGATCGGCCGGTCGGGTCATCGCCAACCATTCTCGATACACGGCATCCGACTTGCTGATGTCGACATGAATTTGGCCGGGCACATCACCCGGCTCGGCCGGACGAACACGCACACCCTGATGCCAGCAATGCTGGCCTGACACCGGATCGGGATGCACACCAAAGGTAAGATTCTGATGCACGCCCACAGCTGTCCACCACACGCGCTTTCTGTCAGGGTCCGCTTCGCTTTGAGGCGCCAGCGGCTGTTTACTTGCCAACGGCTTTAGCGACCATTGATCACCGGCATGATCGAGCGCTGTCTCCATCGTGCGCTGGTGATGATCATTGCTGCCGGTAAACTGCCAGCGACCCATATGATGGCTGCAAGCCACTACTCCCGGTCGAATACCTTCGGTGACCCAGGCTTCGCCGACGAAATAGCCGAGTTCAGTTTCGATACGAATCCGCTGGCCATCACGGATGGCAAGACGTGTGGCGTCGTCCGGATGGACCCAGACCGGGTTGTTGTGGGCGAGCTCGCTGAGCCACTTTGCGTTGGCGCCGCGCGTATGAATCTGTGTCGGGAGGCGAAAGGTCGGAATCAGGGGCATCTGATCACTGTCCAGCTTGTCGCGATGGATATGACTCTTGATATACGTGGGCAAGGCATATTCTGGCCAGCCCCACTGCGCCAATGTCGAAGAATAGAATTCGAGTCGCCCGCTCGGCGTGGGAAAACCGGCCACGATGGCGCCGTCGATCTCGACGCCGACCGCCCTGCGCCCTTCTGAATCCGGCTCGGGATCTGGTGTCGGCGCACCGTTTGCATTGGGCGGCGCATCGGTACGCGTATAGACCCGCCCATGCGCATCAGTGTGCTCGTCCGCAATTTCAGCTGGGTCCACTTCGCGGTCGTACAACCGATCAGCACCTTCGCCGACTTGCGTGCTTCCATAACGGCGCATATATGCCAGCGGCGTCAACCCCTCCGCCGCTGCCTTTTCGGGCAATCCCGGCACGGAGTTTTCGAATATCCAGCCGTAATATTCGTCGAGAGAGATACGCTCGCCGGGCGTGGTCTTGGACTCTACATATCGGCGGATACCCAGCTCACCGTCCGGATCGATACGCCAGGTCAGTTCGAGCCAGAACTCGTTTTCTTCCCAGACCTCACCGGGATTAACCTGCCGGGTATCCGTGATCTTTTCGCCGAGACGCTCCCGAGCCGCGCGCTGCACTGGCTGACGAAATGCGACCCACTGTCCATTGTGTGTCTCGGTAGAGACCACATCATGACGCTCCGACGAATGCCCCATCGGCAACACATAGTCAGCGAAATACGCGGTTTCGCTCCACGTCGGGGTCAATGCGGCGTGCAGGCCAATCTGCTTTTCGTCGGACAGCATTTCCACCCAGTCAAAGCCGCCTGGGTTTGTCCACACCGGGTTGTATACACGGGTGAAATACGTGTCGATGAATCCCCGGCCCTCTTTCATGAAGTGAGGTAACAGAAACGACATCTCGTTCATGCCCAACGGGTATTCCTTCGGGAAGGTCAACTCGTTCCAATGATCGGGATGACCGGCTGAAAATGGTCGTTTTGACACGAACTTGTTCCAGCCGTTGGGATAGGTGGCGCCCTTGGTCCCAATCGCTCCCATCAACGCATTGAGCATGAACAGCGTGCGTGACACCTGCCACCCCCCGAGATTACCCGCTGCGGCGGAACGCCAGTTCTGGGTACACAACCGGGTACCGGCACCCGCCACCGTCTCGGCCACCGCCTCGAGCTTGGCCGCCGGCACCTGCGATTCCGCGGCGGCATAGTCGAACGTGTATTCGGCGTATATCTCAGCCAACGCTGCTTCGAATGCCTCAAACGTATCGGGTTCATTCGGCCGCTCGACGCTCATGTACTCGTGCCAGTTCCACCAGCGCCGCACGAACTCACGGTTATAGCGTTTGGTCACGATGAGATGGCGCGCGATGGATAGAAAGATCGCAGCTTCGCTACCAGGATAGGACGAGATCCAGTGATCGGCGTGCGTTGACGTATTAGACATACGCACATCGACCACAATCAGCCGCGCGCCGCGCTTCTTGGCCTCCATGATCCGCTGTGCGTGCGGATTGAAATAATGTCCGGCTTCCAGATGTGAGCTGGTGAGCAGAATGACTTCGGCATTGGCGAAGTCATTGCTGGGGCGATCGTAGCCCATCCAGTACTGTACTCCCGCACGACCACCCGATGAGCAGATGTTGGTATGCGAATTGTGGCCGTCCACGCCCCAGGCCTTGAGAATGTCTTCGGTGAATCCATCCTCTCCCGGACGGCCGACGTGATACATAATTTCGCGATGGCGTTTTTCCACCAGCGCCTTTCGAATGCGCGCTGCAAAAGTATCCAGCACTTCATCCCAAGTGACCCGCGTCCATTGGCCTTCGCCGCGCTTGCCGGCACGCTTGAGCGGATACAGAATGCGATCCGGGTCGGTGATCTGATTTATCGTGGCCGGCCCCTTGGCGCAATTGCGCCCGCGGGACCCGGCATGCTCCGGATTGCCCTCGAACTTGCGAACCTCGAGGCTATTTTTATCGACATAGGCCAATAAGCCGCAGGCGGACTCGCAGTTGAAGCAGGTGGTCGGCACCAGCATGTAGTGCGTTTCCTTGCGCTTGCCCGTTCCGCTCACTGGCTCGAGAGAAATCCAGTCATCCCAGTGTTCCTTGGGCGGAAAACTCGCCAGACTGATACGGCTGGCGCCGGCGTAGAACGTTTCCCCGCGGCTCTCGGTGTCCTGGCGCAGCGCCGATACGCGCTGATTAAGAGACTTGATCCAGCTGGACGGTTTCATCACAAGTCCTCGCAGCAATATGCCTAGGCCAGCGGGACGGACTGGCCGCCCTGCACGAAAGCATGTTCGTAGGCCAGTGGCCCCAGGAACGCGAACAGACATGCCGTCACGCCCAACCAGGGCGCGGACAGTCCGATTACCGACAGCAGGACGCCGGCCACGAAGAACTGCTTGAAGCGCCCCTTGGTCATCTCGTGGAGCGCCAGCTCCGAGTGAGCAGTCGGCGCCGGCGATGCGACTTCAGCCGCCACGAAGCCCAAGTGCACCAGCGTCGCTCCACCGGTCCACCACAGCAGTACCTGCACCGCGTCCGGCGCAAACCCCATGGCAAACGGCACGACAATCGCCGCGCCCGCCGCAATGGACTGCACCAGCAAATGAGGCGCAAGCAGCGGGTTTTGCCACAGATCGCGCGCCTTGGCCTGGCCAAACAGGAAGGCCGTATAAATCGAGCTGAGTATGGCGAGCACGACACCGGGCCACATCAACCAGACGCTGATCCAGGTCGCCCCGTAAATACTCGATGCGAAATGGCCAGCCAGAAGCGCGCTGTAGGCCACCAGAATCACGCCGCCCTTGACGAGCCAGCTATCCCATTGCGGCCTCCAGAAGATCATCCAGAACCGAAACGGATGGGATAGATCAGCAACCAGCAGCAAGCACGTCAGCGCAACAAAGAAACCGCCACCCACCGGCGCGACCCAACGCCACAGTGGATTGCCCGCGTCCATCAACCCCGTGGCCACCAGCATCAGCGTTATCAGATAGATCCCGCTTCCAACGTTTTTGGTCCACGTGTAAGCGCTGACGCGCCAATCCCAAGGGCTTCTGTGCGCTTGATCGTAGGAAAGCTTGGCTGCGGCGGACGACGTACCCCGAGTGGGGTGACCAGAGGGAACAATATCGCTATCCCGGGCCTGCTGAGCCCAAGCGAAATTGCCCCCTGCAGGTCGCGTGGCCGCCAACGGATCCAGGGTAGCCTGATGGGCGCCCTTGTAGAACAACTTGGGGCGGGTTTGTTTCTCCGGCTTGCGGACCATTACTACATCGCGGCTGACCGCTTGAGTCACGCGCGAGTCCGGATCATTCAGATCGCCGACGAAAATCGACTGGGTTGGACAAACGGTGACACAAGCGGGCTCCAGGCCAGAATCAATTCGGTGCGCGCAAAAATTGCACTTTTCAGCGGAATTGTCTTCTGGATTTATAAAGATCGCATCGTAGGGACATGCGGCGATGCAGGCTTTACAACCGATGCAGATATCCTTGTTGAAATCAACGATCCCATCGGGCCGCTTGTGCATGGCGCCGGTCGGACAAGCTGTCGTACAAGGCGAGTCCTCGCACTGGTTGCAACGCGTGACCTGGAATGCCCGACGTGCGTCGGGAAATTCACCGACATCGGCAGATTTAACGTAGGTCCGCGAGACACCGACAGGTACGTCATTTTCCGATTTGCAGGCTGTCGTGCAGGCATGGCAGCCAATACAGGACGTCTGATCGATGACCTTGGCCCAACGCGGAAGCGTTGGCTCGCTCTCGGTTGCTTGCTGCATTGTCGTGCTTGCCCACTACACTGTTGTTACAACGACAGTACCCTTGGCGCGCCATCTTAAAAAGTACATTATTACGATACTTGCTATGCATTTTTCGCAACCATGAACTTTCGCCAACTACGCGTTTTTCTTACGGTCGCCGATCTCGGCAGCTTCAGCGCCGCTGCAGAACATCTGTATTTGAGCCAGTCGGTGATCTCCCGCCATGTATCCGGACTCGAGCAGGCGCTCGGAAGCCTATTGCTGGATCGCTTGCCCCGCGGTGTCGAATCCACAGAGGCCGGCCGTGTGCTGGCGGACTACGCCCGGCGACTCTTCGCACTGGAAGCAGAAGCCCAGACTGCGCTCGAAGAGCTGCGAGATCTGCGCTCTGGCCGGCTACGTATCGGCGCCAGCATGACCATTGGCAACTATCTCCTGCCGAGAATTCTGGCGAGCTATCACGATCGTTATCCCTATGTAGACATAGAACTGTCGATCGCCAATACAGACACCATTCAAGACGATCTGCATGAACGACGGATCGATGTCGGCCTCACGGAAGGCTTCGTCGATGACGCCGCGTTCAACGTGCGAGCTTTTACCGACGATGAACTGGTTCCAGTGGTCGCGGCGAATTCGAAGCTTGCGGCGATCGCAGAGTTGACGCTTGAGGACCTCGCCGCCGCACCATGCATCATGCGCGAAGCCGGTTCCGGCACCCGCGCTGTAATCGAACAGGCCATGGCTCGCTATGGGCTCAATTTTGACTACGCTATGTCTTTGGGGAGCACCGAGGCCGTCAAGCAGGCGGTGATCGCGGGCGCGGGTTTTACCATCGCCCCCCTGCATACCGTCGACAACGAGCTACGTGCAGGCCAGCTAGTGCAACTGCGCCCCACGAATTTCGTCTTACGGCGTCCGTTGCATCTGCTGCAACTTCAGAATAAGCAGCCAACGCGCGCTTCCAAGGCCTTCATAGACCTGCTGAATGAGCAAATAGCGTCCGCTTTACACGGTGTTGATACCGATTAACGAAACATTTCCCGACTGTAAAACCGATTGTGGGACGCCGTATCACTTCACGGGCCTGGTAACAGCAAGGACTATTTTCCAGAGTTCGTCGGCTTATCGACTGACGTTTTTGAAGGATAGCTGGGACAGGATAATGCGCCGATTGCATGACGCGTCATATACCGGCGTATCAGCGAGGGCGCAGCTCGCAGGCTTTATCGGTAACTCAGGGCCAATCAGCATTCCGCCGTCAAGAGCAACTCACGAATAGCGGCAAAATCCGCATCTTCGGACGTACTGATGAATACGATTCTGGACACGTCGGGGGCCGCTCGCCCCGAGGACTTCAGTGCTCGCGAGTGTCCAGCAAATTGAATGATCGTCTCAACTGCGGGCTCCGATTCCAGTCGGACGAGACCCTTGGCTCTGAGCACATGCGGCGGCATCTCATCGAGCAGCAGACGCAGCTTGTCTCGACTTAGATCGCGGCTCGTTTCATAGGTCCATGTGGCGTAGATATGATCATGTTCCACAGGGCCGGCCGACATTGTTGTAGCCAACTTAACGCATTGGTCTGGCACACGGCCACGCGGCTTGACTGATCGCGCCACATCGGGACTTCGCACCAGTTCCCAGGGGATATCTGCATCCATTGCCACATGGATCGTGGCCTCGGGCACCACGCGACTGAGCCAACTCCGAAGCCGGGTTATATCAGCCGAGCCGACAAGATCAGCCTTGTTCAAGATCAGCATATCGGCTGCCTCGATCTGCCTCAGGACGGTATCGGCAATCCGACTATCCTCCATATGGGCTTCCACCGTCGAAGCATCAACGAGCACCATTACGCCATCGACCACCAGTATCGGATCCACCACGCCGACTTGTGCAATCTGCCGCGGGTCCGCGACACCGCTCGTCTCAATGACGATCCACTCCGGTACAGGATGCATCTCAGAGACGCGGATCAACGCCTCGGTCAAGTCATCGCCGATAGAGCAGCAGACGCATCCATTGGTAAGCGCAATCGTTTGGCCGCCAGCCGCGGCAATCATTCGCTCATCAACGTTAACCGAACCAAAATCATTGACCAGGACTGCTGTCCGACCTGCGCGATCCGACTGAAGGATTCTGTTGATGAGAGTGGTCTTCCCGCTGCCCAGAAATCCGCCGACGACGGTAAGCGGGATTGTCTTTCCTGCTTGGTTTATCATCACACCGCCGGGGGCGCCTTGAAAACATTGCCGCCCAGTACCGTTCCCCACACTTGAATATCCTTCAGTGCCGAAACTGGCAAATCGAGAGGATTCTCATCCAAAACACAGAAATCGGCATACTTGCCGACTTCAATGGATCCTACTTCGTCGTCCATTTTCAGTGTATACGCCGCACCCAGAGTAATAGCCCTGAGCGCCTGTTCCACGGAGATACGCTCGCCCTCGCCTAGAGTGCGACCGGATGCAGTCTCGCGATTTGTAGCGCACCAAGCCGTAAAAAGCGGACCGATAGGCGTGATCGGCGCATCCGAATGCATGGCATATGGAACGCGCTCGCGCTGCGCGGTCGCGCAGGCATTCATCCGCTGCGCACGGGATGGCCCCATCGTCAGTGCGTAATGCGCGTCACCCCAGTAATAAATGTGATTGCAAAAGAGATTTACGCATACGCCGAGAGTAGCCATGCGCCGATACTGGGCCGAATTCGCCATCTGCACATGCTGCAAAGTATGCCGATGATCTCTGCGGGGGTGCTTGACGAGCGCGTTTTCAATGGCGTCGAGCGCGACTTCCGTCGCCTGGTCACCATTCGTATGGATATGCAACTGGAAACCAGCGGCGTGATATTTTTCGATTAGCGTTACCGCCTCGTCGGGCGACGTAACCCATATCCCGTTGGCGTGGCCATTGTGATAGCCCGGCCACAGCAGCCGTGCAGTGAACCCCTGGATAGAACCATCCAGGACCAGTTTGACCGCGCCGAAACGCAACTTCGGACTATTGTGAGCTGTCGCAGCCTCAATTTTTTCGATCCCTTGTTCGATGGCATCGAGTGCGCCGATGGTCCGAAATGCCGGCACTAGCCGGACCGGAAAGGAGGCGTCTGATGTCGCGACCACGAGCGCGTCTCTATCGGCATCGGTCAATTCGTTATTGAGATCGGTTGCGGTCGTCACACCTGCCAACTGGGCAAGCTTCGCAAAATTCTCAAGTCCTGTTCTGGAGGCGCCGCCCAGCCGAAACGCATTGCCGATGGCCCGGTTGACCGGAAACATTGCGGCAAACTCCTGCAGTTCACCCGTGGGCTCGCCATCGGCGTGGCGTATTACGCCTTCGATATCCGAATCACTCGTGATACCGGCCTTGGTGAGCATCGCGCTGTTGACGTTCATCAAGTGAAAACTCGCATGCAAGACTGCAACAGGGCGTGTCTGGCTGACCTGGTCCAATTCGCGATTGGTGATTCTTTCACCCGAAAAATAAATCGGGTCAAATCCCCAGGCGAGCAGTGGCGCGCCAGGCTCGGCGATTTGCATTTCCGCCTCTTTCAGCCGCTCGACAACCGCCGCTGGACTTTTCAAGCCTTGCCAGGTCCTGCCGTCCGGTCCTCGCCGATCGTAATAGCCCACATAGCAGAACTGCCACAAGCCACCTTCGTGAAGGTGCGAGTGACCTTCAATCAACCCCGGCATAAGGACCTTGTCCGCGAATCGATCGTCACTTTCGATATCGCCGTACTCCCGCATATCGTCCTGAGTACCAACCGCCAATATGCGTGCATCCCGAACCGCTACGTGGGTGGCGTAAGGGCGATCGGCAGCCATGGTCAGAATTTTGCGTGCTTGAAAAACTGTAGTAGACGAACTCATTCATTCTCCGAAAATCGATCGCCGACACGATCCGGTAAAAATCCAACGTAACCAAAGCTCGGTTAAGCGCCCTACCTACGCGACGTGAACAGCCAGCAACCAACAGCCGCTAGACGGCGTCTTTATCCTTGAGGCTGAAATAGTAAGCAGATACATCCTCATCGGAGGAATGCGTCGTCAGTAGACTCACGGTGGCCAGCACCAGGAACGATACGCCCAGCCCCGGCAGGATCTCGTGAATACCAAAGGGCCGCCCCAGTACATTCCAGAGAAGTCCGAAAACCAGTGAGACGATAATACTGGCCATCACTCCGCTCTTTGTGGCGCGTTCCCAGAACATTGCAGCCATCACCGGCATCACCAGCGTGATCGCGGACAATGACAAGGCATACGTGTATATCTTGATGATGTCATTGATGGAAAGAGCGATGACGAGACCCAGCACGGCCATACCACCCACTGACCAGCGCGAAACTTTCAGAACCGCCCGGTCATCGGCGGCCGGCTCAATCCATCCCTGATAGATGTCCTTGGAGATATTCGTAGCGCCACTCAAGAGAAACGATGTGGCGCCGGTCAGCACCGCTGCAAAAAGCGAAATCATGAGAAAACCACCGAGCGCGGGGGTCGTCACACGCGTAAGGAAAAGGGTGTAAACCAGGTCGTGATCCGTATCGAGTGGTATGACTTGTCGCGCAACGATACCGATGCAGATCGACACGAGAGAAATCAAGGCTGCGACCACCATTCCGATACTCACCGACCAGACCGCCACCTTCGGGCTTCGAGCAGCGGTCAATCGTTGCCAAGTGGTTTGCCAAATCAGATAGAACGGTCCAAAAACAAATATGTATTTGAGAATATCCTTGGTCGGCAATGTGCCGCCGAGGGGGTTTAGATATTCACTGGGCGTATTCCGGATAACAGTATCGACGCCACCTGCATAATGAATGCCCGCAAAAAGCAATATGAATGCACCAGCGACTATCAGTACTGATTGCGCCGCGTCTGTCCAGGCCACACTGGGCATACCGCCGAGCAATGTGAATGCGACACAAATGACGAAACCGAGGAGCATGCCCAAAAATTCGGGCATGTGAATTACGGTACTCAAGATCGATCCCATCGCCACCAACTGCATACCGAAAGTCGGTGTCATGTACAAAATCGCGATGATAATCGCAGGTATGAGGCCTGTCGCTCGCCCAAATCTGCGTACAAATAGATCGGGAATCGTATAAAGCTTCAGCTTGCGGATGGTGGTACCCAGAATCACCGCAAGCAGAATCGATACCGGCGCAAATGTCTTGGAAAATATCCACGCCGCGCCCAAATCGAATCCCTTGCCGGCGGCGCCGATAATTGCGGCCGACCCAAGCACCGTGGCGGCGATACTCCCCACGATCGCAAAGGGGCCCAAACTGAAATCCGCCATAACGTACTGATCGGCGGTCTCCACTTTGCGCGAATAAATGAGACCTAACGCAAGAATGGCTGCGAGAAACAATACTAGCCAAACGATATACCAAGTCATGGCGCCCCTTTTTTACCCGACTGTCCAATACAACTCATTTTATTTCTTAAGCCGAAATAATTTATGGCCAATCTTTTAGTAGATTTGGAAGCTAGCAGCGGCAATTACGCCGGCGATAGAGCCAAACCTATTCATCAGGTGAGACCAGCAACCGAGAGTGATGGAGAATCCAAATCCGACGTGCACTTCCCTGGGTATTCCCCTCACCACTACTTTGGAATTATCCGTGAACGTCCTGGTGGGTTCCGAATCACCCCGGCTTCACCGTAGGCTCCAACTCTTGAGAGACTGGAGCTATAGAACAGAGCAAACAATATTCACCGGAAGTCCGCCAGCGTGCGGTGCGGATGGTGTCCGATCATCGAGACAAGTACGCGTCCCGGTGGGTGGCCATCGGCTCGATCGCAGGCAAGTTCGGCTCCACAACGAGACGCTGCGCTAGTGGGTGCGCTTAGGCCACGGTCAAGCGTAAGCGCGTCAATATGCTTGAGGGAGAGAATCGCGAGTTGAAGCGCGCGAACGAGACCCTGCGCACGGCTTCTGCGTATTTTGCCCTTAGCGCATCGACCGCCGAGACAAGTGATGATCGATTTCATGGACGCCCAACACCACCCGTACGGTGTCGAGTCGATCTGCAGGGTCTTGCCGATCACATCCTGGACTTGTTCAGGCGAAAAACCGAACAAGTCGGTCCCCAGCGTCGTTAAACTCGACAACAGCGCAATGCACAATTGTGCGAGGCGATCCAACAGTCTTGGGACACCAAACTAGCGAGCAAAAAAAAGACCAGAAACCGAAGGCTTCTGGTCTTTTTACTTATGGTGCGCCCGGAGAGAGTCGAACTCCCGACTGCGGTTCGTAGCCATATTTAGTGGCATCATATTAAGCGCCATTATTTTTCCTTCTGATGGATTATTCCACCTTATTTCCTTATTTGGTTTAGGTTTTTCGATATGATTTAGCGTATTCGCTACCGCATTAACGCTGATCGTTGACGCTTAATACTGCGGTTATGACTACGCAAAAGGCACTGTCATGGGCTCACAGTCCCAACCAAAACATGACCGTATAGCTGCATTCGCGGAGCTGCATGGCATCGAACTCGTTGCCAACGAAAACAGCGTTCGCATTTCCCGTTTGACGCATCCGGCTCTCGCCTTACTAGACGACGGATGCATCCCAAAAGGGAAACTCGTTGCGGGCGAGATCCGCCGGGGGCTCGACCTACTCAATCATCTCTACTCCAACCAAGAGCAGGAGCGGCTGGAGCAACTCGCCTGTCTGGCAGATGCGTTTCACATCGAATTTCACCGTGATCCAACTCGGGCGCAAGGGAACATGCATCCGATTGCAGGTGCGCTGGGCCTTTCCTATTACTACGGTGCATTCGTTCCACGCCGAGGAGAGCACGCAGCCCTAGCCATACTTCGAGCGACTCTCCTACGCGTAATCACCGGCGGAATGCAAGGAACCGGGACCCAAGCAGCCGCTCGACGAATCCGTGATGTTCTCACGGTTGAACCCACAAACAGATTCGACGATACGGCGTCGCCTGCTCTGGCTGAGCGATGGCCAATCGGAATCGAAGCGGATGAGTTTGGTCGGCTGATCTCTCCTTACTTCTTAGAGCAGAGCGACGCAGCAGAATGCTTCGCTCGCTCCGCACTGACGCCTGCAGCAGCCGCGGCTCGAAAAAGGCGGAAAGCTAATCGGACATCGCCACCTACTAAGCGACCACGCGCTGATAAACCGACGCTTGCCCGGATCATTCCTCCGCCTCAGACAATTTCCCCAGGTGGACTGGTTGGAATCCACCGTTTCAAAAAGCCGCCAACCTCGCTTGATGCCCCGCCGGACGACGAGATTCCTCTCGAAGACCTGGAAGGTTATGAACGTGCCTTTGTCCTCGACTTCTATCAAGACGAAGACGAGCCTCTAGAGGTCGGACCCAGCGACAGCTTGGACTCGACCAAATTCGAGTTCGAGCAAGCGACTCGGCACCACCTTGAAGGGGCTTTGCTACCCGATACAGACCGCACGCTAACGTGCGGAGAGGCCTCTAAAATCTGGCACATCCTGTTAGCAACGATGGCATCTGCAACGGCCGGCGCAGCTATAGATATTGCCGCTGCCGCGTGCGCATCGCTGATGCTGCTGACAGGCAGGCGACGGATAGAGTGCCTCGATGCAATTTTGAACCTCGCGCGAGGAACCGAAAGTGAAGTTCCCGGAGCATTACGCCTGACTCCCGAATCTTGGATCACCACGATTCAACCGCTGCCAAGACTGAACGGGCTGCCATCTGATTGGTTCGAAGTGACATCGGCAGAGTTGGCACTACCACTGCCGCAGCCGCTTGCGCTTACTCTTTCAACATTGCGCGAACTTTATTCATCCGAGGAGCTGTCAGCCATAGGCCGGATCGAGCACTGGCAAAGAGCATGGTTCGACTTGCGCAACCGACTACGACAGACCTGTCCTCGTTTTACCGAGACCAGATGTATTCACACGCTCGCGGTCCAAGCTTTCGTAAACACCGGCCATCTCCGCGACGCTCAATGGTTATCGGGATCTTCGCTCGAGCATTCGACTGCAGCGGGGCACTATTATGCGACGCCTGCCAGCCGACTGGCATCCATATATTGTGATGCACTCAGTTCAATGGGCATTCAGGTTGAAGGGCGAGAGCTACCGAATAGAAATCTAGTTGGGGCATCGCGCGCCGCAATTCGATGGGAGAAAGCACGCGAAGCAGTCGAAACGGTCACTGCCCGAACCGAAGCGTCAATACAACTCACCAAGGCGCCAATTGCAAAAGTGATGGCCGGCGTCCATGCCCTTGGGGCTTACCTGGCGCTGCTTTTCGGGGTCTGTACAGCTCACCGGTTCACATCATCAATCGCCGCGATTACCCGGCGCGAGTTCCTAGTCTCCAGCGGCAACATGGGTCAGTGGAGCTTGTGCCTAGTCGCCGATAAAACCACCCATCCCGAACTCGATGCCAGAGTTTGCGTGTTACCACAGCTTTTTACAGGGCAGCTCGAGGCGTATCTTCGCCAGCTAAGTCGCGCCGAGCGGCTGCTAGCTAGCCGAAAAGACAGCGACGCTCTTTTATTGGAGCGTGTTCGGGCAGCATTACACGGCACAGGTCCCTTGTGGTTTGCGAACGATAAAGATGCCGCAACAGCTGACAGGACGGAATTGAATCGACACGCTCTGGCCAACTTGTGGCCTCAGTGGGTAATCCCCCTCCCATTAATCAGGCATCTTTTTGCCAGTCATGCAGATCGCTTCGATATTGCCGGTTCAGATACCGCACTGCAGATGGGTCATAGCATCGGGGATTCGGTGTTCGATGCCTGCGACCCAGACTCACCGATGGAATTTGGCAATCGTGTTGCTCCGAACCTGCAGCGCTACGTAGAAGAGCTCGGATTTCGACTGGTTGGGGCGGCCCGGCGTCACAGCCCGCCGAATGCAATCTTGCCTCGGCGAGCCAACGAGCTGATCGCCGACTACAAACGACTTCGAACGATACGTCGGACTCGTCGCAACTTAAAGCTGGCCGAACCGAGCGATATCGAAGATCAGCGAGGCCGCGAACTGGTCGGCGCGTTCGACGCCCAAATTGCTATGGAGAGCGCCGATGAGTGGCTGATAGAGCCACAAGCGATTCAGCAGCTACTGAAAGAGTCGAGAAGAGAGCCTGTTGGCGTTCAGCACGTTGTACGCGAGAAGCTCGCCGAGTTGATCGCTCTTCGCAGCCGCACGGCACCTAATCGCCGAGCGCTGCGGCGTCCGTTCGTACCGCAGCTGCACTCGCCTGACAACTCTCACAGCGCCTTCGCTACCGTCCATTTCGATGCCTCACGCTGGGCTCTGGCCATCGAGACCGGCGCACTTGAGGTTCTGGATCGGGGTATGCGTAATGGTGACGAAGACTCGATACTGGCGGCCACCACTATATTGTTAGCGAGTTATGGCGCAGGCACGACGACCACACGTTTACTCCACCTACTCGACCCGAGTCTCCCTCTACATGCCTTCGATAAATTCGATGCGGGCGTTATCGCCGAAGTGCCCATAGGACCACCGGGTTCCAGACTGCAGGAGACAGAAGCTCAGATGCTCACAGGCGATATCGTGACGCTTGTTTCGAACATTCATCGCCGTCGCTCAACGCCAGCGACTCAACGGCAGATAGAAAAAGCACTAACCACGCAGAATGAAATCCACCATCTTCTGCCTCACGACACCAAAACGGCTCTTGACGATCTGCTATTGCTAATCGGACTGGGTCGCCAATGCCACATCGCCGGCACGCGCAGCGCTTGGGAACGCGGCGTCCTAAACAGTATCGGCCCTTCATTGAGCCGACTGGCCCCACTCTTTTCTTCTAGGATCGAAGCGCTAGTCGCTCATTCGGTCTTAAGCGAGCCATCCACGGAAGGCAGCGAAACGATCAATCGTAAAGCAGCGATTGCCGAATACCGGCGCGTCAGTCGCCTCGCTAATGAAATCGCTGTGCGACGTGATGTGGTAGCCAATCGTCGACGCCTTACCGAACTCGCCGAAGAGTTTCGAAATAGGTTTGGCTCCACCAGCCTGATTTATCTGTTAACGACTTTCGTGATCTACCTCCGCAAAGAGCACCGATTGGCAGACACGTCGGCCTACGATTACCTAACTACAATTGGCGCTCGACTGATACGCAGTGTCGGCCCGGGAAACATTTTTGTTACTGATCCAGACGATCTCGAGCAGGCGTTCAGAAAAATCGCAATCGGATCGAGGTCTGGAGCCCGGCGAGCCACAGCTCGCACGGTGGCCTCAGCAGCGTCTCATTTTTCCGAAATACTCGATCGGATAGGAGTTGAGATCGATCTTTCAAGAGCGTTTGACGGCCTGCAATCCAGTGCACCACGCCGTGCGGGCTACTGTTCGAGTCATGAAGAAAGTGCCGCTATAGAGTCAGCCCTATCGGCTACGACCAATCGTTCGCTCGCTGCGCTTTCACTTGATACTGCGGCCGACGAGGCGACGATAGCCGAAGCCGGCGCTCTCATTCAGATGACAACCGGTTTGCGCCTCGGCGAGGTTGCCGGACTAATGTCTCGCGATGTCGCCATCGACAACGAGAAGTTATCAATACATGTTCATCCTATAAAGCGAAGACAACTGAAAACGCTATCAAGTCGACGCGTCGTATCGGTACACATACCTGGCGCAATCAGCACCCGACTAACCGAGTTACTAGGGCGACTTGGCTGGAAAATCAATAATCCGGGGAAAATATTGTTAGCACCTGATATCGGTATGGATGTACCGGGCATAGCCCGCACGATTTCGACCGGGTTTCGAACTGCGGCGTCGACCTATATCGACGCATCCAGCGCACGCGGACATATTGCTCGCCACAACGCCGCCACAGCTGCAGCGCTGGTTACCCATCCCAGTCACACCACGCAACCCATGAGAATGCTGAAACCCGGGGCGCATTACGACTCGTCATTTGAACGGCTCAAACCGATAAACCACTTGCCGGCCCGACTCCAGTTTCGTTATCTCTCCAAACAACTTGGACACGCCACTCCCACCACAACGCTTATCTGGTACGCACACTCGGTTCCTCTACTCCATGCCCAGACGCCCCCTTGGCTTGGACTATCTCGCCAACTCGAAGCCGCCCTCCTGGCACGCAAGACGAATGATATCGACCGATGGCGCGTGCACCATGGCGGAACTCAGGTCAGTGGGGGTGGCCCATTCTTGAGTCGTTTCAACTCAACTTGGCTGCCTGCGCTCCTCCATCAACGGGTCAACGTGATCGAAGAGGAGACGAACGTGACACTGACGGAGAGCCCTTCCACAATTGACTTGTCAGCGCTGACCGCGGAACTCGCTGCCAGCGTTGCGTTAGCAAAACGCGAGGGCATAAACGATTACACAGCGGCGTGGCGACTACGTCTCACGGTTGACCGCTACAGAGCAATAGCCGAGTTCTTGGGCGAGCGCGACCGTGGATTAAAATTAGGGTATCTAACCGGCCGTCGGGTCAGACCGCGAGGACATTTGAGAATTCCGCGCGCCCATGATCTGCGGAGCATATTCCGCAGCATCGACGCTTCACTGCAGAACGGTTCATTAAACGCCGCTATATTGCGTCGGTGGCTGCTGCGTCAGCTGGCTGTCGAGGGCTTAGAGCTGGTATTTGATGCAGAAGCCGCATCTCTGGCTCAAGCCGTTCGCCTGCATAAACGGGCAGTAATAAACATGGAAGGAAAATACATGCTAAGCGTGAATCTACAAGATTCCGATCGCACCCTGCTGTTGCTTATTGCAGCTGCGATAAGCTGGTTACAGCGTTAGCAGCTCCCGATCTACGCAAGAAAAGGTCTTCCATAGTCGCGCGTCTGATATTCATCGAACTGCTTCGACCCTACCACGTCTTGGAACCCCTAAATTGCTTTTTATATAATCAATAAACACATATCTAATTAGGGCACACGGTTACTAATATTTTGTTCTTGCAAACGACTATTCGGTCATGCTTTTATAGTGTTGCAAAACACAACTGGATGACGCTATGCAGAACACACTTGTCCTAACGTTCCCGATACGTCCTAGGCATTACTCCAGGTTCCAACAGTGTCTGACCGAATTGGGGAAATACGTTTGCCCAGAGGCCGCTCGTGCCAATATGAAAATGATCGCGATCAACCCGATCTTTCATCCAGACGATGAAAATACGGCAACGGGTTTTCGAATAAGGGCCACAGTCGTGCCAGGCGGCGATATGTTCCCATCTGAGGAGCATTTTCAGGCCGTTATCGATGCATCACGGCAGGCTTTCGTTAATTCCGAAAAAACTTCGGAGGGACGCCAACAGCTGATTGACGAACTATCAGGCTGGGAGGGTCCAGTCGAGGTCAACGGCCGCGAATATGAACCTCGACCACTGGTCGTCGATGACCCAAACGCACCAACCAAGCCAAAGCCGATTGAAAAAAATGACGAGGGACTGGAAAGCTTCGATTTTAAACGAGGCCGTTTGCGCACTGATAACAGATGGGTAAACGTCGACAGCCAAGTTGGCGAGATATTCCGCGAAATTTTTCGAGGGCTAAAGAATTTGGGCGCAGGAGCGAGCTATTTAGATCTTGAAGAGACTATCAGGCTTCTGAATTGTTGGATCGAGGCCTATATCCGCGTGAAGCGCCTTTTGGAAGACCCTTTTAATGGGCATGGCAGTGGGGACTCATAGAGTCATTTGTACGCCTCCCGTACGTCGAGGCCATCGTGCGAACATCTTCCAACTGCGAAATACCGCGTGGGCTCTCATCCGTTAATGTGGACACTTCGACCAAGGCTCATCATCGGCCGGAAGGCGTGTAATGGATCCACAATCCGTATGTCCCAAAACGTATAGCGGCAGAAGATCGAAAGCATCCGTTAACTTTTCTATACCGTCCGCGGAACGGCGCAGAACCCAGCGTTAAACTAACCTCTACTGGCTCAATCACGTACTCATAGCACACGGACCCGCATGAAGATCCGTATTCTTTCTGATCTGCACCTCGAATTTTACAAGCGCCCCGAGAAGGCGAATATTCGGGATGACGTTGATTGTGATCTGGTTGTGCTCGCAGGCGATACTCATACCAGCACGATAGGCATCGCGTGGGCCGGCAGGACGTTCAGTCGGCCGACGCTCTACGTTATGGGTAACCATGTTATGGGTAACCATGAATTTTTCGGCAAAGACGCCCCGATTCTTCTTATCAAGGCCAGAGCGCTGGCTGCCGAACGGGGCGTGCATCTGCTTGAGCGCGATGAACTGGAGATTCTCGGACAACGATTCCTGGGTTGCACCTTATGGACAGGATTCGACTCGGGTCCGCTGCCGTGGAGTCACGTGGCGCGGGTCGCGCATCCCGTCATGGCTGACTTTGCCGAGATCCGGAGCGACGGGCGCTTGATTTCGCCCAATCGGATGGTTGAATGGTACGACCGCGATGTCGCATGGCTGGAGGGAGCCCTACGGCCCAGCGCTCCGGCCGTGGTTGTAACGCACTTCGCCCCGACCTGGGCTGTTACCAACCCCCAATTCGGTCCAGGCGACGAGATGACTGCGTACTTCCATTCGAATCTCGAGCACCTGATGGGCGATGCGGTTCCGCTATGGATTTATGGGCACAACCATTGGTCGGCGGATACGACCATCGTCACGCCGAAAGGCACGACACGCGTCGTCAGCAACCAACTCGGTTATAGAGACGAAGAGTGCGGTTTCGATGCCGGGCTCGTGATAGACCTGTAGCCGAACCTGTAGCGGCGAATTATCTCCGCTGACTGTGGCCATTAATTAAGCCAAGACATTGGCCCCACCGCCACGCGGCGTCATCTCGGCACCGTCTATTGCGGTGCTCTAGCTCTTTTGCTGCGTATAACTCGGTTAACGATCCACTTCCGCTCGAACCCGCCGGCGAAATGCCTGCGCTCCTCTCCAACCTGTGGGGATATACCCGACACACCTGTTCTCGCCGGACACTTCAAAGAAGGCGGTTGAGCTGTCGGGACTTCCTCGACAATGCGCTGCCCCTCTGGGTTAACCACCGCTCATCGTTGAAACGATAGTACGGCGATTACGTCATCAGCCGGTAAGCCGAACAACGTGAGTCAGCCGGGCGCCTAGCCCATCGTTCGAGCGGTAATTGACGAGGCGACTGTTCGAGACCTGTAGAACGGCTGGTCAGATGCTAAATCCTTCTAGTTACTTGCCCAGCGATTTGCGTTTGTCGTAGGTTCGGTAAAAGGGGGACAAGCATGGAAGACCTCGCGCCGAGCGATCTGAAAACAATTCTGCATTCCAAGCGGGCGAATCTGTACTACTTGCAGCATTGCCGAGTACTGGTCAAAGGCGGGCGCGTCGAATACGTTACCGACGAAGGTAAGGAATCCAAATACTGGAACATTCCGATTGCCAACACCACGTCGATCCTGCTGGGGACAGGCACGTCGATTACCCAGGCGGCGATGCGCGAGTTGTCCAAGGCGGGCGTGCTGGTGGGCTTTTGCGGCGGCGGCGGCACGCCTCTGTTTTCGGCTACGGAAGTCGATATCGATGTCGCTTGGCTCACGCCGCAAAGCGAATATCGCCCGACCGAATATCTGCAGCAATGGGTTCGATTCTGGTTCGATGACGATCTGCGGCTTGAGGCGGCCAAAGCGTTTCAGCAATCGCGGCTGCAAACGATCAGCAATCTCTGGAACGACGATCGGGCACTGCGCGACGCGGGCTTCAACTGCGACAGCGCACGGCTCCAGGACGCCTTGAATCGCCATGCCGAAGCCATCGGGTCCGCACAGAACACCACTGAATTACTCACCTTGGAAGCCCGCCTCACACGCACCTTGTACAAACTGGCCACGACCAGCGTGAATTACGGCGATTTCACTCGCGCCAAGCGCGGCAGCGGCACCGACCCCGCCAATCGCTTTCTCGATCACGGTAATTATCTGGCCTACGGTCTGGCGGCAACGGCCTGCTGGGTGCTGGGTCTGCCGCACGGATTGGCCGTGCTACATGGCAAGACGCGCCGTGGCGGTCTGGTCTTCGACGTCGCCGACCTGGTCAAGGATGGGGTAATCCTGCCGCAGGCCTTCATCTCGGCGGCGCGTGGCGATGAGGAACAGGAGTTCCGTCAGGCCTGTATCCAGCGCCTGACCCAGGTCGAGGCTCTCGACGGGATGATCGATACGATCAAGCGAGTCGCCGATGACCTGGCACGAAGGGCCGCATCCGCATGAATGTCGTGCTCGTTTCCCAGTGTCGCAAGAACGCGCTCAAGGAAACACGCCGAATCCTCGACCAATTTGCCGAACGACGCGGCGAACGCACGTGGCAGACGCCCATCACGAACGCGGGCCTGGACACGCTGCGCCGCATGCTGCGCAAGAACGCTCGCAAGAACACCGCCGTGGCCTGTCACTGGATCCGCGGGCGCGATCATAGCGAATTACTGTGGGTCGTCGGCGACGGCTCGCGCTTCAATTTTCGCGGCGCGGTGCCCACCAACACGACGCGCAGCAACGTGCTTCGCCGATCGGATGAGAACGACTGGCACACACTCACCGATATTCATCTACTGGCATCGCTCGCCGCCCTCTTCCATGACTTCGGCAAAGCGTGCCAGGCATTCCAGGACAAGCTCACCGGCAAGAACACCGAACGCAATCGCTATCGCCATGAATGGATTTCGTTGCGGTTGTTGCAGGCGTTCGTCGGCGACGATGACGACGTCGGTTGGCTGACCCGGCTAGGGGCCCCGGAAGAGATCAACGAACAGGATTGGCTGGCCCGCCTGATTCGTGACGGGGAAACAGACAGCGCGCCGCTGCCGCTGGCTGATTTGCCATCCATTGCCAGGACCGTCGGTTGGCTGGTGCTAAGCCATCATAGACTGCCCGTACTGCCAAGCTATGCAGAAGACGACGAACAGCAGCGCATCGGCAAGCGCGCGTCGCGTGTAAATGCAGACTCGATCCCGACGTTACCGAACGACATCACCGCCGCCTGGAACGAAATCGATGCGCCAAACGAGCAATCGATCATCGCGCCCTACTGGCAGTTCCCGCACGGCCTGCCGGTACGCAGTCAAGCATGGCGAAAGCGCGCTCGGCGTATCGCCCATCAGAGCCTGACACGCCTCGACGCGCTGGCCGCGGTCGGTATCGACAACGTTTACGCGCTGCACATCGCGCGTCTGTGCCTGATGCTAGCCGATCATCACTATTCCAGCCTGAGCGATCAGGCACGCCATCGTACGACGTATGGCGACCGCGATTTTCCCTTATTCGCCAACACGGATCGCAGCGGCGCGCTGGCCCAGCGGCTGGACGACCACCTGCTGGGCGTGACCCGCGAAGTCGGCGAGATCAGCCATCGCCTGCCGGACACCATAGCGGCACTGCCGCGTATCGCTCGTCACAAGGGCTTTCGCAAGCGCAGCGCCGATGCCCGATTTCGCTGGCAGGACCGTGCGTTCGACCTCGCCGCATCACTGCGTGAACGCAGCGAACGACAAGGCTTTTTCGGCGTCAACATGGCCTCGACCGGCTGTGGCAAAACGCTGGCCAATGGCCGCATCTGTTATGCCCTGGCCGACCCGGATCGTGGCACGCGCTTCACCATCGCGCTCGGTCTGCGCACGCTCACGCTGCAGACCGGGAGCGCCTATCGACGCGACTTGAATCTGGCCAGCGACGATCTGGCGATTCGCGTGGGCGGGCAGGCCAGCCGACGACTCTACGAATATCGCGAACGCGCGCTGGATGCCCAGGGCAAGAGCTCCGCCGAGCCCTTGTTCGATACCGATAGCCATGTCTATTTCGACGGACAAATCAACGAGCATCCGCTGCTCTCGCGTGTGGTCGAATCGCCACAGGCACGCGCGCTGATAACCGCCCCTATCCTCGTATGCACTATCGACCACCTGATGCCGGCCACCGAAAGCCTGCGCGGCGGCAGCCAGATCCCACCGATGCTGCGGCTCATGGGCGCAGATCTCGTTCTCGATGAACCCGACGATTTCGGCATGGGCGACATGCCCGCGTTGTGTCGACTTGTGTACTGGACTGGTTTGCTTGGCTCGCGGCTCATCCTGTCGTCGGCGACGCTGCCCCCGGCGATGGTCGAGGGCCTGTTTTCTGCCTATAGCGCTGGGCGCGCCGAATATCAGAAGAATCGCGGCGAACCGGGGCAGCCGCTGAATATCTGCTGTGCCTGGTTCGACGAGCACGACAGGCAACACCACGATTGCGGCGATGCTACGGCATTTCAAGCACAGCACGATGCGTTCGCCCAACGCCGAATCAAGGCGCTGGCCAAGGATACGCCGCGTCGACGCGCAAAAATCGTGGCGCTGGATTTGGCGCGATGCAAGCGCGAACAGCTGCCCAACGCGTGGGCCGCCCAGTTGCAAAAACACGCGCTCGACCTGCACGCCCACCACCATGAGACCGATCCCCATACGGGCCATCGCGTCAGTTTCGGGCTGATCCGCATGGCCAACATCGGCCCATTGTTTGATATCGCGCGTGCCTTGTACGCCCTGGATGCACCGACCGGCGTACGCATGCATCTATGCGTCTACCACTCACAGTTTCCACTGCTGTCGCGCTCGGCGATCGAAACACGTCTGGACGCCGCACTCGACCGCCGCAGTCCGAACGCGGTATATGAACTCACCGATATTCGACGTCATCTGGACCACAGCACCGAGCCCGACCAGATCTTCATCGTGCTCGGCTCGCCGGTGACCGAAGTCGGCCGCGATCACGACTACGACTGGGCCCTGGTCGAGCCGTCCTCGATACGATCGATCATTCAACTGGCCGGGCGTGTACGCCGCCACCGCGTAAGCGAAACAACGCAACCCAACGTCATGCTGCTCGACCGCAACTGGCGATCAGTGTCGGGTTATTCCGGCGAGCCGGTGTTCTGCCGTCCGGGTTTTGAAGACAGCGACCACCGGCTGTCCACGCATGCGCTCTCGCAACTGTTGCATACCGAGGAATACGAGGTGCTCGATGCCCGGCCCCGCCTGCAAGCCCGGAACCCACTCGACGCGCGTGCCAACCTGGTCGATCTCGAACATGCCTGCCTGGCCGACGCATGGCTTGCGCCCCCGGCCCCGCCGCCATCATCCGCGCCAAGCCGCGGCCGACGACGCCGCAACGCACAGCCCAAGCCGCCATTGGCAGCGCACAGCGCCTATTCGCGAACCGAACTCTGGCTTACCGGCATATTGGCGCAGCAACAACGTTTCCGCGAGCAACACGGCCCGCAGATCGATCTCGTACTGCTGCCGACCGATGACGAGACCGACTATCGGCTCATTCAGAGCGAGCCACAGCGCTACGGCCCGCCGGTAGAAACCGAAGTCGAGGCCCGCTTCAATCGTCGGGTAGCAAACGACACGCTGACTGCAGAGCGCATTCAGCCCTGGGCCAACGTCGATTACATGACCGAACTTGCGCAGCTAGCCGACGCCTGCGATATGGACATTGATCACTGCGCACGGACTTTCGGCACGTTGCAGCTCGATGCATCGGAAACCGGTTGGTTATCGCATCCGATGCTGGGGTTTAGGAAAAATACAAATTAGTTATCACCTGGGTCGTGTTTTGACCCACTCAGACGCTAAGGTTTTTTTAGACAAGCTAGGGGGAGAGAAATTATGGAGACGACTAGCGCCTCTGAAATAAGGCAGAAAATCGCGGCTTTTATCGTCGATTACGAAAATAGTCGGTCGGTTGAGGACGCCGAAAAACTAGAGTCCGAAAGTTTTTCCACGGGACTCAAGGTTGAAGAATGGCTTCTGGAATGTCTGGAACAAGTTCCCGCGTCGCATGAAGGTAGAAATCCGATTCGCTTGGCCACGCATGTTGTTAAAAATATGCATCCCGACATCATTCGAGCCGATTGCCTGTTCAGACCGGCGTCGAAGTTGAATCATCCTAACGCCATCGTTGGCACCAAATCTCTCGGATCAGAATCAAGACGATTGGTCGATGTTGTTGGCAATGCTGCTAGCCCGTTAGAGCGCATGAAATTAGCGGCACTGGAAATCGACGGGCAAACCATTCTCGATCTTGCAAAACGCGATGACTCGCGTCTTGCTAATGCTTTTGTCGACGATCATGACATTCGCCAACGCCTGATGGACTCATTTTGTCTTCTGGATAATTCGCTCAATAGAACACACCCGAGATCGAAACAAATTTACTGGCTGAGCGGCGACGACCCGTCTATGGACGAGGACTTTCATCTTCTCGCGCCGCTGTATGCAACTTCGCTCGTCCACCGCGTTTTCAAGACCATCAACCGTGATCGATTTTCGGAAGAATCGAAAACTGCAAGAGATGCGCGCTACGAGGATCAGCCGCTGGGACATGGCTACTGCGAATACCCGACTCTTGGAATCCAGCGCTTCGGCGGCGACAACGGCAAACGGAACATTTCGCAGCTGAACGGCGAGCGAAATGGCAGAAGCTATTTACTGAGCTCTGCCCCGCCGCTCTGGCGCTCTCGCACCGTCGCCCCCATTCGAGCGAACTCCGGGTTCCGGGCTTACGCCGCACGACCCGCCGTTCGTCCGGCAATTCGCGCACTCGCGGAATTTCTCGCCGAAGATCCGGCGACGAATAGGCACACGCGCGATTATCGCGACCAGCTCACCGCCGAACTGGTCGACGAGCTGATTGTGTTCACCAGCGAAATGCATCAACTCGCACCCGGCTGGACCGACGATTGGCATTGCCGCCTGCCCTTTGAACAACAGTGCTGGCTCGATCCTTATCGCGCCGGGCTCGATCGCGAGTTTGCCGAGCGCATGCTTGCTACCGATTGGTGGCCCACGATCTGTGACGACTTCAGCCGCTGGGTAAACGCCCGCCTGGAGTGGCATGTGAAACACGCCATGGGCGATCCCGAGCATAAACATTTCTCCAAGGCTGCTGCCGGCGATCCAAACGCCCGGCGAGCGTTCGAGTTCGTATGGAAAGACTGGCAGACCAAGCTGGAAAAAGAACTCGCCGCCCTGCCGGAGGTATTCAACGATGACGACGAATAAATCCCGCCACCTGTTAGTGCTGCCCCGGCTACGAATTCAGAACGCTAACGCGATTTCCAGCCCGCTCACCTGGGGTTTTCCCGCGATGAGCGCGTTCGTGGGCTTTATGCATGCGCTGGAACGCCGACTGCCGGACGATCTGCTGTTGGAGTTTCATCAGATTGGCGTGATCTGCCACAGCCACGAGATTCTGTCCTCGTCGGCCGGCTACAACCTGCAGCAGTTTCACCTCACGCGTAACCCGGTCGGCAAGGACGGCAAGACAGCGGCCATCGCCGAAGAAGGCCGCATGCATCTGGATATCAGCCTCATCTTCTCGGTCGATCGCGAGACCTGGCCAGACGCGGCTGAAAGCCAGCGTATCGCCCGCGAGATCGACGACATCGTGCACGGCATGCGTATTGCGGGCGGCAGCATCATCGAGCCCGCCGGACCAATACGCCGTCCGAACCCCAGGTTGGTCTCGATGCCCGACAACAGCGATGAATACGAAGCCGAATTCCGCCGCCTGCAGCGTCGATCACGGCTGTTGCCGGGTTTCGCACTGGTGCTCAACGAACAAGCGCTATCTGACCGGCTGGCGGAAATACAGTATGACGCACCGGACGCCACGCGCCTGGATGCCTGGCTGGATTACGCGCGCCTCCATCGCGACTGCATCGTCGACGCAGAAACCGGCAAGCACCGCTGGCAAATACGCAGCCGTCCCGGCTGGCACGTGCCAATTCCGATCGGCTACGGCGCCCTGGGCGATCTTCATGCCCCCGGCGACGTCGCCAATGCACGCGACTCGACCAGCTCATTCCGATTCGTGGAAAGCCTGTATTCCATTGGCCAATGGGTCAGCCCGCATCGGCTGAGCCGGCCCGAATCGCTGCTCTGGTACATCGACAACGATCTCGAACACGGCGTTTATCGCCTCAATAACGACTACACCCACCACGTGCACTCCTGAGGGGGAATAACCATGGCCAGTAAAGACGACGCACTCAAAACCGCTTCTGTCCTCGCATTCGAGCGCAAGCTCGATCCATCCGATGCCTTGTTCTACGCCGGCGACTGGTCTGCGCGTGGCCAAAGTGATGCATGGCCGGCGGTCGCCATCCGTGAGAAATCCGTACGCGGCACGATCTCGAACCGGCTGAAAACCAAGGATCAGGACCCGGCCAAGCTGGATGCCGCAATCGAAAACCCCAACCTGCAGACCGTCGATGTCGCCGCCCTGCCCCACGATGCCGACACGCTCAAGGCTCGCTTCACTTTGCGTGTGCTCGGTGGGGCCGGCAAGCCTTCGGCTTGTAACAACGCCGGCTACGAAGACCGCCTGAGAAACGCAGTGTCCGGTTACAGCGAAGAACATGGTTTCGACACACTGGCGGTCCGCTATGCCCACAACCTCGCCAACGGGCGTTTTCTGTGGCGCAACCGGCTGATCGCCGAGAACATCGAAATTCATGTCCGTCAGCTCGTTAAAGGTCGGCCGGAGAATGAATGGACTTTCGATGCCCTGGCCTTCGATCTGCGCGGCTTCGATGCGGATCCGAAGGCGCAGGCATCACTCGACGCGCTCGCCAGGCAGATCGCAGCCGGCTTATCCGGAGACCATTACGTACTGCTGGAAATCACCGCCTTCGCTCGCGTGGGCGCCGGTCAGGAAGTCTTCCCGTCGCAGGAGCTCATTCTCGACCGTGGCCGAGGCGACAAATCGAAGACGCTCTATCAGGTCGATAACGTAGCCGGCATGCACTCCCAGAAAATCGGCAACGCGCTGCGCACCGTAGACACTTGGTATCCCGCTGCAAACAACAATGGACTTGGCCCGATTGCGGTCGAACCCTATGGCTCAGTGACAACGCAGGGCACGGCTTATCGCCAACCCAAGGAAAAGATCGATTTCTACACCCTGCTCGACAACTGGATGCTCAAGGATCAGAAGCCGGAGCCAGAACAACAGCACTTCGTGATGGCGACACTGATCCGCGGGGGCGTATTCGGGGAGGCCGGCTCGTGACCACGCACTACCTGGACATTCAGCTACGGCCCGACCCGGAGTTTCCGGCAGGCCAACTCATGGGTGCGCTGTTTTCCAAATTGCACCGCGCCCTTGTCTCGCACGAAGCCGACGACATCGGCGTTAGCTTCCCCGAGCATCGCCTCCGGCCACGTGAAATCGGCGCGTGCCTGCGCCTGCACGGCACGGAATCTAGACTTAACGAGCTGATGACCCAGTCGTGGCTGAGCGGCATGCGCGATCATGTAGACGTGAACGCGGTCAGCGCGGTTCCGACTCAGGCAAAGCACCGATTCGTGCGCCGGCGACAGTTCAAAACCAATGCCGAGCGTCTGCGTCGTCGCCGTATGCGTCGACACGCCGAATCGGAACAAACGGTGCTGGAGCGCATACCGGACAGCGTCGAGCAACGCGTATCGCTACCGTTCGTGCAGCTACGTAGCGCCAGTACCGGCCAACGATTCAGCTTGTTTGTCGAGCATACAGACCCGCAAACACAGCCAAGGGATGGCCACTTTAACACCTACGGATTAAGCAACGACGCCACTGTGCCGTGGTTTTAACCCTTTTCCAGCGCTAGCTTTTCAGCCATTAAAAATCAGTGACTTAAAACTTGCCTCAGAATTAGGAAAAAATGCCAGCGCATTCCACTGTTCTTTAACAATCAATTACTTGGTCTTTATTTGTTCTAGTTCGCTGCCGCGTAGGCAGCTCAGAAAAACGCCCTCAAGGCCAGCCGCGACCAACTCAAGTTCGCTGCCGCGTAGGCAGCTCAGAAAAGTCGACGGCGATGAGTTCGAGGGACGCGTGCGTTCGCTGCCGCGTAGGCAGCTCAGAAAACGTGGACAGGGCCGCTCTGCTGCCCCCATACGTTCGCTGCCGCGTAGGCAGCTCAGAAATGGTGGCGCGTTCGGGCAGCGAGCGCGGCTTTGTTCGCTGCCGCGTAGGCAGCTCAGAAAAGTGCTCGCGAGGCATCGCGCTGGCCTTGCGGGTTCGCTGCCGCGTAGGCAGCTCAGAAAATCAGCTGCCGCCCATCTGTTGATTGGGGATAGTTCGCTGCCGCGTAGGCAGCTCAGAAAAAGATCCACCGCGGCGAAGCACGCAAGTGCGCGTTCGCTGCCGCGTAGGCAGCTCAGAAAGAAACGAAATCGATACCAAAGGCAAGTATTTCGTTCGCTGCCGCGTAGGCAGCTCAGAAATATCGCGTCCGGCACTTCGATCAACTCACTTTGTTCGCTGCCGCGTAGGCAGCTCAGAAAATTACGAGCTACGTTCGATCAATCGGATGGGCGTTCGCTGCCGCGTAGGCAGCTCAGAAACGCATGCAGAGCTAATCGGCACTGATCGTGCCGTTCGCTGCCGCGTAGGCAGCTCAGAAATGCCCCAACGTGCCCAACGCAGGCCCTTCCTCGTTCGCTGCCGCGTAGGCAGCTCAGAAATTGACACCGGCACCTTCAGCGGCCCGGTCAGTGTTCGCTGCCGCGTAGGCAGCTCAGAAAAAGACGGCAAAGGCGCGAGACGTAGAGCTGACGTTCGCTGCCGCGTAGGCAGCTCAGAAAACGATATCTGCCGGTATGGCGTTCGTGAGCAGGTTCGCTGCCGCGTAGGCAGCTCAGAAAGTTGCCTTGCCGTTGGGTGCGAGTTTGTTCAGGTTCGCTGCCGCGTAGGCAGCTCAGAAACGCAGTGCATGCGCTTACCGAGGATTTTGAGAGTTCGCTGCCGCGTAGGCAGCTCAGAAAAAGTGCATTGCCAATGCTTTCGCCGAAGTGAGGTTCGCTGCCGCGTAGGCAGCTCAGAAATCAATGTGCTAAGTCCCGGCACGGGTCCGGTAGTTCGCTGCCGCGTAGGCAGCTCAGAAAAGTGGCATCGGTCCATAAAGTATTTCTCTTTGGTTCGCTGCCGCGTAGGCAGCTCAGAAATGCGCATCCAGCGCCGCATCGCGGGCGGCGACGTTCGCTGCCGCGTAGGCAGCTCAGAAATATCGGCGCGCGATTCGCAGGGAACGGTTTCTGTTCGCTGCCGCGTAGGCAGCTCAGAAAGCCGTTTCCATCGAAGCCCCACAGCGGCGAATGTTCGCTGCCGCGTAGGCAGCTCAGAAAAATAGCACGGTGAACCGCGACCTGGCGGCCGTGTTCGCTGCCGCGTAGGCAGCTCAGAAAAGCGTGCCCGCGAATATCGGGAGCGAAAGAAGGTTCGCTGCCGCGTAGGCAGCTCAGAAAAGGCCGCGATCTCTTATCACCGCGCCCAGATCGTTCGCTGCCGCGTAGGCAGCTCAGAAAACCTGGCGGCGGCGCAGTTCGCGGGCGATATCGTTCGCTGCCGCGTAGGCAGCTCAGAAAGGATGGACGCAATCAATCACGAAGGCTCACCGGTTCGCTGCCGCGCAGGCAGCTCAGAAACGGCGGTGCCATCGGCGCCATGGCCAGCTTCCGTTCGCTGCCGCGTAGGCAGCTCAGAAAACATATCGCACGCCCCACCACGCCGCGCCGCTGTTCGCTGCCGCGTAGGCAGCTCAGAAAGTCGCTACCGAACTGGTGGCGCTGATTACCGAGTTCGCTGCCGCGTAGGCAGCTCAGAAAAGACCGTGCGCTATCGCGGCGCATGGCCGCTCGTTCGCTGCCGCGTAGGCAGCTCAGAAAAGGACAGTGTTATCCCGGGGCTTACGTTGCTTGTTCGCTGCCGCGTAGGCAGCTCAGAAAAGGCAGAATCCCGCGCGAGCGTCGAAGACATGGTTCGCTGCCGCGTAGGCAGCTCAGAAAAAGCGCGGCGCGCCCGAACGTGACTGGCGTGAGTTCGCTGCCGCGTAGGCAGCTCAGAAACGGCAGTTTCTATCACTGGCCAACTAAAACAGGTTCGCTGCCGCGTAGGCAGCTCAGAAACGCATTCAGTCGAAGCCGAGCAGAGCGTAGTCGTTCGCTGCCGCGTAGGCAGCTCAGAAAAGCGAAACGTTTGGGCTCCCCCACGACTGGCCGTTCGCTGCCGCGTAGGCAGCTCAGAAAAAATGCCGCAATGCCGCCGATGCCGATGCCACGTTCGCTGCCGCGTAGGCAGCTCAGAAATGACACCCAATCCACCGAGCAGCACGAGAGGGGTTCGCTGCCGCGTAGGCAGCTCAGAAAGCTCAGATCAACAACGTCGTGCATCAGGCCGAGTTCGCTGCCGCGTAGGCAGCTCAGAAAGTGTTGACGGTGAACGTCAGGCGTACGTTTCGGTTCGCTGCCGCGTAGGCAGCTCAGAAACGACACCCAATCCACCACGCAACACGAGAGGGGTTCGCTGCCGCGTAGGCAGCTCAGAAAAAGACGCCCTACAACGCAAAGCACGGGCTTATGTTCGCTGCCGCGTAGGCAGCTCAGAAAGACAGCGAGAACTGCAGCTGCTTGCGGTTATGGTTCGCTGCCGCGTAGGCAGCTCAGAAAGTACACCGGATCGGCGGGAACAGTGAATCGGGGTTCGCTGCCGCGTAGGCAGCTCAGAAAGTACACCGGATCGGCGGGAACAGTGAATCGGTGTTCGCTGCCGCGTAGGCAGCTCAGAAAGCCAAGGAGCGGCCGGGACGGCACTGGCGCCGGTTCGCTGCCGCGTAGGCAGCTCAGAAATCGACAAAGGTGCAGTTAAAGCCGACGTAGCCGTTCGCTGCCGCGTAGGCAGCTCAGAAAGAACGCGTTGGCACGGCCCTGGTCGCGCCGAAGTTCGCTGCCGCGTAGGCAGCTCAGAAATGCAGATCGGCGAGGGGTATATCGACGGCCGGGTTCGCTGCCGCGTAGGCAGCTCAGAAACTCGACGCCCGGGTCCGCCTTGTTGTAGATGGGTTCGCTGCCGCGTAGGCAGCTCAGAAATGCTTGTCCGCTTGCTCTGTTTCGTAGGCGTCGTTCGCTGCCGCGTAGGCAGCTCAGAAAGACGGATCGAGCCCACTGCCGCATGACGAGTTGTTCGCTGCCGCGTAGGCAACTCAGAAACAGAACAGCGCGAGGGCGATCAGCAGGTCATAGTTTGCTGCCGCGGAGGCAGCTCGGGTTTACACCACGTTCTCCAGGATCGCGATGACATGCTCGCTGATACGAACGATGTCCCGCCGCAATCCGTCCATCGACCCTTGGATTGTGGTGGCACACGATGTAGTCGAAAGCATCCGTCCGTGCGCCCGATACCGTTCGTTCTATATCGTCGGCGATGGCAGCGCTGACACTTCAGAGTATCGATGAAGCCTTCCGCCGCCACTTTTTCTTCATAGTGGCCAACAATACTCATGCTTCAGATGATCCCGCGGGCTTTGATAAACGCCTGATATTTACTGCCAGTAAGTCGAGAAAGAAGTCGACGCAAGGCTTGGCGACCTCCGCGACCCCGTTGCGCAAATTGCACACTCGCGATGGTCACGGGTCGACTAAATGCGCTATCCCCGAATCACTTCGGGTAACCGTTCGGATACACTAAACCCGGTAAAGTCTCTTAGTGAGTGCGATCGTGGACACGTTGGATCTATCCGAAATCAGCGATGATGTGGCACTTGAACAGTTGGGCGCTCGCCTGAGTCGATATCGTCTCAACCGAACCCTGACCCAAGCGCACCTCGCGCACGAGGCGGGCCTGTCTCGCAAGACCGTCTCCAAGGCCGAGCTCGGCCAACCGATCGACCTGATTAGCCTGGTCCGCATTCTGCGTGCCTTGAAGCTCAACAGCAGTCTCGATGGATTGTTGCCACCCGAGCCCGAGAGCCCGCTGCGCGTGGCTGCCCAGGAGCTAACGCTGCGCAGGCGCGCCCGCCCGCGCGCGTCAGACGGCAAGAAAGACGTCAATCGGCCATGGCCCGATTAATCAACCTGATGTTGTTCCCATTCAGCGGCCGCCCCCAGCTCAACCAAATGCGCCAAGGGCTTGGCCGTTTGCGACATCGACCACCTCATCGACGCGGCCCGCACGTAGGAATTCGAGTGGTGAGCGTCCGCCGAACTCACCTTGCGGCTTGAGCACCCACTCCCAGGCCACCTGCGGGTCGCTGAACTGCTCAAGTACCAGTGCGATGCCTGCGATGGGATTCCCATAACGATCAAGCTGGCCCGCGGGGAACTTGTAACTGCCGGCCTGGTTCAACCAGCCGATAAGCGCGCCCTCACGTAACCGTCTGAGCACGGTCGGCCGCGACACGCGCATGACATGACCGATCTCGTCGGATGACAGTAGGTCGTCGAACACGATATCGGGCAGCCGACGGGCAACGGCGGATCGCGACAGTTCCGGGTCGGCATAATCTTCGCCAGTGAAGACGGCGAGCTTAGGACCTACAGTTGAGCTTGCAGTTTGGACATGCACTCCACTGGCAACGGACGGGTCGACCTCATCAGCTGATAAATCGAGACTGACAACATAGCCAAGCCTCGCCAGTACAGCATCGATCTTCTCTTGCTGGTGCAGGTCCGACTCGCCGCGAGCAGCGTCCAGCTCAACCGACTGAATCTCCTGAATCAGGCTGTGTAGCCGCTGATGAAGTGCCTTAACCCGAGCCCGCGGCGCATGCGCCAGCACCTGACGCATCACCATGGCGACGTTGTCGGCGATCGTCTGAATCTCTTGCTCAAAACCTGTGTCGAGATTGATCGGGTCTTTATTCATGTCACACCTTGACCGACGGACTGGCGTAAACATGGTAATTATCGTAAACCTAGTAAAATATCTCGGCAAGTCACCTGGGTGCATCGATCGGCCCCTGGGTTGTATACAGGTATTGTCTGTCGCAATCGTTATTCACTGAATTGAACAGCCGTGACGAGCTAGAGGGCCTGCTGACCGATTACGTCATCAAAGGCCCCGAGCGCCCGAAATTTCAATCAGCCGTTCCTGAGACATCTGATTATCGGCAATGAATAGCGAGCCACGTCACTGCACATAACGATGTGGGCGTGCTGCAGACAACCGACCATTCGAGGCACACGCTCAGGCGTACCGCCTGTACCGTGTCTCCTTTTTTACCATTCAAGTCGTACCTTTGTATGCGACGCGTGGCCCTACGTTGTTCTTGAAAAATAAGCTTTCAAGCCGGTTCCAGCTATCGCCTCAGTCTCAGATCCACACGAAATGGGCAACATGGGCGTAATGGGCTTATGCTGTTCAAGCATTAAAATGCAGCGAGTCACCCCTCATGGCTGATAGACCCTTTCACAGCTCAAGGCCTAAGCCCTCACGGGCAGAGACGGCTGGTCGTGAAGCACGCCGGGGCATCTACCGTCACGTGGCGGGCATTCTCGAACGAATGGACGATGCAGACCTTATCCGCCTGGCCGACGCACTGCGCCAAGAGCAAATGGCTGACATGCGCCTGGCCGCAGCATTGGAGACCGCCTTATTGGTCGTGGGCCGAACACGACCTCTTGGAAAGGCCCATGCGATTGAGGCGAAAGGCGCAAGGACAGGGTCTGTCGGATTTGATCGCCAGGTGGCTGTTGAAAACACGCTATTCGGAAAACCCCCGGGCGAACGCGTCGATGCACCTGATTTGCCACCGTACCCGGACATCGGAGGTTCCGATAATGACATTGTCAGCGTCAAGGCGATGGCACACCTGATGGGCATTGCGTCACCCGAGACCGTACGCAAGTACATCAAGCGCAAGCGACTGGTCGGATGGCGCGCGGCGAACGGCCGGTTCGTGCTCCCTGCCAGCCAGCTCGACCAGGCAGGACGCCCACTCGAGGGTATTTCTAGTGTCAACGCGCTGTTCGACGATGCCTTCGTGGCCTGGGCCTGGCTGGCCCGCCCTATTCGAGATACTGATTACAGGGCGCCCATCGCGGCCTTGAGGGCGGGGGACGTTGAGCTCGTCTGCAGCGCAGCGCAGGCAATGCAGGATGGCGCCTTTACGTGAGTGGAGCACTCTCGCTCCATTCATTGATGCCGGCCACACTCGGCTCCGGGTTTGAGCGCGCCACACTGCGTTTTAGCCCCCCCCCTGGGAACACGAGTGAATAGGGTTCTGGGACTTCAGTTCCTACCCTAAATCTGTAAGGGAAAAACCCAACGCGTCCGAAGCGCAAACCCTTCGTCCTTGGGCCGATCTGAATTAGCGCTAAAATAGCTGCGACAAAATAGACCTCACGATCGTTCGGGGGGCGTCCTTGCTGGTAAGGCACGCGACGGTTTCTGATACAGTCTGGGAAAGCCTAGGAGGGTGCTCTATGGCCGCTATAATCCATCCGGTAGGCACTGACATCCCGGCCACCGATGCCTACGAATTCGCCCGTCACCACGGCGTCGAAGACTGGTTCGACGCATTCGTTATTCATCCGAGAACAGGCAAGGATCGTGTCGAGGCCGGCGAGCCACTCAAGCAGCGTGAGGCCGATCGGTTCCAGCGCTTGCAGCTTCTTATCGAGCGGGCAACGCAGGCGTTCGGCGATGAAAGCAAGGCGCTGGGCTGGCTTACGCGTGCCCAGTACCGTTTCGGGGGAAGCACGCCGCTGGATTGCGCCGCGTGGGAGCGCAACTTCCTCGCCGTTTTAGATCACCTGATCCGCATCGAGCACGGTATCTACGCTTAGGGGATTTATACTGACTCACCCGGCGCCAGCACGGCGGCACGCCGACATGTCCGGCGCGGGCGGCCTGCGTGTTACCAGTCACTTGCCCGCGACGCCCGCGCCGATCATCTCCACCAAGAGATCGCGCGCTGGCGTTGCTCGAAGCCTTGGCGCACCTGAGCCTAGCGTTTGAGGAATTGCCCGACGGCTACGTGTTTCAGTGGATCGCCGCCAATGCCGGCAGCCTGAAAACACTCACGATCGGCGACACCGCCATGGGCGGCAGCGCCGTGCACGCCACTGCATTCGGCAGTGGTTGACTGGCGAGCGCGAGATCTGGGCCGCTGCGCGTGCCACCTCTCGTGCTACCGCAGGAAACCAATATCCTCGTTAATCGAAAAACCAAGACATCAAAATCGATTATATCCAGCCGGGTAGGCCACAGCAGAACGCTTACGTCGAAGGCTACAATCGAACGGTTCGCTATGACTGGCTCTGTGCCCAGGTTGTCGACGTAGCCCTTTCACCAATACCCATGCATCCAAGTGCGTTAAGCGGTTAGGCGCATGTGGCTATTGGCAACAAACCACATTCGGACCAAATCCGGCACAGATTTCGCGTGCAGCTTTTGCATAACTCGTTCGCGATGCGTTTCGACCGTTCGGTGGCTGATATTCAACGCATCGCCAATCTGTCTGTTACAAAGGCCTTCCACTATTAGAGTAAAGACCTGCTTTTCCCTAAAAGTCAAAGTCTCCACAAGCACCGTACGCTTGGCAAATTTCTGACGCACTAAATCTGCGTCTTCCTCGGCCTTCAGTAACTCTTGAGTACGTATAAGTAATTGTTCTGGTAAAACAGGCTGCTCAATAAAATCTGCTGCGCCCAAACGCATTGCCGTAACAGCCTGTTCGATGCTTCCAAAGGCACTCAGGATGATTACCCTTATTGGGCTGTTCAACTTAATCAACTCTCTTTGAAGCGCTATGCCATCCATACCACTCAACCGAAGGCCTATAAGGGCACAACCTCGGCGCGTCGCTCCCCTTCTAAGAAATTCTTCAGCGCTCGAATAACAATAGACCTTTCGACCAGCGCTATAAAAGTGATGCTTTAGCGATTCGCGGACGCCAGCATCGCCATTAATAATCTGAATAGAAAATTCGCTTTGCACGATATCCTCGCCATATTTCACATATTTGCACATGCGTGAAGCAGGATAACGCGCGTTTAAAGCCATGCGCTTTAAACGAAATTAAAGAACTGGCGTTCGTTACGGGCGTGCCCTCAATAACTCGCGCTATAGAAGTATACGGTGCGGCCACGCGGCCCTGGCTGTGATACCCGTTGCAAACAAATGGCGCCCTGTTTCCTAACTAAAAGCGCCACATTTCTGCATTTGTTTGTGTTAGTTCAAATCAAGACATTGACCTCTGGCTAACGCTGTCTGAACGGTCAACGATCTCACGTGTTCAGCATTTTGAGCCTTGCTAAGTCCGCCCGTTTCAAACCGCACGTAGCACCTTATGCGAAAAAACCCGGATTGCGCAGTACAGTTCACCAAATTAAATTAATATTATCGCGATTAAAATCGACCAAGGCACGAGAATTCATTTGCATGTTCCGCCTACCAGATGTGCATCCAAGACTTCAATTCGATGCCTATACAGTTCAAATTTTTAGGAAAACCTTATTTACCTCTTTTGATTATTTTCCAATGTCACTCGGCCTGGTGAGTTAGCTGACATAGCTTGAATTTTCGCTTTAACAATAGTGATTTATTTTCTAACTGGCCGGAACCACGCCTACGCTGATGAGACAAGAGTTCGGTTTAGCGGACACAAAACGCGTACGCAGATAGCTGGTGGTCTCCTCCCGGCAACTCCCTTTTGAACTGAGCAGAATTCCATGATTGATAAACAGTGGATGACCGCTAGTCCGCAGAGTCTTACGATGATCGTAATCTCTGCGATAGGCATCTATATCTCGCTGCTTGTGTTAACAAGACTGTGTGGATTGAGAAGCTTCTCCAAGATGTCTAGCTTCGATTTTGCGATCACCGTTGCCTTCGGATCGGTTCTCGCTTCAACAATACTCTCGAAGTCGCCTGCACTAGTCTCGGGCATTACCGCTCTGACGACCCTCTACCTAATCCAGTACCTGGTCGCCAAGAGTCGGCGCTCGGCTCGATTCGTCGGACGACTTGTGGATAACGAGCCTCTGTTGCTGATGGCGGGTAACCGCGTACTCACCGCCAATCTCGATATCGCGCGGATCACCGAAGGCGATCTGCGATCGAAACTTCGAATGGCCGGTATCTCAAACCGCCATCAGGTCTATGCCGTCGTCTTTGAATCAACAGGCGACGTGTCTGTCATCCGTCGCGACGATACGGTTGATCCTTGGCTGTTGAAAGGCGTGCGCGACAGCGATTCGCTCCGGAATATGTCTGCAGCTTCAGCAACCAGCGAGCACTCTGCGCAATAGGCGAAGCCGGAAAATTAACTGTATGATTCTTTTGTGCAACCGGAAACAACGCACAACCCCGAGGTCGAACTTCCTATCTTAGTATTCGCTGATTCCGCACATATCGGCTGGCTCTCGCTCTACGTCCTTTAAGAGGCCAGCGATACCAAGCACGAGGCACTTGAATGCAATGACCTCGGACCACGATGCTTATGCTCCCCAACCTCTGTTAGGCATTAGTCAAGCTGCCGCGCGCCAGTCATTAAGTGCAATCTAGGCACACAATCAGTTCGTTTAACTAGAGGGAAACCAAGAAGTATCCATTGCCGCGTGACGATCCTGAAAATCACATTGACGCTCGAGCTCGCAAAGGTCGATGAGGATTATCTCGCCATCCACGCGTTCAATTAGCCCCTTTTTCTCCATAATTGAGAAAGTACGACTTACCGTGACATTCGTCAGGCCGATCGCGTCTCCGATATCGGTCTGGTTAAGCGGAAGCCGAAAGCGATTTCCCATTTGAGAATTCGTGATTTTCAAGCGGGCATGCAGACCCAACAATAAATGGGCTACGCGCGACTCAGGACGCATGCGACTCGCGGCTCGCAGCGTATCGACCAAGATCGCCTCCTCTCGCGCGGCAATAGTAAACAACAACGCGGTGATCCTCGGCGCGCGTTTCACGATGACATCCAGTTCGCTTTTCGGAAATGGACAAAGACAGCCCTTCGTCACCGCACGTAGGTTCACCGTGTGATGATCGAAGGCCAGAGCTGGCATACCGATGATATCGCCCGCGTGGTACACGCGCACCACGAGTCGTCCGCCATCTGGAAGGTTGGTGTAGGTGTAGAGCCACCCGTACTTTACAACGAACAAATTTTTATTGACGTCCCCACCAGCAAATATCTCTTCCCCGGCCGAAGTAGACCGTTCGGTCTTCTCAAGTGCCCCCAGCAATTTGTGCTCAGCGTCGGTGATGTCGATGTAGTGCTTGAGTTTTGCAACCATGCAGCTGTCCGTCTCACTATCAGACGCTTGCGTACTGCTCTCCGTATCTTGTTCAGACATATACTGATATTCCTAAGGACAGCCCTAATGGATGACAACTCGCCGCCTGCACGGATATTCGCGGCGCGGTGCCGCGTCCGAGCAATCTTATGATCTTAAGGTAAGTGACGAACTCGACTGCCAAGATCAAATGATCCAACGCTATAAGCCTATGGGCAAGTGATCGAAGCCATAACGCCTCGATCTGCAGCACATCATAATCAGCTGCATATGCCTCCACTGATGAGGTCACAACAGATGGATCGAGAACCAACTGTGGCATGTGGAAACCTGAAACGATTGACTGCATTCGAGTAATAGTGGCACCCGGCTTAATAGCACTCCTGTCAGAGCTGCTTTGCGAGCTACCTTGTTTTAGAAACTACGCCCACTCCCCTCATCAAGAGCTCGTTCAACTTCCCTCGCTGTCGGTTCTCGCAGTAGTGAGATTCGATCGGCGCCATTAGACCATTCGATAAGTCCCATCTGCACAAAGGCGTCCAGCCAGTACTCAAGGCACCAACTTCCCCAGATTGCACGAAAACGCTGCGCGTTGGCGATGATTTCTCTGAAGTGATTCAATGGTGGGCGACTTATCGAGTGCCATTGGTGCAGTGCTTGTGCATCAGCCAACCAGGCGAACCTGCTATTTATAGCAGCGAGGCGCAACGCAAAATCGGTTTCCTCCCCGCCGTAACCGGTATAACCGGCATCCAAACCGCCTGCTGCGAAAAAACGGTTGCGTCGCAGGGCGAACGATAGACCCCACAACATCCTTGGATTGTCTTCACTACACAGCCCGTCGGCCGGCGGCGCTGGGCGTGCCGGGTGCTGGATCGCAAGTTCGCTGAGCGCTAGATAGTCCAAGGTGGGCACCGACGCCTCTGCAGGCAGGTAGCGTACCTCGCCCATTAAGCAGGCATCGTAAGCACGCAGGGCGCGTGCGTAATTCGCGACCAGCCCCGGCGCGGCGATGCAGTCTATGTCTAGAAAGATCAGCAGTTCGCCTTGGGCAGCATAGGCCGCGCGGTTACGTGCCGCAGCCAATGGCAGTATGGTGCCTGGTACGCTTACCACCCGAACCGGGAAAGGTAGACCGTCTTCAATCGCGGGTACCTCCGGCTGCATACTCGCAATGACTACCTCGAACAGGGCGCCGGTCTGCCAGCGCAAGGCACGCAGGAAGTTATCGAGCTGAGTCTGACGATTGCGAACGAGCGTGAGAACGCTGATCTCTACAGAGGGTGTGGGCAACGCTCTCAGGCCATGTGGCTCCGTCAAGCACATTATCAACCCGTTTTTACGGAAGGGCTCGCCCCGCCCTGCCAATAGCACATGCCTTCGACCAACCCTGCGGCATGCGGCGCCCGCGAGAAATAAACGCTAGGCAACGGTGCGAGTGCTTGCAGATCGGTGTCGCGGTTGGCCACTGCGATTCCATAGGCCGTGCGGCGCAAAAGATCCAGATCATTACCCGAGTTGCCGGCACCTACCACCCGAGCTGCAGGTATCTCCAGACACCGAGCCACATGCTCGGCGGCCCCACCCTTCGCACCGCCGGGCGCGAGCACATCGATAAAATGGTCATGAGAATAAACCACCTGAGCGATGAGCTGTGCCCTCGCAAGTTGCTCTCGAACCAGCGGTACGACATTAGGCCCTGCATCAGTGAAGTAGCTGAGCTTGTTACGACCCTGCGCCTCTGCCGGCTGTTTCCTGAGAAGGGGGCAACGCGCCAGTACCGCCGCACAGGCGTCGCGTCGCCACCGTGCCGACAACTGTTCGGCCCAGCCTGCATCTGCACGCATCCGATCGACCTTGTCGATATAACGCACCTTGTAGCGTGGCGCGATTGGGGCCCAATGAATCTCGGCGCCCACGCTACTGATCAGTACGTCAGGCAACGGTGCATGCCAACTCAGCAGTTCGGCGAAGGCGGCGGCGGCACTGCGGCCGGTCGCCACCGCATAGCGCAGCTGCCGATTGTGCTTAAGCCATTCGGTAAATTCCAAAAGTGCTGCGGCGTCTCCCAGCAGTGTATCGTCCATATCGGTGACTAGAAGCGAACTCGACCTGGACGCGAGTCTGATTAGACTAGGCCGCGGGCTGGCATGCGCCATCAAGGGCAGGTGACGCCGCGGCGGACTCGTAAGCATTGAGCAATCGCGAAGATACTGGCGAGCATGCCGTTGCCAGCTGTAGTAACGCACGGCGTCCTTGCCCCCGCGGGCACAACGCGACCAGCGCTTGCGGTCATCGAGTAGATCGTGAGCCGCGCATGTTATTGCCGAGCTATTCTCCGGATCGATGAGAATGCCGTTCTGGCAACGGCTTAGAATATCCTGGGCGCCCCCATTACAGCTCGCGATAATGGGCAAGCCAGCGGCGGCGGCCTCGATGAAGGTCAGGCCGAAGGGTTCGTTGAACGCGGCGTTGATGAACAGCCCACCGCTGCGGGCAGCATGCTGGTAGATCGCGGGCACGTCATCCGCGAGATGCTGTTTCGGAAAGGCGACACTGCCGTAAAGATCATAATGTTCGATGCGATCGACAATCGCCTGCAACACTTCAGCGCATTCGCCTTCCTGATCCTGGATATCGCCGCGTGTACCGGCGAAAATCACTAGATTGGCCCGGGCTCGCAGCGCGGGATCTCTAGCGTAAGCGTCGATCACCCCAATTATATTTTTCTTGCGCACCGGCCGTGCCAGACATAACAGGATGGGTTTGTCCGGATCGGCGAGGAAACGCCGCAATGAAGCAACGACGCGACCACGCATTGCGGGTTCGCCGAACCGCTTCAGATCACAACCGGGCGGATTGATACGTATCGGCCGGGCGCAATCCGTCCGGCTGTACAGACCATACTGATTCGTAGCCTCGTCCTCCGAACTGGCGACAATCAGGTCGGCGCAATCAATGACGCGCTGTTCTACGGCCATGCGCTGCTTGAGGGCTGGCGCGGCCACGCTGTGTCCCGGCACAGACTCGAGCCAGCGAGCCTTCACCGCGCCCAACGAATGAGCGGTGAATATAAATGGTATGCCCAGACGCTCGCGCATTCGAAGTGCAAGAAGACCCGCGTCGGCATAGTGCGCATGCAGCACATCGGGCAGGCGCGGCAACTTCTGTAGCCAGAGCGCCAGTGCATCGGTCAATGCGTCCAGGTCGCAATGCATGTCTTCTTTGCACAGATAGCCCGGACACTGACCGCGCAAACGATGTAGCGTCACACCCGGCATCAGAATCTCAGACTGCTGCTGATACTCGCGGCCTAGATTGGCATCGGCGAACGCCCGAGTAACGACTGACTGATTTACTCCGGCTTGCTGAAGCGCGCGCACCTCCTCCAGCAAATAACGTATATGGCCGCCCGTGTCGGCTGTGAGGCCGTAGTTTATATCGCCGGATTTGATACATCCTTGTAGGGCGATATGAACGAGATATAAGGGCCGCCCATTCGAGGTTCCGGCTAGCGCCGGCGGCTCTTTTTCATGCCCACTATTATCCATTACATGTTCCGACTGATGATGATTCGCCACGGAATGAGCTGGCAGTATGAATACGCGACACACGCTCTGCTTTAATCACGATTAAAGAGAGCTAGACTGTTCTCAATCGGGATAATAAAGTTCCTGTAGAGCTAGCGATCGCGACAGCAGAGCGGCGGGCATGATGAAGCCAGCCGGATCATCCTTGACGATCTGCCCTCGCTGGGAGACAAAGAAATCTATGGCGGTGCGTTTGCGCTCACGCACCGACTCGATATCCAGTGACCAGCGGCTACCTCCGGCTATCGCTCCCAACGGTGGCCATACCGCGTATGTCAAGAGTCGTACCGTCGGTTTCTGCTGCAGAGCGAGACGGGTGAGCGCGTAGCTGGCGCGATGGTCAGGGTGGTCATCATCAGCGGCAGTCACGAGCACGGTCTGAATGCGATCGCGGCATAAAATAGCGGCGAGCTGACGAACACAGTCCTGCCGTGCTGCAGTGCTCATAGTGTGCATGCCGCCGTCGGGCAGACGAAGACGCTCTACTTGTGCTGCCTGCGCACCGAGCGCTGCTAGTGCCTGCGCGCGTTCCTCAGCACGCCATACAATCAACTGCTCGGGGGAGACTCGGCGAGAGCCGGGATGAGAGCTCTCGCCATCGGTAATGGCAACGATGGTAAGAGGCACCTGCAGCTGTGCGCAGAATGCGATCAGCCCACCGCATCCCAACGTTTCATCGTCTGGGTGCGGCGCCATGATTGCGATCGGCCCGAGTGCGGATAGAGGCAAATCTCGAGAACGCTGTCTATCAAGTGCGCGCAGAACAGGCGGATCATTCACCGGCATGGGGCTCGTCCTCAAAAGCACATGCGGCGCGATCACCCGCTCTGACTGTGGCCGAGAGTTCTACGAGATCCTGGTCACCGTGACACTGGCGCAAATAAATTTGCAGCTCCTGAATTCGGCGCGCTATCGAGGGCATATTGATCAATGGCCGTGGGCCGAGCAACCGACTGAATTCATCAATAATGTGAGTGCTTGCGCGCTCTATAAGATGGCGCACTGCTAGCGCGCGCGTATGCGCACTTTGCAAACCGGCCAGGTCGTCTGCCAACGGCGTCGAAGCCGCGCGAAGCGCGCTTTCCATGCCAAAAGAGGCTGCAAGCATGCGGCCGACGTGAGCCTCGGCGATCGGATTATCCCGCGCGGCCGCCAAGGCATAATCCAGCAGGCCTTGTGCACCACCGGCCCAGCAGGCGGCCGGGCACAGCGCGCCCATCCAGAAACCCGGGCGATGGAAGTACCAATCGCGACCGCCGTCGCCATCTACGACCTGCGCCGGCACCGCGTCGAACATGCCGGTCCAAGTTTGTATGCCGGCCAGCGCATCGACGCACCAATTGCTGCTATCCCAACTCACCTTGTCCGCATTCCCAGCAAGGTCGACCTCGACCAAGCGCTGGGCATCGCTGACCCAGATCAAGGCGCGATCAACCAGGCCGGCTCCGCTACAAAAAGGCTTGCCACCGGATAACGTGCACACATCGGGACCGTCGAGGTGCGTGGTATCTGCGGGACCACCGGAGGCCCAGATGCCGTATAGCGCGCCTGGCTCGGGTGTCGCACCGGCCTCTTCCAAAATCGATAGCGCATCCAAATGGCCTTCGCTCAATCGCGCCAAACCGATATCGTGCCGCGCGATACGCATCAGCGCGTCAATTCGCCGCTGTAGCTGGCAGGGTCCGAAACCGACCCACTCTCCCATTGCATCCTGAATCTCGAGCAGCGCCTGTCGGTACTCAACGGGCTTGGGTGGCTCTGACAACGCCATTAATGTAAGCAGTGCGCTTTTCATCGCTCGGCTGCCCAAACATCCAATCGGTAACCGTCGTCCGATACAGGACGAGGACGCACGGGTGTGAAGCCATTTTGTTCGATTAGCGCATGGACCTGCGCGCCGTGGAGGACGTGATCGGCCGAATCACCCAGCCAGTGGCAGCCCAGCATTACCCCACCGGGCCGCAGACAACTAGCTAGGTTGTGTACCAGCTGTTGTAACACCGGGAGCTCGAAGTAATACCCGATCTCGGCAAACACTATGAGATCGAATGGACCGGGGCTCAGGTCGCCGGGCAGCACTGCATGGGTCACCGCCACCTGCGGGAAACGCTTCATTCGCTCGCGAGTGCGGCCCACGGCACAATTAGAGGCGTCGCACGCCACGAGCTCGCCACAGAACGGAGCCAAACGCGCCGTGAACGCGCCAATGGAACAGCCGGGCTCGTATGCGCGTTCGAAATGGCGACCGCCAAGCGCATTCAACATTCGCTGGTAGCGGGCGGTCTCATAAGGGCTACGCTTAAAATCCCAAGGATCCGGGTTGTGCCGGTAGAGTCGCTCGAAGAACGCTGGCGAGGTGTCGGGGATTGGCCTCATGTGCGTTGAGTCATCAGTCTGATTTCGCCCAGTGTGCGATTAGCGACTTCTGGCCCGCCCTGCAGTGGGTGAGTGTGGGCTTCTTCTTCCCATAGACTGTCCGCCAGTCGATCGAGAAAGCGCGCGCCATGCTCCGCGGCATTCGGGCAGGTCAAACTGCGTTGCACATCCAAGTCGCATGCCTGGGCGCGCTCAACGAGGGTGCGCCAGCGACTGAAGTCAGCTGGCCACGTAGGCGCATAGACCGCGGCCCCGAGGCACTCTAGCGCGCGGGCCTTGCATTCCTGTTCGGCGTAATAACACCACTCGGGAATACAAATGAAAGGCCGTCCTACCTGCGCTATCTCATGCACCGTGTTATCGCCACCGGGCGCCACCACGATATCGGCAGCGCAGATATAGTCCATCGTGTTCTCGACCCAGCCGACGAGTTGCAGATTGTAAAAATCCGTCTCATGCCCTTGGCGCGCTACTCTGCCTATAAGCAACCAGAGCGCGTTCGGGAAGGCTCGGGCCGCCATAGTTAACGAACCGATATTGGCGCCCAGGCCGCCGCCGCCAGAGAGCGTGACGATAATCATCTGATCTTGCGGCAGACCCAGGCGGTCGCGCGCGGCCGCGCGACCACGCGTCGGCGTGCGCTTGCCCACCAACCCGCCGACGTACTCGGTCTTCGCGCGAAAGGTATTCGGGTACTCAGGCTGCTCCAGGCGTTCGTCGAACGGTGCAAGCATGGCGACCGAAGCACTATAAGCAGCTTCATGCGCAACATCGGATCGGTTGCCATGCATACGGATTTTGACCGCAGGGACACTGCATATGCGCGCCAGCAGGGCAACCTCGGCCGAGACATCTACGACTACTAAAGCCGGGTTGGCCTCTCGAAACCATTGCGCCAAAATACCCATGCCTTCGCGGAGTGCATTCACGCCCAGTGGCGCACAGTCCAACGCCGTAGAATTCGGCTGATGAAGTAACTGGCGGGTAGCGGGCGGCTGGCAATGGAAATCCGGCAATGCCACTACTGTGACGTCAGGCCGTTGTATCTCGAACAGTTCCGGTTCGGCACAGAAGACGGTCACCGGCCGCGGCGGGAGCAGCTCGATCAGAGCACTGGCACGCCGAACATGGCCATGCCCCTGGTGGTGGACGAAAAAACCGATGGGTCTTTTAGCGTTACGCATGGTCACACTTGGCCGGTTAAATTCGCCTTTCATCGGCTGGTCCGGCTGAAAGATCAGCTGGAAAATATCGCTGGGAGTCTACGCATGCCCAAGAATCGACGCTTTAATTTGGGATAAAGCCTAACTCGCCGACTAAAGCGACGCAGGCGATTGAACTTGAGATAAGGCGCAATTTCGCCGTCAGAACGCTACTGCTTAGGCCAGACGCGCCATTATTCTGCAAAGCAACCGCCACTATGCGCCTTGTCGAATATATTCAAATGATCGGTGATACGGCCCCCTCAATACTGAACGCGCGACAGTATGGCTTCTAAAAGTACCCGCTCATGATCCGCTATTCAGCGCCACCCGCAGCAGCGCATATTTACGCCATCTACTCTCATCCGACCTTTCCGACATGTCATTTCATGCCACCAGCATCCCATAGCGCGACATATCTCATCATGGATCATCGCAATAATTTTTAACTCTCAAAACACGTCGCGCTGCCATCTTCCTCCGTCTAGGCGGATAGCCAACCCATCCTGACTGTAATCCGGGCGCGCTTCAAAACACGCTCTGCAGAGATGCTCATGCCGCGCGACCACGCCGCCAGTGATACGAAAGTCCTGACGAACGACCGATTGGTGCCGCTTCTTTGCTTTGAACGCGCTGCGTTACTCAGTCGGTCAACGATTGCACCGACCGGCGAATGCGCTCGAAAAGAGAATGCCGACTGCGCGTTCCTATTGGGGGGCCATAATGCAGTAGTGCCCCGAGAGTCAGGGCAATACCGACGACTGCGACACCAGTCACCACCGGGTGCTGATACACCTCGTCGAGCACGCGCGACATGCTAAGGGGCCGCTTATCGCGGCGATCAAGTTCAAAGGGCATGTGATTTCCATTCCTGCGTCAGTTGCAATGTGTGGTTTAGATATAGAGCCCGATCGCGGGGTTAGATACCGCGACCGGTACGGACTTTCCTAGAGCAATAAACCATTCTTCGAGAATCAGCAAACCGGACATCTGACGGGTGAAGGTGGTCTTACAGAGGACAGTAAATTACCTCGCGCTCACAGGAAGAACACTCAGTGATTTCACCGACGCGACTTACAACTTAGCGCGCTACATTAGGTCTTCAGTCTTTATCACAGAGAGCCTGTTATGACTCCAACTCGTCCCGACTCGGACCGCCGCCAGAACACTGGACATCTCGAAAGCGTCCGTGAGCGCGAGCGCCAGCAATCCTTGGCGCTGTTCGCCAGCGTCGGCACGTTGATGGTTGCGATTCGACGCGGCGGGTTGAGCGGGCTGGCGCTCGGCGCCTTCAGCGGACTACTGGCGTATCGGGCGTCCACGGGTCAAGGTCTGAAGGGCACGGGTTCGGCCATCGCGCATTGTGCCGAAAGAATGTTGACTGGCCATAAAACCGGTTCCATGCACTTGACCACAGGCGTCACAATCAGCCGTCCGCCCGAGGATCTTTATGCATTCTGGCGCGATTTCACCCGATTACCCGAAATCATGACGTCGATTATCGACGTTCAGACGCTTGACGATGGCCGTAGCCACTGGCGTGCACGTACCCCGATCGGCGAAACACTGGAATGGGATGCTGAAATCACCGACGACCAACCCAACGAGTTCATCGCATGGCGTAGCCTGGAAGGCGCCGAAGTGCCCCAGCGTGGCGAGATTAGGTTCGTTCCCGGACCGGCTGGGCGCGGCACCCAGGTGGAACTCGATCTGCACTACGCACTTCCGCATGGGCTGCTTTCTGCTGCCCCACTGAGTTTCGTTAATGGCCTCTCGCGCGAGTTGTTGAGAGAGGATCTACGCCATTTCAAGCAGCTCATGGAAGCCGGTGAAATACCTAGCGGCGGGACTCGCTCACTGCCGCAGGAGGGCGTTACGTCATGAAAGCCGTATGCTGGCATGGTGCACAGGACATGCGCGTGGATACCGTCGATGACCCGCAGATACTCAACCCGCGCGATGCCATCATCAAGGTTACCGCGACCGCTATCTGTGGCTCGGATCTACATCTCTACGGTGGTTTCATGCCTGGCATGCAGGCCGGGGATATCGTCGGCCACGAATTCATGGGCGAGGTAGTCGAACTCGGCTCGGCCGTAACCAATCTGCGAATCGGCGCGCGCGTAGTAGTACCTTTCACAATCGCTTGTGGCCACTGCTTTTTCTGCGACGGTGGCTATCATTCGCTGTGTGACAATTCCAATCCGAACGCTGGCTTGGCTGAAAAAATGTGGGGACAGTCGCCGTCTGGCTTGTTCGGCTACACGCATATTCTGGGCGGCTATTCAGGGGGTCAGGCAGAATATGTGCGCGTGCCTTACGCAGACGTTGGCCCCATGGAAGTGCCTGATTCGGTCAGCGACGAACAAGCTCTATTTCTGACAGATATCTTTCCCACCGGCTACCAAGCGATCGCTCAATGCGACATACAATCGGGCGATACTGTCGCCATTTGGGGTTGTGGCCCGGTTGGCCAGTTCGCTATCGCCAGCGCCAAGATGCTGGGTGCGTCTCGTGTGATTGCCATCGATACGGTCGCCGCCCGGCTGGACATGGCCGCACGCGAGCACGGTGCCGAAACGGTCGATGCGCGTGAGATTGGCAATACCATTCAGATCGTCGAGGCACTGCGAGACATGACCGCCGGACGCGGACCGGATATCTGTGTGGACGCGGTGGGGCTCGAAGCGCATGGCGTCGGTCTGGAGTACTGGTACGACAACATCAAGCAAAAAATGCAGTTGGAAACCGCGCGCCCGATTGTGCTTCGGCAGGCGATCCTGGCATGCCGCAAGGCCGGGACAGTGTCCATTCCGGGTGTGTACGGGGGAATCGCCGACAAGATTCCAATCGGCGCGCTCATGAACAAAGCTTTAACTGTGAAGACCGGGCAGACACACGTTCAACACTATCTCAAGCCGTTGATGAAACACGTCGAACAGGGCGATATCGATCCGAGCTTCGTAATCACCCATCGCATGCGTCTGGACCAAGCCCCTGAAGCTTATCGTATGTTCGCTGAGCGCCGAGACAGTTGCGTCAAGGTGATAATGCGCCCGTAACCTAAAGCCTCTGCAGTTCGACTTTTAGTCTAAAAGCCGCGCGCTGTAGTACCAATTTGGCCATTCCGATGGTAGGTCAAGGCTACTACGGCGGTGCAAGTTGTGCAGACGGGCTCGAGAGTCTTAGCTTGGCATCAGTTCAAGGACGGCATAACTTGGATTGGCCTGCCCATTTGGTTCGTCATCGGCATGCTCGACGGATCGCGCTCCTCCGACATGCTTTCTACTCGAGTTTAGGTACCCTTAGGGGCCGGACGCTGCAAAGCTTGTGCTGCGCTGCAGTCGGCGTAAGGTCGATATCTGCTAGGTTCACTTTTACCCCTTCGCCTCGTCAAGGGGCCATTGATCGGAGATCATTATGGTAGACAAGGGTTCTACGCCGTTTCCGCGGACGGTTGAGAACCCCTTGCAAACCTCTCGGACTAGGTTTGGCGGATTGTACTCGCGAACACAGGCTAGGCGCTTCGCAACCGACTCATGAAACCTCGCTTTCACCCCCGGATAGCGTACATCGCGACCCAATAACCACCATGCGCCACGATAGGAATGATGGAGGTGCCCCGCGGGATCTCCTTGGAGTCCTTCGTAGGCATTCGGTTTTAACGCGAGACCCGCAGCCTCCGCCTGTTCTAGCATCCAACTCAGCGTGATGTCGGCCAGATCGCGTCTCGCATAACCGCCACCGACGTCGCTGTGGACGCCCACGAACCAAACCTGCGCAACACTTTGGTCGCTTTCGAGTTCGTTTTCTTCCCAAAGACTTGGCTTGAAGCGGCTGCGCCGCTCATCGATGGCCAGTGCGTGCGCGGCACGGTTCACACCGGGGCTCAGGCGGTTGTTATCGAACTTGTGCAGCCGAATCAGCAATCCGAGCGCGCCCACCGTATCCCATACGCCGACAAAACGAGGCGTGCATGTCAACGCTCGACGAGTCTGACCACCTTCCCAATCGTCGCCGCCATTACGTAAATACGCCTTGGTCATAGGCTTGGCTAGATGGCGGTCATCGGTATCAAGGACGCCCATCGCATCCACCATGGCGGCGAGTATGCGTGCCGTGAAAGCACCACGACTAAAGCCAAATATGAACAACCGATCGCCGGGCTCGTAAACATCGATGACAAAGCGGTAAGCCTGAACCAGATTGTGGCGCATCCCGTAGCCAAAGGCGGCACCCAGGGCCTTGCCCAGTGTTTCTCCAACATTAAGGCCAAACACCCGAGCGCCAAAGGTGCCTACCCCAGGCTCGTAAAACGCCACCTGTCTAGGGTCATCGCTAGGCAACGCATTGTAGGCGTGAGCCACATTAGTGTTGAGTTTGCCGAATTGGCTGTTTGTGCCATCGCAGCAAACCACTATGTCCTTGCGCATATGAGAACTTGGCGGACGTGAAAAGATTCCTCTCACAGTCCCACCCCGGATCTCGTTCTACAATCCGTAAGTTCGACTAGACTGAATCTGACGTCACAGCACTTGCCCACTAGCGCATTCGAACCGGAAGTCGTCGAGTTTCTGTCAGGTATGCTTCACCTGATCGACCTCTACGTAATTTCGTTGCGCTAACGCGGTCTTCGGCTGAACAGCATTTAAGTGTGTGTGGCATCCCTATTCAAGACATTTCGCCCACCTGTTCGGCGCAACAGGTCCCTCCGCGTAATACCACCACATCAAGTGGTCCGTTTGGGTACCTGACCTTTGATCTTAGATGAACATTATCGGGGCGTGGCTTCGTGCACCAGCACGCCCACGACAGCCAGTACAGACGAGCCAACCCAAAGTTTCGAGTTGCCGATTGATTCATCCTATGCCGTGTCAGGTGCCTTTAGTTGCTGCTGCGAGTTCACTTTTAGTCATGCGGCTGCGTCCGACTATGTCGAGATCCCTCGCCTTGGTGTAGAGCTCATCGCGCGTCATATCGTCTCTTGTGCCGGTATCTTTTTTTCTGCCATTACGCTTTTTCTTCGAGCCGGCCGCCCGTTTCGACTTACCGCTGCTCTTTTTTTCACCGCGTTGGCCAGAACTATGGGCTTTCTGCTGCAAGCTCTGCTTAAGCACGGCCATAAGATCAACTGGTACACTCTCATCCTCCTTGCCTTCGTCCTCGATATCTTCCGGATCGTGGATGACGTCCTCGTCGGCCTCCAGCTTCTCGTCTACGATCCCTAGAATGCGCGCAGCGCGTTCGTCGAGCAGTTCGTCGCGGTCCAGCGTCTTTCGGCTATTGGCGTTGATAGACTTAACCATCTGCGACACGGTTTTGTTTTTTGCTTTTTTAATTTTCGGCAGACCGATATCCGCGGGCGTTCGCAGTTCGTCGGCGAAGCGCAGGATCTCGGCGCGCAAAATACCCTTATAAGAAAGAATGGCCAGCAAGTACTCCTTGCCGCGGATAACGCAGGTCGCAATCCCGGCGCGCTCGGTTTCCTCCATGCTTTTCGCCATCAGCCGGTAAGGTTTGATCGCGCCCTGGCTCGGCGCGAGGAAATAAGCGCGCTGGAAGAACATCGGGTCGATTCCGTCGACCGGCACGAAGCGCCGCAGATCGATCTCCTGCGATTTCACTGGGGCGATCGAATCGAGTTCTTCCTCGTCCACAAGCACGAACTTGTTCTTCTCGATTTCGTAGCCGCGCACGATCTCCTCGGGCTCAAGCGCGGTCTTCTCCTTGGGGCAAAAGTAGCGGCGTGCCAGTGGTTCGCCCTCGTGATCAATCATCCGCAGCGCCACTCGTTTTGAGCGCGTGGCCACGAACAGGCTCACCGGGAGGCTGACGAGGCCGAAAGTGATCGTGCCGGACCAGAACGGGCGCGGCCCATGGTGTTCCGCTTCGTGACTTTCTTGTTCGTGGTGCTGCTTTTTTTCAGGCACTCTTGCGCTCGCGTTTTAGGCTGGCTTCCAGCGCTTTGGCGACGTTGCCTGAGGGTTTCGCCTGCTTGATCAAACGTATCTTCACGCTGCCGCCACGACGCTTGGTCTCGATGAGGTCGAGAATGCGCTCGCGATGTTTGTTCTGGTACTCAGCGGGGTCGAACTCGGCCTTCAGCATGCCGATCAATTCGCTCGCCATGTCTAGTTCCTTCTGGTCGAGCTTACGGCCCTTCGGCGCTTCGAGTTCCTCGATCGAAACCACCTCACCGGCATGGCGCAAAGACACCAGCACCAGGTAGCCTGCATGCAGGCGCAGTGCGCCGACATATTCCTTTTTGCGCATGACCCAGTGTGCCAAACCCTCTTTGCCGGTCTTCTCGAGCGCGCCCACCAGCGCGGCATAGTTGTCGTCGTCGCCGTCGGGCCCCAGGTAATAGGGCCGCAGGTACCAGCGATGGTCGATGACCCGGGGAGGCAGAAAATGCAGGATCTCGACCTCGCGGGAGGCATCAGGCTCGATTGAATCCAGGTCTTCATCCTCGAGTACAACCCAGTCGTGGTCCTCGGTCACATAGGCGCGTTCAGCGTCAGCATAGGCGACTACATCATCGGTCTCCGGATTTACCATCGCCTGCTTGACCGGTACGCGGTCTTTTTCATGCAATAACCGGAAATGCACGCTGCGGTCAGCGACCGCGGCGTAGAACTTCACCGGTACGCGCACAGCGCCAAAACTGATCGCGCCCTTCCAGAAGGCTCGTGCGCTCATAACTTGTTCAGGTCAACTGCTCTGTTATTGCCCAGACATACCATCATTTCATGCCGACCGTATCTCGCATCGCCCGTGTAATCTGACGTGTCGAGGCATGGAAGCCCTCCCACGGATCATGAGCGAGCGACGCAAGGCGTTTTGCCACGGCCGAGATATCATAATGATCGGCGCGTCTAGCAGCATCGAGTTCGTCCCACCGGATCGGTACCGCGACCGGCGCGCCGGCACGGGCACGGGTCGAATAGCTCGCAATCGCTGTAGCGCCGCGACCGTTGCGCAGATAATCGAGATAGATACGGCCTTGGCGTTTGGCCTTCGACATGTTCGCGGTGAGCCGTTTTGGGTCGTCGCGCACATGCGCTATACATACCGCGCGGGCGAATGCCTTTGCCTCGTCCCAGCTGCTGCGTCGCACGATTGGCACGACGAGATGTACCCCCTTGCCGCCGGTCAGTCGTGGAAAAGCGGCCAGCCCCAACCCCTCCAGTCGTTCGCCCAGCGTACGCGCTACGCGGATCACTTCGGTCCAAGCGAGATGCGGGCCGGGATCGAGATCGAAGACCAATCGATCGGGTTTTTCGATCGCGTCCATGCGGCAGCCCCATGGATGGATTTCCAGCGCACTGGCCTGTATGAGGCCGACTAGGTCAGCTGCGGTTCTAATATAGACATAGGTGGCGTGGGTATCGTTCTTCTCGGTGATTTCGGTACGCGGCACGCTTTCCGGAATCGCCTCGCGCGGGTGCCTCTGAAAGAAGCAATCGTCACCCAGGCCGCCAGGGCAGCGCAGCAGCGACAACGGACGATCGACGAGTTCGGGTAGCATCCAGTCGGCAATCGCAACGTAGTAGCGTGCCAGGTCAAGCTTGCTGATGCCGGCTTCAGGAAAAACCAGCCGATCTGCGTGAGTCAGGCGTACGCCTTCGAACTTGACCGACTTGCCGCCACGGCCGGTCTTGCTTGCGCCGCTGGGCGGCAGTCGTTCCGGCACGCTGCGGTCAGAGCGGTCCTCCGGGTCATCTTTCATCGATTGCTGCCCTCGTATCGATGTCGGCTCGCGGTCTTCACGTAGGCCGCGAAAACCGGGATGGCGGAGTACGCCTGCGCGGGTGCGTTCCGAGAAGGCTACGTCAACGACCAGTAGGGGTTCGACCCAATGGGCACCAGCCGAATCCGGTACCGGTTCGGCGAATGGACGGGCCTCGATCTCGATTTTTTTCAGAGCGGCATGGATCGTGTCGATCTGGCGAGCCGAGAAGCCGGTGCCCACGCGCCCCGAATAGACAAATCGATCGTTCGCCTCATAGACGCCCAGCAGCAGCGAACCGAAGCGGGTGCGCGCGCCGTTCGGCTCGGTGAATCCGCCGACAACGAATTCCGCGTCGTGACTCATCTTGGTCTTGCGCCACTGCTTGCTGCGACCGGCGCTGTAAGTACTGTCTTTCCTCTTGGAAATGATGCCTTCCAAGGCGGCTGCTTCGGCCTGTTCGAGAAAAGCGGGGCCTTGACCGACCACATGATCGGTATAGCGCAGCCGCGGATGGTCGCCTGTATTTTGGAGCAGTTCGGCGAGCAGACGCTTGCGCTCGATCAGCGGCGCTTTACGGAGGTCGTATTCGCCGAGATGAAGCAGATCGAAGATTTGATAAACTAAGCGGTCAGTAAGTTTGCGGCTGATTGCATCCTGTAGCACGCCGAAACGGCTGATGCCGTTGCGATCGAGCGCCACGATCTCGCCGTCGAACACCGCGTCTTGGACCGGCAACACTTCCACTGCCCGGCGTGTTGCCGTAAAGCGATCGCTCCAGTTCTTGCCGTTGCGAGTACGCAACTGCGCTTGGCCGTTCTGGAGCCGAGCCAGAATACGATAGCCATCAAACTTGATCTCGTGCAGCCACCTATCCCCAGCCGGTACCTTTTTCGATAGCCTGGCCAACCGTGGCTTGGGCGTACGGGCCATTGCACGTTTGCGCGCACCGTCGACCTCTCCAAGGTTCAACTCAAGCGTAGGTGTAGTAGCTGGTGGCGCGCCGTCGGCGATCTGCTCCATCGTGCGTCCGGTAACCACACTCACATCCTCGTCATCCGGCTCCTCGATTGGCTCGGCCCGGTCACGGCGCTTGATCAGCAGCCAGTTCTTGCCCTGCCCTCCGGCCTTACTGCCCATCTGTGCAAGCGTCCAGCGACCCGTTAGCTTCTCGCCAATGAGTTCGAAGTCGATACGATCCTTCTTGCGTCGGCTCTTCTCGCGCCAGTGGCCATGATCCCAGATCATCACAGTACCGCCGCCGTACTGGCCTTTCGGGATCGTGCCTTCGAAGTCGCCGTAGTCGAGGGGATGATCCTCAACTGCCACCGCCAGGCGTTTCTCGCCCGGCTTCAGGCTCGGCCCCTTGGGCAAAGCCCAGCTTCGCAACACGCCGCCCTCTTCCAGGCGCAAATCAAAATGCAGGTGCGAAGCGGCATGCTTGTGTATCACGAACACCGGCCCGTCTCCTTGACTCGCGCCGTTGTCAGAGCCCGCCGGTTCGCCAGTGTTTTTGAAATCACGCTTGCTGTGATAGTCGTCCAACGTGCTCATGGGCTGTGGGCAGATGCAATCATTTGGCCGTGCATACCTGACGTTCCTCGAAGAACACGTATCCAAACGATAGCAAGGCGCGCTGGCTCGGCCATGAGGTGAAATACGGAGTTCACCCCAAGTAAATTGCTACCGTTCATGTCGGGCTATCAGCCCGACGTCGGCCAACAGTCGGGCTCAGCATGACCGCTAAGGAGAGCCAGGCGTGATATCCCCTGGCGTTTTCGAATCACGAACGACGTTCTACCAGTAGCTTTTTTATTTCTTGTATCGCCTTTGCTGGATTGAGCCCCTTTGGGCACGTATTTGTACAGTTCATGATGGTATGGCATCGATAAAGCTTGAATGGGTCTTCTAGGTCATCCAGCCGTTGGCCCGTAGCTTCGTCGCGTGAATCTATTATCCAGCGATAAGCCGTCAATAACGCAGCGGGCCCGAGAAATCGCTCGGGGTTCCACCAGTAACTGGGGCATGCAGTCGAGCAACAGGCGCATAGAATGCATTCGTAATAGCCGTCGAGTTTGGTGCGATCTTCGCGCGTCTGGGGTCGTTCGCGCGTGGGGGCCGGGGTATCGGTTTTGAGCCAAGGTTCTATTGAAGCGAGCTGCGCATAAAAGTGGGTCAGATCTGGAACCAGATCCTTCACCACAGGCATGTGGGGAAGTGGATAAATACTGATCGCCCCTGCCCTGGTATCTTCGATACGCGTAGTACATGCCAACGTGTTTTTGCCATCAATATTGAAGGCACACGACCCACATATACCTTCTCTGCAGGATCGCCTGAACGCGAGTGTCGGATCAACTTCATTTTTGATCTTGATCAGAGCGTCAAGAATCATCGGCCCACACTTGTCGAGATCGATCTCGTAACTATCTAAGCGCGGATTCTCCGCCGCTTCCGGCTCCCATCGATAAATTCTGAAAGTTCGGACTTTTTTGGAGCCCCGCGCGGCCGGATAGCGCTTACCTTCAGCAACACGAGAATTCTTGGGCAATCGAAACTTGGCCATACTCGTCTCCGGCGAACCAAACAGCTTATGAACCGAAAGTTATTGTCGCTGCGCCAGACTCTGACTGAGTCTGGCGCAGCGTTTTCGCCAGTGGTTCGGGAACTACATTTGCTCTTTCTGCGCGCCTGAGTTCTCGGGCGCTTTACCCAGCGACGGCTCTTGGCCGGTCGGCTCGGGCTCCTGCTTCGTGGAGTACTCACTGCGGCCGTCGAGCGAAGGACCTTGGCTCCAGCGACCTTCAGGTGCTTTTTTATCCAAGAGGGTGTTGAGGTAGTAGTAGGAATGCTCCATCGCCTCATGATTCTCGGGGGTGGAATTGGGAATCGGCAGCTGTTCTTCCATGCCGCCGAGTTCTTCGATGACTGCCAGCCATTGCTGTTGATGGTAGGTGTCGCGGGCGATGAGAAAGGATAAGAAATCCTTCATACCTTTGTCGTCAGTCCAGTTATAAAGTCGCGAGGCCAAAACTCGGCCGCCGGCTTCGGCAGCGACGTTGCACAGCATGTCCGCACCGATATTGCCAGTCGCATAGACATGGCTCATATCGAACGGCACACCATTGGCATTTACGGGCATTGCAGATAGACCCGAGGACAACAGGTGGCGAGGGTTCATGCCACCGAGAATGGCATTGATCACTGGATCCTTCGCTGATTCTTCCTGGTATGACAGGGGCGCGCCTTCGAGATTAAGCGCAACTGCGTGACCAAGCATCTCGATATGGGAGAGCTCCTCGGTCGCCGTGGACATTAGTAGATCGCGGATTCGGTCGTCGCCGCGCGCGCCCATAGCCTGGAAGAAATACTGCATGGCCACGCGAATTTCGCCTTCGACACCGCCGATGGCCTGTTGAAGCAACATTGCGAACTGTGGATTTGGCTTATCGACTTTGACCGGGTACTGGAGATTAGAAGAATGACGGAACATACGAGCTCCTAGTTAAGACAAATATAGAGGCGAACAACATAGCGGACGGTAAGACGAATTACGCGCGTTCTTTCATCCACTCTTTATGACGTGACTCATCAGCCAATCCTTGCTCGAACTTGGCCCTTAACATCGTGTCGATGTCGTCGCGTTCACTTGCGGAGCGATAAGCCGCTTCCGTCTCAGCTTCGTTAGTAGCCATAGCAATTAGGATTGCGGAATCGCCAATTAGGGACGCAACTTTGACCTTGTCTTCGGTGAGAATGCTTTTCGCACCACTATCCGACGGTACGTCGCTTCCCATTCCGCTTAGGTGAGGAGAGAGGTCCGCGATGTGGCGCTCGTGATCCTTGCGAAAACCAGCGAGCGCCTCCTTGGCCTTGCTATCGTCAAGACGCTCGATAGCCGCGTCGTAGGCATCGATTGCATCGTAGTCGAGCTTGATCAAATCGTGTAAGAGATCTATGAGATCGCTCTCGTGTCCAACTGTAGTTACCATTAGCATTTCTGTAGTCGCGATGTGGTGCGACTGACAGTGCGCTTAGCGTGGAAGTAGCGCTATAGGCACATATACGGTCGGTAATTCACCGGTCCGGCAGCGGAACGGACCATGAAGCAGCCGGGACCAGCTTGGCCAGGCACAACTTGATCAGCTGATGCGAGCCAATCGCGAGTGCCCTGCTCCAAGGCATACTGTAACAAAGCTATGTAAGGTTCGGATCACCATAGGCCAGGTTGCTGTACGGTACCTGGTTTGGCCGCTACGCTGCGGTCATCCCGCGCCAGATTTAAAGAAGCGGTGCATCGCTGCGCTCGTGGATCCCACAACCGCTAAGCGTCTTCATCGATGTACCGGCTTAGATACCGACCTAATGCTTTGACGTCGCGTCTCGATGAACGTAAGAATGTGCTCGCCGACTTAGAGGTGAGTTGCTGGTTCGACTGATCGATTTGAAAAGACCGCGTTGCGCCGACGGTCTTTTCGTACGGGCCGACCGTGACAATTGCAGTCACAGTGAATGATTCCAGCCGTTGCCAGAATAACGCGTCTTCCGATACCGTTTTACCTTTAATCAATCCTGCTTTTCGACACGCTTCCTGCAAGAGTTGACGGAACGAACCCATCGACATCTGCTGGCTCGAGGCGATTGGACCTTGCGCTATGTCGTCGGCCGTGGATGCCTCGGCACCACCTTTCCACTCTTTCTCAGCGATTGCGGTTTGCTGTTCGCCTTCGACCGTCTGTATATCGATGAACACGCCGCGGAGGTAGACGGACTCGTTGCCCATATTGCATAGCAAACATATTGAGTCAAAGCTAGTTCCCCCACCCTGCCGGATGAACAGCCTCGGCTTCTGTTGACGCTTTTGGTTCGCGGCCATGATCTGTCCGTAAACGACCCAAACGATAACAGTGGCGCCAGTTACGATGACAGTGAGTGTCTGAGCGTAAGTCGATATGAATTGCCACACGGCAAGGCCCTGCTGCAGAGATGGCGAGAGAGCATAAGCCTTAGTAGTTCGAATAGCACAGCGTAGATTCCCGGTCCGGAAAGTTACTGGTAGCGCCTACAGCGTGCTGATGCTAGATCAAGAGCTTCCATGCTGATCGCGTTATGGTTCGCTTGCCTCCATGCTGACGAGAAATCTAGCTCGAGTAGTGACTCCGAACAGAGGTGAATCTTGGTTGGGGGAGGTTCCGGAGAAGCTTCGCACTTGTCATTTGTCTTTTACGCTTCACCCCTACGGAAACTTAGTCAGATGTCCTCACGCTAGTACTGCTCACCAATAGCCTATGGTCGCCATTGGATGGGACATTTTACGTGGCCAACCAGCGAGCCTTGTGTGTCGACAGAATGTGCCTATTCCGCCGCGATTTCGTCACACGGTCGCGATCATTGGCCGAATCGAGCACGGTGGAGCGACCTACCCAATACGACCGTCATTTCTGCTGGTGGCATAGGCCGCCAGAGCAGAAATCCTTGTAGAAGGGGGCAGTCCATGGCGTGGAGCTTGTTGTACTGTGCCCATGTCTCCACGCCTTCGGCGACGATGGCGAGATCCAACGCTTTGCCGAGACTCAATACGCTTTGTACGATAGCCAAGGTGCGCTTGTGGGTTAGCATTCGTTCGATAAAAGCTCGATCGATTTTGATTGCGTCGATTTCATATTTGTCGATGTATTCCAACGCGGAATACCCCGTCCCGAAGTCGTCCAACGCAACCCGTACGCCCAATCGGCGCACGGCCTCGAGCACGGCCCCGGCGCGTTCTGGGTTTGATAAAAACACGCTCTCGGTTACTTCGATCTGCAGGCGTGAAGCTGAAATAGAGGTGGCCCGCAATACGGCCTCAAGGTCAGCAAGAAACTGTGGATGACTGAATTCCGAGGCCGAGACATTTATACTCAAATGCAACGTATGTTCGGGATATTGCTCGCTCCATACACTAAGCTGATTGCACGCCTCATTCATGACCCAGCGGCCTATATCACGAATGACGCCAATCTCTTCGGCTACCGGTATAAATCCGCTCGGCGCAACCGAACCCCGTACCGGATGATGCCATCGGACCAGTGCTTCAACGCCATGCAGCGTTTGCGTCGATGGGTTGTAGATGGGCTGGTAATGCAGCGCGAACTGCTCGTCGACGATCGCCTGGCGAAGATCATTCTGAAGGGCGAGTGCTTCGATCGCATTCTCTCGCATCGCACCCGCAAAAATTGCGTAACTGCCTACAGCCTCGGCTTTGGCAGCGTACATAGCGACATCCGCGTCGCGCAGTAAGTCTTCGGGGTTGTCGTAGTCTTCGGTAAATATTAACGATGCCAATACTGCTAGATGTAAAGATGTTCTGCCCGCCGAGTTCGAACGGTTTGGTCAAGCGGTTGATGATGCGCTCGGCTAGATGTATGGCCGCACTCTCATGCTCCTCGCCTTCGACTAGTATTACGAACTCGTCACCACCAAACCGTGCCAGCGTATCGCCTGTTCGCAGGCAACTCTCTAAGCGGCGCGCCATGCCCATGAGCAGCAAATCACCGGACCGGTGTCCTAGGCTGTCATTCACCAGCTTGAAGCGATCCATGTCCAGATAAAGTACAGCTGCTTTCAAAGGTCGCCCCGCGCGCAGGCGCCGGAAAATATTGTTGAGACGATCCATCACATAGGTGCGATTATGCAGTTTCGTGAGCTCGTCATGGAACGCCGCATACGCAAGTTTTTCTTCGTTGCGCTGGCGTTCTAGTAATTTAGCCTCCAACGCCAGGTTTTCGGCATCCGCACGTCGGGCCCGGCTGACCAACTGCTCCGCCTGCTTGCGTTGACTCACATCGCGCTGGACAGAGAACCAGTGGGTAAACCAGCCGCGCTCGTTCGCCACCGGGGCGATGCTCAACTCCACCCAGAATTTGCTACCGTCCTTGCGCGCGTTCGACAGTTCGACCTCTACAGGTGACCATGTCGAAAGCGCATCCCGAAGCCGGTCAAGCGCTGCGCGGTCGGTTTCGCTGTGTTGCAATATACGCGGGGTTTTGCCCAGCACATCGGCTTCCGTATACCCGGTAGTACGGGTAAAGGCCGCATTGCAATACACCACTCGCGGGCCCGGCAAGTCGATGGGTTCGGCTTCGGTAATCAGCACGGCGTCGTTGGCATTCACGACCACAGATTCCAAGAGTCGAAGACGTTCCGACACAGCCGCGTTTGACGGGCTGTCTGTTTTTCTGCCACAGCTGGATTGGAGTAGAAACGCGACCTGACTTGCAAGCGTTCGCAGGACATAGATCTGAGCGGCACTGAGGCCCGCGTGGGGGCTGTGATCGGCTACCGCCAAAATACCAAGCACCGAATTGTTAGGGCCCTTCACGGGGACCAGCCCCAAGAATCTCACGGGCACGCTGTCAGGCGGATTTAGATCAGGTATAGGCAGCGAATTTTCAGTTACGGCATCGTTGATGATTAGCAGTTCGGTAGGATCCAGTCCAGATTGGCTCCAAAGTGCGCCGCTGGAATCAAACGGCGTCGAAACTGACACGCCAAAGCTGGCATGCGGTATCAGCGTTTAGTCGATTTCATGGTAATACACCGCCCAGGGACAATGCGCGGAATGTGCAGCGCTGCGCACAAGGCGGTCCAACGCAGATTGTTGATCATCAGGATTGTACGACATTGATTCGCAGGTAATTTAATAGCGGCATTCCTTTGCCGCTGACAATGGATATCGACTATTAACAGCGCGCTGAGGACACTTAAGTCAATGGCCGAAAACAGCCGCAAAGGCTTTCAGCACAGCTTGGGGTACTGAGATTATTTGAGATGCTCCGTACGACTCGACAAGCGTAGCGTACGTATTCAAAGCTGCTTCTTTAGATCGACTTTTGCTACCTCGAAAGCCAAGGGTCGTATAAGCGAAGTCTTACGGCGTCGGGCTCGTCACCTGCAGCTAGCCGTTGACCGCACTTCTACGGTGGCAGCTGCGTAGCCATCGTCAATACTTGCTGAGCGAAGGAATAACCTGTGTACCTGACTTCGTGAGAAACTATTATCCTCAGAAACAAGGTCCGTAGACTACTTCGTTCAAGCGGCGTGCTTAGGTCGTTAGGAGGTTACTACATGCAAGTCTTCGACAATCCAGTCGGTTCTGGCTCGCTTTGGTTCCATAATCTCACAACCGCAGATGGTACCCCCGTGGGCTACGATTCGCAGGCGAGAGCTTTCGTGCCAATGCCCCCCTTCTGCACCAATCGCGAGCGCATCGGGTGCAACTGGATCGCCCCTCAAGAGGGTGCCTTTTGTCGCTCCTGTGCAATGACTGCACTCGCACCCGATCCCTCTATTCAAAATGCCGTCGCGAACTGGGCGCAGACCGAGGCTGCAAAGCGCTGGGCGCTCGACAATCTGGGCCAATGGCATTGGTTCCGACCCGAGGATCCAGGTGCTCCTCCTGTTTTCCACATGCTTGCCGAGCTTGATAAGCCTGCACCGATGGGACATGCGGAGGGGGTGGTCACCATTAGCGTCGCGGAGGCAGACCCGGTCGTGCGTACAACGCGCCAACAACGCCTGAATGAGCCCTATCGCACCATGATCGGGCATATGCGACATGAAATTGCTCACATGCTGTGGTGGCGACTAAGCCTCCGCGACGACTTCATGGATGCTTTTCGCGCCATGTTCGGCGACGAGCGCGACGATTACGCCGATGCGCTCAAGCGTCACTACAAAAACGGTCCACCGGAGGACTGGCAGCAACACTTTTTAACCAGTTATGCGTCCACACACCCGCATGAAGATTGGGCTGAAACAACAGCACATCTGTTGCACCTAACCGATCTTACAGATAGTTTTATAGCCGCCGGCATGTCCTCCGCTGATCTGCCCGGAACGAACTGGGGGCCATATACAGAGACTGATTCTGAGCGTCTGATCCATGTGGCCGCCGCAGTTGCAGTAGGCATCAATCACACCAACCGTTCGATGGGATTGCAGGATCTATATCCGTTCATGCTCGCACCCTCGACCCACCACAAGCTCGCCTTCGTACATGACTGGCTCCGTAGAGGCGCGCAAGGGCGTTAAGTAGGCAGCTATAGCGTGTGGACGCGTCAAAGTGAAAGTTTCGGCGTACCGCAGTCCGCGCCCATGATCAATCGGACATAATAATTACGGGCGGCCTACGGTCCCATCTGAAGCTAATCCTGAACGCTGACTAAGGAGTTTGAGCTTCGGAGGATGATTCAGCGTGTCGCTCCGAGAGAAAATCGCCAAAATTCTGAAGCGCATCGATGTGATCGCAGAATGTCTTGACTGTCACTAGCAGCGGGACTGCCACAATCATCCCCACTGCAGACCAAATCCAAGCCCAGAATGACACAGTGAAAAAAACCATAACCGTGTTCAAGCGAAGCTTGCGGCCGACGAAGTATGGCGTCACGAACTGGCCTTCGATTGTCGTCAAACCCAGATAGACTCCGGCGACAACCAACGCCCAGATAGTGCCGTCGAAAGTGATAAAAGCTACCCCGCCGGCAAACAACATGCCACCAATCGCACCAAGATACGGGATGTAATTGAACACGAAAGCTATGACGCCAAAAACCAACGGGCTGGGCATGCCAAGCTGCCACAGCGCAATGCCAATGCCTGCACCCAGGGCGGCATTGATGACGGTGATCGTCATCAAATATCGAGACAGCTGACGTTCAATCCCATAAACAATTCGGACCGCTCGGCGTTTATCCTTCAACGTCGGTGTGATGTGAACGAGCTTTTCATAGAACATGTCGCCTGAAGCCAACAGGAACAGCCAAAGCACGAACGTGAATAAAATCTGGGCCAACACACTTGGCGCAAGCAGCATAGCGTTTGTGAAGATACCGTCGTCGGCCATTTCAACCTGTCGAACGTGGGCGTTCTTCGTTTTTTCGGGATCAACGGCATTCTGGACACTTCTCTCAGCTTCGTAGATGCCGTTAAGCGTGGCGGACAAATCCCGGATTTTGGCCTGTACTTCGCGTTCTATCGCCGGCGCGTTTTCGATCCAAGTACTGACCGGCACGACCACGGTGGTGATAATTGCTAGAAAACAGGCAAGCAGCATCAGAACGATCGCAATAGAGGACACCAGTGCAGGTATGCCTCGACGATACAAAAAACGCCGCAAGGGTGCGAAAACCATTGTTAGAAGAAATGCGAGCACAACCGGCACAAGAAGATTTTTAGCTAGCGTGAGCGCTTGGATCAAGGCATATATAACAAATCCTTGCCCAACCCACATTGGCATAGTGCTAGGCAAATATCGCCGAATGGTCGCTCGATATTGATCCCGTTCATGATCAGCCATCGTCGAGGGATTCTTTTCGGTGGGTAATCTAGCCGTTGAGCTTACGCGATTTGGGAGGAACAAATCATATATACGTAAAGCCCACTAATTGGGATTAATATGCCAAATTTCCTAGCTGAAAAATAACTGAGTAATTAAATTTTTGACCAAGTACTTGTAGAGCGCGACATGGGTGATCAATGCTCAGTAGGTAATTGAGCACATGCCTTAGATCGCTGCACGATCCCCTCTCGTCGTAATCGATTGACCGTGTGCCGGTGCGCACCCAGCGAGCCTTCTTTTTGCATGTTTTCTGATTTCCCGAACGTTCGACTTATGTCAACAGACCGCGCCTGCTAGCGACGCCGAACTCGATCGTAGAGACGTGCAACTCGGAAGTCTAATTACAGTTCGTCTAATCCGCGAATATATTCCGCGATAATAGGAAAATCGCTTTTCGGCGCTTCAACGAACGTACTGGGCATCGCTGCTATTGATGCCGGTGTTAACAAGAGCAAGAGGTGCCCTCCGTAAATTTCCGGGTTCGCGGACTCGGCGCTCGATGTTAAGTTCACTTCGACCGTGCCACGTCGCCTTGTGGCCGCGGTCGCCAAAGTTTTAATAAGAAGTTTGTGTGAGGCCATGCGATGACAAAAGCAACACAAGATAAAGATTCATATCCAACCCGCAGCGGCGAGAAGAAGACCATGTTCCCGCGGCTGGATCCGGTCGTGCATAACCGCAATCAGAACCGCTGGGACGGGCCGCTCGGCGAAGAAGCGCTCTCGCGTTACGAGCGGGACGGCTTTCTGTGGTTCGACGGCTTCTTCTCCCAAGAACGGGTCCAGCCGTTCTTCGATGAACTGCGCGACATAGCCCAGGACACGTCGCTGATGAACTCGAAGCAGGTAATCAGGGACCCCGAAGCCGACGAACTGCGTTCGGTGTTCGCCATGCACAAGATTTCGAAACGCTTTTCGGAACTGACGCGCGATCCGCGCATACTCGGCATGGTGCGCCAGCTGCTCGGCGGCGATGTGTACATCCATCAGTCGCGGATCAATGACAAGTTCGGTTTCCAGGGCAGCGGCTTCAACTGGCACTCGGATTTCGAAACCTGGCACGCCGAGGACGGCATGCCGCATATGCGCGCGATCAGCGCCTCGCTCATGCTCACCGACAACAACGAGTTCAACGGCCCGCTGATGCTCATCCCCGGCTCGCATCATTATTTCGTGCCGGCGATCGAGCCCACGCCCGACGCCAACTGGAAGGATTCGCTCAAGGCCCAGCGCGTGGGCGTACCCGAGCAGGATGACCTCGCGTGGCTGGCCGAGCGTGGCGGCATCGTCGCGCCCAAGGGCCGGCCCGGCTCGTTGCNCGTCTACAACAGCATAGACAACACGCTCAACGAGCCCTATTGCGGCCATAAGCCGCGGCCGGAATTTCTCGCCACGCGTGAGCATATTGGGCCGTTGGATATGAACGACACGGCTTTTCAGCCGCTGGAGAACGCGCGGACCTAAGCCCGTATAAGCCGCAACAGCGTCATTTTACGCAGAAATATGCCAAGGACTTAGACTGAGTTCAGCCTGCACTACCTGAAGCTGAGGATTCACCGATGAAGAAGAACCAATTTGACTGGGAGACACTCGAGCGTGACACGACTCGTGGATTCCAAATTCTCGGCAGAGAGGTCGAGAATGGATGGGAGATCGAGGTTCGGTTTGATAACGAGCAGGCGCCCAAGCAGCTCTCGCCCAAGCGCACTTACATGTCGCGCGAAGAAGCGATCATAACCGGACGCGAACTGGCGACAATGGGTTAGAAAGGAGCTGAGCTAGCTATCTAGGACAGCCCGATTTTCAGGAGGAAATGGCGCGCAAGTTTCAACAACACCACTGATGAATTTCTGACCAACGCCACATTATGTGCTCAGTTTCAGCGTGAGGTACTCTTACGGTTCAGTCGAGCCCATGCTGATCACATGAGCAATAAGGGCACAAACCCTTCTATTCTTGTCGACAAGCACACCATGGCCCATCGCTGTTCGGACTAGCGAAAACCGGTTTCCACGAGTTTAGCGGAAAATTTTCCTATCTATTTGACAAAAAAGAAATATCCCTGTTAACTGTCGCCTTTTCCATATACCTATTCCGCTTCGGAGAGTCTTGTTTTTTGTACGGAGCCGGCAATAAGTCGCGCTGATGCCGGAGGGATTGTGCAACGCACCGCATTTGTATGGTGTACCAGACCGGGTTCGATGATTACAGCGATCGGGGAAATGTACAGGGCGGCGCAACCATTCTCGTAGCGCTCGACCCATAGACTCATGTCCGCCGGCGCATGATGATTGACGAATGCGCGCTCGAACAGCCTGCGAACAAACGCTTCTTCTCGATCATTGGATCGCGGTTTTGTTAGCTCGATCCGATACCACTGCTGATTGACTATAGATGAACCTAGAAACACGACTATTTCCTCCGCCTGGATAGTTTGGTAGGTAGACGAAACAAGCCAAATGAAGCATCACCCTAAATGTTATCGTCTAGGTATTGGCGAAAGAGGCTGTCGGACATTGCGGAAAACGGCCCGAGAAGCAAGTGAAATCATGACCTCACGTACGACACCTTGTCGGTCGGCTAACCTCACAAAAAACAGATACGGCGGAAGACATCGCGGCTAGCGAGCGAGCGCCACCGAGATTCTCGAACTACAATCGCTAGCCAACTAGGATGGGGTGAGAGACTTGCTATCGACGCGATGTAGTCCCCATACGCGAAAACGCGGAATCGTAGTTAGTGTGAACGCAATGCAGCCTTCAACTGGCTCTTAGTCATTTTCGAACGACCTTCGATACCAATTTCCGCCGCCTTGTCATACATTTCACCACGCGTCCATTTTTCGTATGGATCTGCCTTGCCACCTTTTTCGCCCGACTTGTCAGCGTTGGCGATGCGCGCCGCCTTTTCCTTGCTAGCGCCTTCGTCACGCAATGCCTCGTATTGGTCATCATTTTTGACTGATTTGCCGTGATTTTTCGTCATGATGGCTCCTCGTTTAAGACCGGCGAATACTCACCGGCAGGTTGAAATATTCTTTAACTTTCCGTGGCATGGGACGCTAACGCAACGCTACAACTAGATCGCGGAGGATGGGCGACACTGGCGCCCTCTCGAAAAATTAGGTATTGAGAATCACCCCGCCATTAAGGTGAATTGTCTGGCCGGTCATATACGAGGATTCATGTGTTGCCAAATAGACATAAGCAGGCGCAATTTCACTGGGCTGGGCAGCACGATCCATCGGTACTTGACCCCCGAAATGGGCGGTTTTCTCCGCTGAAAAGCTCGCAGGAATTAACGGTGTCCAAACCGGTCCGGGCGCAACGGCATTCACGCGAATGCCACGATCAACCAAACTCTGAGCCAACGAGCGTACAAGCCCTTGGATGGCGCCCTTGGTTGCCGAATAGTCGATCAATGAATCGTTACCCTTGAAAGCATTGACTGACGAAGTCGCGATGATGACGTCACCTTCGCCCATATGAGGTACAGCAGCGCGTGCCATATAAAAATGGCTAAATATATTACTCTGGAACGTGCGTAGTAATTGATCGTCGGGTATGGCAGTGATGTCGTACCAGTCATACTGCTCGGCAGCATTGTTGACTAGAATGTTGACAGCTCCGAAGCGTTCCAATGCACGCTCTACTACGCCGCTGCAAAATGTGGAGTCGCCTACGTCGCCTCGCATCAATTCGCAACGTTGTCCGTATGCCGAGATTAACGCTGCAGTTTCGCTGGCGTCTTTTTCCTCATTCTTGCTCCGATACGCGATGACCAAATCGGCGCCCTCGGCGGCGTAGTGAACTGCGACAGCGCGCCCGATGCCACTATCCCCACCAGTGATGATCGCGCACTTCCCTGAAAGTTTGGCTGCGGGCGAGTAATTGTTGCGAATGTATTCGGGCGCAGGCCGCATAGCGTGCTCATCGCCAGGCTGCTGTTCCTGTGACTGCCGGGGAAAATGCGTGTCACTCATAGCCTATCCCTGTAGAAACCGTTATAAAGACAGCCGCGAATGTTCGGCATCAACTTACCCAGGCGTTGATCCGCTCCACGAGAAGCTGCGATCCGACATCCTAGCCGGGAAATCTGCCCCTCCTACGCCATCTCAAAGAGCATGACCAAGGATTATGAGCTTAACTATCCGGAGACCTACGGACGCCTAGGTGTGATCTCTCAGTAGGTTGTTCATCCGAGCCACGGGCCCGAAGCTGATGGGTGTTCAAAGTCCGTCAGCGAAAGGAGTGACCCGGATGAACACGCACAAGAATG
>NZ_JBHRSS010000006.1:0-422983 GCF_042643355.1 Salinisphaera aquimarina
TGTGCTTGACCCCGTTCTCGACGACGCCGCTGCCGTCCGGCTTGATCTGAATGCGCACGTTGTAGTCAATCGCGCGCTTGATGCTGACGAGTACTTTCATAGATGACCTTGTCGAATATCAGTTGCCAATTCAGTCAGTGATTTGCCAGGCAAAGTGCTAAACGCTCGCAACGATGCGGCGTGCGCGCTCAATCACTGGCTTGTCGATGATCTTGCCTTTGAACGTCGCGACACCGTTGGGCTGTGCGTCCAGGGCCGCGATCACCTCGTGGGCCCAGGTCACGTCGCTCTCCGACGGCAGGAAGCCGAGATTGACGGGTTCAACCTGGGCCGGATGGATACACAGCTTGCCGCCCATACCGACCCGCTTGGATGACTCGACGTCGCGCGCCACGGCGGCAGTGTCCTTGACCGCCAGGGTGACGCCGTCGATCGGCGATTCGATCCCCGCTGCACGGCTTTCGATCACCAGTTTCGAGCGGGTGTAGAGCAGTTCTTGCGCGTCCCCTTCGATGCCCGTATCGACCTGATAATCGACCGAGCCGAAGGCCAGTCTTTGCACCCCTTCGACGCGGGCGATATCGAGCGCGTTGCACAGGCCCGTTGCGGATTCGATCAGCGCGATCAACGGTATGTTCTGCGGCAAGCGGCTGGCCACCGCCTCGACCTGCGCGCGGCTGTCGGCCTTGGGCAGCATGACGCCTCGAATACCCGCCACCGAAAACAGCTCGCAGTCGTCGTCGAACCATTCGGTGTCGGTGCTATTGATTCGAACATACGCTTGCCCGCCGTCGCGCAGCCAGGTCTCGACGTGGCCGCGCGCCTGCGATTTCATGTCCGGAGAGACCGCATCCTCGAGATCGAGGACTACGACGTGAGCGCCCGAGGCACAGGCTTTGTCGAACCGTTCAGGGCGATTGCCGGGAACGAAAAGATAGGAGCGGTTGATCATGATCAGTTCAATTGTCGATGGATTGAGGATTGGAATGCTTTCCGGGCATACGTGAGAGCAGCAACAGACTGCCAAGCACGACTGTCGCTGAGATCAGCGCGAAACTGACCGTGTAGGTCCCCGTCAACGCGAGTGCAGCGCTGAAAATCGGCGGCCCGATGACTACGCCGAGATAGGTAAAGAACAGGGCGGCGCCGGTGATCCTGCCGACCTCTTCCACGCCGGACACTCGCGCCAGTTCGGACAGATAGACGCCGTTCCAGCCGATCGCGGTGGCGCCCAGCACGAACACGATGGCGGCGATGATCCACCATGGTGTGGACTGCGGCAGCAGACCGAGACTGACCGCGGTCCCGCCCATGGCCAGGGCGATACCGATCAGCACGGCGCGCGCGCTGATCGCAGTATCCACCAGCCAGCCCCAACCGATACGGCCGAGGATGCCGCCGGTCTGGGCGATCGACATGAACAGACCCGCAGCCAGCAGACTCATCTCGAATACACGCGACAGATAGGCCACGAGGAACGTCATCACACAAAGTTGCATGCAGCCGAAGAACAGCGAGCACCAGGCCAACTGCGAGGCCGCGCGATTGGCGCGCAGTGCCGACAGGGAGGTCATCGTACGACGCCAGGTGACCCGACGCTGGCGATCGAGCGACGTGTCGAAATCGCCGCGCCAGCGATTGAGAACGCCCGCGGCAATCAGACACAACGACGCCACGACACACACGGCGAAGCGCCAGCCGCCCAACGCAATGAGCAAGGGCAGCATGAGCCCGCCGGCAAGCGCCCCCAGCGGCACCCCCGTCTGCTTGACGGAAAACACCAGCCCGATGTGTCTGGGCGCACCCCCGATCATGAGCACCTTGGAGCCCGACGGCGTGACCGGGCCGTAGCCAAGGCCGATCAGCAGCGGCGCAAACGGCAGCAGAAATGTCTGGCCGAGCGCGACCAATGCGATCCCCGCCGCACACAGCAACAGGCTGATCTGAGTCACCCGAATCGGGCCGAAGCGTGCGATCAGATCCCCGCTGGACAGCGTCGATACCATGCCCGCCAGATACAGAAGCGCGATATAAACACCCAGCCATGCGTCGCTGCTCAATGACAGATCGGCCAGGGCCACCGGTGCCAGAACCGGCGGTGCGAAGGCGGCCAGGGCTGCGAGCGACTGGGCGACCAGCGTGATCGATAAACGCCCAGCGACCTTCACCGTGTCTTTCCGATCTTCTGAATCTCCAGTTGCTGGGACACCGAATAGGTGAAGCGCTCGCCGTGGTGAAGGCTCACCGCCACCTCGAGCAGCACGTCATCATCGGCATAGTATTTTCGGATCACTTTCAGGCCGGCCGATTTTTCCTCGACCTGCAGCCGCTCCGCGGCCTCCGAATCGATCGTGACCGCGCTGATCTGTTGATCGATACGCACGACCTTGAGCCGGTAACGCTGCTCCAGCACCTTGTAGATCGGCAGGTCATGACTCGACAGATCCGCCTCGAAAACCTGGTATTCGGGCGGCAGATAGACGTTGGTGATGGCGATCGGAACATTCTCGGTATTCAGATACCGCAGACCGGAAATATGCGTCCAGCGCGAGCCGACCGCGGTCTCGAGCAACTCGCTCAACGGCTCATCGACCACGATTTCTTCCTGTCCTCTGATCTCCAGTCGCACATCACGCACGTACTGCATCAGGTCCGTGATGCTGTTGCTCGCGTGGATGTAGCGGGAGCTGATTTCGGAGGAGATGACCTGCGTGCCGACGCCGGCCTTGCGTGAAATCAGCCCCACATCCTGAAGACGCCGGAACGCTTCGCGGATGGTATGACGGCTGACCGAAAACCGCTCACACAGTTCATTCTCCGTAGGCAGCATGGCGCCCTCCGGATAGTGGCCGTTCTGAATTTCACGCACCAGCGTCTGGGCAACCGCGCGATAGCGCGGCTGCCCGGAGAAGAAAAGCTCGTAGTCGTCGTCGCTCATATCACCTGCTTGTCTCGTAGGCTCTGGATCCAGCCCGTATCGTCACGAATCTTGCGCAGTTCGGCTTCCGTGTCTTCGCCCAGTCCGCTTGCCGCTTTCAACGGCGGCGGCGCGCCGTTGTACCGAATCGGGCTAGCCAGTGTCTTGATCGACCCGCGGCCCGCGTGTTCGGTCTCAACCGCCGTTCCGCGTTCGGTGGCGAACGGGCTGTCCAGTGCCTCGCCGACATCGTTCACCGGCGCCGCCGGCACCTGGCCGCCGAACTGCTCCAGCCAGTATGCGGTGTCGTGCTCGAGAAGCACCTCGTCGAGCAATTCCGTCAGCAGCGCGCGGTTGGCCAGCCGCTGGGTGAAATTGCAAAAGCGCTCGTCGTCGGCCCACTCCGGCTTGCCGATTCGCGCGGCCAGAACCTTCCAGAACTTTTCCTTGTTGCACATGATCAGGATCCAGCCATCCCGGGTCTTGTACAACTGGCTGGGCGTAAGCGACGGATGCGCGGAACGCGGATCGCGCCCCGTCACCACGTTCTCGTGCAGATACCAGGTGCCCAGATAGTTGAGATTGTTGATCGCAACATCGAACAGCGATACATCGATATCGCCGCCGATACCGGTCGCTCTGGCGCGCGAGATACCCGCCATCAGCCCGAGTGCGGCTGTGGTGCCCGTCATCATGTCGACGATGGACAATCCAAAACGGGCCGGCGGCTGCCCGGGCTCGCCGGTGAGCGACAGATAGCCGGCCTCGGCCTGCATCAGGTAGTCGTAGCCAGGCCAGGCTTTTCGCGAACCGGTACGGCCGTAGGCCGACAGATGTCCACACACGATCGCCGGATTCAACGCCTTGAGATCATCGTAGGTCAGGCCGAGCTTTTCGGGAATATCGCCGCGCAGATTGTCGAATACCGCATCCGCGCCCTTTACCATCTCGCGGAAGATTTCCTGGCCTTCATCGTCCTTGAGGTTGAGGGTGACGCTTTTCTTGTTGCGGTTGAACGACTGAAAGAACTGGCTATCGTTCTCGCCGAAGAAATACGGCCCGACGTGACGGCCGACATCGCCGCCGGTCGCCGGATTTTCGATCTTGATCACCTCGGCGCCGAGATCGGCGAGATACTGGGTGGCAAACGGGCCGGCGCCATACTGTTCGACCGCGATGATCCGAATATCTTCCAATGGACGTGTCATGTGCGACTCCGCTCGATGAGCTGTTTGGCGATGATGATCCGCTGCATTTCGTTGGTGCCTTCGCCGATGGCCAGCAACGGCGCGTCGCGATAGAGACGTTCGATATTGAATTCACGCGAATAACCGAAACCGCCGTGAATACGCATGGCCTCGAGAGAATTGTCGATCGCCGCCTCGCTGGCGAAATACTTGGCCATCCCCGCTTCCATGTCGCAGCGCTCGCCGCGATCGTAGGCTTTCGCGGCGTTTTCGGTCAGCAGACGCGCCGCGGTGACGCGCGTAGCCATCTCGCCGAGCTTCAACTGAATCGCCTGATGCTCGCAGATCGGTTTGCCGAAAGTCTTGCGGTCCTGCGAATACGACACCGACTCGTTCAACGCGGCCTGCGCCACGCCCACACCGCGAGCGGCGATGTTGATCCGCCCCAGTTCCAGGCCGGACAGGATCTGCTGCAGCCCACGTCCTTCAACGCCGCCGATCAGGCGATCGACCGGTACCCGGTAATCCGTGAACAGCAGTTCACAGGTATCAACGCCGCGGTAGCCCATTTTCTCGAGCTTGCGTGTCACCTCGAAGCCCTCGCCCTTTTCAGCGATCAACAGGCTCATGCCCTTGTGACGCGGTTCCGCGCTCTTGTCGGTCTTGACCAGCAACGCGATGCAGTTGCCGGTACCGCTGTTGGTGATCCACGTCTTGCTGCCGTTGACCACATAATCGTCGCCGTCGCGAACCGCGCCGGTACGAATAGCCTGCAGGTCCGTGCCGCAATCAGGTTCGGTCAAGCCGACCCCACCGCGCACCTCGCCGGTGGCGAATTTCGGCAGATAATGGGATTTCTGTTCCGGCGTGCCGTGGCGCTGCACGGTATTGGCCAGAATCGTGTGCGAGTTGATCACGCCGGAGAGCGACATCCAGACCTCGGACATATGCTCCATGATCTTGGCGTAGGTCGCGGTATCGAGGCCGAGACCGCCGTATTCGGTTGCGATCAGGCAGCCGAACAGGCCCATCTCCTTCATCTGCTCGACGATTTCCGTCGGATAGGTGTCACTGGCCTCGAGATCGTGTGCATAGGGGCGAACCTCGCCCTCGAGAAAACGGTCGACGGCTTCAATGATCGCTTCCTGATCCATCGCGTCAGTCATAGATATCTCCTGTTGTCTGCTAATCGAATCAAGCGGATGCGGTGGCGGCGTTGGCGAGCGCCCTGGCGAAATCGCGGCAGGAGACATCCGAGCGATCCAGCGTCTGGATGAACGCAAGAATTTCCTCGGTCTTTTCCGCCGACACCGGCCCCGCCATGTTCTTCCGGTATTTGGCCTCGACGTCCGCATTGCTCAGCGGCCGTTCCTTGTTGCCCCGGTTGATGTGCTCGCGATGGCTCAGCGTCGAGCCATCCTTGAGATGCACACACACTTCACCGGAATAAAAACGCGGGAAGTCGGCCTCGGGGTCCTGTTCATATTCAACGAGACTTGCGAGATTCAGACGCCGGCTATCACCCAGCGCCTCCGGCTCCAGATCCTTGAGCTGGAAATCCCCGGTAAGCAATCCGGTCGCCACCGCGTAGGGAATGCTGAACTGCGCCTCGTAGCTGTTCTTCGGTTTTTTCTTGCTTGCGACCGGCTCGCAAACGACGTTGACCACACCGGCGGGCACCTTGACCCGGACCTTTTCGATCGCATCGATCGAGGGGTTGTCCCGGCGCTGTATTTCCGCTGCCGCGTCGGCCGCGGCATGGGTGAAGTGGCAGGCAGGCAGCGGCTTGACGGCCACGCCCTCGATCTCCCAGGTCGTCCCCAGTCCACGGGTCGCCAGCGCGTGCTCTGAGTTTTCGTTCTGCGGGCCGAGATAACTGGCGTAGAGACCGTAGCGTCCTTCATAGGCCGCCCGCGGACCGATATACCCGTTTTTTGCCATGATGGCCGCGGTCACGGCCGCGCCGGCGGCCCAGCCTGGATGCATTCTCTTGGTCCAGGCCCCGTCTTCGAGGAATTCGAGGCTGCCCGACGCCATGCTCAGCGCGATGCCCTGGGCCATCTGTGTCTGCTCGACGCTCAGGCCGAGCAGCCGGCAGGCCGCCACGCTGCAACCGAAGATGCCGATCACGCCGGTGGGGTGAAATCCGGCCGCATGAAAACCACCCTTGGCGACAGCGCCCAGCCGGGTCGAGACTTCCATCGCCAGGACGTAGGCTTCAAGCATCTCTCGTGCCGAACTGCCGCATTTTTCTCCCAGGGCGAGTACGCAGGGAAAACTGCTGGCGGTCGCATGGATAACGCCCGCCGTATGGGTGTCGTCGAAATCCAGGCCGTGAACGAGGATGCCATTGAGCAACATCGCATCCCGCATGGTGGCCGTCTGATCGGAGCCGATCAGGCGATGATCGCCCGATCCGAAATCCGCAAGCGTGGCCATCGCCTTGTGCGCGAAGTCGTGCGTGCCGGACGCATGCGCGATGCCGATGGCGTCCAGAATCAGATATTTCGACCGCTCGACAATCGCGTCGGGCACCTGGGCGAGATCGAAGGCATGCGCGAACTCGGCGATATCTTTCGAAATCATTGCACTCTCCTCTTCCATGTTTTTTCTAAAGCAGTGCCAGCGACAGCGCCGGCACGAACGTGATGATCAGTAGCGCGACCAGCCGTATCGCATAGAACGGCAGCACGCCGCGGGCGACCTCGTGCACGGGCGTCTTGGCGATACCGCTCATCACGAAAAGATTCAGGCCGACCGGCGGCGTGATCGTCGCGATCTCCGAGTTCGCCACCATGATCACGGCGAAGTGAATGGGATCGACCCCGACCGTCTTGGCCAGCGGAAACAGCAGCGGCGCGGTCAGAACGACCAGCGCGACGCCGTCCAGGAACATGCCCAGCACCAGCAGCAATACATTGACGATCAGCAGGAACTGCCAGGCCGCCAGATCGAGAGACGTGATCAAGCTGATCAGATTGGCCGACACGCCCATGCGGGCCAGAATGAAGGCGACGAGGCTGCCGCCCATCACGACCGCGAAGATCATGGTGGTCTGCAGCAGCGAGTTGCGTGCTGCGTCCCACAGATCGCCTGCACGAACGCTTCGGTAGACGAAGACACACAGGAACGCGGCGTAGGCCGCGGCGAAGGCTGACACCTCCGTCGGCGTCAGATAGCCGCCGTAGATACTGCCGATAATCAGCACCGGCATCATCAACGCCGCAAACGCGCCTGGCAGTCGTTGTCCGAAGCCCTTGAAGTCCGGGGCGGCCGCGATCTCGCCGTACTGATGCTTCCACGACAGATAGGCCACGGTGCACAACAAACAGGTGGCTTCCAGCAAGGCGGGCAATATTCCGGCCACGAACAACTGGTCCACCGGCAGACCGACAATCGATCCGATCAGAATGAAGCTCAGCGACGGCGGAATCATGATGCCGAGCGTGCCGCCCACGGCCACGATGCCGGCCGCGAAGTGGGTCGGATAGCGTTCTTTCTTGAGCCCATCGATGGTTGCCACGCCGATGGCAGCCGCCGAGCCCACTGAACTGCCGGACACGGCCGCGAAGAACACACTGGAGAGCATCACCGTGATCGCCAGACCGCCCCGCACCGAACGCACGAGACTGCCGATGAGGTCGATCATGAGCTTGGCCAGATCGCCCTTCATCATGAGATTGCCGGCCAGCACGAACATCGGGATCGCCAGCATCGGATAGCTGTTGACCGACTTGAAAGCCGTCTGGGCGATCACCGTGGCCGGCACGCCGGCCACGGTCAGAACGAGTCCGGCCGTTACCAGGCCCAGGACCACGGCGACATGAGTACCGATCGCCAGCAGTACCAGCATCAGGCATAGCGCAATTACTATAGTCATGGCTGCCCCCGCCTCAGGACCGATCCGACGAGGTGACGTCGTCGGTCATGTCCAATGCGGTGTCGTCGTGAGAATTGACGAACGCCTCGTGGCCGCTGAGCACACGCATGAGGCCGTGCAGATAGAACAGCCCCCACAGAAATGCGCCCACCGGCAGTACCAGGAACAGCACCCATAGCGGCAGATTCAGCGATGAATCGGTGAGCATGCCCAACGAGTGGTAGCGCTCGATCTGCGGTATGGCGGCGTAGATCAGCATGCCGCAGAACACCATGCCCAGCAGGCAGGCAACCGCGCTGGCAACCCGCCGCAACGGCGTCCAAAGATGCTCAACCACCAGGTCGGTACGAATATGCTGACCGGCATGACCCGCGCATCCCAGCGTGAGAAAGAATGCCCACAGCACCAGATAGCGCACCGATTCCTCGGCCCAGAAGAAGCTGGTATCGAAAAAGGTCCGACCGATGCCTTCCATGAGCATGATCGCGGTGGCGGCGAGCAGCATTATCGTCGCCACCGACAGGACATATTTCTTCTCGAAACGTGCGTACGATTCGAACAGCTTGAGCACAATATTGCGATCTTTGGACATACCGATCCCATGGATGAAATCTGAAGACGATAGAAACGGGCCCGACGTTTACTGACAGGCCGAATCGAGTGCCTTGAATTTCTCCACGACGCCGGGATGATCCGCGTCGAAACGATCGATGACCGGCTGCATCTTGTCGCGCCAGCGCTGGATCTCAGCGTCATCGGCGACGGTATAGGTGGAGCCCTTGGACTCCATCTCCTCGATGAGCTTCTGGTCCTTCTTGACCGTCGACGTCCACTGGTCGTCGGCGATATCCTCAACGCTGTTACGCACAATGGCGGCGTCCTTGTCACTCAGCGCGTCGAACCAGCCCTTGTCCACGACCACGGCATAGGTCGCCAGTTCGAAACCCGGCACATAGAAGCCGTACTGTGCCGACGTGCCCAGCATGTCGGCCCAGCCCGCTGCGGAACTCAAGACACCATCGATAGTGCCCTGCGCCAGGGCCGTACTCATTTCCGAAGCCGCCATCGAGATCGGGTTGGCGCCGGTAGCCTGCATGGTGGCCAGATAGACCTTGCCGCCGATAACACGGACCTTGACGCCATGCATGTCCTGCAGGCTGTCGATGTTCTTGTCACCGAACAGGAAGATGAGGTCGGCGGCCCTGAGCAGCGTCAGCACCTTGAGATTGCGCTTGTCGACGAACGAGGTCAGCAGGTCCGATACCTGCTGGCGATAGCAGGCCTTCTGCATATCCGCCGTCTTGAGCGTGAACGGCAGACTCAGCACACCCGCACGCTGGTCAATGGTTTCCAGCCGAACGGATACCGGCCAGACCATCTGAACCGCCCCCGTGCCCAGCGCAGCAAGCGCGTCCTGATCGCTATAGATCTGGCCCGAAGGGAAGACGATCGGATTGATCTCACCGTCGGTCTTTTTCTTGATCGCTTCACCGACCTCCTTCATGTACTGCGTCTTCCAGTGCGAGGTGGCGACTTCGTTGGTCATGACCATGTCGGTCGCCGATGCCGTCTGTACGACGGTCAGCAACAGGGCCATGAGAATCATTCTTTTAGCAGTGTTGTACATCCTGTTATCTCCTCAGGGTTTTCTTATCTGAATCAATCGTCGACTGCATGGCCCTTCTTGGGTATCAACGACGACCGTTCGAATGTGAGAAAGACGGTTCCGTCTTCCTTGATGCCCGTGGTCTGGGTGACCACGATGCCCTGAGTCGGACGCGACTTTGATTCGCGCTTGCTCAGAACTTTTGTCTCGGCGTAAATGGTGTCGCCCGGGAATACCGGTGCGGTGAGCTTGATCTCGTTCCAACCGAGATTGGCAATGGCCTTGCCACTGACATCACCGACCGTCATGCCCAGAACCATCGCCAGCGTCAGGCCACTGTTGACCAGATTGTTGCCGAACTCGCTGGCGCGGCCGTAGGAGGCATCGCAGTGCATCGGGTGGTTATTCAACGTGAGCAGCGAAAAGTGGATGTTGTCGGTCTCGGTGATCGTGCGGCCGGGCCGGTGCTCGTAGATATCGCCGACGTTCATCTCGTCGTAGTAACGACCGATCTGCTGACGCTGTCTGTTTTCCTCACTCATGCGATGACTGCTCCTTTGTTTGTATGCGACTTCGTCCGGTGCCGCCGTGCACCCGGCTTGGGCGACCCGCGGACACATCGGCGCATGGCTATTTGTACGTTTGTCCGGACAAATTAAATTGCGATACGGCTGCTGTCAACAAAAATGACCGACAGAGCCTCCACGGCACATGCCTGGAATGGATCTAGTCGCTTGAACAATGGAGGGTTCAACAGTGGAAGGACGCAGCACTCGCCCCTAGCCACAAGCACGAGCCGCACGCGTCTCGACGCAGTTCGGCGCCAATCGGCTCTACTAATACAGTGGCCAACCGTGCTCACGCAGCCGGGTGGTCGAACGCCCACGATGCATGGCTTGGCGCAGGTAGTACCGCAGCGCCTGCCACGCGCTGAATACAGCATCGCCACTTCGGAGAGTGGCGTCGGCCACGCGGCGGTGATTGCCTGTAGCCACGTGGTGGTCACGATTCCAGCCTCAACCACCGAACATCCGGCTGTCGGCGCTGTTTCGTCTGCCTCAATTGGGTTTGATACGCCGTATCGGCTGCCCGTCCCGGGTTCCTTCAACTGGGCGGAGTCCCTGTATGCTGCTGCCCCACGACACCGGGCCACCACACAATCGGCCGGCAATGTTCTGCCAGGCGCCGGGCGCGGCTAGCGAGCTGTGCCTCGTCGGGCAAACTCCCGCTCGATCGCTTCGGGAGATCATCGGCCGGACACCAGTGTGGGTGCTGAACGGGCTGCGAGTCGTCCAGACCCGGGAGTGGAGTATCGGTTGCCGACCATCACGCCCGTCACCCCAACCCCGTGCCCCGGATACCGGCGGATCGCAATCGACGCCATGGAAAGTCACAGGCATAAAAAAGCCCGACAGCGCCAGGCTGATCGGGCTTCTTGGGATCACTTAAGACCCTGTCGTGGTGGAGCCGGGCGGAATCGAACCGCCGACCTTCGCATTGCGAACGCGACGCTCTCCCAACTGAGCTACGGCCCCGTGTTTTTGCCCGTCTGGTGACGCGCGAGCGGCGTATGATAGCAGGCTTATGTCTGTTGCCAACCCCCCGCCGACCGTAGCGCGCAAATCCATGCCTGGAGAAGGTATCGGGCTGTTGATTTTCGCCAAGGCCCCCGAGCCGGGCCGTTGCAAGACACGTCTGGCGCGCCGTTGCGGTAACCGCCGCGCGGCCCGTCTGTATCGGGCCATGCTCGAAAACGCCGTGGCGAGCGCCAGGCAGCAGTTCTCCGGGTATATCGCGCTGCTGTGCGCACCGGATATCCGTCATCCCTTCTTCAAGCGGCTGGCGCGTCGTTACGACCTCCACCTCGTTCGCCAGGCACGCGGTGACCTCGGCGAACGCATGCAACGCGGCGCCCACCAGGGCCTGCGCGATCACAGCCGTATCGTGCTGATGGGCAGCGATCAGCCGGCGCTGGACGACGATTGGCTGGCGCAGGCGCACGACGCGCTGGGCGACGAGCACAGCGCCTGGCTCGCGCCGACACACGACGGCGGCTACTGGGCGATCGGACTGCGGCGCAGCGAGCCGCGCTTGTTTCGCGGGCCGCACTGGAGCACGCCGCGGGTGGCAGGCAAGACGATGCAACGCATGCGGGCGCTGAATCTGGATCACACGACGTTCGCCACCCGTCGCGACGTCGACGAGTGGCGCGACTGGAAGACGCTCAGCCCATGCCTGCGTGCCAGGCTGGCACGCGCTGCGGTGATGCCCGGCGTTGCCGGCCCAGGCGGCGCCGGATCTTTCAGCCGGCGTCGTTAGACGTGTTCACCTTGGCCTGACGCACGTTACGGAAATACCGGTCGAGCCAGTTGTTCAGATCCGCCCACATCTGCTGGACTTCCGCCTCGGCCGGCGGCTCATTGGCGTCGTTGAGCTCGACCGTGATGACCGGAATGCCACGCATATGCGAGGCGAAATTACCGAGCGAACCCGGATAGACGCCGAGCCGATGCAGATTCAGGCGGCCCAGCTTCTGGGGCGGCGGGAACTCGCCGTCATAGTCGAGCACGCCGTAGGGGGCATGCAGGGAAATGATGACATTGGGTTTGAACTTGCCGATTTCGTCGGCCAGCCAGCGGTTCTCGGGTTCGCTGCCCGCGCTCTCGCCCGGGAAACGGCGTTTCTCGAAGCCGACCCGGCGCCAGTAATCGCGCGATTCCTTGGCCCAGCCCGTCGTCGGCAGATTCCGGTTGAGATCCACGCCGTTGGCATTCACGCGCGTCGCCGGACTGTGCAAGGCGCCATCCGGGTTCAACGTCGGCACGACGTTCCACTCGTAGTTCGTGCCGTTGCTGGCCATCAGCTTGATCCAGCTGAACGCGGTCGCGATGGAACTGGGTTCGTCGCCGTGGGTCGCGCTGATCAGCAGCACCCGGCCTTGCGCGGGTCGGGACGTAGCCGGGATATCGCCCACGATCATGGGGCGGCCGTCGACCGAGCGGTGACCGGTGTCCTTGAACGCGCCTGTCATGCAATCGTCGGTGGAGACAGCGTCAACGTGCGCGACGAGTTCCTTGCACCAACCGGCTACCGACTCGCTCGGCGCCGAGCGGGCAAACGCGCTCGGCATGGGCACCAGGCCCTGTGCTCCGGCCAGTTTCACGCCGGGCATGAACGGCGTCTTGCCGGAGGTATCTTCGGGCTTGCGAGCAACGCCTGACTCATCAGGCGCCGATGCGCTTTCGGACGCGGCGACACTCTTGTCGCCGGCGGCGCCGGTTTCAATTCGGGTATCCGGCGACGATTTGACGACCGTCTCGCTGTCGGCCGTCTCTTGCCGGGTCATGCCGGCGTCGGGCCGGGGCTGGCTGGAGTCGCTCGACTGCTCGGCGACCGTCGACGGCGCCTGGCCATCGGCTACCGGCGACCGGCTGTCACCGCCACCGGAAAAATAAGCAGTGACAAGAACCGCCACCATCGCCACCAGCGCCATGCTGGCGATCCAGCCGGCGATCAGTACGCGCGTATCCGATCCGCCGAACGCGTGCCCCTGGGGTTTGAAAGATCCGTTTGCCATGGTTTGTTCAGCCGTGCAGGCTTTGCGCGGTCGCGGTGTCTTCCGCAAGCGCGTCGGTGAGGAAATGGTAGGCGTCATCGACGGAATTAGCGGTGTAGAACAGATCCACGTCGGTTTCGGAGATGAGACCCAGTTCCACGAACACGTCGAAGTTGATCAGTCGGCTCCAGAAATCCTTGCCATAGAGTACCACCGGTATGCGCGGTTGCTTGCCGGTCTGGATAAGCGTGAGCATTTCGAACAGCTCGTCCATGGTGCCAAAGCCACCCGGAAAAATGATCAACGCCTTGGCGACGTTCATGAACCAGAACTTGCGCATGAAGAAGTAGTGGAAATCGAAGTTCAGGGCATCGCTGATATAGGCGTTGCTGCCCTGCTCGTGCGGCAACTCGATGTTGTAGCCCATCGACAACTCGCGGTTGACGTCCGCCGCACCGCGATTGGCCGCTTCCATGATGCCCGGGCCACCGCCGGTACAGACATAGTAGTGCTCGTCGTCGGCATGACTGTCCATAGTCCAGCGCGTCATGCGGGCAGCCAGCTCGCGTGCCTGGGCATAAAAATCGACCGAATCGTCGACCGGATCCGGGCCGTGCGGTTTCAGGCGGGCCGAGCCCCAGAAGATCAACGCCCGGTGGACATTCAATCGGGACAGGCGCTCGCGCGGCTCGATGTATTCGGATAGCAGGCGCAGCGGCCGCGCCTCTTCGCCGAGCATGAACTCGGCGTCGTTGTAGGCCTTGGTCATTAGAATCCCGTTGAAAACGAATCGATGCGTGCCATGTCCGGCGCCCGCGCAAGTATATCAGCGCCTGTGTCATGAAAAAGTCGGCCGCTGCGGGCGTTTATTTATCTTTCAAACGATGGTTGAATTGTTGGTCGTCGATACCTATTAACTATCGCATGATGATGCAGCCATGGTCGGCTGCCACGAAAGAATGGAATCAGAGGGATTGCCAACATGCGAATGGACAAACTGACCAGCAAGTTTCAACAGGCGCTCGCCGACGCCCAGAGCCTGGCGGTCGGCCGGGACCACAACGAAATCCAGCCGTTGCACGTACTGCTGGCGCTGCTGGACGCAGACGGGGGCACGGTGCGCCCGCTGCTCGATGGCGCCGGTTTGAACGTCAAGGAAATCCGCAATCAGCTGCTCAAGGCGCTGGATCGGTTGCCGACCGTCGGCCAGGCCACCGGTGACGTGAACCCGAGCCAGGCGCTGGTGCGCACGCTCAACCTCACCGACAAGCTCGCCCAGAAACGCGGCGATGCGTTCGTCTCCAGCGAACTGTTCGTTCTCGCCGTGCTCGAGGACAAATCCGAAGCCGGCACGATACTCAAGAACGCGGGTGCGACCCGCGACAATCTCGGCAAACAGGTCGACACGATGCGCGGCGGCGAGAACGTCAATGACGCCAACGCCGAGGAACAGCGCGGCGCGCTCGACAAATACACCACCGATCTCACCGAGCGCGCCGAACAGGGCAAGCTCGATCCGGTGATCGGCCGCGACGAGGAAATCCGCCGCGTGATCCAGGTGCTCTCGCGCCGCACGAAGAACAACCCGACGCTGGTCGGCGAGCCCGGCGTGGGCAAGACCGCAATCGTAGAAGGGCTGGCGCAGCGTATCGTCAACGGCGAAGTGCCGGAATCGCTGCGCGACAAGCGCGTGCTGGTGCTCGACCTGGCCGCGATGATCGCCGGCGCCAAGTATCGCGGCGAGTTCGAGGATCGCCTCAAGGGCGTGCTATCCGACCTGTCCAAGCAGGAAGGCCGCATCATCCTGTTCATCGACGAGATTCATACCCTGGTCGGCGCCGGCAAGGCCGAGGGCTCGATGGACGCGGGCAACATGCTCAAGCCGGCGCTCGCCCGCGGCGAGCTGCACTGCATCGGGGCGACCACGCTCAACGAGTATCGCGAGAACATCGAAAAGGATGCCGCGCTGGAACGCCGTTTCCAGAAAGTGATGGTCGACGAGCCCGATCTGGAAGACACCATCGCCATCCTGCGCGGGCTCAAGGAACGCTACGAGGTCCACCACGGTGTAGACATCACCGACGGCGCGATCATCGCCGCGGCCAAGCTGTCGCAGCGCTATATCACCGACCGCAAGCTGCCCGACAAGGCCATCGACCTGATCGACGAAGCCGCCTCCAAGATTCGTATCGAGATCGACTCCAAGCCGGAAGAACTCGACCGCCTCGACCGGCGCCTGATTCAGCTCAAGATCGAAAAACAGGCGTTATCCAAGGAGTCGGATGCCGGCTCGAAAGCACGGCTGGAAAAACTCGACGGCGAAATCGACGAACTGGAACGCGAATACTCGGACCTGGAAGAGATATGGAAAGCCGAGAAAGCGACCGTCGCCGGTGCCGCCAACAAGCGCGAGGAACTCGACCTCGCCAAGCGTGAAATGGAAGCTGCACGCCGCGCCAACGACTTCGACCGCATGGCGGAGTTGCAGTACGGCCGGATTCCGCAGCTTGAGCGCGAATTGGCCGAGGCCCAGGCCGCCGAGGAGAAACCGGTGGCCAATCGGCTGCTGCGCAACAACGTCACCGACGAGGAAGTCGCCGAGATCGTGTCGCGCTGGACCGGTATTCCGGTCACCCGCATGCTCGAAGCCGAGCGCGACAAGCTGCTGCGCATGGAGGATTCACTGCACGAACGCGTGATCGGCCAGAACGAGGCCGTGTCCGCCGTTTCCGATGCGATTCGTCGCTCCAGATCGGGCCTGTCGGACCCGAACCGGCCGATCGGCTCGTTCCTGTTCCTCGGCCCGACCGGCGTGGGCAAGACCGAGCTGTGCAAGGCCATCGCCACCTTCCTGTTCGACACCGAGGACGCCATGGTGCGTATCGACATGTCGGAGTTCATGGAACGCCATTCGGTGGCACGACTGATCGGCGCCCCGCCCGGCTATGTCGGCTATGAACAGGGCGGCTATCTCACTGAAGCCGTGCGGCGCAAACCTTATTCCGTGATCCTGCTCGACGAGGTCGAGAAAGCGCATACGGATGTGTTCAACATTCTGCTGCAGGTGCTCGACGACGGCCGCCTCACCGACGGTCACGGCCGCACGGTGGATTTCCGCAACACCGTGATCGTGATGACCTCGAACCTGGGCAGCCAGCTGATCCAGGAACTCGCCGGCGAGGAGAACTACGAGACCATGAAGGAATCGGTGATGGAAGTGGTGGCCAGCCAATTCCGGCCCGAGTTCATCAACCGCATCGACGAATCTGTGGTCTTCCATCCGTTGGCGCGAACCGAGATCCGCTCGATCGCACGTATCCAGATGCGCGAATTGCACGAGCGTCTGGCCGAACGCGAGCTCACCCTCGAGATCAGCGATACCGCTCTCGACAAGCTCGCCGAAGCCGGCTTCGACCCGGTCTATGGGGCGCGGCCGCTCAAGCGCTCGATCCAGACGCTTGTCGAGAATCCACTGGCCAAGCGGATTCTGGCAGGTGAATTCATCGCCGGCGACACGGTGCGGGTCGACCTGGGCGATGACGCAGCCCTGCATTTCGACAAGGCGGCGTAACCTGTCGTCCCCGCGGCCTTCGAACTCGCGGCATGAGCCGCGGGTTCGAGGGGCCGTGTAAATAGCGCGTCCATCGCGCCGACATATCTCGCCAGTCGATCATCCGAATGACCCGACACACCCATACGGCTATCGAAATTCGTAGAAATTTCGGTCCGGAATATAGCGCAGGCTCTGTTCCGCGGTCTTGCCGTTGAACGCGGCCTGGAAGAACTTGCGTACGTCGTCGTTCTTTTCCACCGGCTTGTCTTCGAAATAGGCGTGCGCGTTGCCGACCCAGGCAGCGCTGGTGAAATTCACATAGGTGGCCTTGCGGCTATCGAGGGCAAACAGGCTGTGACCGAGGCGTGCCAGCTGCTCGTCGCCGGCCTTGATCCGCGACGCCGCCAGGGCGCGATCGTCCTCGTTGATCGCCACGTACAGCCGGCGCCGGAACTTTAGCCGGTCCACCCACTCGGCGTGGCCGGCGTTGTTGGTATCGGCCGCGGCCAGCACGATGTTGTCGAACAACAGCTGGTTGCCTTCGATGTTCGACGACTTGAGCATCTGCTTGAGCACGTAGTTGCCCATGCTGTGAAACATGGCGTTGATCGTGAACGGGCAGGCCTTGTCCATGAGCTCGGTGAACAGCGCATCCCGGGCTTCGGCGTTATCCGGATGCTTCTCGCGTGCCCTGTTCGCCAGTTCCAGGCGGGTCTCTTCCGTGAAACGAGCGAGATAGCCAGCAGCGATCGCCATCGTTCGATCGAGCGCGCCGGCGGATACTCGGGCGTCGCGCTTGTCGCTCTTGTAGCTTGCCGTACCGCTGACGATGCCGCCGCCGTTGGCCGGCCAGCTGAACGGCAACACGATCACGCCGTAGTTCTTCTCCAGTTCCTGCGAGCGGCGCAGCACGTCGTGGATATCATTATTGAAGCCGTGCACGAAGAACAGCACGTTGCGTTTTTCGTCGCGCGCCTGGCACAGCACCTTCCGGGCCACGTAGTAGCTGCCGAACGCGGTGCGATTGGCCGGCGCGTCCACTTCCGCCTTCATGGCCGCGGTGAGCCGGTCGGCGATTATCTCGAGATCCCAGCCTGAGCCTGCCACGAGCGCTTCGAACAGACGCAATTCGTTGGGCCCCTGGGCATTCGGTTTGGGCCCGAGCTTGTCCACGCCCTGGCTGTTCGGGCGGACCTGGCGGTTGGTGACGCCGTACATGTCAGCTGCAAACGTTCGAGACGCCGGCAAAATCGAGCAGTCCCGCCAGACCGCCCACGGCTGCACTCGATTCATCGAGCGTCACCCCCAGCTCGATATCGATGGCGTCGTCGTGCAGGTTGTTCAGATAACTGTTGTGGTCCTGTTTGACCAGACCGACCATGGTTTCCGCCACCAGCCGGCTACCGACTTCGCCGAGCCGGTTGCCATCCTGCTGCACCGCCGCTTCGCGCAGGATGTAATACCACAGCGGCGTGCGGTGATCGAAATACGTATCCTCCAGCATCTCGACCATCTCGGGGCTCTCGCCGTCCTTGATGTCGGCGGTGCTCAGCGGCAGGATGCCGAACGCGTCGCAGATCGCCTGCCCGGTCGGCAGACTCAGGCTATAGCCTCGCAGCAGGTTGCTGCGGGCGAGATGTCGGAGTACCGGGTCGGTCGCGCGTCCACCCACGGGCAACGTGAACAGGCCCCGGGAGATCTTCGAGTCGATCTTGCGCGCCATCTGCACCCCGGACCCGCTGCCGACCAGCAGGGACCAATCGACAACCCGCGCGGGGATCAGCTGGCCATCGCTGGCATCGAAATTCGTCGCCCTGCCGGCCGGCCCCAGCAGGTCGCCGATACCGACTTCGCCGGAGGTGGCGTTGAGCCGGTAGAACGGCCGGATCATGGAATGGGCGAAACGATAGGCGGCCGCCGAGAACTCCAGTGGCATGAACGCTGCACCCTTGCCCGACGTCGCGCCGATGAAGCGCGGCCCGTTGGCGAGCGTGTCGTCGACCACTGCCGGGTCGCACACCTGTTTCAGATAGTCGTTGACCACCACATACTGATAGGCCCAGCGCACGAGTTGGCGCGCGCGGATGTATTTCTGCTTGTTGTCGGAGCCCGGCTGGGCATCGTGCGCCGCGTTATAGAAGCGCAGAAACGCGGTCTGAAGCTGACCGATGATGACGTTCTCGTCGTTGCGCGCGTCCGCGATGATGGCGTTATGCGTGCCCGCTTCACGCGGCAGATCGACGCGATCGCCATCTGCGAACGCCACCAGCTTGAGATCGCTGTCGTAGAGCAGCTGCGACTGGGTGGTCGCCGCCGCCGATGCGCCGGCCAGGCCGGGCCCGTCGCCGAAGACACTGTCGAGATCGAACTGTGGCCGGCGCCCGTTGCGCATATTGGCGACCACGAAATCCGGGTCGGCAGGCCGGACCGGTTCGGCACGGCCGATTTCGCTGACCGCGCCTTCGCGGTCGGTGCGCGCGGTGATGTCGTGGTCGGTGAACTGGCCGAAATAGGTGAACGCGGCCGGAATAGTTGAATCGAACGATTCCTGCGGGTCGCCGATCTCGCCCGGGTCCGCCATCAGGTCTCCGAGCCGCTTGAGCCCGGCCACCGTCGCCTCGGTTTCCGGCAGCCGGCAAAGTCGCGAACGCGCTGCTTCGGGAAAAAAATAATCGAATGGCGTCGAGAAAAGAATCTCATCGTCGCCGGTTACACCGTCGATATGATTGATCTTCGTGAACATGGTCTACCCCGTTAGCCCCTGACAAGGCCGATTGAAGAAGCCGTAGCGCCGAACGAGTCGCGCCGGGCCTCTGAAAGTGGTTTTTCTTGATTGTCCAAGCGCAGTTCTTCTTCAAGCGATCTGGCACAACATCCGTCTAGAGCCTTGTTTCTTCGCCGTATTCAGAAATTTTTCGACGCCCCCCGTTTCGGCAGATACGGCACAACAATTCGGTAACGAACTTTCAACGTCGCGTTGGCGAACCGCCGTCTCGACTCTTGGCCGGGTGCGATACGGTCCCGTGGGTACGCCGATCCGGAATCACGGCATGAAAAACGACCCCACCGTCACCGGCTGTACGCCGCTCGAACGAGCGATCCGACGCACGGGTTGCCACTTCGATCGTCGATTCGAACGGCTGGGTCGCAACGCGGCGGCGAAAAACCGCCCTGCCGTTGGCACCGCATGCTTCGATCCTGAGTCCGGGCTGGCCGACAAGCCGCTTGTCCGGCGTGGGCGCGGGATAGCGCATGGCCACCCGCGTCGCCTGCCGGGATTTCATCGCCTCCGGGCCGATGCCGAGTGTGAGTCCAATACAAAACATGACGGGCTCCGGTCACCGCACACGCAGTGTGCTCATAGCCGAAATAATCCTATCGCCGTGTTTTCTCGGAGCGCATGGGCAGAAACAGCCTATTTTTTCGATTGCGCAAGGTCAGTCTTTGCGGCGCCGCCCGTCGAGTAATAGGATCTGTACGGGGGCCGTCCGCCTGCTTGACACACTTCTGGAGATCGCAATGCGTGCGACCCGATCCGGTGTTTGCTCTGCCAGGCCCATATCGACTCGATACGCCGCGTGGATGACGGCGCTGGACCAGCTTGGCTTGCCGTTGATCCTGTTCGATGCAAACGGGCAGGAGATCCATCGCACCGCGGCACTGGCCGCGATCCTGATTCAGGAAGTCGCGCCGCTGCAGATGCAGGTTTTCACGGCCGCCAGACAAATCGCGCATGAACAGTCGATCTGTTCAGACACACAAGCAGCGCACAACGGGTTCAAACTGATGGCGGACGGCCAGCCCGCCACAACGATACACTTGGCGGCCACACACTGTTACAGCGTCCGGGCGGTTTTCATACCGGCCCCCGAAAGCCTCGCGACGGCGCCCCACCAGCGGCTTCTGCTGGTGGCACTGGATCGCCGCAGACCTGTTCTGCCATCAACGGATCAGCTGCGCACTCGATTCGCGTTGACGCGTCGAGAAGCCGATGTCGCGCTTCTGCTCGCCCAGCGCATGCAGAATGCAGAAATCGCCCGGACGCTGTGCGTGAGCGCACACACGGCACGCCACCACACCGAGCAGGTGCTAGGAAAGCTGAATGTCCACCGACGGGCCGAGGTCGCTCGGGTGGTCCAGAGCATCCATGTGGCAATAGCCGGTGCGATCCCCGGAATCGCGCTGACCGCATCGAACATTGCACGAAGTGTGCTCGATATCGGCTTCTGGGCGTGAGCCTATGCAACCGGGCGAGCTGCGCTGCACGTCACATCCATCAGCCGGGCGGCTACAGCAATGCCGGCGTGATCCGTTTCGCGCTCAAGACGTGTTGACGGCCGCCCTTCTCACATCGCCGCAATCGTCTCCCGCATGCGTTTTTGCATTGCCCGGTCCGGAAGCGCGCCGTAGCCCGCGTGCATGTTGTCCTCGAGATGCTTGGGGTCGCTGGTGGCCGGGATCACCGCGTTGACGGCGTCGTTGGCCAGCACGTACTTGAGCGCGAACTGGCCCCAGGAGAAGCAATCGAATTCCTGCGCATAGTCGGGCAGTTCCCGGCCCTTGACCTGACTGAAGAAACGACCGTCGTTATAAGCACGATTCACCAGCACCGCGATACCGCGATCGGCAGCCAGCGGCAGCAGACGCTGTTCCGCGTCCGGCGTCATGATCGAGTAGTTGAACTGCACGAAATCCATATCCTTGGTCGACATCTGATGTTCGAGCTCCTCGAACGCGCTGGTCAGATAATGAGTGATGCCGATATAACGCACCTGGCCGTCGGCCTTCATCCGCTCGAGCGTCTTCCACTGCGTTTCGAGATCGATGAAGTTATGGATCTGCATCAGATCGATCGGCTTGCCGAGCGCCTCGGTGGACTGCGCCATCTGGTCGATACCTGCCTGTCGGCCATTGATATGCACCTTGGTCGCCATGAACAACGCATCGCGCACGCCGGTATCGCGGGCGATCGCGCCGATATTCGTCTCGGCGTTGCCATAGGTGGGCGAGGTATCCACCAAAGTGCCGCCCATGGCGACGAATCGCTTCATCACCGTGCGCAGATCGGCGAGCGTGTCTTCGCTGCGGGTGGAAAACGAACCGGACGAGCCCATGCCGATCACCGGCAGCATCTCGCCCGTGGACGGTATCTTGCGTGTTCGCATTGCCTTGGTCGCGTCGTCGGAGGTCATCTGCGCCAGACTCATCTGCCACGGCATCAGTGCCAATCCGGCGCCCACTGCGCCGTATTGTAGAACCCGTCGGCGGCCGAAATCCTGGACAATCGATTTTTTTGATCCGGTCATGACATGGACTCCTTTATATTTCTTATTTATATTTTATTTCATCTACTTACTGTAGATTCTTCATGTTGTATCCGTGCACGGCCGAGGGCGATGCCGACGCCTGCCCAGAGCACGGCAAGCGGCACCGCGGCAAAGGCCAGGGCCGCCAGACCCAGGCCCAGCGCCGACAGGCCGGTGAATAGCCAGCCGGACGCCGCATCGCCGCCGCGATACACCACGGTGTCGATGAAATTCTTGGCCTTGTATTTGTCCTCTGCGCTGACCACCGAGAACAGCATTTCGCGGGCCGGTTTGGTGATTGCATAGTTGCCGGCCCGCCGTATGACCTGGAACACCACCAGCACCGTCAGCGTCGGCGCCAGCCCCAGCAGACCGAAACCCGCGGCGACGGCGAGCGGGATCAGGGCCAGCGCAAACGGCAAGCCCAGCCAGGCCACGAGCCGTGCGGTCGCAAAGAACTGCAGCGACAGAGTCAGCGTGTTGGTCGCCAGATCCATCACCGCGAACACCTGCGTGCGTTGCGCGCTGCTGGAAAACGCATCCTGCACAATGCGGGCCTGCTCGAAATACAGGAAGGTCGATAGCGCGGAATAGAAGACGACGAAAAAACAGATACCGAGCAGATACGGCGAGCGCGCCACATGCGTCGCGCCCGCCCAGACGCTTTCACCGCGCACCCGCTCGCTGGCACGGCCACGCGCGGCGCGGGCCCCGGGCGAGGCCATGACCGCCAGTGCGCAGCCCACGGCCGCGGCCAGAAACAAGGCCGACAGCGGCAACAGGTTTATCGGCCCGATGCGCTCCGCCAGAATCGTCGTCAATCCGGGCCCGGCTATCGCGCCGACACTGCCGCCGGCGGCGATCAGCCCGAACAGGCGTAGTGCCTGTGTCTGCGAAAAGACATCGTTCATCACGCTCCAGAACAAGGAGATGACGAACAGATTGAACACACTCACCCATACGAAAAAGGCACGCGCTACCCATGCCGGCGCCACATCCAGCCGCATCAACACAAAGAACAACAGCAGATTGGCAATGAAGAACCCGTAGCTCGCGGTCACCAGCCCGCGTCGCGAGAAACGCGCCACGGCCCAGCCGAACAGCGGCACCACCGCCAGCATGAGCAGGAATGTCCCCGAGAACACCCAGGCGAGCGCATCCACGCCGCCCTGGATACCCATTTCGTCACGCACCGGCCGCAGGATGTAGTAACCGCACAGCAGGCAGAAGAAATAGGCAAACGACCACCCTACCGGGGCAAATTCGCCCGGCTCGAGCTTCAACACCGTCGCCAGGCGTCCTCGCTCAGCCACGTTTGCTACATCCGTACAATTGCTTGCGCATCGAGGGCCTCGTGTTGAAACCAGCGGTAATAGTCCTTACCTACCCATGGTTGGTCAATACAGGAGCATTCAATGCAACACGTCAACGCCAATGGCGCCGACATTCCTGCCATCGGGTTCGGTACGTTCGAACTGGAACCCGACGATGCACAGGAAATGGTCGCGCACGCCCTTCATGTCGGCTATCGGCATATTGATACCGCCCAGGCCTACAAGAACGAGCAGGCGGTGGGCAAAGGCATCAAACAGTCCGGTGTCGCACGGGAGGATATCTTTCTGACCACCAAGGTATGGACCGACCAGTTCGCCGATGGCGACCTGCAGGCCTCGGTTCGGCAAAGTCTCAGCAAGCTGGATACCGATTATCTGGACCTGTTGTTGCTGCACTGGCCGAATCCCGAAATCTCGCTTAAGGAAACCCTGGCTGCGCTCAACGAGGTCCGCGAACAGGGGCTGGTTCGGCATATCGGCATCAGCAATTTCACCAGCGCGCTGATCAACGAAGCGGTCTCGCAGGCGGGCGCTCCGCTGGCCACGGATCAGGTGGAATATCACCCCTACCTGAGCCAGAAGCCGGTGCTGGACACCCTGGCCGAGCATCAGATGGCGCTGACCGCCTATTGCCCGCTGGCCCAGGGCCGCGTGTTCAAGGATCCAACCCTGGAGCGCATCGGCAAGGCCCATGGCAAGAACGGTGGACAGGTTGCCCTGCGCTGGCTGGTTCAGCACGGCAACGTCATCGCCATTCCGCGCTCATCGAGCAAGGCACATGTGGCCAGCAATTTCGATATCTTCGATTTTGAACTGACCGACGAGCAAATGCGGGAAGTCGCCGGCCTGCATTCACCGGACGGGCGGATCATCGACCCATCCTTCGCACCGGTGTGGGATAACGCTGCCTGATTGAATGCGTACTGCTCGGCACCGGCCGACCGCCCGTTCGAAGAGCCGCGCCGGCTAGCATCCGGCGCGGCTTTTTTCATGGGTGCCTGCGCCGGTTTCCCGCGATCAGACACCCGGCGTGGTACCAAGAATTTCGGTGCTGTTCGTATGCTTGTACCAGCCAGTAAAATTAAGTTTTGCGCCTTCCACCCGGCCTCGCTGCGCCGCGGCTCAAGCCGTGTTTACCGAAGGATTCATAGGTAGAAACACGGATGCGATATATTCATATCTGCAAGAGGTGTTCGGGGCCGAAGCTTGCGGTTTGCATTACGTACCAAGGCATACACGGCACGAACCGGCATTCGAGGCCACGTCTAAGTCAGCAGAACCGGCTCACCCGTCGCTGAACCGGTATTTCCGTATTTTTTCCCATGGTGTAAACAGGAATCGGGATCGGCGAACTTTCAGACACAATAAACAAGACAAACAGTCCGCGGGTTCGGTGAACGAGGGCCCCGTCATGCAGACAAGCGATTTACGTGTCCCATTCCAACCGTGTAGACGGCGGGGCGCAGGCGCGCGGCTGTTTCTGCCGCTGAAATCACAACGGTACGATTTTCTTCTGCGCTTCATCGATGGCGGCCAGGAGCGCTATCAGGTGAACTACACCGCGAGCATCGAGGCCAGGCAAGTCCGGCAGCACTGGCGCTACCGAGGGCATGCGTCGTGTCAGATCTCAATCTACAACAGAGCCGGGCAACGCTTCGAACAGGCCGACACCGATCGCCGTGTGGAACTGTCGCAGCATGTGCGTGCCGCTGCGGCAGCCAGCATTCGTGGTCGGCGCGAGTACGCTTTCGAACGTGAATCATCGTTGTCGGACGACGAATTCGACGAGATTGTCCAGTGGCTTACCGAGTCCTTTAACCTGGCCATCGTCGCCGACAAGCGCCGGGTCGAGAATCACTTCCGGCAGATGTACGACGGCCTGGAAGCCATATCCGAGATCGGTTAAACCGCCATTTTGCAAATGCCCTGCAGCGTAGTCCGTCGTAGCCCCGGGACACGATAGCGGCGCGTCGGGCCTGTTCAGCCCGCGGCGACACGCGCCCGCGCCTGCGCCAGTGCGACCATGGCCGAGGTATTGCCGGTTTGCGCCGCCTCGGCGAAGATCGTGTCCAGCGTGGTTTCGATCGCAGCCACGCGTTCATGGACACGTTGCGCGTCGTAGCCGCTGGGCTCGATCTCGTCGCTGACGTTGATCAAACCACCCGCATTGATGACAAAATCGGGCGCATAGACGATACCGCGTTCCGCCAGACGCGTGCCGTCGGCATCGGTTGCAAGCTGGTTGTTGGCCGCGCCCGCCACAACGCGGCACTTGAGCTTTCCGATCGTTCGCTCATCGAGAATAGCGCCTACGCCACAGGGCGCGAGCACATCGACGGCCTGGTCGAGAATCGTGTCGTTGCCGACAATGGTCGCGCCGGCGCGGGCCGCGCGATCGCAGGCCTGTTGGCTGATATCCGACGCCAGCACCTCGGCGCCCGCCGCAATCAATCGCTCGATCACGGCGAACCCGACGCTGCCACAGCCCTGTACGGCAACACGCAGCCCGGCGAAATTCGAGTCGTCGCCGGCCGCGCGCAAGGCCGCCCGCATGCCCGCGATCACGCCATCGGCGGTATAAGGCGATGGGTCGCCCGAACCGCCATCCGCGATGCTGCGCCCCACGGCATGACGGGTGACTTCATTGAGCATGGCGATATCCGCCTCGCCCATGCCCATGTCCTCGGTGGCGACATAACGCCCACCGAGACTATCCACGGCACGCGCCAATGCATGCATGCCGGCGCGCCGATCGGCCGGAAACGGCGCCATGACCACGGCTTTCGCGCCGCCGCAGGGCAAGCCGGCACAGGCCGCCTTGTAGCTCATTGCCTCGGATAGACGTAGTACGTCGGTCAGGGCGTCGGCCTCGTAGGCATAATCGCGGATACGCACCCCGCCCACGCCGGGACCCAGGGCATTGGAATGCACGGCGATGATGGCCCGCAGGCCCGTAGCCGCGTCCCAGACATGACACACCTGCTGGTGCCCCTGCTCCACCATCCGCGAAATCACTGCCACGTCAACGCTCCCGATGTCGTCATAAGCCGGTCATTGTGGCCGGTCCGACAAAAGCTGTCGATGTGGCCACCGCGTCGGCGCGGCGGGTGCCAATGGTTGCGTCTGCCGATGCAGCCAGCAATACTGAGAAGATCAAATAAAACAAGGACGCTCGCGATCTGATCGCGTTCGCGACCGGGGCGGCGACTGATCGATGACGATGAGTATGTCCAGCCGAGTTCTGGGGAAAGAAAAACGCCGCATAAAAGGCGTTCTATCGGGAAAGAATCTATGCTGATACGCATGCTGGTTGCGGCTGTTCTCGTCATCACGACCGGGAGCGCGATCGCGCAGGCCGCCTCCGAGAGCGCCGGTGGTGGCGTCGAGGTCGAACTCAACAAGCTCGAACCGGTCGACGGGGCCTGTCGAGCCTATCTCGTGACCCAGAATCTGACCGACACCCGCTTCGATGCGTTTCAACTCGACGTCGTGATGTTCGACAACGACGGCATCGTCGCCCGGCGCCTCGCCGTGCAGATCGCCCCCATGGCGCCGCAGAAGACCAGCCTGAAAGTATTCGACATCAAGAATCTCGCCTGCGGTGACATCGGGCAACTGCTGCTCAACGATGTACTCGAATGCCGTGACAGCGACGGCGCTCGCGATGACTGTCTGTCGCTGATCTCGGTTTCTCAGCGCGGCAATACACCTTTCATCAAGTAGATCGGTATGCCTGGCCGGATATCGCCCATGGTTCTCGGGAGCATCCATTCGTGAACGTTTTCATCGACAAAGTCGCCCAGATCGGCGACGCGCTGAACAATATCGTGTTCCTGGGCGGTCCGGTCGTGGTGCTGCTGGTGCTGATGTCGATCGGCGCCGCCACCATCGTGATCGCCAAGATGATCCAGTTCCGGCGCGTGCGCCTGAGCGATCGGCGCACCGCGCGCAGCGCGCTCGGCATCTACCGAACCGGCAACGCCGCGGCGGCCATGGCAATGGCACGGCGCTCACCCAACCCCGCCTCCCGTGTACTCGCACGCGCGATTCAGTTGCAGGCGCGGCATGGCGTACCCGAACCGGTGCTACGCGAAGAGATTCTGCAGTTCGGTGGCGATATGCTCGAATCGCTGCGCAGCCACATGCGGCCGTTGGAAGTGATCGCGTCGCTGGCCCCCCTGCTCGGACTGTTCGGCACCGTGCTAGGCATGATCGAAGCGTTTCGCGACCTCGAGCAGGCCGGCAGCCAGGTCAACCCGGCATTGCTGTCGGGCGGTATCTGGCAGGCACTGCTGACCACCGCAATCGGCCTGGCCGTTGCCATGCCGACCATCGTGGCCCTGAACTGGCTCGAGCGCGCCGTCGACCGCGCCGCCCACGAAATGGACAGCGTCGTAACGCGCATATTCACGGTCGATGTGACCCGCGCGCCCAATCAGTCGCTGGCAGACGAAGACGATGAGCACGACCACCACACCCCGTTCATTTAAAGACAGCCTCGGCGGCCGACGCCCGCGCGCGCTGGTCAGCCTGACGCCGCTGATCGACGTTGTCTTCATTCTGTTGTTGTTCTTCATGCTCGCCTCGAGTTTCTCGGATCTGCACTCGATCGTGCTCGATGCGCCGACCCAGGGTGAGGCCAAGCCCGCTCTGCAGGGCGCGTTACTGGTAGACGTCCGTCTGGACGGCGTGCGTTTTGCCGGCCAGTACGTGGGCCTGGAAGAGCTGACCCAGCGGGTCAAGATTGCGCTGGCCGACAATCCCCAGCGGCGGGTGTTGGTGCGACCGGCCACGCGGGTGAGCCTGCAGGACACCGTCCGGATTCTCGATGCGTTATCGATCGCCGGTGCCGTCAATCTATCGCTGATGGACAGCGGCGGGCGCAGGTAGGCCGTCGATGCGTTTCTCCCGCCGACATCGCGCGCGCAACAACGGTGACGAATCGATTCTGCCGCTGACCAACGTCGTATTTCTGCTGCTGATCTTTTTCATGCTCGCCGGCCGGATCACCGGACCCCAGCCGTTCGAGGTCGACCCGCCGCGATCGGCGAGCGAGGCCGCTGCCGATGCCAGCGCGATCGAAGTCCAGCTGTCCTCGACCGGCGCCCTGGCTCTCGACGGCAAGCCCGTGGAACTGGATGCCCTGACCGACGTCGTGCGCGGCGAACTCGACGCCCATCCGGATTGGCCGTTGCGGCTGAAAGCCGATGGCGGCGGCGACGCCACGCGTGTGGTCGCGGTCATGCACGCCTTGCGCGATGCCGGCGCGACCAAGTTGCGCCTGATCACGTTGACGACCGACAGCGAATGAATATCTCGCGCGGCCAATGGCTGCTCGCCATCGCCGTCGCGGGCGTCGCCCATCTGTGTCTACTCGGCCTGTTCCTGATCGGCGATCTATCGCCCCGCCAGCCCGACGAGGCCCCCCGCGGCGTCATGGTGTCGCTGGATACGCTGGAGCCGGGCCTGCCACCGCAGAGCCCGGCCGAAAGCGCGCCCATCGAGGCGGCCCAGACCGAGACACGGGCTCCGAGCGCGCCCGAACCGGCACCGGCCGCGAGCCCGCAGGCCAGCGCCGACGCCGTGCAACAGGCGCCCGAAGCGGCCACCGATATCGGCCCCCAGCCGGCGCCGGGCGATCAGAGCGACGTGGCCGACGCGCCGTCGCCCGATGCGTCCGAGACTTCAAGTCCCGAGGATGGCTCGGTCGCGGCCCCGCGCGTGGCCGACGCGGTGACCATCCGCCCCCAGAACGTCACCGAAGCGATCCGGCCCGAGGAACAGGTCACCGCACGCGCCGCCGACGTGTCGGAATTGACCAGCACCACTACAGCTCCAGAGCAGAGCAACGGCGCATCGGGCTCCAGCGAACAGGCCACCGACGACTATATCGTGCGGCTGCGGGCCTGGCTGTCGCGGCACAAGCAATATCCGATGGCTGCGCGCAACGACGAGGTCGAGGGCACCGTTCGGCTTTATCTGGTGATCGATGCCAACGGCAATATCATCAATACGCGCATTCTCGACGGCTCCGGCTCGGACATGCTCGACGAAGCCGCGCGCCAGATGGTGGCGCGCTCGCAGCCGTTACCGCGTATGCCCGCGTCGATGCGCCGCAATCGGCTGGAACTGGTTGTGCCGGTGGTCTTCTCGCTACGCTGATCCGCTGTCGACGTACCGCTGCCGCCGGCAGTGCATCAGCAAGAGGCACGCCCGGTCGCCGAGGGCGCTACCACACGACCAGTTCCACGCGCCGGTTCTTGGCCTGGCCGATATCGCTGTCATTGCTTGCCCGTGGCACGGTATAGCCGACGCCCCAGGGTTTGAGACGACTGCGATCCACGTCGTGCTCATCCACCAGCGCGTCGACGACCGCTTTCGCACGCCGGGTCGACAGGTCGATGTTGTAGTCGAACGAACCTCGGCTGTCGGTATGGCCGACCACGAGCAGGCGCAGATCGGGACGATCTGTCAGCAGTTTCGCGATCTCGTTGAGCGTCGGCTTGGATTCCGGCTTGATTTCGGCACTGTCGGTATTGAAGAAGATGCCGTAGAGCGCCACCCGTCCCTTGGTATTGAGTTCCTGACTCATCTGTTCGGCGTTGACCGAAATCGCGCTGATCTCGCGCGGCTTGACGCGCAGGGTATCGACCTGGATCACGACGCCGTCGTCGGTATCGGCGGTCTGGATGCTTGTATAGACATCACCGCCGCTGTCGGTGCGCTGGGCGGCGATATAGTGCTGTGCCGACAGCGGTCGGTCGAACAGACTGCCCGCGGCGCGATAGCCGGGGGATGCGCGCAGGAACGTCGGACCGCAGGCATCGCCTTCGCATTGATAGAGCACATCGAAACCGGCCGTCCCCAGACGCTGCTCGTAGTTGCGCCAGATATCCGTGCCCGGGGTGTCCGTGGAGAGCTGATAGGTGGACTGGGTCAGCGCGCCCTCGACCGTACGAGTGGCCGATATATTGCCGTTGATGCCGCCGCGCTGGGCGATCCGATCGGTGATCAGCGGATAGGTGGCGAAATCCTGGTGGCTGTTGTCGGTTTCCCTTGCGTTGGCGGGCGGGGCGACCGCTGGCCGGAGGGATTGCGGCGCGGTAGCGCCCGCGGCGTCAGTCTGGGCCCAGGCACCGGCCGCGCCCAGCATCAACAACAGACAGACGAACGGCAAAAGCCCCGGAGCAATGCATGATTTCATGAGACCATGCTACCCGAAAATCCTTGTAAACAGGATCGATTCCTGTCTAATTCGTCGAGATGGCAGAAATGTAATGTATATACCGTCCTCGCGAAGGCCCTCGCGGCCCGAAACCGCGAGGACAATCAAAAGACAGGGCAAGCTCCCGTCCCAAGGACACACCATTGCTCACGTAACCGCGGCAAGTTGACGCGTATTCGTGTATCTCCCGACAACGCTTCAGCATTCGGCGTCATCGCAAAAGCCCTGTCACCACCGCCATGATCGGCGTTATCCAGACGTAGCCGCTCAGCCGTCGGGGCGAATGGTTTTTGGTCTTTCGTCGGCCATGATCCTGCCATCCTTGTTCTTGTCCATCATGCCGAATATCTCGTTATAGAACTGTCTGAATTCTTCAGCAGTGATGACGCCGTCAGCGTTCATATCCAGCATATCCATGGTGGACTTATCCATCGTCCGGTCCAGATACTTCTGATAATCCTTGGTCGCCTCTTGCTGTGCCGATGCCGAGAACGCGGCCCCGACCAGAGCACAGGCAATCAGGCTGCTGTGTAACTTGTTCATCTCTAAACCTCGTAGTGAAGACACCCCACCGACCCCAGCGTCACGCCGGGGCGGTCAGATCGTGCGGATTCGGGTTCGAATGAGTTGGTGAACACACCGGCTCGAATCGAATCCCGACCGACAAACACGCTTTATCGTATTTGCCGATCCGAGAGTGTCATGTCGCTGTCTTTCGATCTTCACGAAAGAATCACGACCGCGGCGCCTGCCGCGCACCTATTACGAGCGTGATCAGTTGACGCGTTCGATCACGGTTGCGATGCCCTGCCCCATGCCGATACACATGGTCGCCAGGCCCATCGTGGCATCCTTGTCTTCGAGAATATGTGCCAGCGCACCGGTGATCCGGGCACCCGACGTGCCCAGCGGGTGGCCCAGCGCAATCGCGCCGCCACGCACGTTGATCTGATCCTGGCGATCCTCGATGCCCAGTTCCTTGAGCACGGCCAGGCTCTGAGCGGCAAAGGCTTCGTTGAGTTCGATATATTCAATATCGGCCAACGACACCCCGGCGCGTTCCAGCGCCTTCTTGCTCGCCGGCACCGGCCCGCGGCCCATGATCGACGGATCGCAGCCGGCCACGGCCATGCCGCGGATCCTGGCCATCGGCTTGAGGCCCAGTTTCTTCGCCTTGGCCGCCGACATCACCAGCACCGCCGCCGCACCGTCGGAAATGGCCGACGAGTTGCCGGCCGTAACCGTGCCGCCGCGCGGGTTGAAGGCCGGACGCAGGGCGCCGAGGCTTTCCAGCGTTGCGTCGCCACGCACTACTTCGTCGCGGTTGCACATCATGGCGTGGCCCTTGGCATCGAAACCGCGCACCGGCACGATCTCGTCGTCGAATTCACCGTCGACGTTAGCCTTGTGCGCGCGCTGATGCGAGGCCACGGCAAAGGCATCCTGTGCCTTGCGGTCGATGCCGTGCATGTTGGACAGCATCTCCGCGGTCAGCCCCATCATCGCCGCCGGCTTGGCAACGTACTTGGACAGCGCCGGGGCGATATCGACGTTGTAGTCCATGGGCACATGGCCCATGTGCTCGACCCCGCCGCAGATGAAGATGCCGTCGATGCCGGCCGCGATCTGACCGACCGCGGTATGGATCGACTGCATCGAGGAACCGCACAGGCGGTTCACGGTCTGGCCGGCCACCGCATGCGGCAGACCGGCCAGCAGCGCAGCGTTGCGGCCGATGTTCAGGCCCTGTTCCTTGGTCTGCTGGACACAGCCCCAGATCACGTCCTCGATCGTTTCCGGATCGATGGCGTCGTTGCGCTTGAGCAGCGCCTTCATCAGTTCGGCCGACAGTTCCTCGGCGCGAGTGCTGCGGAACATGCCGCCCTTGGAGCGGCCCATGGCGGTACGGACCGCATCTACAATTACGATGTCTTGCATTGTGTTCTCCGAAGATCGAAAGGCAGGTAGGGATTCACGGGCCGCCGTCGGCGCACCCGCGTGCATTCACGCGCCCTACGACTATCCGTAATAGCGGTCCCCGTTGCGGGCCATCTCACGCATCCGCTCGGTCGGCTCGTAGAGGGTGCCGAAGCGGCTGTATCGATCGGCCTTGTCGCAGACCGCTTTCAAGCCCTGGGCGTCGGCATACTTGAGCGCGCCGCCGCGAAACGGCGGAAAACCCAGCCCCATGATCAGACCCATGTCGACTTCGTTGGGGGTATCGGCGATGCCTTCTTCCAGCGCACGCGAAGCCTCGATGATCATCGGGATCATCATGCGATCGACGATTTCCTCGGCCTCGAAATCCTTCTGGCCCTCGCGCTGAACGGTGGCCACCAGCTCATAGGCCTTGTCGTCGCGCGTCTTGCTCGGCCGGCCCTTCTTGTCTTTTTCATACTTGTAGTAGCCCGAGCCACTCTTCTGGCCCAGACGGTCGTTCTCGACCATCACATGCAGCGACGATTTCGCGTCCTGAGCCATGCGGTCCGGATAGCCTTCCGCCAGCACGTCCTCGACGTGGGCGGATGTATCCATGCCCACCACGTCCGACAGATAGGCGGGGCCCATCGGCCAGCCGAACTTCTCCATGACCTTGTCGACCTTAGCGAAATCGGCACCGTCGGTAATCAGCTGCTGGAAGCCGAAGAAATACGGGAACAGGATGCGGTTGACCAGAAAACCGGGGCAATCGTTGACCACGATCGGGGTCTTGCCCAGCTTGTGGGCAAAATCGACGATGGTGGCGATCGCCTCTTCCGACGACTTCGCGCCCTTGATGACTTCGACCAGCGGCATCTTGTGCACCGGATTGAAGAAGTGCATGCCGAGAAAGTTCTCGGGACGCTTGAGATCAGCCGCCAGAGAATCGATGGAAATACTTGAGGTGTTGGACGCAAGTATCGTTTTTTCCGATACTTTATCTTCCGTTTCGGCGAGAACCGACTTCTTGACCTTCGGGTTCTCGACCACTGCCTCGATCACGGCGTCGACATCGCCGAAATCGCCATAGGTCAGCGTCGGACGGATCCGCGACATGCCTTCGGCCATCTTGCGGCTGTCCATCTTGCCGCGCTCTACACCCTTGGCGAAGTGCTTGGAGGCTTCCTCCAGGCCCTGCTCGATGGCGTCTTCGTTGATGTCCTTCATCAGGATCGGCACGCCCTTGTAGGCCGACTGGTAGGCAATACCGCCGCCCATGATGCCGGCGCCGAGCACCGCCGCCTGTTCGATGTCGTGGGCGATCTTGCCGTATTTCTTGCCCTTCTTCTTGATCAGCTGGTCGTTGAGGAACAGCTGGATCAGCGCGGCGGCTTCAGAGGATTTGGCAAGCTTGATGAAGCCCTCGGTCTCCTGCTTGATGGCCTCGTCGCGTTCCATGCCGGCGGCCACCTGCATGCGCTCGATCGCCTCGATCGGCGCCGGATACATGCCCTTGGTCTTGCCGAGGATGAAGCCCTTCGAGGTTTCGAAGGTCATCGTCGCCTCGATCTTGTTGAGTTTGAGCGGGGCTTTCTTCTCGGCCTTGCGCGCCCGCCAGTCGAATTCGCCCTCGATCGCCTTGGCGAGCAGATCGCGGGCCGCTGCCTCGAGCTCATCGTCTGCGACCACCGCGTCGACCATGCCGGCCTTGAAGGCCGCATCGGCGCCACGCGGGTTACCGTCGGCAATCCACTCGATCGCGTTATCCGCGCCAATCAGACGCGGCGTGCGCACGGTGCCGCCGAAACCCGGATAGATGCCCAGCTTGGTTTCCGGAAAGCCGATCTTCGCGGACTGCGCCATCACCCGGTAATCGGTGGCCAGACACATTTCCAGACCTCCACCCAGGGCGATGCCGTTGATGGCGGTGACACTCGGGAAACCAAGATCCTCGATCGCCGTGAACATGCGGTTGGCATCGGCCATCCACTGCTTCATCTCGTCATCGGAGGCCTTGAAGCGCTCGCCGAATTCCATGATATCGGCCCCCACGATGAACGCCGGCTTGCCGGATTTCACCAGCAGGCCTTTGACATCGGCGGCGTGGCTGAGCGCCTTGGCGGCCTGATTGAGATCGTCGATGGTCGCCTGATCGAACTTGTTGACCGATGCCTCGCGCGCATCAAATGTAAGCACGGCAATGCCATCGGCCACTTCGACCGACAGTTTGGATCCTTCATAAAGCATGGATGGTGACTCCAGGTAATGAACGACTGAGCGCCTGCCGGTGCAGGCGCCTGATGGAAATAACGCGCAGTACGGTAGCGTACTGTCCCGGCTGCCACAATCGGCGCCGACCGCGTAGCCATTGCCTGTACAGACAACGACCGCTTTCGCGGGTTCGCACCGATCGATACCAGCGCGGGTATCGATCGGCATTTTGACAGGCCTCGCACGCCATGCTTATCTACTTCAAGCCTGCAAACAAGCGAGTAGCAAAGCTCATGGCGAAATCAGCCAACCGTATTACCCGATTGCGCAAGGATATCGATCAACTGCGCAAGAACTATACCGGTGCCTTCGCCTCGGCCAACCGTGCCGTCTACGACGGCATCGAGAATCTCGCCGAGCACGAGCTTCACGCGATCAAGACCCATTACGAAGAAGCATTCAAGAATCTCAAGACCCTCAAGAAAGGCGGCGCGCCCCGCGAGCTCGCGGCGCAGCAGCTGGCGATGCTCCAGGAAACCATCGACCGCATCCTCAACAACGCTCGCGAAAGCCTGTCGATTCTGGACGCCACCCGGCGCCAGATCAGCGCTGAAATTCGCGACAACCTTGAAGGCAGTAGCGCGCGCGCCGAAAGCGCGGTCGAGCAGACCCGCAAGACCGGCCGGAAAGTCGGCCAGGAGGTCGGCCAGAAAGCCACGACCCGGGCCAGGCAAGCCGGCAACGACACGGTCGCCGAAGCACAGGACGCTGTCGCCGCAGCGCAGCAGACCGGCGCAGCCGCCGTGGCCAAGACGCGCTCGTCCAGGAGCACGGCAAAGAAACGTGCCCCGAAGAAACCGGCGACCGGGACGGCGAAGAAGACGGCCGCTAGAACAACCGCCAGCCGGTCGGCCACAAAGACGACCGCAAGCACGCGCCGCAAGAGCACGGCCTCCTCGGCAACGCCCGCCAAGAAGGCGACCGCTGCAAAGAAGAAGACCGGCACCACAGCCGGCAAGGCCTCAGCGAACAAGACGGCGAACAAGACGGCGAACAAGACGGCGAACAAGACGGCGAACAAGACGGCGAACAAGACGGCGAACAAGACGGCGAACAAGACCGCGACTAGCAAGGCCGCCGCGACGACCCCGCGCAAGCGCAAGAGCTCGCCAAAAACACCCGCCGCCGGCAGTGCTGCCGGCTCCGCATCGACCGACAGCAGCCAGGCTGGCGACAACAGCGCGGGTAGCTGAGCGCGTATTCCTGTATCTTGAGGCCGCCCCGGAACCGGGCGGCCAGTTCGTATGGGCCGTGTCGGACACACGCTCTTTCCGTAATCGCCCACCGTTTTCATCCGCATGCTCGATCTCGCCGACAGCACTCATCTACTGCGCCTGCTCGCGGAGCCGACTCGCCTGCGGCTGCTGCTGCTGCTGATCGACGAACCGATGACCGTGGCCGAGTTGACCGCGGTCACGCAACTGACGCAGAGCCGCGTATCCAGCCATCTCGCGCGCCTGCGCGAAGCCCAGCTGGTCCAGGACCGCGCGGTGGCGAACGCCAATTTCTATTCGGTGGACGTGAGCAGCTGGCATCACGACCTGCGCCCGATGTGGGGCGCACTCGTCGATCAGCTCGACGACACCCAGGTCCATCGCGATCGCGAACAGGCCGCGGAGATCGTGCGTCGGCGCACCGCGCGCAGCAGCTGGGTCGAGTCGGTCGCCGGCCGGATGGAACGCCAGTATTCGCCAGGCCGGACCTGGGAAGCCATGAGCCGCTCGCTGATCGAGCTGCTGGATCTGGGCGAAGTACTGGATATTGCCTCCGGCGACGGCGTGCTCGCCGAGCTGCTGTGTCGTCGCGCGGCGTCCGTGACCTGCCTCGACCGCAGCCCGGCGGTGATCGAGGCGGCCCGTTCACGCCTGGCCTGTCAAGGCAACGTCGCCTTTGAAATCGGGGACATGCACGCGTTGCCTTTCGCCGATGCCAGTTTTGACCAGGTGTTCTTGCTGCACGCGCTCAGTTATAGTTCCACCCCTGAAAAGGCGCTCTCGGAAGCCGCGCGCGTGCTCCGACCCGGTGGACGGCTCACGCTGGCGACGATCGCACGCCATGATCACGAAGCCACGGTGGCGGCCTATGACCACGTCAATCTGGGATTCGACGTCGCCGACCTGAACCGCTGGCTCACGGCGTCCGGCTTGCACGTACGCGACTGTGCTGAGAGAGCGCGTGAGCCGCAGCCGCCCTATTTCCACCTGATAACCGCCAGTGCGAGCAAACCATGACCACGCCAGACGCACGCGCTATCGCCCCCGTTCGATGCTGCAACACACGTGCGGGAACGCGTCGCGGGTGAGTCAAACTCGCGCGACCCCGAGCCGGCCGACCCGCCGGATGTCAAGACTGATCGCCGGCGCCATATGGTTTGCGCTGATGATCGCGGCGCTGATCTGGATCTATGTTCAGGGGCTGTCGATCCGCGAGATCATGCGGTTCGTCTACGACTACGTGGTCGACAACCCGATTGCGCCGGTGATCTATATCGTCATCTACGGGCTGCGCTCGTTCACGTTCTTCCCCGCCATGTGGCTCACGGTTGCTGCGGGCAGTCTGTTCGGCTTCGTGCCCGGGCTGATCTTTGCGCTGATCGGAGAAAATCTGTCGGCGAACACCGCTTATGCACTGGCGCGCTTCTTTCGTCGCGACGGCGACGCCAAGGAAGCCAGCAACCCCAGGATCGCGGCGTTCCGGCGGCTGCTCGTGGAGCAGGCATTTCCGACCACCGTGGTGTTGCGGGCCTCGTTCCTGCCCTTCGATCTGGTCAACTATGCCTGTGGCCTGCTGCGCGTGCCCTGGGTGCCCTATAGCCTGGCCAGTCTGGTCGGCATGCTGCCGCCGATGATCACGTTCGTGAGCTTCGGCGCGACGGTGAATCTGCCGGATCTGCTCAGTCAGGACAATTTCTCGCCCGAGCAACTGATCGACAGCAAACAGCTGATGATCTCCGGCGGATTGCTCGTCGCCAGCGCGGTAATTGCCTTTTTTGCCCATCGTCGGCGCAAGAAACTCGCAGACACCGCTTCACAGCGCATGAATTGACGCGCTCTTGCGGGCTTTGTAGCCTGCTTAAGTATCTATAATTCGGGGGAACGAATGCGCTATCTGCTGGGGCTGATCGTCGGTCTGGCCGCGCTGTGGCTGTTGCTGTCGGGCCACTATTCCCCGCTGCTGCTGGGTCTGGGCGGCCTGTCCTGCCTGTTCACCGCGTATATCTGTCATCGCATGCGCTTGATCGACGCCGAGACCGTGCCCCTGCACATGCTCCATCGCCTGCCCGGCTACCTGTTTTGGCTTGGCCTCGAGATTGCCAAATCCAACTGGGACGTGGCCCAGCGTATTCTGCGTCCGGGTCGGCATATCTCGCCGACCATGATCACGCTTCGCGCCCGCCAGCAGAGCCAGCTCGGGCAGGTGATCTTCGCCAATTCCATCACCCTGACCCCCGGCACGGTGACCGTCGGGCTGCGCGGCGGCGTCGCCGAAGTACACGCCCTGACCGAAGACAACGCCCGCGACATGGAAGGCGGGGAAATGGACAAGCGCGTCCGCGCGCTGGAATCGGGCGGCGCCTCGTCCGCCACCGCCGAAAGGACATAGCGCATGTTTTTTGCCGCGATCATCGGTGTGGCCGTCACCATGCTGCTCCTGCTCATCCGTGCGCTGCTGGGCCCTTCGGCCTATGACCGCATCCTGGCCATCAATCTGTTCGGCACCAAGACCGTGCTGTTCGTGGCGGTGCTCGGCTTTCTCAACGGGCGACCGGAGTTCCTCGATCTTGGCCTGATCTATGCGTTGATCAACTTCATTGGCACCATCGCGGTACTCAAATTCATGCAGTACGGCGATCTCGGCTGGGATGAAGCCAGCAAGGACGAGCCGGATGTCTGATCGAGTGCACCAAGACACGACGGAACAGGCATGACCCTTGTCATCGACATACTCAGTTGGGCGTTGCTGCTCGGCGGCGCGGTGTTCGGCATCATCGGCGGCATCGGTATTCTGCGGATGCCCGATTTCTATACCCGCATGCACGCCGCGTCGATCACCGATACCGCCGGCATGACGCTGATGATGGCGGGTCTCATCCTGCAGTCCGGCTTCACGCTGGTCACCGCCAAGCTGGTCTTCATCATGGTTTTCCTGATGATCACCAGCCCGACCGCCACGCATGCGCTGGCACGCGCGGCGCTGCACGACGGCGTCGAGCCGCTGCTCGATCACGACAAGCGCGAAGGCGGCGGCTCATGACAACCGATATCGTGCTCAACGTCCTGCTGCTGGTGTTTCTGGTGATCACCGGCCTGGCGATCGCGCGCCTGCGCAATCTGTTCCCGGTGGCCATGCTCACCGGCCTGTACAGCCTGCTGTCGGCGAGCCTGTTCACGCTGCTCGACGCCGTCGACGTAGCCCTGACCGAGGCCGCCGTCGGTGCGGGCGTGACCACCGTTCTGTTTCTGGCCACTTTCGGCCTCACCCGCGCCCGCGAAAAAGAGGTGCCCACCTCGCGCGCCGTCATCGGCCTGGTCGTGACCAGCCTGACCGGCGCGGTGCTGATCTATGCCAGTCTCGACATGCCGCACTTCGGCGCCGCCGATACGCCGGTCCAGAATCATCCCCTGCGCGAACGCTATCTGGAGACCGTCAAGACCGAAATCGACGTGCCCAACACCGTCACCGCAGTACTCGGCAGCTATCGTGGCTACGACACGCTCGGCGAAGTCACCGTCATTCTTACCGCCGGCATCGGCGTGCTGATGCTGCTCGGCGTGAGCCGCCGCCGCAAGGACCATAGCCGTCACGACGGCCAAAGCGACAAGAAGGATCGCTCCTGATGCGCGAGCACACCATTCTGCGCGTGATCACTAAGATCCTGATCGCGCCGATCATCATCTTTGCCCTGTACGTGCAGTTTCACGGCGATTACAGCCCGGGCGGCGGCTTCCAGGCCGGGGTGATCTTCGCCGCGGCGATCATTCTCTATGCCCTGATCTTCGGCCTGGCCGAGGCGCGCCGCGCGGTGCCGCCCGGCCTGCTGCGCGTGACCGGGGCGCTGGGCGTGCTCACCTATGCCGGCACCGGCGTGGCCTGTCTGCTCAACGGCGGCAATTTCCTCGACTACGACTATCTCGCCCATAACGCCATTCACGGCCAGCACTACGGCCTGTTGCTGGTCGAATTCGGTGTGGGCATGACCGTGGTGTCGGTGATCACGTCGATCTTCTATGTGTTCGCCGGACGCGGGCGCCGCGGAGACGGCGCATGAGCCCTGCCACACTCGTCGACAGCTTTTTCGGGCTGTTCAACTACTGGATCGTGATCGCGCTGATGATGATCGGTTTCTATACCGTCATCGCCCACGACAATCTGGTGAAGAAACTCATCGGTTTGAACCTGTTCCAGACCTCGGTGTTCATCTTCTATATCAGCATGGGCAAGATCACTGGCTCCACCGCGCCGATTCTCATCCACGGCGCCGCCGGCGATCAGGCGCTCTACGCGCATCCGCTGCCGCATGTGCTGATTCTGACCGCGATCGTGGTGGGCGTGTCGACCACGGCGCTGGGGCTGGCGCTGGTGGTACGTATCCACGAGGCCTACGGCAGCATCGAGGAAGACGACGTACTGGCCGCCGATTTCGAAACCCGGGACGCGGAAGCGCAGACCGAGGAGCAGCGCAGCGAACGCGCGAAAGCGCGTCTGCAGGCCCGGGCGCGCGACGACTACGACGACGGCCATGAAGAGCACGAGCCGGATTCGAACAAGGCCGATAGGAACGACGACGCCGACGACGCGCGAGCGTCGAAGGGACCGCCGCGATGATCACACACTTCTTCACCCAGATGCCGGCGCTGGTGATCGTCCTGCCGTTGCTGGCCGCGCCGCTGTGCGTGCTGTTTCATCGTGGCGCGCTGGCCTGGTTCATCTACCTGATCACCAGTTGGGCCTGCTTCGGGATCGCCTTCCTGCTGTATGTGCAGGTCAAGGTCGGCGGGCCGATCAGTTATGCCATGGGTGGCTGGGCGCCGCCGTTCGGCATCGAACTGCGTCTGGACGGGCTCAGCTCGATCGTGCTGCTGCTGGTCACCGGCATGGCCTCGATCAGCGCCATTTATGCCCGCGCCAGCGTGATCGCCGAGATCGCGCGCGAGCGCGCCTATCTGTTCTATGCCGGCATGCTGCTGTGTTTCTGTGGCCTGCTCGGCATCACGATCACCGGCGATGCCTTCAATCTGTTCGTGTTTCTGGAGATCTCGTCGCTGTCGTCCTACGGACTGATCGCCATGGGCCCCAAGCGTCGCGCCCTGCTGTCGGCGTTCCAGTATCTGATCATGGGCACCATCGGCGGCACCTTTCTGCTGATCGGCATCGGTTTTCTCTACATGATGACCGGCAGCCTCAATATGGCGGATATCGCCAGCCGCCTGCCCGACGTGGCGCATACGCGTACCGTCGAGGCCGGGCTGGCATTTATCGTGGTCGGCGCCAGCCTCAAGCTGGCCCTGTTTCCGCTGCATGTGTGGCTACCCAACGCCTATACCTATGCGCCCTCCAGCGTGAGCGTGTTCATCTCCGCGACCGCGACCAAGGTGGCGGTCTATGCGCTGATGCGTTTCCTGTTCACGGTATTCGGCGCCGCCTATGTGTTCGGCGAATTGCCGGTGGGCAGGATTCTGATCCTGCTGTCGGTCGTTGCCATGCTGTCGGGCTCGATGGCCGCCATCTTCCAGACCGACGTCAAGCGCATGCTGGCCTGGTCGAGCATCGCCCAGATCGGCTATATCGTGATGGGTTTCGCGCTGGCCAGCGTGGCCGGCATTACCGCCTCGATCGTGCATATCGTCAATCACGGCGTCATCAAGGGCGCGCTGTTCATGGCCGCGGGCGCGCTGTTCTGGCGCATGCGCGCGATCTCGATCAATGATATCGCCGGCCTGGGTCGTTGCATGCCCTGGACCTCGGCGGCGTTCGTGGCCGCCGGCCTGAGCCTGATCGGCGTGCCAGCCACCGCCGGCTTCATCAGCAAATGGGTGCTGCTGCAGGCCGTACTCGAGAACGATCACTACTGGCTCGCCGCGGCAATCCTCGTGAGCTCGCTCATGGCGCTGGTCTATATCGGACGCGTAGTCGAGTCGCTGTATTTTCGCGAAGCGCCGGAGCATCGGCCGACGCCGGGCGAGGCGCCGCTGTCCATGATCGCCGCGACCTGGACGCTGGTGCTGGTCAATGTCGCCCTCGGCCTCTACGCCGCGCCGCTCATCGACGCGGCCCACCGGGCCGCGACCGCGCTGCTGGGAGCGCAATCATGAGTGCGCTCTGGCTGGGCCTGCTGGTCGCGCTGCCTACGGTGATGAGTCTCGCCGTCGCCGCCACCGGTCGCTGGCCGAATCTGCGCGAGGGCATCAGCGTCGCCACCGCCATCGCGCTGTTTCTCGGCGTGGCATCGTTCATCGGCCCGGTCACCGACGGCCTGCGACCGACCCTGACCCTGTTCGAGATTCTGCCGGGCCTGGGGCTGACCTTCACCCTCGAGCCGATCGGCCTGCTGTTCGCACTGGTGGCCTCCAGTCTGTGGTCACTGACCACGGTCTATGCCGCCGGCTACATGCGCGGCAACAACGAGCATGCACAGACCCGATTCTTCGTCTGCTTCGCGATATCGATCTCGGCGGCCATCGGTATCGCCTTCTCCGGCAATCTGCTGACCCTGTTCCTCTTCTACGAGATGCTCACGCTGTCGACCTATCCGCTGGTCACCCACCACGGCGATGTCGAATCGCGCAACAGCGGGCGCGTCTATCTGGGTATCCTGCTGACCACGTCAATCGGCTTCTTTCTGCCGGCCATCGTGGTCACCTATCTGCTCACCGGGAGCATCACCTTCACCGACGGTGGCCTGATGAGCGGCGCCGGTCTGGGCGTGGTCGGCGCAGCGGTGCTGTATGCGCTGTTTCTCTACGGCACCGGCAAGGCCGCGCTGATGCCGTTTCATCGCTGGCTGCCCGCGGCGATGGTGGCGCCGACGCCGGTTTCGGCACTGCTGCACGCGGTCGCGGTGGTCAAGGCGGGCGTGTTCATCGTGCTCAAGCTCACGGTGTACGTATTCGGGGTGGATTTTCTCGCCCACAGCGGTGCCGCCGAGCCGATGATGTGGATCGCCGCGATCACGATTCTCGCCGCCTCCCTGATCGCGATGACGCGCGACAATCTCAAGGCGCGGCTGGCCTATTCCACGGTCAGCCAGTTGTCTTACATCGTGCTCGGCGCGACCATGGCGTCGAGTCTGGGCATCCTGGGCGGTTCGATGCATATCGCCATGCACGCCTTTGCCAAGATCACGCTGTTCTTCTGTGCCGGCGCAATCTACACGGCCAGTCATCGCAAGAACGTCAGCGACCTGGACGGCCTGGGCTATGCCATGCCGGTCACGTTCTCGGCCTTCTTCATCGCCTCGCTGTCGCTGATCGGTATTCCGCCGATGGGCGGCACCTGGAGCAAGTGGTATCTCATGGAAGGCGCGGCCAGCAGCGGACATACCGTGCTGATCTGCGTACTGGCGATCAGCTCCCTGCTCAATATCGTGTATCTGCTGGAGATTCCCACGCGCGCGTTCTTCCACAACCCGCGCCCGGATACCCCGCGACACTGGGCCGAGGCGCCGTGGGCCTGCGTGATACCGCTTTCGATTACCGCGGCCGCCTGCATCCTGTGGTTCATCTATCCGTTGCCGTTCCTGGAATTGCTCGCGCCCTGGGCACCGCGATGAAACAGGCCAACGAGGACTCTTCGTCATGCTGATCGAGCGTAATCCCAAGCAATACCGCCGCCCCAGCGGGCGTCGCCTGTTCTGGGCGCGGGTGCTGTACGTGGTCTGCGCGGCCACGCTGGTGCCGAGCCTGTTCATGCATCCGCACGGCGAGTTCTCGTTTTCCGAGTTGCCGGCATTTCATGCACTGCTCGCCTTCGTCACCGGCTGCGTACTGGTGCTCGTGGCCCAGTTCATGCGGCGGCTGCTGATCCGGCCCGAAGACTACTACTCAGACCACGAGGACAGCTGACATGCCCGCCTGGCTGAACAGCCCCGCAATCCTGCTGATGGCCGCCGGCTGCCTGCAGCCGCTGCTGCCCTATCGTGCGCGCATGGCCGTGCTGCTCGGCACGCCGATCGCGTGTCTGGTGTGGCTGTGGAATATTCCGATGGGCACGCAGACCCATATGGCGCTGCTGGAATACACGCTGGTACCGATGCGCGTGGACGGCCTGGCCTTTACGTTTGCAACCATCTTTCTGGTCGCCGCGTTCCTGTCCGGCCTGTACATGGTCCATACCCGCAGCCGGCTGGAGCCGGCCGCGGCGCTGCTGTATGCCGGCTCGGCGATCGGCGCCGTGCTGGCCGGTGATCTGATCACGCTGTTTCTGTTCTGGGAAGTCACCGCCATTTCATCGGCCATGCTGCTGGTGATCCGCGGCCTGCGCGATGCCATGATCGTGGCGCGCCGCTATCTGCTCGTCCAGGTGGGCTCGGGGCTGCTGCTGATGGCCGGCGCCGCCATCCATATCGAGGCCACCGGCGACGTCGGCTTCAACCATATCGGCCTGGACGTGCCCGGCGGCTGGCTGATCTTTCTCGCCTTCGGCGTGAAAGCCGCCTTTCCCCTGCTGCACAACTGGCTGCAGGACGCCTATCCGGCGGCCAGTGCCACCGGCACTGTGGTGCTATCGGCCTTCACCACCAAGATGGCGATCTACGCGCTCGCACGTGGCTTCGCGGGTACCGATCTGCTGATTCCGATCGGCGCCACGATGACCCTGTTCCCGATCCTCTACGCGATGCTGGAAAACGACCTGCGCCGGGTGCTGTCGTACAGCCTGAACGTGCAGCTGGGCTTCATGGTGGTTGGCGTGGGTATCGGCACCCAGCTGGCAATCAACGGCGCCGCAGCACATGCGGTGACCCATATTCTCTACAAGGCGCTGCTGTTCATGAGCATTGGCGCGGTGTTGCGCCAGACCGGGCATGTGCGCGCCACGGAACTGGGCGGTCTCGCCCGGCAGATGCCGTGGACGACGGCGTTCTGCGTGATCGGCGCCGCGTCCATCAGCGCATTTCCGTTCATGGCCGGTTTCGTGAGCAAATCGCTGATTCTGTCAGCGGTCGCGCATGAGCACTGGCCGGTGACCTGGGTGGTGCTGACCGCGGCCTCGGCCGGCGCGTTGCTCTATGTCGGCATCAAGATTCCCTACTTCGCGTTCTTCGCCCCCAACGACCAGATCAAGTGCGAGGAACCGCCGCGCAACATGCAGATCGCGATGGGGATCACGGCCGCAGGCTGCCTGGTACTGGGGTTCTTTCCCTCGCTGCTGTATTCGATCCTGCCGTATCCGGTGGATTACCAGCCCTATACCTTCAGCCATATCGTCACCCAGATGCAGCTGCTGGCGTTCTCGGCGCTCGTATTCTGGCTGGCGTGGCGGGCGGGCCTGTATCCGCGCCCGCTACGGGCCGTGCATCTGGATTCCGACTGGATCTACCGACGCGTGCTGCCGCGCTTCGGCCACGTCGTCGAACGCCTCTACAGCGCCGCGGTGGCCAAGTTCGGCAGCGGTGCGGGGCAACTGACCGGTCTGGGCATGGCGCGCCTGCGGCTGCGCTACGACAGCGCGGGCGTGCTTTCGCGCACCTGGAGTACAGGCTGGATGGTGCTGTGGGTGGCGATTCTGCTGGCGCTATATCTGGTGTTCTATTACTGAACACCTGCCCGGATTGCCGGGATCACGCGAGATCAGCGATGTCTGTCGAACGCACCAGCAAGCGCATCGCGCGCCTGCAGTGACTCGTCAGGCAGACGGGCTCGCTTCGTCTTCCTGGTCGCGCCAGAGACAGCGGTCGCCGCTGGCCTTGGCCAGCATTTCCAGATAACGCGCGTGGCTGACGCGCTCGTCATCGGTAGCCCGATTGACGCGCGGCCGGTGCTGGGCAGACGACAGATGCGCCGCCAACCCGGCACTGGCCAGCGCATTGCCTGCCGCGGTGTCGTCCGCCGCCAGACCGATATCGATCTGGCCGCCGGTCATCATCAGATAGACATCCGCCAGCAGTTGGGCGTCGAGCAGGGCCCCGTGCAGTTCGCGATTGGAGTTGTCGATCTCGAAGCGCTTGCACAAGGCGTCGAGACTGTTGCGCTGGCCCGGATACAGCTGGCGCGCCTCGGCCAGCGTATCGATTACCGGCTGCGCACTCTCGAGTGCGGCATGGCCGGCATCGAGCTTGCGAAATTCGTGATTGAGAAAGGCCAGATCGAACGGTGCGTTGTGGATGACCAGTTCCGCGCCGGCCAGATAATTGGCCAGGGTTTCGGCGATCTCGGCGAAACGCGGCTTGTCGTCGAGAAACTCGAGGGTGATGCCATGGACGTCGATGGCACCCTGGTCGATCTCGCGATCGGGATGGATATACAGATGCAGATCGTTGCCGGTCAGGCGCCGGTTGGCCAGCTCCACGCAGCCGACCTCGATGATGCGATGGCCCTGCTGCGGCTCCAGGCCCGTGGTTTCAGTATCGAGAACAATCTGTCGCATGGTCATTCCTTGCTGTGCTTGGCGGTCTGCCTCTTGAACGCGGCCGCTGATCGAGGCTGGCAGAGAAAGACTTGTCGATTCGCAGGCGGGAAGCCGGATTCACACCGATATATAAGATTTTGAAAAAGCTCCGATTTACCACAGCGCGCCATGAGATCACTGCCTGGATTCCAACGGATACCCGAGCCGTCCCAGCACCCACGGGAATCAAATAAACGGGCTCTTGGTCTGTCTCCTTCGGAGTAAATCTGTCTTCATATCTGCGGACGAGCCGCCTTCGCCTTGTGCCCGAGTAGCGACTCACTAAGTTCACAATCAGCTGCGAGTACTTCCCGCTCGATCAGCCTTTCTTCATCTCGTCGATGCCGCGATTGGCCAGTACATCGGCGGCTTCATTACCAGGGTCGCCGCTATGGCCCTTGACCCAGTGCCAGCGGATCTCGTGGCGCTCGCAGGCGCTATCCAGTGCCCGCCACAGATCGGCGTTCTTGACCGGCTTCTTCGCGGCTGTCTTCCAGCCGTTTTTCTTCCAGTTGCTCAGCCACTGGGTGATACCCTGACGCACATAGGTGGAGTCGGTATGCAGATCGATGGTGCAGGCGCGCTTGAGGGCCTGCAAGGCCTCGATAGCCGCCGTCAGCTCCATGCGATTGTTGGTGGTCGTGGCTTCGCCGCCAAACAGTTCGCGCCGCTTGCCGTTGTAGGTCAAGTGCGCACCCCAGCCGCCCGGCCCGGGATTGCCACGGCAGGCGCCGTCGGTATAAATGGTCACGGCATCGGATTGGGTATCAGTCATCGCGGGCATGTTACGCCACGGCTGGCCCCTCGTGCCAAGACCGGCGCGGCCGCGGTCCGACGCTTGCCCACCCGCTCGCGGATCCGGGTGCGCGGCAGGACCTGGCGCCGGGCCACCACCGCGTAGGCCTGCGCGCTCCAGGCGATCGAGCGTGACCAGCGCGCGCCCTCGCCGACATGATAGGCACGACCGAAGAACGGAAAGCCCAGGCCGTAGCGCCACAGCTGCTGCGGCTGGAATTCGAGCAGCTGCAGCCAGTCGCACAGACGCGATGCGCTCGGCGGTGCGGAGCAGGGATGAAAACGCGCGATCCGGCGCGACGGCAGGCCTTGGCGCAGCGCCCAGATCGACAGCGGATTGAACGCCATCACGATCATCTGGCCCCGCTCGCTGAGCACGCGTGCGCATTCACGCAACAGCCGGTGCGGCTCAGCCACCTGTTCCAGGCCGTGTGCGATGACGACCGCATCCACGCTCGCGCTGGCCAGCGGCAGATGCACGCCGTCGAAACCGATGTCGCCGGCATGCTCGCCGCCGAAGCCGATCTGCCACTGACACAGGGTGCCGGCGCGCGCGAGTTCGCAGCGCTCGATGCCCCAGGTGCCGATCTGGACGCAGCGATAGCCCGTCAGCGCCGGCAGCAGTGTCCGCAGCATTCTTTGTTCGTACTGAACAAACAGCCGCCCGCGGGCGCTTTCGAGCCAGTCCTGCGATTGCGTGTACTTGCCAGTAAGAATTCGAAACAATTGATTTTGTCTCAGGTGGTTGGCAACATCTTGCGATGCTCGACATTAAAGCGATATCGGCGCTCTCCGACAACTATATCTGGGTGCTCGCCGTCGATGGCAGCGACACCGTGGCCGTGGTCGACCCGGGCGAGGCGCCACCAGTGGCGCAATACCTTTCCGATCAGAGGCTTCGCGTCGGCGCCTATCTGATCACCCATCATCACGGCGATCATGTCGGGGGGCTCGACGCTCTCCTCGCGAAGCACCCCGCGCCGGTCTACGGGCCAAAGGCGGAGGCCGACCGCATCCCGCAGATCGACCATCCGCTCGCCGGCGGCGATCGGTTCACGCTGGATTTTCTCGATGCCGACTTCGATGTGATCGATGTGCCCGGCCATACCCTGGGCCATATCGCGCTGACGACCCCCGGCACGCTGCTCGCCGGCGACGCCCTGTTCCGGGGTGGCTGCGGGCGCGTATTCGAAGGCAGCTATGCGCAGATGCAGGACTCGCTGGCCAAGCTGCGGCAGTTGCCGGATGACACCCGAGTCTACGGCGGCCACGAATACACGCAGAAGAACCTCGCATTTGCGCGCACCGTGGAGCCCGACAACGACGCGATCAAGGCCGTGATCGAACAGGTCGACGCCCTGCGCGCCGAGCACCGACCCAGCCTGCCGGCCACCTTGGCCGAAGAACGCGAGATCAACCCGTTCCTGCGCTGGGACCACCCGGATGTCATCGCCGCCGCACAGCAACGTGCCGGTCGCGCGGTCGAATCGCCGGCCGAGGTCTTCGCCACGATCCGAGAATGGAAAGATGCCTCGTAAGCCGCGGCGCGCCTCGCTCGCGCTGACGGTTTCGTTCGGACTGCTGGTCACCGGCTGCGCGAGCCAGAACACGCGCACCGCCGCCCCTGTCGACACGCACCAGACCAATACGCCCGTCACCCAGGCCGCACAACCGGCGGCCACGAGCGCGGCACGCGCACCGATCGAGCCCGACGAAAACGTCGTTCAACTCGATTACACGCCCCACCAATGGCCCGACCCCGACCAGGATCTGTGGGCGGCAATTCGGGCCGGCTTTGCGCTCGATTCGAATGCCGAACGGCGTCCGGTACGCGAATGGACCCAGTTCTACGCCACCCATCAGGGTCATCTGGACGCGTCGCTGGATCGCGCCCAGCCGTTCCTGTGGCATGTCGTGCAACAGGTCGAAGAACGCGGCATGCCCACCGAACTGGCGCTGCTGCCGATCGTGGAAAGCGGATTCAACCCGTCCGCGCGCTCTTATATGGGCGCCAGCGGGCTGTGGCAGTTCATGCCGGGCACCGCCGATCATATGGGCCTGCCGCGCGACTGGTGGTACGACGGACGCAACGACGTGATTGCCTCCACCAACGCCGCGCTCAACTATCTGACCCTGCTCAAGGATCGCTACGACGGCGACTGGCTGCTCGCTCTGGCTGCCTACAACGCCGGCCCCGGCCGCGTGGACGCCGCCCTCGCCCGTGCCCAGGCCGAGGGCCTGGATGACAGCTACTGGAATCTGGAGCTACCGCGCGAAACCACCGAGTACGTGCCCAAGCTGCTCGCCGTTCGTCGCATCATGATGACGCCGGCGCGCTTCGGCGTGGACTGGCCAGCGCTCGACAATACGCCGCGCACGCGCTCGGTAAAGCTGCCCGGCCAGACCGAGCTCGCGCTGGCGGCGCGCATGCTCGACATGCCCGAGGACGACCTGCGTCGGCTCAACCCCGGCATGCGGCGCTGGGCCAGCGCACCGGACGACGACATGAGCCTGCTGGTGCCGGCACGCAAGGCGGCCGCGTTCCGGCAGAAGCTGGCCGCGACCCGGACCAGCCGGCTGGTCTCGCGAAGCACGCATACCGTGCGCCGCGGCGAGATTCTCGGTCGTATCGCCCATCACTACGGAGTCAGCCTCGCCTCGCTGCGCCAGGCCAATCATTTGTCCGGCGATCGGATTCGCGTCGGCCAGACCCTGCAGATTCCACGCTCTGGCGTGCCCGGACAGGCCGCGCCGCCGGCGGAGCCGACGCAGACCTATGTGGTGCAGTCCGGCGATTCGCTGTGGGATATCGCACATCGCTACCATATCGATGTTGCCACGCTGCGTGCGCGCAACCGGCGCGTATCGACGACGCTGCATCCCGGCCAGAGCCTGATTATCCCGGGCTCGGCCACGCCGCCCGAACCGAGCACCTACCTGGTCAAGCGTGGCGACTCGCTGTGGTCGATCGCACACGCCAACGACGTGGCGATCGCGGACCTGCGACGCTGGAACCGTCTGGGCCGCGACACCGCCCTGCAGCCCGGCCGTTCGCTGGCCATCGACGGGCCCGCGCCGCTGCCGGACTATTACGAGGTCGAGTCGGGCGACTCACTCTGGTCGATTGCGCACCGCTTCTCGATGCAGGTCGCTACACTACGCAGCTTGAACGATATGTCCGCAGGCAGCACTATTCGTCCTGGACAGCGTCTGCGCTTGCAGCCCGCCGTTTCAGGCTAGGCGGGCAATCGCCCCGACAACATTTTTTCAGGAGCAGACATGGGGTTTCTCGAGGGCAAGAAGGCTCTTATCACTGGACTCGCCAGTGAACGATCTATCGCCTACGGTATTGCGCAGGCCATGCGCAGCCAGGGCGCCGAACTCGCGCTCACCTATCAGGGCGAAAAGCTCAAGGGTCGCGTCGACAAGATGGCCGAATCACTCGGCTGCAAGATCGTGCTGCCGCTGGACGTGGCCGAAGACGATCAGATCGAAGGCCTGTTCGAGTCGCTGGGCGAACACTGGAAGGAACTCGATATTCTGGTTCACGCCATCGGCTTCGCGCCGCGCGAATCGCTCAAGGGCGGCTATCTCGACGCCCTGACCCGTGAAGCAGCCAGCGTGTCCCACGACATCAGCGCATATAGCTTCGCCGCCCTCGGCAAGGCTTCGCGCACGATGCTTTCCGAGCGCGCCTGCCTGATCACGCTGACCTATCTGGGCGCCGAGAAAGTGATGCCGGGCTACAACATCATGGGCCCGGCCAAGGCCAGCCTCGAGTCGAGCATGCGCTTCATGGCGGCCGACCTGGGCCCGCGCGGCGTACGCGTGAATGCGATTTCCGCCGGCCCGATCAAGACCCTGGCGGCCGCGGGAATCAGCGGTTTCCGCGACATGCTCGCGCACGCGAAGGCCGGTGCACCGCTACGCCGTAATGTCACCCAGGAGGAAGTCGGCAACGCCGCCGCGTTCCTAGGCTCCGACCTGGCCTCCGGCATTACCGGGGAAGTGCTGTACGTTGACGCCGGCTATCACATCATGGGCGCCACGCCGGTCGAGGACGACTGACCTCGAGGAATCGGTGTGATAGAAAAAAGCGCGGTCTGCCTACCGCGCTTTTTTATTGCCCGGCGTTCATTGCCGGAGCGGCGAGCGCCCTGCTCAGTCAGATCACACCCGGCCAGCGCCAACATCGGCGCGAGGCAGCTGAGGCCAAATCGACCGGATCGTCAAACGAGACCCAAAAAAACGCCGTGCGCGAACGCACGGCGTTGAACAGCCTCGAAAGCTTATCAGGGGTTGACGCGGTTCTGATTCACTTCAACATCGGCCTGTGAACGCAGGTACTGGCTCAGGGCCGCATATTCCTGCTGCGCGACATAGTTGCGCTGCTGATCGGCGAACTGCGAGCGCGGCGTCTTGCTCTTGTCGCCCTGGGCATCGCGTACCTGATCGACGGCCACCAGAGCCACCATGCCGTTACTGGTCGCGGTGATGTCGTAGCCGGGCTGGTCGGCGCTCGGCTGCGCCATGCCGAACGCAGCTTCGCGAACACGGGCGTCGGTATCGTCGCTGGAACGCCGAATGAAACCGGCATTCTCCAGTGACGGCGCTGCATCGCCCTGGGCGACCGACTCGAGCTTCGCCCCGTCCTTGATCTTCGCCAGCGCCGCCTCGGCCGCCGTACGGGCCTGCTCCGCGGTCTTTTGGGCGACCAGGCGATCGCGGATACGCGCACTGACTGTGTCAAGCGGCAGCGCCTGCGCCGGCTCCTGCGCGTCCACGCGTACAACCACGCGTCGATCCGATCCCAGCTGGATCGGCGTGCTGTTGAGCTTGTCCTTGAGCACGGCATCCGAGAACGCGGCCTTGCGGATTGCGTCGTACTGGCCGAGACCACCACCGCCGTCCCTTGTGAGCCAATCGCTATGCTGGATTTTCAGGCCGAGCTGATCGGAAAGGGTCTTGAGGTCATTGGGGGCTTCATAGGCCAGTGACTCGAGCCGGTCGATCTTGTCGTCATAGGCCTGGTTGGCCTGCTGAGCGCTGGCAATGGCGTTGAGCTGGGCCTGCACCTCGGGATCGTCGAACGCCGGCGTCTTGGCCGCGTTGACGTCCTTGAGCTGCAACAGATACCAGGCATCGTCGCCACGCACGGGCGACGACGTATCGCCGGCCTTCATAGCGAACAGTGCATCGGCGACGGCCGGGGGCAGGTCCGCCCGCTTGACCGAGTCGAGCGGGGTATAGCTGGCGCCATCGGTTTTCTCCGCCAGCGTCTGCGGGTCGCCGTCGGCCATGGCGCCGGCCAGTTTCTGCACGGTGTCGCGCGCAGCCGAGCCATCGCCTTCTATCGGCACCCGAATTTCACCGCCGCTGCGGGTCTCCGGCTCGCCCAACTGCGCCTTGTTCTGCTCATAGAGCGCACGCAGGGTTTGTTCGTCCGGCGTCTGATCGTCGCCGGCGTTGCTGCGATCGAGCGATACATAGGCGAGCTTCACCCGCTCCGGGCGCTGGAACTGGTCGCCGTGCGCATCGTAGTAGGACTTGATCTGTGCGTCCGTTACCTCGACCTGATCGCGATAGTTTGCGGGGTCGAAGCGCAGATACCGTACCCGCCGCTCCTGGTTGACCAGCCGATAGGCCTGATCCACCTCGGCCGGCGAGGCGAATGCGCTGTTGACGATCTCGCCGCGCAGCTGACGGCTCTTGAGGTCGCGACGCAGGCTCGCCTCGTACTGGGCCGGGGCAATGCCGGCCTGCGACAACAGCGCGCGATAGCGCTGCGGCGAAAACTGCCCGCCCTGCTGGAATTGCTGATCGCTGCGCAGCGCCGCCAGCACCGCCGCATCGGTCACGCGGTAGCCGTTGTCCTGCGCGTACTGATTCAGGACCGCATCATTGATGAGCCCCTGGAGCACGGTCTGGCGCAGCTGTTCCGGCGGAAACATGCTCGGATCGAAACCGTCACCCATGAGCTGGCGCAGACGCTGGTAGCGCTGATCGTAGCCCCGCTGCAGCTGACTGCGCGTGATATCCGTGCTGCCGACACTGGCGACCACCGGATCCGACGACGGCGTGAAATAGGAGCCAATGCCCCATACGCCGAATACCAGCGCGATAACGGCGACGACGACATAGGCCAGCGGGCCGCTCGCATTGTCGCGAATTCTTTGCAGCATCTGTTGTGCTCCCGGACTTGTTGTTGGTTTCGAGGTGACGGCACGCTTCGCGGGCGCCCGAAAATCGGGTACGCCATTGTGCCGCAACCGCGCCTGCGTGACAGCTGTTTGCTGCAAGACACAGCTCTTGCGGGCGGCACTTCGATCGCGGCTGTCATCGAAAACGACGGGCAATAAAAAAGGGCGCTCCGAAGAGCGCCCTTTGGAAGCCTGAGCGGGTTGTACTACAACCCGTAAACAGACTGGCGGAGCGGACGGGACTCGAACCCGCGACCTCCGGCGTGACAGGCCGGCATTCTAACCAGCTGAACTACCGCTCCTGAACTTTGGTGGGTGCTGACGGATTCGAACCGCCGACATTCGCCGTGTAAAGGCGACGCTCTACCAACTGAGCTAAGCACCCTACCGACGTATCGGTGATTCGCCGTTTACCCAGCGAAGGCGCGCTAGTTTACAGCGTCTTTCAACGCTTTACCAGCCTTAAAGCCAGGAGTTTTTCCTGCGGGGATGGTGATCGACTGACCGGTCTTCGGATTACGGCCCTGACGAGCGGCGCGCTCGCGTACGGAGAACACGCCAAAGCCTACCAGCGAGACCTTGTCGCCTTTCTTGAGAGCGTCGGTCACGGAATCGACCATGGCGTCTACGGCACGCGAGGCATCGGCCTTGGACAGGTCTGCGTCGGCAGCGACCGCATCGACAAGTTCGGTTTTGTTCATAGTGAAAATCCCCTGAGGAATGAAACAAATGTTCGTATTAACCCGGCACGGGCCCGGGCGGGTGACATACGCTCGATCGCGAACGCATCGCCGACCATGCGCGTTCACGCCACTGCAATCAAGCGCCTTGGCGTGAACATAAGCGGCTGTTATACCAAGCGTCTCTTTCGACCGTCAACAAAGGGTTTGCCGGCCGACGCCGCGGGATACGCCGCCATCGCTCAATGGGCCCGGATTCCTGCCGGGTCGTTCTTGCCTGCATTGTCGGGCCCTGCCGCGTCTTCCGGCAGCGCCTGAGGCTTCCTGGTGAGTGCGATTTCGAGCACTTCATCAATCTTTTTGACCGGCCGAATATCCAGCCGATTCTTGATGTTAGCCGGAATCTCCGCAAGATCCTTGGTGTTGTCGTGCGGGATGATCACGATCTTGATCCCACCGCGATGCGCGGCCAGCAGCTTCTCCTTGAGCCCGCCAATGGGAAGCACGTCGCCACGCAGGGTGATCTCCCCGGTCATGGCCACGTCGGCGCGTACGGGGATTTGTGTGAGGGCTGACACCATCGAAGTGCACATGCCCACGCCCGCACTCGGGCCATCCTTGGGCGTCGCACCCTCGGGCACGTGCACATGCAGATCGGATTTCTGCATGAAGTCACGATCGATACCCAGCGAGGCAGCGCGCGAACGGATTACCGTGAGCGCCGCCTGGATCGACTCCTGCATGACATCACCGAGCGAGCCGGTATGCAGCGGCTTGCCCTTGCCCGGCACCGCCGCCGACTCGATCGACAGCAGTTCGCCGCCGACTTCGGTCCATGCCAGGCCGGTGACCTGGCCCACGCTGTCCTTCTCCTCGGCGCGGCCGTAGCGATACTTGGGCACGCCCAGGTACTTGTCCAGATTGCGCTTGGATACCTGCACCGTGCCGCGCTCGGACTCGCTGATCAGCTCCTTGACCACTTTCCGGCAGATCTTGCTGATATCGCGCTCGAGATTACGCACCCCCGCCTCGCGGGTATAACGCTGAATCACGTCGGTGATGGCGTTGTCGGAGATCGAAAGCTCTTCTTCCTTGAGCCCGTTTTCACTCATCGCCTTGGGCACGAGATAACGTTCGGCGATGTTGAGCTTCTCGTCCTCGGTGTAGCCCGACAGGCGAATGACTTCCATGCGATCGAGCAGCGCCGGCGGAATATTGAGCGTGTTGGCGGTACACACGAACATCACCTGCGACAGATCGTAGTCGACCTCGAGGTAGTGATCGCCGAAGCTGTTGTTCTGCTCGGGATCCAGCACTTCCAGTAGTGCGGAAGCCGGATCGCCGCGAAAATCGTTGGCCATCTTGTCGACTTCGTCGAGCAGAAACAGCGGATTGCGCACACCGACCTTGGCCATGTTCTGGATGATCTTGCCCGGCAGCGAGCCGATATAGGTCCGACGATGGCCACGAATCTCGGCCTCGTCACGCACCCCGCCCAGACTCATGCGCACGAACTTGCGGTTGGTGGCGCGCGCGATCGAACGCCCCAGCGAGGTCTTGCCCACGCCCGGCGGGCCGACCAGACACAGGATCGGGCCCTTGATCTTCTTCACGCGGCTCTGCACCGCGAGATTCTCGATGATCCGCTCCTTGACCCGCTCCAGACCGTAGTGATCGGAATCGAGCGTCTCCTGCGCCTGCTTGAGATCGATCTTGGTCTTGCTGCGCTTCTTCCACGGCACGTCCACCAGCCAGTCGAGGTAGTTGCGCACGACGGTGGCTTCGGCCGACATCGGCGACATCGACTTGAGCTTGTTGAACTCTGCGGTGGCCTTCTTCTTGACCTCCTTGGGCATGCCGGCCTTCCCGATCTTGTCTTCGAGATCCTCCAGGTCGTTGGGCGCATCCTCGATGTCGCCCAACTCTTTCTGAATGGCCTTCATCTGTTCGTTGAGGTAATACTCGCGCTGCGACTTCTCCATCTGCTGCTTGACGCGACCACGGATCTTCTTCTCGATCTGCAGCACTTCGATCTCGGCATCGGTCTTGGCAACCACATGCTCGAGCCGCGCCTGCGCGTCGGCGATATGCAGCACGTCCTGACGCTCGTCGAGCTTGAGGTTCAGATGCGCCGCGATCGTATCCGCCAGACGGCCGGCGGAATCCATGCTCGACAGCGAGGGCAGCAGCTCGGCCGGTATCTTCTTGTTGAGCTTCACATAGGCTTCGAAGGTGGATACCGCCGAGCGCATCAGGGCATCCGCTTCGGCGCTCTCGTCTTCGGCGTCGTCGATGACGTCGTAGCGCGCCACAAGGCTGCCGTCGGCCTCGTGCAGGTCCGACAGGCGTGCGCGGTCGGCGCCCTCGACCAGCACCTTCACGGTGCCGTCAGGCAGCTTGAGCAGTTGCAGGATGGAAGCCAGCGTGCCGACCTCGTAGATATCGTCGGCGCCGGGGTCGTCGATATCGGCGGCCTTCTGCGCCACCAGCAGAATCTTCTTGTCTTCGGCCATTGCCGCTTCGAGCGCGGTGATGGATTTCTCGCGTCCCACGAACAGTGGGATCGCCATGTGCGGGAAGACCACGACGTCTCGCAGCGGCAGTACTGGCACCAGAGCGTTGTCAGCCATTTGAACCCTCGCGTAAAAAGCGGCCGGCAATTAAAGCCGGCCACTGTGAATTTAGTAGTAAATTGCGGGCAACGCGGCGCTTTTCAATCAGCGCCGCGCCCGCACCGGCCGTCGAGGACGGCCGGCGCAGGCACCTCAGGCCCCGGCGCGGGTCGCGTCGGCGTTTTCATAAACGATATACGGCTGAGCATCGCCGTTGACCACCGCCTCGTCGACGACCACCTTGGAGACGTTCTCCATGGCCGGCAACTCGTACATCACGTCCAGCAGAATCGATTCCAGAATCGTACGCAGGCCGCGCGCCCCGGTCTTGCGATCCATCGCCCGCTTGGCGATGGCACGCAGTGCATCCTCGCGGATTTCGAGTTCGCAGTTTTCCATCTCGAAGAGCTTGGCGTACTGCTTGGTGAGCGCGTTCTTGGGCTCGCGCAGAATCGAGATCAGCGCGGTCTCGTCGAGTTCCTCGAGCGTGGCCACCACCGGTAGCCGGCCGACGAATTCGGGGATCAGGCCATACTTGACCAGATCCTCGGGCTCGACGCTGGCCAGCAGTTCCCCCAGCGCGCGCTGTTCATTCTCACCCTTGACCTCGGCCGAAAAGCCGATGCCGGAGCGGCCGGAGCGGCTGGAAATGGTCTTGTCCAGACCGGCAAACGCACCGCCGACAATGAACAGGATGCCGCCGGTATCCACCTGCAGGAACTCCTGCTGGGGATGCTTGCGCCCGCCCTGGGGCGGCACGCTCGCGGTAGTGCCTTCGATCAACTTGAGCAGCGCCTGCTGCACGCCCTCGCCCGAAACGTCGCGGGTGATCGAGGGATTTTCCGACTTGCGCGAAATCTTGTCGATCTCGTCGATATAGACAATGCCGCGCTGGGCCTTGTCAACATCGTAGTCGCATTTCTGCAGCAGCTTCTGGATGATGTTTTCCACATCCTCGCCGACATAGCCCGCTTCGGTGAGCGTGGTGGCATCGGCGATCGCGAACGGCACGTCGAGCAGACGTGCGAGGGTTTCCGCCAGCAGCGTCTTGCCGCAGCCGGTCGGCCCGATCATCAGAATGTTGGATTTCTGCAGTTCCACGTCGCCTTCGCCGGTTTCGGCGTTGAGACGCTTGTAGTGGTTGTAGACCGCGACCGCCAGGATCTTCTTGGCCGACTCCTGACCGATGACGTAGTCATCGAGCACGCGCTTGATTTCCTGCGGGCTGGGCAGGCCTTTCTTGGCCGGCTTGCTCGCCAGCTCCTCGCGCATGATGTCGTTGCACAGATCCACGCATTCGTCGCAGATGAATACCGACGGACCGGCGATCAGTTTGCGTACTTCATGCTCGCTCTTGCCACAGAACGAGCAGTACAGGGTGCGGCCGGACTTGTCGCTCGAGCCGCTGTTGCCGTTGGAATCTTCCGCCATTGTCTTGGGACCTCTTGATACTGGGCCTGCCGATATGTCTTGTATGGCATATCGGTCAAACGCTTGTCACGGATTTTTCACAAACCCGCCGTCTTGAACACGCCCAATTGCAGGCCCCGCAATGCGCGAGGCCTGCAATGGCAAGTCGTTTACTTGCCCTTGTCCGTGGTCTTGTCCGCCATTGCCGCTCGCGAGGTCAGCACCTCGTCGATCACGCCGTATTCCACCGCCGAATCAGCGCTCATGAAGAAATCACGCTCGGTGTCGCGCTGGATATTCTCCAGCGGCTGTCCGGTGTGGTGCGCCAGAATCTGGTTCAGACGTTCACGCGCATGCAATATTTCACGCGCGTGGATTTCGATATCCGTCTGCTGACCCTGGAACCCGCCCAACGGCTGATGAATCATGATGCGCGAATTGGGCAGGCAGAAACGCTTCTTGGGCGCGCCGCCGGCCATCAGAATCGCACCCATGCTCGCGGCCTGGCCGAGGCACATGGTGGCCACGTCCGGCTTGACGAACTGCATGGTGTCGTAGATGGACATGCCGGCGGTGATCACGCCGCCCGGCGAATTGATATACAGCTGGATGTCCTTGTCCGGGTTGTCGGACTCCAGGAACAGCAGCTGGGCCACGATCAGATTGGCCATATGGTCGTCGATCGGACCGACGACAAAAATCACGCGCTCTTTCAACAGGCGTGAATAGATATCGAACGAGCGCTCCCCGCGAGCGGTCTGCTCGATGACCATGGGAATCAGGCCCAGGTTCTGGGGCTGCATGTTCGTGTTCTGGTCTGACATAAGCGTTGGTTTCCTTGCCGCGCCGAAAATCGGAAAGTCTGTCGACTAGCCGTTGTCGCGGTTGGCGTTGAGTAGCTCGTCGAGCTCGGTGTCCTTCTCGGTGATGGTCGCGCCCTCGAGCAGGGTGTCGACCACCTGCTCTTCCATGACCATCGCCTGCAGACCCTGCATGAGCTGCGGGTTCTGCTGGTAGTACTGCTTGACCTGCTCGGCCTGGTCGCCGTAGCCGGAGGCGATGTCTTCCATCTTCTTGCTGACGCGCTCCTGATCGAGCTCGAGCTCCTTGTTGGCGATTACTTCCGCGATCAGCAGGCCCATCGCCACGCGACGCTCGGCCTGTTCCTGCAAGGCTTCGTCGGGCATCAGCGCTTTCATCTGTTCTTCGTTGCCCTGCATTTCCTTGGGCATGCGCTGCATGGCTTCCTTGCGCATGCGATCGATTTCCTGAGCCACCATCGACTGCGGCACCTCGATCGGATTCGACGCATGCAGCGACTCCATCACCTCGGTCTTCACCTTGGTATCGACCGCGTGCTTGGCTTCCTGTTCCAGCGATTCGCGTACTTTCACCTTCAACTCGTCGATGTCACCGTCCTCGATGCCCATCTGCTGCAGGAACGCCTGGTCGATTTCGGCGAGCTTGGGCTCGCTGACGGTCTTGACCGTCACATCGAAGGTGGCCGTCTTGCCGGCCAGATCCTTGGCGCCGTAGTCGTCGGGAAAGCTGACGTCGACGTCGAACTGCTCATCGGCCTTGCGACCGACCAGCGCGCGCTCCAGATCCGGCAGGAACTGCTGCTCGCCGAGATTGACCTCGATATCGTTGCCGGTGCCGCCCTCGAAGGCCTCACCGTCGATACGACCGACATAGTCGACCACGACCTGATCGCCGTCCTGGCTTTCGCGGTCCGTTGCCTCGAACGTCTTGTTCTGCTCGCGGATGCGCTCGATGGTCTTGTCGATATCGGCATCGGTGACCTCGGTCACCGGCTTCTCGACCTCGATGCTGTCCAGACCCTTGAGCTCGATCTCGGGATAGACATCGAAGCTGGCGGTGAACTCCAGCGGCTGACCGGCATGGAATTCACCCAGCTCGATCTGCGGCTGACCCGCCGGATTGAGCTCGGCCTTTTCCAGCGCTTCCGGATACACGCTCTGGATCAGTTCGCCGGCGGCTTCCTGACGCGCCTGATCGCCGTAGCGCTGATAGAGCACCTTGATCGGCGCCTTGCCCGGACGAAATCCCGGAATCTTCGCATGCTGGCCGACGCGCTTGACCTTGGCATCGACGGCTGCGCTCACACGCTCGGCAGGAATCTGAACCTTGAGCTTGCGGGCCAATCCACCGGGATTTTCTACGGAAACGTCCATTAACTACCTCTGTACGATCTTGATTTATTACGTGATTCGATTGGGCCAGGCCCGGATGCACACGGCATACGAAAACGTTGACCCCCTAGTATATCAAGCCTGCCCAGCCCCACCGTGCCGAACCGACCTGTCGCTGCTATTTTTGCGCCGGCGGGGCCATGAATTCCGGTCCCACCGGGTCGGTGACGTGCCTGTCCACGATCTGCTCGATCTGTGCGCGGGCAGAAGCGTCCAGCTGCCAGCCCCATACGTCGTCGACCGCGTCCAGCTGCTCGGGTTTGCGCGCGCCCCATAATGCTATCGACCGCGGATACTGATCGAGTACCCAGCGGATGGCCAAATCCAGCACGTGCTTGCCGTAATTGTCATGGGCAAACGTCTCGAGCTCGTCCACCGCCGCAAGATACTGACCGAAACGCGGCTGCTGGAACTTGGGGTCGTTATTGCGCAAATCGTCCCCGGGAAACTCGCGGTTCGCATGCATGCGCCCCGACAGCAGGCCGCGGCAAAGCGCGCCGTAGGCCAGCAGCCGCGTGTCGTTCTCGCGCACCCAGGGAAACACGTCGTCGTCGATACCGCGCTCGAAGAGATTGTAGGGATTCTGGGCGATATCGATCGCCGCGACTTCGCTGAACGATGTCATCTGCTCGGGCGTGAAATTGGACACCCCGATCGCGCGGATCTTGCCTGCGTCGCGCAGCTCGGCCATCGCCTCGGCGGTTTCGCGCACGTCCACGTTCGGGTCGGGCCAATGGACCTGCAGCACGTCGATCACGTCGGTGCGCAGACGCCGGAGCGAATCATCGGCCTCCTTGAGCACGCGCTGCTTGCTGGCATTGCGGACCACGCGTTCCTTGCTGTCCCACTCGAGCGCGCACTTGGTCGCCAGCACCACCTTGTCGCGCATGGCGCCCTGCTTCACCGCCTTGCCCACGATTTCCTCGGACGCGCCAAAGCCGTACACCGGCGCCGTATCAATGAGCGTCACACCATGATCGGGCGCGCTCTGAATCGTGCGAATCGACTGCGCTTCGTCGGTGCCGCCCCACATCCAGCCGCCGATCGCCCAGGTGCCCAGACCGATGCGCGACGCGTTCAATTGTTTATCGTTGAGATCCAGTGTTTCCACTGTCCGACTCCTTTGCTTTCACGCGAAGGAGATGGGTTCGCAACGCCTGTATTCAAGCCGAACGCGCCACGGCGGATCCCGGACTCCACCGCTGCCCTGTCTGTATTGGTCGGCGTGCGCCCGTCAGGCGAGAAGCGTGTGTTCGAGCAGCGTTCTGGTGCCGATGCCGATCAGCATCAGCCCCCCACCGATCTCGGCATAGCGCGGCATGCGATCGCCCGCCACACCGCCGAGCATGAAACCTGCATAAGACATCGCAAAAGTAGTCATGCCGATGATCAGCGCGGCCAGCAGGATCGGCACCTGGAGCACCACCAACGTCACCCCCACCGCGGCGGCATCAAGGCTCGTGCCGATCGCCAGCAGTAGAAGACGTCCCGGCGACGGTGCCGGATCGCTCGACCCGCGGCGCTCATGACGCACCGCATCGTGGATCATCTTGCCGCCAATCCCGGCCAGCAAGACAAAGGCGATCCAGTGATCGACCTGTGCCATGAACGAACCGAGCAGCGTACCCAGCACCCAGCCGACGACCGGCAGCAGCATCTCGAAAGCACCCAGATAGGAGGCCGTACGCAACGCGTTGCGCGAGCGCGCCCCATCGACACGCGCCCCCTGGGCAACCGACGCCGCGAACGCGTCCATGGAAAGACTGACGCCGAGCGAAAAAGAAGTAACGAGTGACACGATGCCTGCCTGTTGGATACGCCGCGAACCCGGCGCCGTGGAAACCGGCACATTAAGAGAATCCATCGCAAAATCAAGTTTCTACAGCAGGCATCCTTATTCAGACGAAGCTTATATTAGGAGCCGCTCCAAACATGCTGTGCCGACGCCACGCTTTGATATGCCGTCTTCGAGCAGACGCGGAGCGCGTTTGCAAACAAGGCGTTGGAAAGCAGAACCGATTAACCGTCTGTTCGACAGTCGCCACCGCGGCCGCAATAACCACATCCTAGCGACGGAATCACACGTCGCCGGTAGCTACGAAGCAGTCGCCTTGGCCCAAGAAATACACCCATCCGGCGCGCTCTCCTGCGCAACGTCGCGCCTGATTGTCTTCCGGTTACGAGGCAAACGGCGGCAATCGATGCGGCCGCGATCGGCCCAAGCGCGCCGTCGGCTACCCCGATCACCCACGGGTAACGATCACACCATGCCCGCCGTGGGGTCGGGTGGATCACGCTGACGACACGAATGGACTGCCTGCTGCTTTTTCGACTCGAATACGCACAGGGACGGCGCGGGGCGAATTGCCGAATGGCGCCCAATAAAAACGCCGGATCGGCAGAGCCAATCCGGCGTTTTTATTACTAAAATGGTGGGCCGTGTAAGAATCGAACTTACAACCAATTGATTAAGAGTCAACTGCTCTACCGTTGAGCTAACGGCCCAGCGACTGCGGCAAAACCTGCCTCGTCGATGGCGATGAAAATCGCCGGGCGCCATGATAGGCGCTACTGCTCCCGATCGCCAGCAAAACCGACATTCGGATGGGGTGGACGATGGGACTCGAACCCACGACGACTGGAATCACAATCCAGGGCTCTACCAACTGAGCTACGCCCACCACCGAAAACAGCACGCATCGGCCGAACCGCAATCGCAATTGAGGGCAGCCAATGCAAGCCGCGTATTCTAATCGGGTTAAGGCGCCGATGCCACCCCCACCGGGCGATTGTTTCGTGCTCCGGCAACTTCGCTACCGCGGGACACGTCTGCAGCCGGGTTCAATAGGGAATGGGGCCGCGCCCGGCTGGATTACTCGCAGGCTGTACCTGCTCACCCTTCGTGCCGGTGTGACTGACGCCGCCCCGTTCGGATGCGCTGCGCGCATCCGTCGAACCAAGCTTGTCTGTTGTCGCTGGTTCGAATGACTAATCGGATAAACCATTCATATGGGTCGCGCTGCGGCGACCCATATGAATGGTGCGCCCGGCTGGATTCGAACCAGCGACCGATGGCTTAGAAGGCCATTGCTCTATCCCCTGAGCTACGGGCGCGAGGAAATGAGTTGGGTGCGTGTCTGGCGCGTCGAAGATGGTCGGGGCAACAGGATTCGAACCTGTGACCTTCTGCTCCCAAAGCAGACGCGCTACCAAGCTGCGCCATGCCCCGAATACCTTGTCCAAACTTACTTGCCGGTCAACCCTCGTGTACAGACCCACGTCTGCTTTACGAGCAGTCTGTTTCTAGGCTCGGCTACGCCTTACCAACAAACCCGGCCTCGAAACCCGTGTTTCTCGGCGTTCTCCGCGGTGCGGATCACCCCAAAGCAGACGCGCTACCAAACTGCGCCATGCCCCGAATACCTTGTCCAAACTACCCGCGGATCGACCGCCATACGCGGATGTGCGTCTGCTTTGCTGTCGCAGCTCTGCGTGACAAGAGCAAACCCGCAATCATTTCGATTGCATCCAGCAACGGGGCGGATTCTATCCGTTCACGGGCCGGCGTGCGAGTGTGCCGGCTCAATTGTCCGCATATCCGCGGCGTGCGAGAATCCACGCCCTCATTCCTCAGACCTATTGCGCATGGCAGCCCGCCTCATCGACGGCAAACAGATTGCTCTGGATTATCGACACGCCGTTCGCGAGGCCGTCGACAAACGGCTGGATTCGGGTCAGCGCGCGCCGGGACTGGCGGTGATTCTTGTCGGCAACGACCCGGCCTCGCAGGTCTACGTCGGCAAAAAGATCGAGGCCTGTCAGGAGGCGGGGCTGGTTTCACAGGCGGCCTACCCTGATGCACATATTACCCAGGACGAGCTGATCGCGCTCATCGACCGCTACAATGCCGACGACAGCGTCGACGGTATTCTCGTCCAACTGCCCCTGCCGGCGCACATCGACGCAAGCACCATCATCGAACGCGTGCGACCGGACAAGGATGTCGATGGATTTCACCCGTACAACGTCGGTCGCCTCGCCCAGCGGGTGCCCTGCCTGCGCGCCTGCACGCCATTGGGTATCGTGCGGCTGCTCGAGGCCATCGGCGAAACGTTCCATGGTCGCCAGGCCGTGGTCGTGGGCGCTTCGAACATCGTCGGGCGCCCAATGGCACTGGAATTTCTGCTCAAGGGCGCGACCACCACGGTGTGCCATCGCTTTACCCGCGATCTGGAATACGAAGTCGGGCAGGCGGAAATACTGGTCGTCGGCGTGGGCAAGCCGGGGCTGATCAAGGGCGAGTGGATTCGCGAAGGCGCCACCGTGATCGATGTCGGCATGAACCGCCTCGACTCGGGCAAGCTGGTCGGCGACGTAGCGTACGAAGCGGCCGCCGAGCGCGCGGCATGGATCACCCCCGTGCCCGGCGGCGTCGGCCCGATGACGGTGGCCATGCTGATGAGCAACACGCTGCGTGCCGCCCAACTACGGGACGCGAAAAACGCCGGCTAGCAGTTCGCCGCGCCCGCTCCGGACGCGGCGCTGTTCCCGTCTTCGTCGCGCTAGCCGCGCCGCCAGAGCGTACCGTCGGCGCCGTCCTCGAGCACGATGCCGGCAGCGGTGAGTTCGTCCCGAATCCGATCGGCGGTGGCAAAATCCCGGTCCTTGCGTGCCGCGATACGCTGGGCGATCAACGATTCGATCGTGGCCGCGTCCAGAGTGCCGGCGTCGTGCTGGCGCGCGTCACCCTGCAAAAAGGCAGCCGGGTCCTGTTGCAACAGACCGATCTCGCGGCCGAGCTCGCGCATCGCGGCGGCGATGGCGCCCGCCTCGGCCGGCGCGCTGTCCTTGCTTCGATTGGCTTCGCGTGCCATTTCAAAGAGCACGGCTATCGCCGCCGGGGTGTTGAGATCGTCGTCCATCGCCTCCGCAAAGCGAGCGCGAAAGTCTCCGACCATCTCTTCGCTGGCCGAGCCTTCCCCGTTCGCGTCCCGCAACGCGGTATACAGCCGGGTCAACGAACTGGTAGCAGCGTCCATGGCGTCGGCGTTATAGGCCAGCGGACTGCGGTAATGGGTCGAGAGCACGAAATAACGCACCGTCTCGGCGTCGTAGCGATCCAGCACATCGCGGATGGTAAGAAAGTTGCCCAGCGACTTCGACATCTTCTCATCGTCGACGGTCACGAAGCCGTTATGCATCCAGGTGTTGACATAGTGGGCGCCGGTCGCCGCCTCGCTTTGCGCGATCTCGTTTTCGTGGTGCGGGAACTGCAGATCCAGCCCGCCGCCGTGAATATCGAAGCTGTCGCCCAGGCAGTGCGTGGACATGGCCGAGCATTCGATATGCCAGCCGGGCCGTCCCGGGCCCCAGGGTGAATCCCAACTCGGCTCGTCCGGCTTGGCGGCCTTCCACAGCACGAAGTCCAGCGGGTCGGTCTTGGATTCGTTGACCGCGATACGCGCGCCCGAGCGCAGATCCGCAGTGCGCTTGCCGGACAGTGCGCCGTAGTTTCCGAAACTGCTGACGTCGTAATAGACATCGCCATTGTCGCCCACATAAGCCGCGCCGTTTTCGATCAGGCGCTCGATCATCGCCAGAATCTGCTCCACGTGGGCGGTTGCCGCGGGCTCCTGATCGGGTGCGATGAGACCGAGTGCCGCTTCGTCCTCACGCATGGCGGCGGCGAACCGCGTGGCAATGGATTCCGGGGTTTCGCCTACTTCGGCGGCGCGATTGATGATCTTGTCGTCGATATCGGTGACGTTGCGCACATAAGTCACCCGCCAGCCGCGCGCGCGCAGATAACGCACGAACATGTCGAACACGATCATCACGCGGGCGTGGCCGAGATGGCAGTAGTCATAGACGGTCACGCCGCATACGTACAACTGCACGTGATCCGGCTCGAGCGTTTTCAAGGGCTGGCGCTGACCGCTGAGGCTATCGTGCAACTGGAGCATGGGCTGGCTGGGACCGACGTTGAAGCGAGAAACAGCGCCATAGTCTACCGGCTTGCGCAAGCGAGAGCCTTGCCGCCCCGGCCGGCCGCGATCGTCCGCTTGTCTTATGATGAGCACATGAAGTTTCTGCTTGCCGCCATTCTGATCGCCGGCGCCGCCGCCCTCGGCGTGCTCGCGCTCGACCCCACCATGGACGCCGCCTGCGCCGCGTCGCGTATTCGCGACCGGGTCGGCGACCGTCATCACGACTGGCAGTGTATTCATTACGCGGCCGCGCGCGGCTCTGTATCCGCGGTGGAGGCCGCGCTCGCCAACGGCGTGTCGAAGAATCTGCGCACCCGACGCGGACAGACGCCGCTGATTCTGGCCGCCGAGAACGGTCGGCTCGACATCGTGCGCAGGCTAATTCAGGCCGATGCGCAGCTGGAGGCGCGCGACGGGCGCAACGGGTTCACGGCGCTGCACTGGGCCGCGGAGCGCTATCGCCCCGCCATCGCGCGCGCGCTGATCGCAGCGGGCGCGGCCGTGAACGCCGAGAACAAGTGGAATCAGACGCCGCTGTGGCAGGCGTCCTGGCAGGCCGATCAGGGCAATACCGAAATCGCGCATATCCTGGTCTCCGGCGGTGCCGATATCCATCGGGCCGACGAACACGGCAACACCCCGCTGCTGATGGCCGCCCGCGCCGGTCATCGACCGATGGTGGATTATCTGCTCACCCTCGGTGCCGATATCGAGGCCCGTAACGATCACGGCCGCACGCCGCTCTATCAGGCGGTCGCCGGCGGCCACGCCGATTGCGTGCGCTTGCTGCTCGCCCGCGGCGCGGATCCGAATCGCTCCGCCGCCGGGATCGCGCCGCTGCAGCTGGCGCTGGACAAATCCGAACGCGAAATCGCCGATCTGCTGCAGGCCAATGGTGCGACCGACTACAGCCGCTATGCCGCCATGGCCGCGATGAAGCACGGCCGTATGGCCTATACCGACGGTGACTATCCCGGCGCGATTCGCGCTTTCGGCGCCGCAATCACGATGCAGCCACAGCTGGCCGATGCCTATTACCGGCGCGGCCTGGCGTTCAAGGCCAGCGGCGCGCTCAGCGATGCCCGGGCCGACCTGAGCGAAGCGCTGGCCCTCGACGCCGGTAATAACGATGCCCGCGAGGCATTGGCGCGGCTGTATGTGGATACGGGCGACTACCAGCGCGCGCTCGCGCCGCTCGGCCGCCTGCTCGACGACCAGCCCGACAACGCGCGCGCGCTCTATCTGCTGGGCGAGAGCCGTCATGGGCTGGGCGATGTGTCCTCGGCCAGCGACTATTTCAGCCAGGCCTGCGGGCTCGGGTTCAAGCCCGCCTGCAGCCGCTGAGGCCGGGACGATCTATCCGCTGAAATGATCCCAGCCGTGCGCGCGATCCTGCAACGGGTCGACTGCCGCACCGCTCGCGTCGACGCAGCGCAGGCCCGGGGCGGCCTCGATCACGCCGATCACCGTCAACGGCGCATCGACGGCCGCGCGAGCTGCATCGACCTGCGCTGCGGGCAAGATCAGGCACAGTTCATAGTCGTCACCGCCGCTGAGCTGCATGCGCCGGCGTGCCGCCGCATCCGGCACGGTGTGCATGAGGGCCGTCGATGCCGGCAACGTGTCGATATCGATACGCGCGCCGACCTGGCTCGCACTCAGGATATGACCCAGATCGGCGGCGAGCCCGTCGGAGACATCGACCGCGGCATGCACCAGCCCGCGTAGCACGCTGCCATTACGCCATTGCGGTCGGCACAGGCGCTCGATGAGAAACCGGGCATGCGCGTCCTGCTGTTGTTCGCGCTCGGCCCATAGCGCCAGCCCCTGGGCGGCATCACCGAGCGTGCCGGTGACCGCGACGAGATCGCCGACACGAGCGCCGGCGCGGGTGATGGCCGCTGCCGCCGGCAGCGTACCGATGGCGGTCACGGTAATCGACAGATCGCCGCGCGTCGTATCGCCGCCGACGATATCGACCGATGCCGCACCGATCGCCGCCAGCGCGCCGTCGATGAATGCATCACACCAAGACGCATCCAGCGCGGGCGCGGTCAACGCGAGGGTCAGCCAGGCCGGCTCTGCGCCCATGGCCGCCAGGTCGCTCAGATTGACGGCGATCGCCTTGAAGCCGATGTCGAACGGCGCGGTATCGTCGGGAAAATGCCGGCCCGCGATCAGGGTGTCGCTGGTAACGGCCAGTTCCTGCCCGGCCGCCGGGGCGATCACGGCGGCATCGTCGCCGATACCGATACGCGTATCCCCACGGCGCGCCCGCAGACGCTGGGCCAGACGGGCGATGAGCGCGAATTCCTGCATGCCGGAGCCGAGGGCGCGAGGTTTGTTAGCGGCGCGCGCCGATTTCGTCGGTGCGCAGGTCGCGCGCGGTCGCATCAAGTACGCCGTTAATGAAGCGGTGGCCATCGGTGGCGCCGAATATCTTGGCGAGATTGGTCGCCTCGTTGATGATCGCCGCAAACGGGATTTCCACGCGATCGCGCAACTCGAACGTCGCCAGCAGCAGAATTGCGTGCTCGACGGGGTCGAGCTGCGCGGCTGGCCGGCTCAGGTGCTTGTCGAAGGCAGCCTCCAGCGCGACCGCGTCATACACCACGCCGCGCAGCAGCGTCTCGAAATACTCGCGGTCGAGTTCGCGCAGCCGTCGTGCCTGGGCGAACTGCAGGATCAACTCCGCGATTTCGGTGCCGCTCATGCGCCACTGATAGATCGCCTGAACCGCGGCCATGCGCGCGCGTACGCGCCCGCCGCCGGCCTTGCGCGACGGCTCCGGAAGCGCGTCGTCTTCCTCGCTGTCCGGTTCCTGCGATTCGTATTGAACCTGGTCGTCGTTGATGATCACGCTAGGTGTGTCGCTCTACTGTGTTCGCGTGGCTGGGTCATGCGGCTCAAACGCCCAGGGCGCGCAGCAGCGTGGCCATCTCGATCACCGCGCTGGCGGCCTCGGCGCCCTTGTTGTGGTCTTCGTCCGGCTGTGCGCGGGCGTCGGCCTGCTCGGCGGTGTCGGCGGTAATCACGCCGAAACCGACCGGCACGCCATATTCGAGCGCGGCGGCGGACAGACCCTTGGCGCATTCACCTGCGACGAAATCGAAATGCGGGGTTTCCCCGCGGATCACCGCGCCCAGCGCCACGATACCGTCGTAATCATCGCTGTCGGCCAGGCGATCGGCGGCCAGCGGCAACTCGAACGCGCCGGGCACGCGTACCAGCGTGATGTCGTCATCGTCGACGCCGCAGTCCGTGAGCACGTCGCAAGCCCCTTCCACGAGCCGGTCGACGATATCGTCGTTCCAGCGAGTCGACACGACGGCTATCTTGAGCCCTCGGCCGTCGAATTCTCCTTGAATACTGCGCATGTCGATGCCTCGATAATTTCAGGCCGGCATTATCGCACGGGCAGGCCCGAACGCGCGGCGTAACGCGGTGGCGTGATCGCTATTTTGCGTCGTCGCGGCCCTGCACATACTCGACCACTTCCAGACCGAAGCCGGAAATCGCCTGCATGCGCATCGGCGCGGACAGCACGCGCATCCGACGCACGCCCAGATCGGTGAGAATCTGCGCGCCGACACCGTAGGTACGCAGGATCCGGCTATCGTCGCCGCTCTCGTCGTGGGAGGCCTCCGGGGCATGGCCTTCGACGATGCGGATGCGCTCAATCAGCTCACGCGCGGTTTCCGGCTTGCGCAATATCACCACCACGCCGCGACCTTCTTCCGCCACGCGCGCCAGCGTATCGCGCAGCGGCCAGCCGAACTCACCATGGCGCACGCCGAGCATGTCGGCCAGCGTATTGCGTACGTGCACGCGCACCAGCGTGGGATCTTCCGGATCGATATCGCCGCGCACCATGGCGAAATGCAGCACCTTGTCGACTTCGTCCTCGAAGGAATACAGCGTGAACGGGCCGAATTCGGTTTCCACCCGCGATTCGGTCACGCGCACCACGGTGCGCTCATTCTCGATCCGATAGCGGATCAGGTCGGCGATGGTGCCCAGCTTGATATCGTGTTCGGCGGCGAAGGTCTCGAGATCCGGCAACCGTGCCATCGTGCCGTCCTCGTTGAGGATTTCGACAATCACCGACGCCGGCTCCAGGCCCGCCAGGCGCGCGAGGTCACAGCCCGCCTCGGTATGGCCGGCACGCGCCAGGGTGCCGCCCGGCTGCGACATGAGCGGAAAGATATGGCCCGGCTGGACCAGATCCGAGGGCGCCGCATCACGCTTGACCGCGGCGCGCACGGTCTGGGCGCGATCGTGGGCGGAGATGCCGGTGGTCACGCCTTCCGCGGCTTCGATGGAGAGGGTGAAATTGGTCGACTGCTCGGCGTCGCTGGCGGCCACCATCAATGGCAGATGCAGCTGGCGGCAGCGTTCACGGGTGAGCGTCAGACAGATCAGGCCGCGCCCGTAGCGCGCCATGAAGTTGATGTCTTCCGGGCGCACGCATTCGGCGGCCATGATCAGATCACCCTCGTTCTCGCGGTTGGCGTCGTCGAGCATGATCACCATGCGCCCGTTGCGCATGTCGTCGACGACCGCCTCGATCGGGCTGATAGCCATGTGACATTCCTTGCTTGCTGGGGCGCCACACTCGGCGGCGCATTAGCCGTAAAGGCTTTGGCTGCGCAGTGTAGCACCGCGCCGGCGCTAATCCGCGCGCCGCGGCGCGGCCCGATTCAGCCGTTCAACCGACCTCGTTGAGGCGTGCCAGATAACGCGCGATCACGTCGATCTCCAGATTCACGCGATCGCCGACGGCGCGGTCGCCGAGCGTGGTATGCGCCATGGTATGCGGCACGATATTGACGCCGAAACGATCGTTGTCGACTTCATTCACGGTGAGACTGATGCCGTCCACACAGACCGAGCCCTTGGGTGCGAAAAACCGCTTGAGATGATCGGGCACCGAGAACGTCAGCCGCCAGGAACGCGCGTCCTGGGTGCGCGCTTCAAGCACGCCGAAGCCATCGACATGGCCGGACACGAGATGACCGCCCAGCGGTTCGCCCGCATGCAGCGCGCCTTCGAGATTCACGCGCGAGCCGGGTTCGAGACTGCCCAGCGTGGTCAGCGACAGCGTTTCCTGCGACACATCGGCGGCAAACTGTTGCGCACCCAGTTCCACCGCAGTCAGGCACACGCCGGACACGGCGATGCTGTCACCGAGCGCGACAGCACCCAGTTCGGTAGCCCCGGTATCGATGACGATGCGCGTATCGCCGCCCTTTTCGCGCTGCTGCACGACCGTGCCTATACCCTTGATGATGCCGGTAAACACGTCAGTCTCCTTCGTCTTCGCTGCGTTTCGGCCGGGCGCGGATACGCCAGTCGGCGCCGACGGGCTCGATCGCGTCGACGACCAGTTGCCGTGCGTCGGCCAATGTCTGTACACCCGGCAGCTTCAACAGACTCCGGCCGCCGTCACCGAGCAGTGTCGGCGCCATGTAGATCATGTATTCATCCACCAGCCCGGCCTGCGCGAGCGCGCCGGCCAGCGTAGGCCCGGCTTCCACCAGCACGTCGTTGATTTCGCGCTCGCCAAGCAAGGCCATAACAGCGGCCAGATCTAGGCCGGCGCCACGTGTGCCGACTTGTTCGATGCGGGCGCCGGCAGCTTGCAGCGCCTGGATACGCGTGCGATCGCCGCTGGCGGTAAATACGAGCGTGTCGCCGGGCAAGCCGAGCAGCTTTGCCGACGGCGAAATCTCGAGATGACTGTCGAGCACCACGCGCAGCGGCTGCGGCCATTCGCCCGCCAGCCGCACGCTCAGGGACGGATCGTCCGCGACCAGCGTGCCGCGACCGATCATCACCGCGCCCGATTCGGCGCGCAGCCGATGCACATCGTCGCGCGCCGTATCGCCCGTGATCCACTGGCTTTCACCATTGGCCGCCGCGGTGCGCCCGTCCAGACTCATGGCCAGCTTCACGCGCACACGCGGCCGGCCCTGGCGCATGCGCTGGTTGAAACCGGCGTTGATCTGCGCGCAGCGCTCGGCGAGCACGCCGGTGACCACATCGATGCCGGCCGCGCGCAGGCGGGCCACGCCCTGCCCGTCGACACGCGGGTTCGGATCCTGGGTGCCCACTACCACCCGCGCGATATCGGCCTCGATCAGCGCGTCGACACAGGGCGGCGTGCGCCCGGTATGGCTGCATGGCTCGAGCGTTACATAGGCGGTCGCGCCGCGCGCCGAGCCGCCACGGCGTTCGAGGTCGGCCAGCGCCGCGCGCTCGGCGTGCGGCTCGCCGGCACGCTCGTGCCAGCCCTCGCCGATGATCGCCTCGTCCTTGACCAGAACACAGCCCACGCGCGGATTAGGCCGCGTCGTGTACCAGCCGCGCCCGGCCAGTTCGAGCGCGCGCTGCATGAAATAGGCATGCACCGAACGCCGGATGGGGGTGTCGTTCATCAGCCCGTCCCGCCGGTCTTCGGGTCGATCGGATTGGTGCCGTTGTCGATCAGCGACAGCTGGCCACTGCGGCGGCCCGGCGTCGCCTCCAGCCGTTCGATTTCCTCGCGGAACGCGTTGACGTCCTCGAAGCGGCGATAGACCGAGGCAAAGCGCACGAAAGCGACCTGGTCGAGCTCGCGCAGTTCTTCCATCACCCATTCGCCGAGCTGGCGCGAGGCCACTTCACGCTCCGCGTCGGTGCGCAGGCGCTGCAGGATATGACTGATGGCGGTATCGATGGCTTCCGCGGCGACCGGCCGCTTGTAGAGCGCCCGGGTCACGCCCTGGCGCAGTTTCGACTCGTCGAAAGGTTCCGGCGTGCCGTCATTCTTGACGATACGCGGCAAGACCAGCTCCGCGGTTTCGAACGTCGTGAAACGCGCACCGCATTCCGGGCATTCGCGGCGTCGACGCACCTGGCTCCCTTCGGCCGCCAGACGCGAATCGACCACGCGGGTGGCGCGCTCGTCACAGAACGGACATTGCACGACAGTGTCTCGAAATCGTGCGGATCAGGCAGCGCCGCGCGCGGCGTGACGATATACCGGGTGGGCAGCGCACAGCTGGGTCACGCCCTCGCGCACCCGGGCCACGACTGCATCGACATCGGCGTCTTTTGCCAACGCGTCCAGCACATCGCAGACCCAGGACGCGATCTGGCGTACGTCGTCCTCGTCGAAGCCGCGTGTGGTCGCCGCCGGCGTGCCGATACGCAGACCCGAGGTCACGAACGGCGAGCGCGGGTCGTTGGGCACCGCGTTCTTGTTGGCGGTGATATGCGCGCTGCCCAGGCACGCTTCGGCGTCCTTGCCGGTAATGTCCTGCTTGACCAGGCTGACCAGCATCAGATGATTGTCGGTGCCGCCGGAAACCACGTCATAGCCACGATCCACGAACACCTGGGCCATCGCCTGGGCGTTGAGCACGACCTTGCGCGAGTAGGTATGGAAATCCACCTCGAGCGCTTCCTTGAAGGCCACGGCCTTGGCCGCGATCACGTGCATCAGCGGGCCGCCCTGGGTGCCCGGAAACACCGCCGAGTTGAGTTTCTTGTAGAGCTTTTCGTCGCCGGTGGCGGACAGGATCAGGCCACCGCGCGGACCGCGCAGCGTCTTGTGCGTGGTCGTGGTGACCACATGCGCATGCGGCAACGGGCTCGGGTAGTTGTCGGTGGCAACCAGGCCGGCCACATGAGCCATGTCCACCATCAGCCAGGCGCCGACAGAATCGGCGATCTTGCGCATCCGCGCCCAGTCGATCCGGCGCGAATAGGCAGAAAAACCGGCCACGACCATCTTGGGTTCGTGCTCGGTGGCCAGGCGCTGGACCTCGTCGTAATCGATCAGCCCGGTATCGTCGTCGAGCCCGTACTGGATAGCGTTGTAGTTCCGGCCCGAAAAATTCGGCGCCGCGCCGTGGGTGAGATGGCCGCCGGCATCCAGGCTCATGCCCAGAATCGTGTCGCCGGGCTTGACCAGGGCCAGATAGACTGCGGCATTGGCCTGCGCGCCCGAATGCGGCTGCACGTTCGCGAAGTCGCAGTTGAACAGCTTGCAGGCGCGCTTGATCGCCAGCTCCTCGGCTACGTCCACATACTCGCAGCCGCCATAGAAACGCTTGCCGGGATAGCCTTCCGCGTACTTGTTGGTCAGCAGCGAGCCCTGGGCTTCCATGACCCGCGGACTGGTGTAGTTCTCGGAAGCGATCAGCTCGATATGGTCTTCCTGGCGCTGATCCTCGTTGCCGATCGCTGCGGCCAGTTCCGGATCGAATTCGGCGATACGCTGGGCGGAGTCAAACATGATCGAATGCTCGGGTTGAAGAACGTAGAAAGCGGCGCGCCGGCGTCGCGCACGGCGACCATCGACACGTTTCCGGATTTTATAAGGGCGCATAGTGTAGCGCAGACCACGCGCGCACCCCATATGTAGGGGTGCGCGACGCGTCAGGCCGTGATTTCCAGCATCAGGTCCAGCGCCGCCCTGGCTTCGCGCGCTTCATCGGCGTCGACCCTGATCTGATTCACCACATGTCCCTCGACCAGATTGTCCATCACCCACGCCAGATGCTGTGGGTCGGTACGGAACATGGTCGAGCACATGCACACCACCGGCGACATGAACTGGACCTTCACGCCCTTGTCGGCCATCTCGTGATGCAGTCGATTGACGAGATTGAGCTCGGTGCCGACCAGCCAGTGGCTGCCCGGCGCGCTGGCACGGACCGTTTTCAGGATCGTCTCGGTGGAACCGACGACATCCGAGGCCTGGCAGACCTCGAAGCTGTTCTCCGGGTGCGAGATGACCTTGCCCTGCGGATGTTCTTCGCGAAACTTCTTGACGTGGTTCGGATGAAACATCTGGTGGACCGAGCAGAAGCCCTTCCACAGGATCATCCTGGCGTTCTTGATCTCGTCGGCGGTCAATCCGCCCATGGGCTTGCCGTAGTCCCAGACCACCATCTCGTCGAGCGCGATGCCCATGTCATAGGCCGTATTGCGGCCCAGATGCTGGTCGGGAAAGAACAGCACCTTTTCGCGCCGCGAGAACGACCAGTCGAGCACGCCGCGCGCGTTGGACGACGTGCAGACGATGCCGCCGTGGCGGCCACAGAACGCCTTCAGGTCGGCCGCCGAGTTGATATAGGTGACCGGCGTGATCGTCTCGTCCGGATCGAGCACCTCGGACAGTTCGCGCCAGGCGCGTTCGACGTTGCGCAGATTGGCCATGTCGGCCATCGAACACCCGGCGGCGATATCCGGCAGGATGACGGTCTGATCGTCGCGGGTAAGAATATCCGCGACTTCGGCCATGAAGTGCACGCCGCAGAACACGATGTATTCGGCATCGGAGGCGGCGGCCTGGGCCGAGAGCTTGAGCGAGTCACCGGAAAAATCCGCGTGCGCGAAGACTTCATCACGCTGATAATGGTGGCCAAGGATTGCGCAGCGCGAGCCGAGCACGTCCTTGGCGGCGCGGATTCGCGCATCGCAGGTCGCGTCGTCGTAGCGGGCGAAATCCTGCAGGGCCAGTGCGGTTGCGGTCATGTCTATGGCGGGCAAGAATCGTCCGAGAAATGTAACACAGGCCGCATCGAAAACGGGCCAAAATCACGGTCGCATCGGTTAAGGGATATAATTCCCAGCATGAACGATTCCGCACGACAATGGCTGGCTCGTGCCTGCCACAGGCTACTGCGTCCACTGGTGCGGATTCTGCTGCGTCACGGCATCGCCTACCGTGATTTTTCCGAGATCGTGCGCTCTGTCTACGCGGAAGTCGCGCGCGAATCATTCACCCCGCAGGGCCGCCGCCCGACAGATGCCCATGTGGCGGTGATCACCGGCCTCACCCGCAAGGACGTGAAACGACTGCGCGAGCAGGCCGATCACGACTACAGCGACGACGTCTGGGGCGGCGCGAACCGCGCGACGCGCGTGCTGTCGGGCTGGCATCGCGACCCCGATTTTACCGACGCCCACGGCGCGCCGAAAGCGCTGGCGCTGGACGACGAAACCACCGGTTTCACGGCCCTGGTCCGTCGCTACAGCGGCGATATCCCGGCCAACGCGATCCTCGAGGAACTCGAACGGGTGATGGCAGTGTCGCGCAGCGCCGAGGATAATATCGAAGTCATCCAGCGCGCCTACGTGCCCGACGCCGGTGACGCCGAAAGTCTGCGCATGCTGGGCTCGGCCAGCCACGACCTGCTGGCCACGCTTGAGCACAATCTGTCGCGGCCGGACGGCGCGCACCCCTATTTTCAGCGCACGGTGTTCAATACGCGGGTCGATGTGCGCGCCCTGCCGATTTTTCATCGGCTGGTATCCCAGCATGGCCAGCAACTTCTGGAGACACTGGACGACTGGTTGGAACATCACGAAGTTGCAGCGCAGGATAAAGACAAGCCGGTCAAGAGAACCGGCGTGGGAATCTACTATTTTGAAGATGCGACGCATCCCGAGGAGAGCGACGACAATGATGGGTAGCAGTGCAGGCAAACCGAGGGTCCGGTCTCTGCTCGCAGCGCTCATCGCAGGTGCGCTGATTGTCGCCTGCGGCGGCGGAGCCGACGGCGGTAGCGGCCAGCTGGCCGGCATCGAGGGCACCGGCATCGTGTCCGGTTTCGGCAGCGTCTATGTCAACGGCATCGAATTCGCCACGACAGACGCCTCGATCACGGTCGACGGCGAACCCGCCTCCGAGTCGCGTCTGCGGGTGGGCAACGTGGTCCGCGTCGCCGGACGTATCGACAAGGACGGCAACGCCCGCGCGGATCGCATCGTGTTCGACCGCAGTCTCGACGGCCCGATCGCGCGGATCGAAGTCGCCCCCGACGGCACCGGCGAACTGGCCGCCCTCGGGCAGACCGTGCGCTTCGACGGTAATACGGTGTTCGTGAACACGCCAGCCGGCGACCTCGAGAAAGGCGATCTCATTGCGGTCAGCGGCCTGGGCGACGACGGCTCGCTGCGCGCCACCACGATCCAGCAAGGCCCCACCTATGTGCCGGGCACGACGCGTATTGATGTGGAAGGCATCGTGCGCGACCTGGATGGCAGCAGTTTCCAGCTCGGCACGCTGCGCGTGAACTACAGCGGCGCCACTATCGAGCCAGGCGCCGACGCCCTGCGCAACGGCACGTATGTCCAGGTGTTCGGCGCGCAGAACGGCGACGACGACGCCCTGAACGCAGACTCGGTGGCCACGCGCGCTCGTGCACAGGGTGACGACGGCGAACAGCTGTTTCTCGAAGGCTTGATTGGCGACTTCGCCGGATTGTCCGATTTCTCCGTCAACGGCCAGCGCGTGGACGCAAGCGATGCCGAACGCACGGACACCGCCCCGCTCGCCCCGGGCGCCGGCGTGAGCATATCCATCCGTGGCAGCCTGCGGGGCGATGTGCTGGTTGCGGACTCCTTTGCCGTGCAGCCGTCGCCCGAGGTCATGCTGCAGGCGCGCCTGGACGATGTGAACGCACCGAGCGACGGGCTGGAACTGCTCAGTACCCGCTGGACGGTTCGCGCTGACACCCTCTACAACGACGAACGCAGCGACAACGCCGCGGGCAACGACCGTCAATTGCGTATCGACCGTCTCGCTTCGGGCGACACCGTTACCGTCCACGGCTATATGGGCCGAACCGGTCTGGTGATGACCCGTCTCGAGCGCGTTGCCGACGACGCCCAGGGCAATGCCCAGGTGCGCGGGCCGATCGACAGCATCGCCCGCAATGGCGATGGCGGGCGTATCGTCGTGGCCGGCGCCGAGATCCAGGTCAGCGATGCAACAACCGTGTTTCTCAATGCCGCGGGACAGGCCATCGATGCCGACAACTTCTTCGCCGAAGCAGCGCCCGGCACGGTGATCAAGGCGATCGGCCCGGACAACGGCAGTCGAATCGACATCGCGCGCAGCGTTCAGCTCAATCGATAAGCCGGCTAAGCGGCGTCGGTGCGCGGGCGCCGGCCACGGCCGGTGTGCCGGAACCGGCGTTGGCGCACGATCGAGGCGCCATATTGCAACCCGTATCGCAGCCGGCTCTGCGCGCTCGACCAGTCTTTGGGGTAATGCCGCCCCAGCCGCGCGAATTCCCTGTCCAGTTCGGCAACCGGCAGGCCCGAATTTGCGATCGGCGATCAAGCGCCCTGCGATTGGGGGTCGCCAACGCCTGAGCGCTGCATGCCAGGCGCCCGCGCTAGTGATGGCATGTGGCCTGCGGGCGCGGCGATGGTCACCCGCCCTGCCATGCTCCACGCACGCATCCCCCAAGACGACGCCAATCTTGCGCTACACGCTGGCACAGCGCGGATTCGGCGCATGCGCCCCGGCTCGAGATGACAGCAGTACCGCGCTGTGCCCAGCAGTGCCTGCACCGACCGCAATGGCGCCGACCCCGATACGTGCACAAGCGACACATACAAAAAAACCGGACCGGGTCACCCCGGTCCGGCCGCTTTCCGGCACGTTATGTACGTGCCGTCTCCCAGGCTATTGCGGCGTGGTCGCCGAGCCGTCCAGCGTCAGCGCCGGACCGCGAATCGGCAGGCCATCGCCAATAATCACGTCCGCATCGTCGGCGGCCCCCGCATCGGCCGTGTCGATGGTGGTCACGACGAAGCGCGCGTCACCGAGCGCCGGAACCGCGGCGGTACCGCTGTTGCCGGCCATGCCGCCGTTACCCATGCCGCCGTCGTCCATACCGTCCCTCACGTTCACGCTGTCGTTATCGCTACAGGCGGTTAACGTAAGCGCCAGTGCGGCCGTCACCAGCAGCAACTGGGTACGACGACGCATGCCGCCGAACGAGCACAGCGCAAGCAGACCGATCAGCGCACCGCCGGCAAATACCGGCGTCATCAGCAGCGCCGCCATGGCATCGTCATCCCCCAGCGAGGCGACCAGTACATAGCTGGCGCTATCGCCGTCGGCAATCGATACGCCCGCGGCATCGCTGAAATCGACGGTAAAGGCCGACCCCTGGATCGTGCCCGTACCCGCAGCCGTCTCGCCGCTGTCGAATACGCCGTTGGCGTTGGCATCGGCGTAGACGGTCAGGTCGGCGTTGGCCAGATCCACACCCGGCGGCAAGGCGACGTTGAGTTCAACGCTGCCGCTGAAGCCACCGACGGTGACGCTGTTGCCACTGTTGTTGGCGAGAGTGAAGCCGACCACATCGGCCGAGCTGTCGTCAGCGGTGATCGTACGCGTCGACGGACCGTTGGCGGTCACGGTCAGCACCGGATCGTCGCTGAGCTCGTAGGCGCCGCTGTCACAGGCGTCGCCGAACGGCCGCTCGGCGCCGCGCTGGTCGCTGCTGTCGTCGTCATCACCACAGTTGTCGTTGCTGTCGAGCGCGGTGCTGCCCGCCATGAGCGGCTGGGTGGCGGTCGGACCGCCGAACAGACGATAGACCCCAAGTGCGGCCTCGGCCGCGCTCGCCACCACGTTGCCGTCGTCGACAGATGCCGTGACGCCCTCACCCAGATTGGTGTCGTTGGCCGCAATCAGGCTGTCGCTGATCGTGATCGAATCGCCCACGCCGGCCGCGCCGTCGTCGGTATTCGCTTCGACACCGGTGCCGTTGTTGCTCGTCACCGAGGCGAAATCGAGGGTGATCGTACCGCCGGCCCCGTCCAGATAAACGCCGGCGCCCGTGCCCGCGCTGTTGTTGGCCACGGTCGAACTATCGACCACCAGCGTACCGGCGCCCGAATTCCACAGGCCGCCGCCTTCCATCGCCATGTTGTAGCCGACGCTTGAACGCGTCACCGTCACGACGCCCGCGCCGCCGGTGTGCAACCCGCCGCCGTTGCCGGGATTGGCGCCGGCATTGTTGGCGAAGTCGCTGTTGCTGCCGCCGAGGGTGACCCGGGTCAGCGCCACGGTACCGTCCGCGTTCTCGATGCCGCCGCCGGCGCGATTGGCCGTGTTGGCCGCGATCACGCTATCGGTGACGTTGAGCGTGGCACCCGGGCTGACGAGCACGCCACCGCCGGAGCCGGACGTGCCGGTCGCCTGATTGTTGACGATACGACTGTTGCCGATGACCACTGTGCCGCTGTCGCCGCCTTCGGTAGCCGCGGTTTCGGCAAAGATGCCGCCGCCGCCCTGCGTCGCATCGTCGCCGCTGGCCTGATTGCCCACGACCGCAACGCCGTCCAGGGTCATCGTGCCCTGGTTGTTCCACAGACCGCCGCCCTCGACCGCGGTGTTGCCGCTGATCACGCCACCCGTGATGTCCACGGTGGCGTTGCCGGTCACATGTAATCCTCCACCGTTGCCGCCGGCGCCGCCGCCGGTGGTGTTCGCGGTGTTGCCGATCAGGCTTACGTTGGTGAGCGTGCTGGTGCTGCCGTCCTGGACCTCGATCGCGCCACCCGCCCGATTGGCGGTGTTGCTGTCCAGCGTGGAATCGCTGAGTGTCAGCGTTGCGGTCGCGCCCAGCAGAATGGCGCCACCGGAGCTGACACTATTGCTGTCCGCGTCGTCGGCTTCGCCGGCATTGTTGCCCGTCAGCGTCGAGTTGCTGACCACAAGCGTGCCGCCGGATATCTCGGCATAGATCGCGCCACCGCCCTGATCCGCCGCGCCGCCGATGGCCCGATTACCGGACAACGTGACGCCGGTGATGGTCATCATGCCCGCGTTATTCCAGAGCGCGCCGCCTTCAAACGCGATGTTGCTGTCGAAGGTACCGCCGCTGATCGCGATATCCGTGGTCCCCGTGACGTGCAGTACGCCGCCGTTACCCGGCGTCGCACCGGCATTGTTGCCGGAAAAGTCGACGTCGTTGAGGGTGACCGCCACGACGCCGGCGGCCGCGCCGGAGGCCTCTTCGATCGCGCCACCGGCACGATCCGAGGTGTTGTTGTTCATGGCGCCGCCGGTGACCGTGAGCACACCGCCGTCGTCATTGAGAATAGCCCCGCCGGAGCGGTCGTCCGCGCTGTCGTCGGCGCCGCTCAGGGTCATGCCGTTGATCAACGTGAGATCGTTGAGCGTCAGCGTCGACTGGTTGGTGAATATGCGGCTCTGCTGAGCAGCGTCAATGGTTACCGGGCCGGTAACGGTCAGAGCCGACGTCACGATCGGCAACGCGCCCTGCGTCAGTGTAATGGTGGTATCCGCTACGCCGGAGCCGAAGACGATGGTGTCGTTGTCGTCGTCGCCGGCAACGCAGCCGTTGCTGCCGGCATCGTTTGCGTTGGCGCTGAGCACGGCCTCGCGCAGCGTGCAGTTGTTGTCCCCGTCGGCCGATGCATCACCGGCCGTGTTGACGGTTATCGTCGCGGCGAACGCCCCGGGCGCTGCCAATGCAAGCGCGGTGCCCGCAATGGCCCAGCGCACCTGCCGTCTCAGCCGGTCACCTGGATTGATCAGACTGGTCATGACTTGCCTTCCCTTTTGATTGACGCGTTAGGCGCGCCGCCGCCGGGATTTTCATCCCGTTTTTCGCAATTGGGATAAATTTCCCTAAATGCGGAAAGCAAGTCAAAGGAGAATGGCGGGTACATGAATACAGCGCGCTCGCGGAATTTCCCGCGAGGCGAGCAAAGGCTGTAAGCGTATGGAGATGGCGCCGCCGCGACCGCGACGGCGCCGGGACGGATCTAGCCGGCGTCGGGAGCCGGCTTGTCGGTCTTGCGCAGACGGATACCCAACTCACGCAGCTGCGCGTTGTCGGCCAGACCCGGCGCACCGGTGAGCAGGTCGGTTGCGGTCTGTGTCTTGGGGAAGGCGATGACCTCGCGGATGGAGTCGGCGCCGGCCATCAGCATGACCAGTCGATCCAGGCCGAACGCGATGCCGGCGTGCGGTGGCGCACCGTATTTCAGCGCCTCGAGCAGGAAGCCGAATTTCTCGGTCGCCTCTTCCGGCGAGATCCCCAATACGTCGAACGCAGCCTGCTGCATCTCGGGCGTATGGATACGCACCGAGCCGCCGCCGATCTCGGAGCCGTTGAGCACCATGTCATAGGCCTTGGCCATGGCATCGTGCGGCGCGTCGCGCAGCGCGTCGGCGTCATCGACCGCGGGCGCTGTGAACGGATGATGCGCGGCGTACCAGCGTTTGGTCTCGGTGTCGTATTCGAACATCGGCCAGTCGACGACCCACAGCGGCTGCCAGCCATCGGCCACGCGCTCCAGGTCGTGACCCAGACGCACGCGCAGCGCGCCCAGCGCGTCGTTGACGACCTTGGCCGAATCGGCGCCGAAGAACAGCAAGTCGCCATCGGCCGCGCCGCAACGTTCCATGATGCCGGCAATCGCCGCGTCGGACATGAACTTGAGAATCGGCGACGCCAGCCCCTCGCGCCCGGCGGCCACGTCGTTGACCTTCACATAGGCCAGACCCTTGGCGCCGTAGCGACTCACGAACTCGGTATAGCCGTCGATCTGCTTGCGGGTGAGGCTGGAGCCACCCGGCACGCGCAGCACCGCGACCCGCCCGCTGTCGCTGTTGGCCGGACCGGAGAAGACCTTGAAGTCCGTATCGGCTACGAGATCGGCCACATCGACCAGTTCGAGGTCGATGCGCAGATCAGGCTTGTCCGAGCCGAAGCGACGCATCGCCTCGGCGTAGCTCATGCGCGGGAACGGGTCCGGCAGATCGGCATCGAGCACGTCCTTGAACAACGCGCGGATCATGCGCTCGTTGATCGCCATGATGTCGTCGGCATCGACGAACGAGGCCTCGATATCGATCTGGGTGAACTCGGGCTGACGGTCGGCGCGCAGGTCCTCGTCGCGAAAACAGCGCGCGATCTGATAGTAGCGATCCATGCCGGCGACCATGAGCAGTTGCTTGAACAACTGCGGCGACTGCGGCAAAGCAAAGAAATGCCCCGGCTGGGTGCGGCTCGGCACCAGGTAATCGCGCGCGCCTTCCGGCGTTGCGCGGGTGAGGATCGGCGTTTCGATATCCATGAAGCCGAGTTCGTCCAGCGCATTGCGCACCGCGCGCGTCACCCGGGCGCGCAGCATCATGTGGCGCTGCATGCGCGGCTTGCGCAGTTCGATATAGCGATAGCGCAGACGCGCGGTGTCACCCACCGTCTCGCTCTCGTCGAGCTGCAACGGCGGCGTCTCGGAGGCGTTGAGCACGGTCAGCGCGGTGGTATAGACCTCGATTTCGCCAGAAGGCAGGTTCTTGTTGACCGTGCCGTCGGGGCGCGCGCGTACGCGGCCGGTGACCTGAATCACGAATTCGTTGCGCAGGCGCTCGGCCTGGGCGAACTGCTCGGCCTCGTCCGGATCGAACACGACCTGGATCAGCCCGCTGCGATCGCGCAGGTCAACGAAGATCACGCCGCCGTGGTCGCGGCGACGATGCACCCACCCACAAACGGTGATTTCGCTATCGATGGCCGCGGCGTTTACATCGCCGCTGTAGTGGGATCGCATCATGGCGTGCGCCTTCAAACAGTGCAAAAGAGCGCGAGTCTAACAAGAGCGGTGCCATGGCCGGTAGCCTTGGGCACCGTACTAGCCATCGTGAGCATGGTCGACGGCGTCTGCCAGCTGCCCCGGACGCCGTCGACCAGCCGCAGTACGCGGGCTTATTCGCTAGCCTGCCGAACTGGTGCTGGGCTTGCTCTTGTCTTTCGTCGGCTTTGACTTGGATTTCGCCGTGGACGAAGACGGGCCGCTGTCCTTGGCCGCCGGCTTGCTGCTGGCTTCGGACGTTGACTTGCGCTCGCCATTCTTGCTGCTGGATCCACTGGCGGTGGATGTGCTCGACGATGAACTGTCGTTGTTGCCCGCCAGATTGCGCTTGCCGTCGGATTTGAAATCGGTCTCGTACCAACCGCCACCGGACAGACGAAATCCCGCGGCCGAAATCTTGCGTTTGAGGGCCGACTTGCCGCAGGCGGGACAGTCGGTCAGCGCATCGTCGGACATACGCTGCAACTGCTCGAGTTCCTCCCCGCATTCGCGGCATACATATTCATAGATAGGCATGGACACAGTCTCCGAATAACAGTGTTATTTCGAGGTGAACCTCAGGCGAATGCGGACGTCGCGCCACTGGCTGCGGACCGCCCGATTCCGTAATAGGTGAAGCCGGCCTGGGCGACATACGACGGCTTGTAGATATTGCGGCCGTCCACCAGCACTGCCTGCTTCATCCGCGTTGCCAGATCAACGAAATCCGGCGTACGGAATATATGCCATTCGGTGACCAGTACAAGGGCATCGGCGCCGTCAGCGGCGTCTTCACCATTCTTGCAGAACACGAGGTCATCGCGCTCACCGTAGATACGACGTGCTTCCTTCATCGCCTCCGGATCGAACGCGCGCACTGTCGCGCCTGCGTCCCAGAGTGCTTCCATGAGGGTACAGCTGGGCGCCTCACGCATATCGTCGGTATTGGGCTTGAACGCCAGCCCCCAGACCGCGATGGTCTTGCCGGCCAGATCGCCGAAATGCGCCTTGAGCTTGTCGAACAGCACGCGCTTCTGACGATCGTTGACCCGTTCGACCGCGTTGATGATTTCGGTGTCGTAACCCAGTTTTCCCGCAGTCTGCGCGAGCGCACGCACGTCCTTGGGGAAACAGGAGCCGCCGAACCCGCAGCCGGGATAGATGAAGTGGTAGCCAATACGATGGTCGGCGCCGATGGCACGACGTACCTGTTCGATATCCGCGTCGACGCGATCGGCCACCTGCGACAGTTCGTTCATGAGGCTGATCTTGGTCGCCAGCACGATGTTGGCCGCGTACTTGGTCAACTCCGCCGAACGGATATCCATGACGATCGTGCGATCGTGCTGGCGATTGAACGGCGCGTAGAGTGCGCGCAGATGTTCGGCCGCCCGATCACTGTCGACGCCGACCACCACGCGATCCGGCTTCATGAAATCCTCGACCGCGGCGCCCTCTTTCAGGAATTCCGGGTTCGACGCCACATCGAATTCGACGCTCCCGCCGCGATCCGCGAGCGCCTTGCCCAGGGCTTCGCGCACCTTGTCGGCGGTACCGACCGGCACCGTGGACTTGGTGATCACCAGCCGGTAGTCGGCCATGTGCTCACCGATGGTCTCGGCCACCTTCAGCACATACTGAAGATCGGCGCTGCCGTCCTCGTCGGGTGGCGTGCCCACCGCGATGAACTGCAGCGTACCGTGGGCCACGGCCTCGGCGGCGTCGGTAGTGAACCGCAGACGTCCGGAGGCCACGTTGTCGTGCACGATCTGCTCGAGACCGGGCTCGAAGATCGGAATCTCGCCCTGGGTCAAACGCGCTATCTTGTCGGCGTCGATATCCACGCACACGACATGATTGCCACTCTGCGCAAGACAGGCGCCCGTGACCAGACCGACATAGCCGGTTCCAAAAATCGTAATGCGCACCGCGCCTCCTTGACTGCTATGGACTGAGCGAAGAGGCGCAATTATGCGCAAGGCGTGGCGCAGACGCGAACGTGTACGACAAGCGCGCATAAAAAAAGCCGCTGCTCGAAAGCTAGCGGCTTTTTACGCCGTAATGGCGTCCCCAAGGGGATTCGAACCCCTGTTGCCGCCGTGAAAGGGCAGTGTCCTAGGCCTCTAGACGATGGGGACAATCTTGGTGGAGCCAGGCGGGATCGAACCGCCGACCTCAACACTGCCAGTGTTGCGCTCTCCCAGCTGAGCTATGGCCCCGTAACTAAGCGAGGGCGAATTATAGGGATTGAGTCTCCGCTTGCCAACCTCCCCGGCCGATTATTTTTCAACCGCCGCCTGCAACGCGCTCACGACGCGCTTCTGATCTTCGATTTCGAGATACGGATGCATCGGCAGGCTGAGCACGCGCTCGGCCGCCGCCTCGGATTTGGGAATCGCCACGTCCGAATACAGCGCCGGCTGCCGATTCAGCGGCACCGGATAATAGACAGCGTTGGGAATACTGTGCTCGTTGAGCACGTCCCGGACCTTGTCGCGATCATCCACTTCGATGGTGTACTGGGCATACACGCTCGTGCAGCCGTCGGCCAGCGCAGGCGTTTGCGCGATGCCGGCAAGCATCTCGTTGTACCGCCCCGCCACCTCGGCGCGACGCGCCACCTCGTCGTCGAAGATGTCCATCTTCGCCAGCAACACCGCCGCCTGGATCGTATCCAGCCGGCCGTTGATGCCGAGCCGCGGGTGATAATACTGCGCGCTCTGGCCATGGTTGCGCAGTTGGCGCATGCGTTCGGCGAGCTCCGCATCGGTGGTGAATGCCGCCCCGCCGTCGCCGTAGCAGCCCAGCGGCTTGGCCGGAAAGAACGACGTCGCCGCGATCGAAGACACGCCGCAGGAGCGGCGGCCATTGTAGGTCGCGCCAAAACTCTGGGCCGCGTCCTCGATCACCGGGATGCCGTGCTTTTCGCCAATCGCATTGATCGCGTCCATCTCCGAGATCTGACCGAAAAGGCTCACCGGCATGATCGCTTTGGTGCGGTCGCTGATCCTGGCTTCGATCAGGGCCGGATCGATGTTATAGGTACGGGGGTCGATATCCACGAACACCGGCGTCGCGCCCAGCAGCCCGATCATCTCGCCGGTCGCAATGAAGGTGAACGGCGTGGTGATCACTTCATCGCCCGGACCGATCTCCAGCGCCATCATCGCCACCAGCAAGGCATCGGTGCCGCTGGACAGCGCCACGCAATGCGGCACGCCGACATATTCGGCCAGGCGCGTTTCGAGCGTCTCGACTTCCGGCCCCATCACATAGCGCCCGTGATCGAGAACTGCCTGAATACGCGCATCCACGTCCGGCTTAATGCGTTGATACTGCGCTTGCAGATCGATGAGTTGCATGCACGCTCCTGTCGCGGCGTTGAATGAGATTCGCTTAGCGACGTGATTCTAGCATCGGCCAAACACCGGCCGCCTCGAATGTCCGTTGACCCATGCGTCGCCGCCGACTAGAATCTCCCGCTCGCAGACGCGGCGAACCGGGCGGTTAGCTCAGCGGTAGAGCACTGCCTTCACACGGCAGGGGTCGCAAGTTCGAACCTTGCACCGCCCACCATATTCAGCTTTTGCGGGCGCTCGCTGCGCTTTCCAATTGACACTACACAGGCCGGACACGCCCAGATTGTGGGACGGAGCGTAGTGACTCTATGGTGTAACCGGTTGTCGACCCGGCGAGTTGCATGCCGTCTCCTATCCTGCACCTGCGATTTTTACCGTATTAGTTCATGGTTTGCGCACGCCACAGGCATGGCCTCATTGTTGTAGCTTGCTTGTGCTCTGAGGCGAAAGGATTCTCAGCACGACTCGCACAAGCCAGCTAATCCACGACTACAGCGAGCGCAAGACGCCGCTGTTCGGTCGATATCGTTCATGTCGATTAAACGACGTTTCCATTCACGGGAGCTCCGGTATGCGCGCTACTGAAGGCCTTCGGTCACTGCGTCGTTGGGCCAAAATCCGACACAGTATTCCGTTACTAGAAGGCCGCGAATCGCGTGGCCATCAAGACCGCTTGATGTGGGAGTTGACTGGCCAGGCAATACGCCATGGCCTGCCCCGCCAGCGCAACCTGCGCCGGATCGAGACGTTCGTGCAGTTCGCCGGGTTTCCCCGTTCCGGTCACTCGTTGATCGGGTCGATCATCGATGCCCACCCGCAGGCTCGCGTCTCGCATGAATTGGATGCCATGGGGTTGCTGGCCAAGGGCATGCCGCAGCTGGCCATATTTGCACTCATCGATCGGATGGCCAGTGAGTTCACCCGGCACGGCCGCTACTGGAATGGCTACTGCTATCTCGTACCCGACGCCCACCACCACACGACAGCGCCGTTGCGCGTCATTGGCGACAAGAAGGGCGATGCGGCAGTGCGCTGGATCGCGAAGAATCCGGGCTTGCTGGATCGTCTTCAAACGGCTCGCGGACCCGCTCGGAAATGGATACTGGTGCTGCGCAATCCGTTCGACAATATCGCCACCATGTCGCTACGCCACGGCCGCGCCTACGACGCGCTCAAGACCGATACCGAAAATCCTGCCGACTTTCCCCAGGCACTCAAAGACAAACAGCGTGAAGGCGTCATCGCCAGCGAGGCGCTGGACAGTCAGATCGACGAGTACATCAGCCTTTGTCGTACCGTAGATGAAATGCGCCACAAGACGGCGGCCGACGATTGGCTGGATTTGAGCCTCGAGGAGCTGACCGCTGACCCGTCGCCGCAGATTACGCGGCTGATCGAATTTCTCGATCTGCCGCCGGTTCCCGGCTATGTCGCGCAATGCGCGTCCATGGTCAATCCGCGCGCCAACCAGACACGCGATCTGATCGAATGGCCCCAGGCCAAGAAAGATCGAGTACGGGCTCTATGCGGCGAGTTTTCGTTCCTGCAACGTTATGGGGCCGATCATGTCGGATAGCCTGCTTACCCATGTTCACGTGGTGAGCTGTGTCGGCGTCGACACCGAGTACAGCCATCTGCCGCATTTTCTGGCCCATTATCGGTCGCTCGGCGTGCCTGTGAGGAATATGCACATCACTCTGAATACCGACGATGCCAACTCGCCGAATCTGCAACGGGCCGAGGCCTTACTGGACGAGCACGGCGTCGCCGCGCCGACGATATGGATTGCGCCCTACACCAGTGAGAGCATGTGGGCCCGGCGACGCGCGGTCCAGCAGGGGCAGGTACCCGCAGATCACTGGGTTATCAGCGCCGATGTAGACGAACTGCACGAATATCCCGCGCCGCTCGCCGACTTTCTCGAGCACTGCGACGCACGGCGCGTGAACTGTGTACAGGGCGTCTTCATCGATCGGCTGGCACCCGATGGGCATCTGGTGCCAGTGCGGGAGGATGAGCCGATTCAAGCGACCTTCCCTATTCAGGCTGACGTACAGTGCCGTATCGCCCAGCAGGGAGAAAATCATAACTGGCACGGTACGGTGAAGCTGATGGCGATGAAAGGCAGCATCCTGCCCACCCGGGGCGGCCATCATCCAGAAGACGGCCCGGAACCGATTCGCTATCTGTACGGTCGTCAGCTGGCGGCGTTTCCATATATCGGGCAGGCCTGGTTTCGCTTTCTGATACCGCTGCGCGTTCATCATTTCAAATGGACCGGCTCGATGGCCGATACGCTGCGGCGCCGACTCGCTACGCCCGGTGTCAGCGTGGCCGGCGCTGAATACGGCCAGAAACTGCTTGATTACATCGAGACACACGGCCGGATTCGGCCCAAGGATGTTGCGATCCGGTCGCCCTCGTGGCTCACCGATCGGTTCTGGCGCCAGCGCACGGCCGGTCTGTCTGCCCTGAATGCCCTGCACTGGTACGCCGGCCGTTCGCGTGGCGTTGCAGGCCGCCTGAAGAAAAGGTTCTCCCGATGAGCAACTGGCAGCTGACACAACTTACCCACGGGAGCGCCGAGCGCGCGTATCACGCCCACAGCTATTACGATATCCGCGTATTCGATACGACCAGCCGCTACATCGCAGCCCACCGGACACACTTTGCCGAGCGCCCGCCCACAGCCGATGACCGCATCGAAATCGGCATCATCGATCTGGACAAGGACGGCGAATGGAAAACCATTGGCAGCAGTACCGCCTGGAGCTGGCAACAAGGACCGATGGCGCAATGGGTCCCCGGCCGCGCGCAACTGGTATGGAATGACCGCGAGGGCAGGCGGTTCGTGACCCGCCTGCACGACATGGATACAGGGCAGACGCGCACATTGCCCCAGCCGACCTACGCTATCGATCCGAGCGGCGGCTTTGGCATGTCGCTGAACATGGCGCGGCTGGATGCGGTACGCCCGGGCTATGGCTACGTCGGCGGGCGTGGCGCGCAGTTGCGCAGTCGTCACTCGCGGCGCGACGGGGTATGGCGACAGAATCTCGATGACGGCAAGACAGAACTGGTGCTGTCGCTGCACCGCGCAGTACGGTTTCTATACGCCCAGCTCGGCGTTCGTACCAGCCTGCGTTATCGACTGAATCACTACCGTTACTGGTTCAACCACGTGAAACTGTCGCCAGACGGCACGCGTTTCACCGTGAAACTACGCTTCCGGGGCACCGGCAAAAACAGCGGCTGGAACGACACGATGGGCGTCAGCCTGACCTGCGGCGCGGATGGCAAGGATCTGCGCCTGCTGAGCAACGCCACATCGCATGTGATCTGGCTGGATAACCAGAGCCTTTACCTGTGGCGCGTGGACGGCTTCTATCTCTATGAAGACGCGGCACCCAAGGGCCGCGTCCTGCGTCAGATCGCCCCGGAATCGCTCGGCAAGAATGCGCACGTGCGTTACTTCCCCGGCTCGGAAGACCGGTTTGTCTACGATACGCCGTATCAGGAGACGATCGATCTGCTGATCTACGACGAGACAGAACACACTGCCCTGCCTATTGCGCAATTCGGCAACCACGACCCCAAGAACGGACCTTATCGCTGCGACCTGCACCCCTGCCCGAGCCCGGACGGGCAGAAAATAGTGGTCACATCACTTGCCGACGGCGGGCGCCAGCTCTACCTGCTCAAGCGCGAGCCGACGGACTGATTCATCTAGCGTAGAGCCGCGGCGCCACGGCGGGCCAACAGCGTGCCGGTAGCGGCCAGCAGCCGGAGCGCGGCGCGGCTATCGCCGGCGCGCTGGAAACGGCGAGCGCCCCAGTAGAAACCACGCGCCGCGGCCGTCATCAACGCCACGCGCCGCGAGCGGTTGTATGCGCCGCCACCAATACCACGCGCCAGCGCTCTGGCCGCGCCAATGTAGTGTCGCTTTTCGATATTCGCGGCATGTTGAACCAGCGCTACAGCAGCCATCCACTGATCATCGGGCAAGACAGGCCGGCATGCGATCGATTCGATATCCGCCACGGCCTCTTCGAAAAGACCGTGTGAAAACATGACACGGCTGCGCCCGAGGATTGCATCCACCTGCTCGCGCGCGCTCAGCGTTTTGCTATCTCCGACGCCCTTCCAGTCGCGCAGATAGGCGCTCAGGGGCAAGCTCGTCCAGTAAGGACGGACTATCTTGCGGTCATACTTGGACCACATCTTCTGGCGCTCGTGTTCCCGATGGCGCTCCGCGGCCGGACCGCGCCCGCCCGAATGCTCTCGCATGACAAACGTTGGCGCCTGCGTGCTCACACCCGTATAACGCCGGGCCAGCTTGAGCATGACGTCATAATCCTGGCCGCGAAGCAACGAGGTCTGGAACCGGCCGACCTGCTCCATGATGCGCCGCGGAATCATCATGCCCTGAAGATAGATAAGAAAATATTCCCCCCATTCGAGGGTGCTCAGAAACAGATCGTCGGGCGTGGCGGTCTGGCGATGTCTGCGCGCCGTGTGGCGCGATTGTTGCCAGATCGAATCACCGGGAAAGCGCTCGTCGAACACAAGATTCGGGCCATAGGAGTACTCGGCGCCCGGGGTCGTCGTGAGTACGCCTAGATGCAGGGCCAATGCGTCGGGCAACAAGACGTCATCGTCGTCGAAGAACACCAGGTGGGAGCCACGGGCGTTCTCGATACCCAGATTCAGTGCCGTGGGACGGCCCTGATTCGGTTGCTGGAAATAACGGACATTCGCTGCATACTCCATCGCCACCGCGTGCGTACCGTCGTCGGAGCCGTCGTCAATAACCAGAATCTCGTCTGGCGGGCGCGACTGAGAAAGTAGGCTATCAAGACATTCCGGAAGATAATGAGCGCGGTTGTACGTGGCAACGATGACGCTCACCGTTGGTTCGGCGTGAGTATGGGTCATGCCCTATGTCTCTTGTAGGTCGGTCTGGGTCGCACTGGGCGATAGTCCCGAAAACGGACGTTTCGCCAATTTAAGCAAGAGTATCGAACGGCGCGGATCGAGCTCGGTGCGTGTATCAACACCGAATATTCGCGCGACGGAGGAGCGGACATCGCCGCCCTCGCACTCCACGATAGATCGACTATCAACGCGCGCGTGTTCATCTTCGCCAAGAGAATCGGCGATTCGATGACGCGCGGGCAATCCGTGGTCGTCACGTACGAATCATGCCAATTCGGCGCATCGCCATGCTACGCCAATCGGCCATCTCGTCCCACAATGGGTGGCTGGTGAGCCATAAGCCCATTAGCCACGACAGGCCGGTAGCGATTCCGCCCAACAGCAAGGGCAGAAACAGATTGTCTGCGGATGGAGGGGCCATGACAACGAGGACACAGGGCATCACCATCGTGATGGCGGTCGATATCAGGCTGGGTACGACGGCTCTGGCACAGTCGCCTACCGTCATTGACGTATGGCGACACAGCACCAGGATCCAGGCGCTGCTGTTGACGGCGGACACCAGAATCTGCCCGGCCGCAATCGCGGTCAAGCCATAAAAAGCGGTAATAATGAGCACCATGAGCCGAAACAGTTGTGTAATCAGGGTCATCCGCGTCACCAAACCAGCGCGCCCGATCGCGACAAGCAGTTGCGGGGTATCCATGTTGACCACCGACACAACGGCCGCGATGGCAAGCAATTGCAGAATGGGCACGGCGCCGTCCCACTGGTCGCCAAACATGATTCGCATGATCGGAAACGCCATAAGCGCGGCGAAGAGCAGGAAAGGCCAGCTGAAACCGGTCACATAGGTCGTGGATTTCAGATACAGCAGATGCGCGTTCTGGGCGCGCTGGTTGTCGCGAGCGTACGCCGGGAATGTAACCTGTCCGATGGCCGCCAGAATGTTCTGGCGAAACATGTTGATCAGGCCCTTGCCGCGACTGAAAAGACCCACGGCGGCAAAATCGAGCGCTCTGGCAATCACGAAATCGGGCGCGGCATTACCGACCTGAGAGATGATATCGGCCGTCGTCCGGTGAATACCGAAATGCGTCACATCCCGCCAATGATGCAGCCCCAGACCGCGGATACGATAGTGCCGCCCCCAGGTCATACAGCCGATGATCGTAGCCACCATACCGAACACCGACCCCCAGGCCATGCTGTAATAACTGAAGCCAAGATAAGCCAGTCCGATCGTCACCGCACTCTGGGTCGCCTGCTGTGCAAGATTGATTCGGTAGATGATGCCGAACTGCATCGTGCGCTTGAGCAACGCATTGACGGTAGAACCGAACGGCAACAGGATGAAATTGAGCGCCAGAATCTGGAGCACTGTCTGCAGACCGGCTTCGCCATACAGATGGGCGACAAGACCGCTACCTGCAAACACGAGCAAGGCCAGCAGCCACGCGATGCTCAGATTGATGGTAAAAGCAGACCGCGCCATCGAGTCGTCAAGGTCGCGCGCTTGCACGAGATAATCAGACACCCCGAAATCGCGCAACGCATGAACCAGGGTTACAAATGTAAAGGCCAGCGAATAGACGCCGACCTGTGCCGGGGTGAGCAGGCGACTGACGATCATCACGGTCGGCAGCGTCATCAGGAGATTGGTATAGCGACGTCCGAACGACCATACGAGCGATCGCCGGACCGACATCGGCGCCGCTGGAGAGGATTTCGCCATGAGTTCTACGCCTGCTGTAACGAGCACTGGGTTGCTTGATCGAGTGCGCCGATCACATAGTGCGATTGGATTGGCGCCGCGGGTATCCTCGCCCCTCGGTTGAAGGGCGGGATTGTCTCACGCTTGCTAACGAACTTTAGCGGGCCTGCCGAAAACGGACATTGAGAAGACGTCGTCCAACGCAGGTCATCTGGGGCACCGACATCGCGGTAGATACGTCATCCAAACAGACACGCTGCGCAACAACCGCGTTTTCGAGTCGCTATACGACCGGTGCGCGCCCGGCTCACGCCGAAACATCCGTAACCGTGGCGCTTCAGTCAGGCATCCTTAAACACCACCCTCTGCCAACATCAGTTCCATGCGCTGCGCATCCAGCGTGAACTTGGCTGCCCAGTTCAGATATTGATACTGTCCGTAGACGCCGCTCACCGGAAACGAGCCTTTCACGCCGCCACGATGATCGGGCCCGCCTTCGAGGTTGATTGTCCGACGCACATACGCGTTGGCCCGCAGCGCCGCGTCCACATAATCAGCACGCCCCAGTTCGAGGCCCAGCAGGAACCAGCACAACGAAATCTGGGATGTTCCGGTAAGACATGTATAAGGCGCGGCGGCGAACCATCCCGAGTCCAGATGACCGGGAATATGCCCATCGTGTTCTGTGACCCGGATCAATGCGTCAGCCGTGCGGCAGGCCGAATCCAGAAAGATCGGGTCGCGCGACAGCCGATACGCTTCGATCACACCGCGCATGGCATAGCCGATCGTATGCGTCAGCGGGCGCCTTGAATCCTCGAGGTCGTTGTCGGCAAACCAGCCGTTAGCAGACTGACGGCTCAGTGCCCACCGCACTTGAGCCAGGCCCGCTTGCGCATAGCCCTGCCCAGGTGCGACGCGTTCGGCTTCGAAAAGCCCCCAGGACACGTGGGTTTCGTAGGTCTTGTCACCCTCTTTCGCAAACGGCGTCGCATGCTGACGCCACGCGCCATCGCTGTCCTGGCTGTCACGCAGAAAGCGCGCGGCCGCGTGCATCGCGTTCATGTAGCGCTCGTCGCTCCAATAGTGCGCGCCCGCGGCGAGGCCAATCAGAATCTGGCCTGTATTGAAGGTGACCGCAATCCGCGGCTTTTGCGATACGGTTCCACCTTGAAAGCCCCCATTGTCCATCTGGATTGCGACGAGCCAATCGAGGCAATGCCGTGCGCGCTCCGCAAGCCGCCTGTCCTGCTGGAAACCGGCTTCGGACAACAATGTCGGAACGATATAGCCGGAGGTTTCCGGATAGCTCTCGTTCCATCCTGTCAATAGACTGTAATCACGAGCAAAGCCGCCGTCACTGCTGCGACTTTCGTCCTGGGCACGGCCCAGCCACTCGGTGATTGCCGGAATGACCGCCTGCGCTCCGGGATCGTGATCAGGCAATCCCTGACGGTCGCGCCGGCATTCTTCACGTGCTTCCTCAGGCAGTCGGACGTAATCGACCCAGTCTCTGAGGTTGGCGTACGTGCCGTCCGACAGCGTAGTCCTGGCGATTTTTCGTAGCACGGCTCCTCCAGCGGTACGTCCTCCATTCGTTTCGATAATTCGGGCGTCATCGTTTGTGCGTCTGCGCATCACGCTTGGCCGAAACCTGTCGGATTCTCGGTCTGCCAGCGCCAGGAGTCGCACATGATCTCGTCCAGTCCGCGTTCAGCACGCCAGCCCAGTTCGCGATCTGCCTTCTGAGCATCGGCCCAGCATTCGGCAATATCGCCAGCCCGGCGGCCTACCAGCTTGTAAGGTATCGGCTTGCCGGATATTTTCTCGAACGCGCTGATCATCTCCAGCACTGAATAGCCGCGCCCGGTACCTAGATTCCAGGTATGCAGACCACCCTTTTCGGCTACCTGGCGCAACGCGTTCAGATGGCCGGCGGCCAGATCCATTACATGGATATAATCGCGAACGCCGGTACCGTCAGCGGTCGGGTAGTCGCTCCCATAAACCGACAATTCGTCCAGTCGGCCCACGCCAACCTGGGTGATGAACGGCAAAAGATTGTTGGGCTGACCAGTAGGATCCTCGCCAATCCGGCCGCTGGGATGCGCGCCCACCGGGTTGAAATATCGCAGCAAAGCCACTGACCATCTTGAATCAGCGGCGTGCAGATCCTTCAGGATCCACTCAATCATCAATTTGGAACTGCCGTATGGATTGGTCGGGCGCCCCGTCGGTGCTTGTTCGGACAGCGGCATCTGCTTCGACTCGGCATACACCGTGGCCGACGAACTGAAGACCAGCGTCCGGATACCGGCACGCTCCAGCGCTTCGCAAAGGCACAGCGTGCCGTTGACGTTGTTGTCGTAATACGCGATCGGCTGCTGCGTGCTTTCGCCGACGGCCTTCAAGCCAGCGAAATGAATGACTGACTCGATGGGCTGACTGGCGAGCACCTCGTCCAGACGTACCCCATCGCGGATATCGCCTTCGTAAAAGATGATCGAGCGCCCAGTCAATTGCTCGACGCGTGTGAGCGACTCACGCGAGGCGTTCGACAGGTTGTCGTAGACCACGACATCCAGCCCGGCCTCCAAAAGCACGAGTGCGGTGTGGGACCCGATGAATCCGGCGCCGCCGGTCAGAAGAATTGCCATGACAAAAGCTCCGAAAAATATTCAAACCGCCGCTCGAGCATGCACACAAGCCGCCCCGATCCGCGAGGTTATCAGCGGGGCGCTGGTTCGTAGCAACATCCCCGACTAGCGGACCATCCAAGGCGTCATATGGTGCTCAATCGCGGGCTGACGCGCCACGAAATCGTGCACCACACCAGCGACAAGCGCCCTGATTGGCATCTGAGCCGGACATCGCGGCCAATCAATACGGGTGGCCGATCGTGCCTCTACTTTGAACATAGCGGCTGACTGCTCGCCAGGTGAAGGGGCGTACGCCAGCCGCCGGTGCATAGCCGCACAGTGCATTGTATGAACTCATGAGCGGCTGTCGAAATTTGTCGACACAGACAGCACGTCAAGCCGCTGCGAAAGATAGCGCACCAGCGCCCCCGCAAATAATGCAACGCCGACCATTTCGAGGAACTCCTCAACTTCCGTCCCCCAAAGATACAGCGCGCTGCGTGGGCCAGCCGTATATTCAGTGTGTCCGTTGAAAGACTCGATGACCACCGCGCCGCAGACATAGACCCCCCGGCCAGAATAAAGCCCAGCGCCACTCTGCGGGGCAATCGATAGAGAAACGGAATATATGCAAGCGCTATTGCGCTGGTGAAAATCACCCCGCATACCAGCCACTGGTAAGACAGCAGGCCACCGCTGCGATCGCTCACGTCTGGCACAAGCTCCTGACCGACAGACGTGCCGAGCACCTCATGGATTCTCGCGACCTCGTCGACAGACAGCAATAGGAAAATCAGCGCAAGAAACAGCCACTGCCAGCACATGACGCGTTGCGCCGGATCCTCGACCAGCGAATGCGTCCAGAGCAAGAGGCTACAAGCAAGGAGGCCCAGCGAAGAAAACCACGTGGGTATGCTCGAGTCGCTGCCGAGATCAAACAGCGCATAGAATCCATAAACCTGATCAAACCGGTACATCAGTTTGGCCAGAACAATGCAGGCTCCCGTCAAGGCAAAGAACACTGCCCCAGCCATTAACCACTTGCCCAGATTCTCCAGAGACAATACTAAGTTCAACGACGCATCCCCACGCGTCGGGTCGACAACTGCCATACGCCCCCTTTCCGCCCCCGTATATCGACGGCGAAGATCCTCAATCGTGTGTTGACAGTGCCATTATCCGCGGGCGCGGGCGCAAGCGATACGACCTATTGCACACTATTGGCGCTCAAGACGATCGCCAGAATGCCGCAAAGCCACAGCGCCGCAGCGTACAGACCCAGGTAGGCCGAGCGCATACGCAGCCCGCGCCAGCTGTAGTCCATGATCAATCCCAGCATGGCAGTGAAAACAAGCGCGCAGAACATTGGCCACGCGATATGTCCTTGCGACCAGAAAAGCTCACCCATGATCGCCAGCCTTTGCAATGAGCGGGGTCAGCCCAGCCTTCACATGGGTACCGATGGGCACCGCGCACCTCAGTGCTTCCGGCACTTCCAATACAACGGTGCTGCCCAGCAGGATACGCCCGAGGCGTTGTCCGCGTTCAAGATCCTCGCCTGGTTGTACCCACGTCTCGATGCGACGTGCGGCGACGCTGGTGATCAGGCGAACGGCAACTTGACCGAGCGTGGTCTGGAGACAGACGCGCTTGTGTACCGGGCATAACTTTTCGCGTAAGAACGCAAAATCACGCCCTTCTCCGTCCGTGTATACATCCCCCCCCTGCTCTACAGCAGTGACGCGTCCAGCCATTGGACTACGTTGAACGTGCATATCCCAGAACGACAACGCAATCACCACATATCGAACACCGTTTCGACACTCGGCACTGGTAACCAATCCATCGGCCGGCGCGAGAATGGCGTCCCCGTCCGGCGCGATGCGCTCAGGATCACGGTTGAAGAAGCGCAGATAGCCTGGGTGGAAACCCCCGTTGTCGAGCCATCCACGAATCTGTGTCTCCGGCCAGCGATTCCTCGCTCCTAGTAGCGGCCGGATCAGCGGAGAAGGATACGGCCAGTGCCGGAGCATCAAGCCCACCGCAACGGCGAGCAGAGCCAGCAAGATCACCTGACCTGCAAGGATCACGATGCAGCTTTCGGGGCTGCCGCGGACACGCACTTGATCGCCCCCAGCTGAGTTTCGGATCGAAGGCGAGCAAACATCTCATCACAGAGCTTACGAACAGACGTATCGATTATCGAGTCGGAGTAGGCCCGCCGGGTCGACTCCGGTGCCTTGTTGGACTGCCCGGCACGGGATAGATAATCCAGTCCTGCGAAGTCGTACAGCGCCTCGGTATTGTCATGCGGATGCTCGAGCAACGTCTCGTAGCCGAGCAATCGCACCCGCGGATCTTCGCTCAGGCATTGCCCGAAGTAGTGTTGGTTTCTGAAATACCAGAACGGAGCACAAGCGGGTTCATTGTTGAGATCCTCGTGCCAGTGCGCTCTGAGCACAGCGCGAGTGGCGTCCGGCATGCCACGTCCACTCCGACCTTCGATGTCTCCCTGTTTATCACACAGGCGACGTATGGTGTCCGGCATCTGGGCCCATTTCCGGGCATGCGGGCGAGCGACATCCTCGTAATGCCGATACACCCACAAACAACGCGAACCCGAAAATTGATCGAGCAGGTACCGGACGTCCTGACCTTCGCACAGCGCCTTGGGAACGCTGAGCGGCGCCGGCGTACGCAGCTCATAGTTGTCGAACGCTCGATGGTCGGTTTCGTGGAACACCTCGGTCGCAAGATCGGCTTCCAGCAGGTCCATAACCATATTGGTGCCAGAGCGCTGCACGCCCGCCACAAACATAACGTGTTTCTGGCGAGCACCCAGAATCCTTGCCGCGGCGTGTTGACGCCAGCGTTTGGCCTCTAGACATCCGAACCGATGGGCTCGCCCCAGGTTGTGTCTTATCTCCGCCATTTGATCCCCTGTTACCAAACGCATGTTACAAATACTGTAACCAAGTTTGCGGGGTTATCAGTCTGGCATCAACGCGGTTGGCCGTATCAACTGTATCCAGCGCCTTGCCCAATCAAGGCGGTACCTGCCCGTTGCTGATTCGCTGCGGCTTCGCAGCCTGTTGCCGCGGCAAATGCGCGATCTACACACTCTCCTTATCACGCCTTCCGTTATTTGCCGCCGCCGCGTGGGCCACCGCAAGGCACCTGATACGCCATCGTTTGAGTGATCTCCAAAAGAAGACCCGCGACCAGCTCGGCGTCGTATCACAACTCATACCGGACATAGTTCACACTCTCGACAACCTGAAACCGGAGGGCCAGCGAGTTTCGTACTTCTCCTACATGATATTGACCTGCCAATATGTGAGATCGCCTTTTCGTGATGTACGCCTTAAACGGATAGCCATCGCAAGTGACTACCACAATCGCCGGTGGTAGAACTCGACAAACCTCAGACCTGCCCGCTACGGCATGTCGAGCGACTAACCGGGGCGAGCCGCCTAGCCGGATCATAAAATGTTCTGGTGAACAGGTCATCCGAGGCCGGATGGTTAATGAAAAACTCGCCGGTCATATCCGAGCTTGAAAATAGCTTTAAAGAATGTGATAACTTTTACCCAGTAGCGGCATCACAAAGAAGTAAAATGAAAACTAATGCCAAGGGTTTGCGAATCCTCATGGTAGCGCCGCAGCCTTTTTTTCGGGCTCGTGGCACACCATTCAGCGTATTGCATCGTATACGCGCACTGATCGCCGAAGGACACGAGGTCGACCTCGTAACCTATCCGTTCGGCGAGGACATTGCGATGCCCGGCTTGCGCATCGTGCGTTGCTGGCGGCCACCTTGGGTAGGCGATGTCCGGATTGGTCCGTCGATCGGCAAGCTTGTACTGGACGCCCCACTCTACTTGGCCACGACCCGCATGCTGCGTCGCAATACTTACGATGTGCTGCACAGCCATGAAGAGGCGGCTTTTTTCTGCGTGCGGCTGGCACGCCGATACAAACTGCTTCACGTATACGACATGCACAGCAGCTTGCCGCAGCAGTTAACGAATTTCAGCTCATACAACCTGAAACCGATCCAAGCTGTATTCGGCTGGCTTGAACGACGCGTGCTCGAAACTTGTCACGGGGTCATCACGATTTGTCCAGACCTGGCCACCGTGGCTGTGCCCTATTGCGATGACAAGCCGCACGCAATGATCGAGAACACGGCAGACGACGCGCAGGTGTTCGGCGATGATGACGGCAAGCCCCGCGTGTCATACAAGCTCGAAGACAAGACGATCATCCTGTATACGGGCACACTCGAAACGTATCAGGGCATCGATCTGCTCCTGCACGCTTATGCGCCGCTGTGCGATGACTACCCGCAAGTGCATCTGCTTCTGGCGGGCGGCACACCGGCACAGGTCGAGAAATACCGGGACATGGCCGACGCGTTGGGGACTGCGCAGCGCGTTACGTTTGTCGGGTCAGTGCACCCGGCAAGTATTCAGCAACTTCTTGAAGCGGCGAATATGCTGATCTCGCCGCGCTGTCGAGGCACCAATACGCCGCTCAAAATCTATGGCTATCTGCGCTCGGCCAAGCCGATTATCGCGACGGATCTGGCAACCCATACCCAGGTTCTGGATCACACCATAGCCGAGCTGGTTGCACCGACCGAGCAAGGCCTCGGCGAAGGCATGCGGCGCCTGCTGGACGATCCCAGCCACGCCGCCCGTCTGGCGGCATCGGCAGGTGCGCGCGCCGCCGCCGACTATTCAGACGACGGCTATCTGGCACGCGTAGCAGCATTCTACCGCCAGGTGATTGATAAAAACGCAGGCAGCGGCGCAACAGCCCTACACGAGTCAACCGACGGCGCGGCCGACGAGTTGGCACAATCGACTATTCGAGGTGAACAATGACGGCGCCCGGAAATGCGGATTCCAACGACAGGCTTGATGCAGTCCGGGAGTACTGGAACAACCACGTCCATGACTGGAAAGTCGCCAGAAGCCCCGCCGGAACTCCGGAATTCTTTGAGGAAATCGAGGCGTATCGTTTCGAGAAATTGCACTACCTGCCGCTGCGCGTTGATTTCAACGGCTATGCTGATGAACGGATACTGGACGTCGGCTGTGGTGTGGGCAACGACCTGGCCCGCTTCGCCAAGGGCGGCGCGAATGTAGTCGGCATTGATCTGGCGGAGCATTCGATTGATCTGGCGCGGGCAAATTTTGAACAACGCGGACTAGCCGGCCATTTCGAGGTCATGAACGGAGAATCGATGAGCTTCGAGGATGACGCCTTCGATCTGGTCTACTGCCACACCGTGCTTCACTTCACAGCGAATCCGTCCGCGATGGTCAAAGAGATTCGTCGCGTGCTCAAGCCGGGCGGCACTGCGATCCTCATGACGGTCAATCGACACTCGTGGCTGAACGTCACACAGCGTTTGATGAAGATCGAGATCGATCATCTGGACGCGCCCATCTTCGATCAGTACACGTATGCGCAGTTTCAGTCGCTCCTGGAGCCTTTCGCCAAGGTGAAAATAGTATGCGAACGGTTTCCAGTACCTACGAAAGTCCACAAGGGCTGGAAGGCCCGGCTATATAACGATCTCTTCGTAGGCCCCTTCAACCGGCTGCCTCACAGCTGGGTAGAGCGATCAGGCCACCATTTTCTGGCGTTTGCTGAAAAGTGATTCCGAATGCCTTGATCGTGGTGAAGAAATAGCATGAACAGAGCGATAGACGGGCTGGGCCTTCGATCCTACGACATCGCGATCATAGGCGGAGGCATCTACGGTACCTGTATTGCAAGGGATGCTGCGCTTCGCGGGATGAGCGTCGCACTTATCGAGCGTGGCGATTTCGGCCAGGCCACGTCGCACAACTCGCTCAAGCTGATACACGGCGGTCTGCGCTACTTGCAACATCTTGACGTGCGACGGGTTCGAGAATGCATCCGCGAGCGCAACCATTGGTTGAAGAACGCGCCTCACCTGATACGACCACTGGACGTGCTCATTCCGACCTACGGCCACGGAACACGGGGCCGCGCAGCGCTATGGTCGGCGACACAGCTTTATAACGCACTTTCCGTTGACCGCAACCGAGGCCTCGCCGAGGAACAGTTGGTGCCTGCCGCTCGGATCGTCTCTCGCGCTGAGTGCGAACGGCGTATTCCAGGGATCGATTCGAAGCGTGTCACCGGCGGCTGCTGCTGGACCGATGGGCAGATGCAGAATGCGGCCCGCGTGGTTCTGGAATGCGTGCAGGACGCCGTACAAGCAGGAGCCGACGCCGCCAATTATGTCGAGGCCACCCGGCTTTTGACCGAAGACTCCAACGTGCAAGGCGTCAGCGCGCGCGACCTGTTGAGCGGCGAGCAGCTGACCATCCGCGCAACGCTGGTCATCAACGCAAGCGGCCCGTGGCTGGCCAATGTCCTGGGTGCGGATATTGGGCCGCGATACCATACGGTGATACCGCTGGCTCGGGCGCTCAATGTGATTACCAGAGCGCTTCCCACGCAGGGTGCGGTGGGCGTCGAAAGCCGTCGTTCCTCGGATGCGGTCGTTGGCCAGAGTAAACGCCTTTACTTCATTACGCCATGGCGAGGGTTGAGCATCATCGGGACGACGCATCTGCCGTTCGACGGCCAGCCCGACACCTACCAGGTCATGCCGGCCGAAGTCAAAGCGTTTCTTGACGAGGTCAACCAGGCCTACCCGCCTGCCAAGCTCACCTTGGCCGACGTGGTTTATTGCTACGGCGGATTAACGCCGGCGGCAGGGCTAACAGGGCCGGAGATTCGACGCGCACGGGAGAGCCGGATCATCGACCATGAAGTCGAAGACGGCGTTGGTGGCTTGCTCAGCGTGTCGGGAGTCAAGTTCACCAGTGCACGTGAGGTAGCGGAAAAAGCGATTGATGCCGCCGTGCGCAAGCTTGGTAAATCCGGCCTGCGGTGCGTTACGCATAAAACACCGCTTTCCGGCGCTCAAAATTATCCGGGCCGTAGGGAATTGCGCAAGAGTATCGAACTTCGACTTGGGCCTGGTGTAGACAGCGCCGCGGTGGATTGCCTGGAGGAGTACGGGACGCGCTATGAGCGCGTGCTCGGTATGTGGAACGGCCAGCCAGACGAAAAATCCATCCTTGAGGCGCGCTGTCGCTATGCAGTGCGCGAAGAAATGGCAAGATCGGTGTCGGACGTCGTGCTGCGGCGCACGGCCATGGCAGAACGTGGAACGTTGACGGAGTCGGCCCTGCAGGCGTGCACTACCACGATGGCGCATGAGCTGGGCTGGAATGACCTTGAAGCATCAAGACAGAAGCAGGCCGTACACTCGCGCCTGGCGGAGCTGGTGCCGGACTACGCAAACGCGCATGCGCAACCCGTAGGGCAAGTAGCCCAGTAACGACGCTGCCTGAAGCGGCTATGGCGGCCGGCACATTCCAAACAATAAAAGGGTTCTAACAGGAACGAAACGCGACTGGGTCAAATAGTCTACGGTTCTGGGTCGGCGTCTCGAATCGGTTGATCCCAGTGCTGCATCGACTGCGCGCTCCACTGTTGATCGAACGGAAAAGTACTGGACTGACTTTTGCGGGAGTGCTGTAAAACATCATCAAATATCCCCAATTCGACATTGCAGCTGATGATCGGGGTATGGCGCGCGTGAGCCGCGTCATCACCGTGGATTACCATTGGCAAGCCTCCTATATCGTCCGCCTGTTCGCTCTAGTTGCCTTGCCAAAGGGTTTTGGGCCACTGGCGACGGCCCGATAGCGCCCCGTTCTTGTTTGTTGCTGCCATCGATGGGCACTTTGTAACGTGTGATTTGTCGAATTTCGATTCGATTCGCCCACTCATTTCCGTTTCAAATGCCCCTCACGAAAGTACCATTCGGCGGTACGGCGCAACCCATCGTCCAACGCTACCGAAGGCGTGAAACCAAGCAGCCGACGCGCTTTCGATATGTCGAAGGCGCGATCTTTGAGAAAGAAGTCGCATTGGCGCACTTGCAAGGGCGCATTCAGGCCCAGCGGCCGGCAGACAGCCTCGGAAACTCGTGCCGCCACCAGCAGCGGCGCAATCGGCAGCCGCCCACGCGGCGGTGCCACACCCACGGCATCGGCGACCAGGCGCACCAGTTCATTAAGTGTGATGTATTGTGCTCCGCCGATAATGACGGTCTCACCGAGGGCTTTGGGTTCGGTGCCCGCAAGCAGGATCCCCTCGACCAGATCTGCTACGTACGTGAAGTGATAGAGCACCTCACCCGTGCCGAACATTCGGAACTGACGCTTGTGGATCGTCCGAAAAAGCTTGAGAAAACGCATATCGCCAGGCCCATATATACCGGCCGGTCGGACAATGGCACCGGGCAGCCGACCAGCGAAGGCTTGCGCTGCCAGCATCTCGCCTTCTAGTTTTGTTTCCTGATAGATATCACCGGGCGCGAATGGAGCGGTCTCGTCCGCGGGCACATTCGTAACGTCGCCGTGCACACCAACTGTAGAGCAATGCACCACTCGTTCGACGCCGGCAGCCTCGGCGGCTTCGAGAATATGTCTTGTGCCTTCGACGTTGACCGCATGGTATATCTCCGGATCGAGGCTGGACCCGCGGTAATAGGCGGCGATATGAAAGACATGGCTGCAGCCGGCCACCGCAGCGGCGACTGCCGTCCGATCGGTAATATCGCCCACTACAATCTCGGCACCCAGTGCAGCCAATGCTCTGCCCGCTTCGTGCTGTCGCGCTAACGCACGCACCTTCCAGCCTCGCTCGAGCAGCACGCGCGCAAGATGCCCCCCCGTGAAGCCTGTCGCCCCCGTGACCAAGGCCAGTTTCTGTCCTGTCTCTGCCATGTTTCGTTTTCCTTACAAGCTGTCAGACCAACCAGCGGAGGCACTCGCCTTGAAGATCATCGGCGTCCAAGGCCACAGTGCAGGGCTGTGTTTCTTGTGATTGGCCCGATGTTCAAACATGGCCCGTTCAATGAATTCAATGAAGTCCGTCTCGGAACATTCGGCCGAGCGCTATCCAAGGCGCCAACTATTCGCCACCCGTGACTCTCGTCCATTTTTGGCCCATGTCTTCATTTATATACTGAAATCCTGCTTGTGCAGGTTCGCGCTGCCGCCAGTAATGAGTTTTCCTCGAGCCGCTCCCAGCAGTTGGTGAAGGCCGCCGTTGCCGCTCATGTATGGCCCCGAACGTGACATAGAACGGTGCCAAAGTCTTTCCAAAGCGCGGCTATCGCCGTCTACATCACTATAACAAACAGGTGCCGGCCCGCGTGGACCATAACCGCCGGGCAAATTTACAGAACGAATGGTGCACTCTCCTGCGCCGCGCGCTCTAAAGTCGACAACAACGCCTGCGGCATGCTCGCCTGGAAAGCTTTCGTGGCGGCTATTGCCGCTATATAAAACACTTAATATGAACGTGACTCCAGGCCCCCATCAATGAAGCCGCAGACATAAAAAAGTGGAATGCAACTGCTGTCGCATCCCACCTGAAACCCACTCGAAAATCGATGACCGTAGCAAGCCGAGCTGCGGTATCTATGCTGCAGACTCGTCAGGTCATGATTCGACCGTATCCATTATCGGATCTGTCGACGAATTCGTGGTCTGACCGAGCCATCCAGCAGACTTACCGCGGCGACACCGTAATGTTGACTCGCTTGTAGGAGACAAGCGACGGCTCGCCGTCATCTTCTACTGTCAACAGCATGTGAATCGATTGCGTGCGGCTCACATTCGGAGCCGTAATGGAAGGGGATGCGGTATTTCCATTTTGCATGCTTACACCGCCACCGTAGCTGCTTTCTTCATTCATCTTTTGCCAATGGAACGCCAGATTGTTCCCATCCGGATCGCTCCAGTCGCCGCTGTTCAGCCTGATGGTCTTGCCCGAGGCAACGCGCTCATTGATCACTGCGTTGCCGGTGCTGTTCATCGGATTGTGATTGGCCTGGCTATAGGGTTTGGCACACCAGTCGAAACGCGCCGCGTAGTCGGGCTGGAAGTCCGGGCGCCAGCGATAGACGGCGGCGATATACGGCGATATGTCGTGTTGGTAATTGCCCACTCGGTCGATGGCGTCCCAATACCGGTCGTGATTACGTCCGTCTACTTGCAGACGCCCGCCCCAGTTTTCCGCTGTAAGCGTATTAGGTACGTTGAGGCCGTTGCGAATCAGGCCCATGTAGCTGGACGAATCACCGCCCTTGATGCCGTTTACCTTACCCAGCTTCCATGACCAGATATCACCGCCATGGTAGTCCGGATACATTTGGCCCAAAGCGCCATGGCCTCGGATATTGTGCTGAACCCACGAGGAACTGACCAAAGACTGATCGCCACCACGATACATTCCTCGACCACCTTCCTTGCGTGTCGCATAGAACATATGCGGGAAGTTTGTCTTGATCCAACCTGCGGTCGGATCCTGGTTGCCCGAAGCGACAACACGTATTTTCGAAACGAATTTAGCGACCTGCGCACTGCTCCTAGTCTGTTTTACCTTCCAGAGTGCCTGGGCCAGATCGGCAGGGCCACCCCAGATCGTGACCCATACGGGCCGATTGTCTGGCTTGTCCACCGCGCTCACGATCCAGTTTGATGCCTGCGTGTCTTTTCCGGCACCTATAGTTTGCGACACAGAGATCCCGTTGTCCGCGTTAGGTTGACCGGATTTGATGACCTGTCGCAATTGATCGGCAGTCGGATAACTCTTGTTGTAGAAATCAGGATAGCTTTTGTTATGCGTCACCAGATTCGGCCGACACTGCCCATAGGCATCTACGATACTGCGTATATACGCGGGTCTAACGACATGCCCGTGCTGCAGGCTCGATGAGGCGATTAGCCCTTCGATATCAAATTCGTTTGCATATAACATCAATCGGATAAGCGACTGGGCGTCGTCGGGTTCGCGTACGCCAGATTGGATGCTGCTGATATCCGTTAGAACAATAAGCCGCGGTTTGAGACTGACCGTGACCGGATTCGTATCCAGCGCTTTAGCTGGATAGCTAGTGGTCAGTAATAAACCCGCTAAAAGAACGGGCAGACAAGAAGTAAGACATTTTCGATGGACCATTTTACCGTTCCTAAGTCGACTAGCGTTATGGATTTCGACACTCTGTCTCAGGCCTCTGATTGGCCTGCTCCCCACGCCTGCGGCTTCTTAAACGGCCCTATTGCTCCCGTTTGCCCGGTATCGGCCGCTCGTCACATGACCTGAAGGCTTCTTTTTTGCGTTCGCTGCCCGAGCAACCGGGCTTTCCGCCCCCCTCGTGGAGAGCGGCCAGGACGATTTCTGTTCGCCCGCGAGTTCAATGACGGCGTGGAGCGCTGTACGGGATTGCGGCATTCGACGCATCCAGGCCCGAATATCGTGGTGCACCCGACAGGAATAGGCGCGCGCCTCTTCGGGCAGCTGATCAGCGCAGACCAACGAGTGTGGCGCCGTTCACTCGCTGCCCCTATTTGCCGAACGGAGAAGCGCGATAGGCGATGGGCGATCGTTACGAGACAAGCTGGTCATGGAGCCACGCGGCGCTTGGCAACAGACGCTCTGCAATGCTTAAGAATTCGATGGGCCCGGGGACGGCGTGCGATGCGGTCTGGCAAGCGTATATTATCGCGCTATGTCGCGGGCAATACGCGCTGGCGCGAGCAATGGGAGCTCGCGCTCTGGTACGCTCGCAAAGCGGACCGCGTCAAGGTTCGAGCATTAAAAAGGGAGGCGTCGTGAACGAAAACAGGGAAGTTACAAATCGCCACGCGTCCATCTCGAATTGGTTTTTCGTTCTTGCGCTACCACTCTTCCCGATCGCGTTTATCGGCTTTTGTCTCTGGCTAAAGACAACCCGGCCTTGGCTTTATCGGGAACACTTCATCACCGAAGACGGAGCGATCGCCTTTGGAACAAGCGGTGTTTATATTCTGGCATGCCTGATCACTAGCGTATTCAGCATGAGGCTATACGAGAACCACCAAAGGTTATTTTTCGTGCTATATGCTTTGCTCGCCGTATTTCTATTCTGGAGAAGCGGCGAAGCGGTCAACTGGGGCCACCTGCCTGGAGAAGATCAGGCAAGAACTTCAGCTATTGCGAATGCAGCAGAAGGTCATATCAGTTTTCATCGATTTTTATGCCAGCTTTCGCTGAATAGCCTGTTTATCGCAGTGGGCTTTTACGGAGCTTTCTCGAGGCTATTTACCGTTGCGTGGACGGGAGTGCATAACCGGCAGACGGTCGATCTCCTGACGCCGGACTACGGCGTGGCCTTCTGTTTTTTTCCCGCTTTTGCGCTGTACTTCTACTACGACTATCTGAGCGCGCCACTCGCAGGCTGGTTCGGACCACAGTTTGATTTCAGCACCGCGGCCGATACGCACAAGCATTTCCTACTAGCCGGAGATCAAGAACCCATACAGCTTCTGCTTAGCGTTGGGTTTTTATTGTTTGTGGCACTGAACAGCTATCGATATCGGCCCAACCACTTCAGGTAGATGTCATCGCCACCGCCTATTGAAGGATTCTATCTGGAGATCTTGGGGCATTTCTTATACCTCGCTGGCCTTGTTCGGATACGACGCGCTCGCGCCGATTTACCCTGGCGCAGTAGTCGCAGCCGGCGCGGCGTCGCGTAAGCGCTATTATTCGATCGCTAGACGCCTTTATTTTCACAGCAAGCTAAAGAATCTCTTCTGCGGACCATATGGTCGTTCTGCTGCGAATATCCAAAAAAGGAAGCGTCTGGATGGAAAGCCGTACGATACAACGTGAGCTTCAGCTCTCAGAGGCGCTTGTCGATCGTTTCGCGAGCTGACCGGTGATCGCAGCTCACTACATACCGACGGCGCCTTCGCCCGACGCAGCCGATTCCGAGAAAGGGTGGCGCACGGCAAACTTACCGTGGCCTCGCTCGCCGCATTGATGTCGTTGAGTCGGGAGCACCGCCAAGTTCGCTTCGAGTCGCTCAAAGGACACTTTCGAGAGCCGATTCGGCCACGCGATCGTCTTTTGCTTCGTTTAGCTGTGAGATCCCATGGCTACGTCGGCGAGTTCAACGCCACGTGGACGCACGACGGGCACGCAAAAGAGCTGGCCGTTGCCACAGGGCGCTATCGGCTGACGGCACCGGCAGATCAGTCACTGACCGGTTTAGGCTTACTATCTACGCCGCGCTTTGAAGAGCTCGATCTTGATCTCGATGCGCTCGGAGGGCGAACTGAAACAATAGGCTTCGCCACCGATCCCCGACTGCTCAAGCAGATCGAGTCGAAGCTGCTCATACCCATGGGTCTTACGCCAGGCTGCTCTGTTTCGCCTGAGTTGCTGGCAGCGTTGATGTTATCCCCTCTGGTCGGCATGCGTCTGCCCGGACATAGAACCGTATTTCTGAGCTTTGCTTCTCGAGTTCAACAAACGCGTCGACTCTAGACAGATTTGTGCGCTTGCTGGCACGACACAACGTGCACAGCGCGGTGCCGAGCTGCTATCGACGAGTGTGACGTTTACCGTCGGTGATACACCTGTAGCCACAGGCTCGGTTGAGACCTTGGTCACTAGCCCGCCGGCATATATGCCGAACCCCGAAGAACTGGCCCGCAAGTATCTCGACCTGGGACTGAATGGTGGCGTAGTACTCGTCGCAGGAGGCAGCCGCGGAATTGGCGAAGTGACTGCAAAGTTTCCCGCGCTGCTGGGCGCCTCGGTGGCGCTAACCTGTTATCGCGGCGAAACCGACGCCGAAAAAGTGGTCGAGTCGATCCGCGCGACGGATGGCACCGCAGCTTGTTTCGGCTGCGATGTACGCAGCGCGGATCAAGTTGCAGCAACTGTAGCAGCCGTGGCCGAGACATTCGGCGCCATTGATATTCTGGTCAACTGCTTCGTGGGCCGCTTCGATCAATCACCCACGATAACCAACCACTGGGACGACTATCTGGAAGAATTGGAGATCTCGGTCACAGCTGTGCACATGGTCTGCTCGGCTGTCGAGCCACTCATGCGAGAGCAAGGGGCCGGCAAAATAGTCAACTTTTCGACGGTAGCTGTACACAATCCGGTTAGCGGTCAAAGCCGCTACGCAACGGCCAAGGGCGCCGTCAAGGCTTATACGCGTAACCTGGCAAAGGAGTTGAACCGTTCCAATATCCAGGAGAACCTCGTGATCCCCAATATGACCGAAACCGATCTGCTTGCCTCGGTGCCGCGAACCTTTCGCGACCGGATGGGAGCCGCACGCGAGTACGGGCGTCACGTGTATCCGGCCGAGGTCGGCCAAGCCGTCGCATTCTTGGCTTCGCAGTGGTCGAATGCGATGGCCGGGCAATCCATCGTAATCAACCTTGGCGAACCACCGTTCGGTTAGGCCGCGCGAAATGGATCAAGACTTGCATACTCGCCCCGCAACGCCCCCTCGACCGCGCACTTCCCAAGTTATCTGCGTAGCTGATGATACTCGACGCATTCGGCGAGCGCTCGCCCTACTGTCGCGCCTGCGTTCTCGATCATGCCGCCCCGGTATGTGATACGCACCCCGTGATGCGTACGGTCTTTGGCTTACGTCGCGGTATCGTAGCGGTCGGTCTCCGCTGGATGTATTCTATTGAATATACTTTAGACTGGAACAGATGTTTTTTCGAAGCCCACTTTTTGAATTTGTTCTCTGTTACGCAAATTTTTCTGAAATGCACACCTATTACGCGCTGAGCATGGGCGATCACGGCTCGAAAACCGGACCTGGAGCGACTGTGCCTCGCAGGAGTGGCGGCAGACAATTCGTAAGTTCGCCCATCGTGGCGCGCAACGAGAAAGTTACAGGGGGAGGTTAATGCGCGCTACCGACAAGAAAATGGACGCACGAGCCGATCTGAAAGCGTTGCAGGGAGAGCTTGCCGACGGCGAACTGACGACGGCACGAGTCGAACGCAGCTACAAGCGGATTACCAAGACTGGGTTGCCGATTGATCTCAAAGTTGCTTGGCTTGGAAACCACACGTTGGAGCCAGCGCTTCGTCACGCAACGGTTTCTGCATTGATGCATGATGTTGTGCTCCAGAATCACATCGGTGATTACAATCAGCATGTCCAGGCGGTGCTCGATTCACAGTCGGCACTGCGTGCTTATCGCCCGGATGCGATTGTGCTGTCCTTATCGCTGCGTGGCCTGGCACCGCTGCTGATTAGTGGCGGCGCGGGGCTGTCGGCCGCAACACGACAGGCCGAGGCGCAGCGCGTCCTGGATCACGTCAATCACTGGATCGAAGCGGCCAAGGCAAATACGCAGGCAACCTTGATGGTCTGTGATTTTTTGCATCCGCCGTATCCGGCGCTCGGGCTGGCCGACCGGCGTAGCCCAGCTGGCTCGGCATCGCTCGTTGGCTGGCTCAACGACAATCTGGCACTCGCTTATCGCGATGATCCGCGTGTACATGTACTCGATATAGATCTCGCGATCGCGAATGCCGGCCGTGAGGCAAGCTGGAACGCGCGGATGTATCACCTCGCCAAGATTGAATGGAATGGCCCGGGCCTTGGGCTTGCCTCTGAAACCATTGCACGAGCGCTCTGTGCTCTGGCTCGGCCTGCGAAAAAATGCGTGATGCTCGACTTGGACAACACGCTCTGGGGCGGCATCCTTGGCGAAGACGGTATCGGTGGGCTGCAGATCGAAGAAGGCGATCCGTCCGGGGAAGCGTTCCGTGAGTTCCAGCGAGCGCTGCTGGACATCAAGGCGCGTGGCGTAATTCTAGCGCTGGTGAGCAAGAACAACCCAGCAGATGTTGACGAGGCCTTTGCCGCAATTGATATGCCTTTGAGGCGATCCGATTTCGCCGCCTGGCGCGTTAATTGGGAACACAAGCCGCTGAACATCGAGAGTATCGCCGCCGAACTCAATATCGGCGTCGACAGCGTCGTTTTCGTGGACGACAACCCTGCCGAGTGCGAGCTCGTGCGTCAGACGTTGCCGGAGGTCGAAGTCATCCAGCTGCCGCGTGATCCTAGCGATTACCCCGGTCTTTTACTTAAGAGCTGGTATTTCGACAAGCTCACGCTCACCGACGAAGACACACGCAAGACAGAACAGTATCTCGAGAACGCGGCCCGCACAGAGCAACTGCGGAGTGCAACTGATCTATCCACGTATCTCGAAAACCTTGGAACAGCTGTAGAAATCGGGCCAGCCTCGGAGCGCGACCTGGCGCGTTTGCATCAACTGTTTTCCAAGACAAACCAATTCAACTTGACAACCAAGCGTTATACGTCAGGCGAGTTGAAACAGTTCACCGAGTCAGAAGACTGGCTGTTCGAGTGGATTCGCGTGAAGGATAATTTTGGCGATCTCGGGCTGATCGGCACCTATCTGGTCGATCTGACTGGCGAGGTGCCGGAGATTGATAGTTTCGTAATGAGTTGCCGCGCACTCGGGCGCGAAATCGAGACCGCTGCCTGCAATCGAATCAGGCAGTACGTGTCCGAGCATGGCGGTACGCGACTGCTCGCACGGTTTGCGCCTACAGCCAAGAACCGCCCTGCCCACTCGTTCTACGAGTCGCAGGGATTCAATTTGCTAGCCGAGGACGAGATCGGCAACAAACAATACGACATGCGACAGCCCGGCACTCGACTGCGCGAATGTACGGCGTTGAAGATCTCCATTAGAACCATCGACAACGGAACTCCTTGAAATGGACGAGCAACTTCGATCGATAATCGCCGATACGCTGGGCATTGAGCTTACCGACGTTACGCCAGAACTTCGCCGCGGATCGGACGCCGCCGACTGGGACTCTATGGGCCATCTACGCCTGGTGACGGCGGTCGAGGAGGCGTACGACATACGCTTTACAATGACAGAGATCGAACGCATAACGACCGTCGCAGAACTTGACGAAGCTGTGGCGCACCATACTGCGAACCCATGAAGCTCAAGGCCGTAGCACAGCGTTTCTTCGTTCCAGGCGTGGTCGTGACGCTTATCTATTTCGTCCGTTATCGCTGTTTGGTCAGTCCGCGTGCGGAAGTCGAGCTGACGCCAAATCTCGTTATAGGACGTCGCAGCCAGATCAGCTCGTTCGTCAAGATCAAGGCCACAGCCGGCAAACTGGTCATCGGGCACGATGTCGATATTGGCAGTGGCTGCTTCATTGCTGCCGACGCCGGTGGCGTTACCATCGGCAACCACACGATGATCGGTCCAAACGTCATAATCGCCGGAGTGAACTATCGCTACGATCGGCTTGACGTACCAATCGCGCAACAAGGAAAGAGTTCAAAAGGAATTTGTATCGGCGATGACGTCTGGATCGGCGCCGGCGCGGCCATCCTCGACGGCGCGAACATCGGCGATCACTGCATCATTTCGCCAAATTCGGTAGTCAGTGGAACGCTCGAACCCCGCGCTATCGCCCAAGGCGCACCCGCGCGACCTGTTTTCGTTCGGCGCTAGCCTGCTCTGTTGTTATTAGACGGGTCTCACGCAATACCTAAATATTACGAATATGGCCAGGGCTTGACCACGCTGCGCCAACCATCATGCTCGAAGAACTCTGTCAGCCCGCGGTAATCCCCCCATTTTTAACGCGAGTCAAAAGTGGAGCTAAGCGGCCATTGCGAGCTTCTGCTTGGGTGTGATGCCGCCGAGCGCCATGTTCGGGCGTTCGTTGTTGTAAGTCCAGAGCCATTCGGTCGCGGCGTCCTGGACGTTAGCGATCGATTCAAATAGGGTTTGGCTCCAACCAGTCGGTTCGTACGGTTCGGTTGTAGCGCTCGACGTATGCGTTTTGCTGCGGCTTGCCGGGCTGGATGTATTGCAGCGTAATGCCGTGTTTCTCGGCCCAGACCGTCAGCGGACCGCTGACGTACTCCGGCCCATTGTCACAGCGGATCGCCTTCGGTTTCCCGCGCCATTCCATGATCTGCTCCAGGCTGCGGATGACCCGTGCCGAGGGCAGGGATAGATCGACTTCGATCCCCAGGCCTTCCCGGTTGTAATCGTCGATGACGTTGAACCACCGGAAGCCTCGGCCATCACTGAGCTGATCGTGCATGAAATCCATGGACCCGGCGTGGTTGATCGCCTCGGGCTCCGCCAGTTTCTCCGGCACCTCGCGCCGCAAGCGCTTGCGCGGCTTGATCCGTAGATTCAATTCGAGCTCACGATAGATTCGATACACGCGCTTGTGATTCCAGCGAAAGCCCTTGACGTTGCGCAGGTACCAAAAGCACAAGCCAAAGCCCCAACGACAGTGGGTATCGGCCAGACGCATTCACCAATCCGCGATCTCGGCATTTTCATCGGATAATCGGGGCTGGTACCGGTAGCATGTCGCACTGATCGAAAACGCGGCGCAGGCCAGCCGGATACTCAAGCCGTGCTCAGCCACGCTGCGCTGGGCCATCTCGCGGCGGCGAGATGGCCTTACCACTTTTTTGTGAGCGCCTCCTGGACGATCTCGGCCTTGAGGCGTTCTTCGGCATACATATTCTTGAGGCGCCGGTTTTCGTCCTCGAGCTCTTTCATGCGGGCCATGAGCTAGGCGTCCATGCCGCCGTACTTGCTGCGCCACTTGTAGAACGTGGCCGAGCTCATGCCGTGTTCACGACAGAGCTCCGGTACCGGGGTGCCAACTTCGGCTTGTTTCAGGATCGCCAGGATCTGGCTGTCGGTGTAACGGGATTTCTTCGCGGAAACCTCCTCGGTTCAGGGTACGAGAAAATTCCACTTCTGACCCGCGCTCTTTTCTGGGGGCATTACCGAGCCGACGATCAATGCGGCGATCGCTTGATTGTCTCTGTAGCAAGGTCGAGGTCGGCGGAGCGCCCTTTGTCGAACAAAAAGACAAGTCCACCGCCGATCAGGCTTGTCAGTAAAGCGATGAGTCTCAGGGCCAGCGCGACGATCACCGCATGACTGAAGCTGATGCCCAGTTGTTGCGCCGTAAATGCGAATGACCCCTCCTGGACGCCCAGGCCATTTATCGAAATGGGGAGCAAAGCGACCGTGGCGTACGTCGTATCCGCAACGGCGCTTTCTGCCCACAAACCAGGGGCGTGAGCCGCGGCAAACAACAATGCGATTGCCGTGACAGCCAGAATATGGAACAGCAGCGAGACCGCGGCCAGCCTTGCAACACCTTGCTTGTCGCCAAATATCAAGCGTGTGTTGGCCACCAGCGGATCCAATTTTTTCACGCGGCCCAATTTTTTGAACAACGGCCTGAACAACGACAGCCTGAACACAAACGGAAAGATAGCAGCCGCCAGCGGCGGAGCCGCCAACACAAGGGTCAGCAGTCCAAAGCGCGGATCCCGATTCGCCAGATACAGCATCAAGGCGCCGAGCGCTCCGACGACGAACAGTGAAAGCAGGCCCATCACTCGATCGAGCAGCACGGCAGACACAGCACGTGATTTCTGACCGCCTTGAGGCATGGTCCGATACACGCGATAGATATCGCCGCCGATGGCAGAGGGTAGAAAATTGTTCAGGAAAAGTCCGATGAGAAGTATCTTGCTCAACCCAGGGAAACGCCAAGGCAGGCCATGGATCCGCAGCGATATCTGCCATTTCCAAGCAGAGGTGACGACCGTATTGAACATGAAGATGAGCGCGGCCAGAAAAACGAGGTACCGATTGACGCCACGAAGCTCGGTGATCGCACGCGCCCAGTCAACGGTGTAGATCAGGTAGGCGATCAAGCCGACACTCACAAGCAGCTTGATGGCACGTATTATATTTTTAGACATAGCCATTCGGTATCCGATCCGGACTACTACTTGCACTGTAGCCCACGGCTTTCAACTCACTGCGCTCTTTCAATCTTGTAGACACCGATAGCGCCTGCCAGACCGCGATAAACCAGAGTCACAGAGTATCGCTCACTCAATTCGTCTATCGGCGGGCGGACCTCGCCCACAAGCGTTATCAGCCATATATTGCCGTTTGACTTGTCGACTGCATCGAACAGATCGTCGCGACGATAAAGCAAATCGCTGCCACTCCAGCGCTCTCGTCTACCAGCGTCGCACGAGATACCGGCGAACTCTCCCCAACTGTAATTCCAGTACACGTAATCTGTGCGGTCGAGATAGTAAGTGGCTACCGGCTTCGTTGTGACGACCAAATCCTGTGGGCCGGCGTGCCGATTGACGTACTGTGCCGGCGTACGGAAATCCTCGCGGGGATAATAATGGGCAGTAAGCGCCTCGCCGTAAGGCAGCCGATAGTTCCATTTCGTGCTGTCAACGTGAATCAAGTGCGCCCAGCCAAAATCCTCTGTCAGCCCCATCGTCGCTATAACTGTCAATCCAACCACAGCGCTTCGTTTAGGATAGCTTCGGATGGGCCGGACAAGGAGCGTATGAATGACCGTCATCGCGACCAGATACAACAGCGGGAGTAGAAAAAACGTATATCGCGTTCGGATGTACTTCGTATCCACCAGCGACGCCAGCACGACCATGACCACACACACGGCGAGCGTCAGGCGCAGACTGTGTACTCGTTCTTCGTCGCGTCCCAGAACACTCCAGATGACTGCCGCAGCCGCGAGTCCACCTAGCAGCACGGCCAACGTCGGCACGGCAGCAAGCCACGGGGCGAGAGTCGAATCGACCACGTTGGGGTACTTGAATAATACGACAGCAAGCTTGCTCAATTCGCCGCCCGGCTTGAACCCAGGAAACAACGCATACCAACCATGCGTCAACAGTGCATACGCAAACCAGAACACGAAGTTTGAAGCGATTGCCAGTGCCACGATGTACGCACAGCGACGAGATGCACGCCGTATATCAATCCAACCTAGCAACAGCAGCAGGACGAGGCCGAGTACGACACAGCCGAACAGGTTGAAAAGCGACAGAATGACCAGCGCCGTCCAGCCGATACGCTCACGCGCCGCGATGCCGTACGCACGTACCAACGTAACAATTACCGCCAGGGAGAGTCCAAGTAGCAGAAGCGCGCCAACCAACCAGGCTGGATGGGACGACAAGGTCGATAAGAGCAGCGGCGGCATCACGACATGCTCGCCAACAAGATTTATAGGCACATCGCTCGGGAGTGGCGGTACCGCCCCCATGACCCTGAAATTCCACCCGCTATATATATATCCCACAAGCAGAAGCGCGCCGCTGACCGCCATATGACGAAAGCGGCCCGGCGAATCCTTGATTGCGTGCGGCAGAAAATTGACGACCAGTAGGAACAGGCCGCCGGCCCAAGTAAATACGCCGGCCAGCGACAGCAGCCACAACCAACCGAAGGCTGCTGTGTGGCGATCCACGACTACTCGGTGCAAGGCCAAGAGGTAGCAAAGAAAGATCGCCTGAAAAGGCATGTACATTCGCGCAAAACGCGCAAACTCGATCTCCCAGAGCGACAGGCTGAGCAAGCTGACGCATACACAGGCCACTGTAGTGCCTGACAGCCGCTTGCCCAGGAAATACACGGCCGCAAGCGCAACAAAGCTGAAAGCGACCGGCACCAGACGTGCCGCCAACTCGGGGTGTATCCCTCCCCACTCAAGTGGCGCGATCAAGTACTGCAGGAAAATTCCCCGCAGGTAATAGCCGCCGCAATCAAACGCAGGAACGCCATACCGGATGATATTCGCGACCGACTGATTGGTAAGATATTCATCAGTCGCCCACGGCCAGGTCCCCAAGCCACGAAGCCTTGCATACGCACCTAGAGCGATCGCCAGACACATGAATGCCTTGAGCACGCGATGATAATTCACGGCCTGCAATATCTTCCCCCGATGCCAAAGAGCCTTCACTGCCCGCGCATGTATGGCGATGCTCTTAGTTTATGATTTCCTCTATTGTGTATTCTTTAAGTTCTTTGGCGTGCGTAAAGATAATTAACTCTCCGATCAAACCCAGTCCGAAAATCTGAATACCTAGAACAATCAGTAAGGAGCCCGCCAGAATTGCCGGCCTGTCTCCTAGCGGCTCACTGAGAAACAATCGGTCGATCAATAACCAGGTTAAGGTAATCGCTCCGATGAATGCGAGCCCGCTGCCGATAAGACCGAAGAATCGAAGCGGCTTTTTCGTAAACTTGCCGAGAAAGAAAACCGTGAGCAAGTCCAGTAGGCGCCGCAGATATACGCCGGGTCGATAGACCCGCCGATAGCGATCTTTCGACGACTGGGGCAGATCCACTTCTACCACCTTGAAACCCCAGCGCTGAGCCATGATTGGCAGGAAGCGGTGCTGGTCACCGTAGATGAACACCTCTTCGACGACCTGACGTTTGAAACCGCGCACGCCGCAACCCAGATCGTGCAGTTCGAAGCCCGTGATGAACTTCTGCACTCGATAGAATACGCGGGTCTGTAATTGGTTGAAGCCGGAATCTTTTCGCGCGCTTCTCCGCCCTACGACCATATCGTGCTGTTCCAGCGCATCGACTACTCGGGTCATTGCCCCGGGTTCGACCTGATAATAGGCAGGTAACGTCAGCAGCAACGGGCCGTCGGAATTGGCAAATCCCGCACTGAGTGCGGTCGCCTCGCCGAACGAGCGCGCGAAACGGATGATCTTAATGGGTTCGCCTTCGTCCAGTAATGCCTTGAGCGTCGAAAGCACTTCGGCATACTGACCGTCGAGAACATAGATGATCTCGTAAGAGCAATTCGTTCCATCCAGATCAGCCTTGTAGGCTTCGTATAGTTCTTTGACGTCGTCGTATCGTTCGCTTATCGGTATCACGACCGACAAATCGACAACTGGCGCCACTCTTCTTTCGTCGATCGAGTCATCGGTACTCTCTGACGCCCGTCGATATAACGAGTGGGGATAGAGTTGTTCCGGGCGCCGATTATTCTGGGAGGCAAGTGACATTGCTTATCAACTCCTTAGTTTACGACGGTCGTTCCCGTGGGCTCGCGGTTGGGTGGCGGTAATCATGGCCAGCTCGTGCAGCCTCAGATTGCCGGTCCTGTAGATCATTTCGCACATGACCCCGCCGAGGATGGCGAAGATCGCTGCAGATCCGAATAAGAACGCGACTCCAGCCGCGACCAGGGAATAGCCGGACTCGAAGAACGCGTCGCGGATGCAGATGACAGTTGCGAAGAAACTGATTGCAATCGACGGCCAGGCCAGTGCGCTGAACCACACCAACGGTCTTTCTGCGAAAGAGGCCACGGTCTTTACAACAAAGAGATCGATCAAGACCTTGTATATTCTCAAAAGCCCGTATTTGGACACACCAAAACGCCTTGCGTGATGACGCACCTTCATCTGGGTGACCCGTGCACCAGTGACCGATGCCATGGCCGGAATAAAGCGATGCATGTCGGAATACAACGGCACACTCTGGATCACATCGCGCCGATAGGCTTTCAGCGAACAACCATTATCCTTGATCGGTATTCCAGTCACCTTTCCGATCAGCCAATTGGCGATTAGTGAGGGTACTTTCCTTGTCAGCCAGCGGTCATCTCGCTTATGGCGCCATCCCACCACGATGTCGTAACCTTCATCGAGTCTGTCAATCAGGGACTTGATATCATCTGGATCGTTCTGTAGATCCCCGTCCATCGTGACCAGATAGTTTCCACGAGCCTGGTCTATGCCGGCGACCATTGCTGGAGTCTGGCCGTAGTTTCTTCGCAGCTTGACAATACGCAAGCGGTCATCGCTAGCAGCCAAGTCTGCAGCCACCTCGAATGTTTTGTCACGGCTACCGTCGTCGACAAAAATCAGTTCGTATTCGGCCCCTATAGCTCCAACAGCGCTAGTGAGTGCGGTATACAACAAACCGACATTTTCTTCTTCGTTGTGCAACGGCACGATTACCGAAAGCACGACGATGACTTTTTGCTCTGCTGACACGGCCGCTATCCCCCAAGCTGATACAGGAGTTGTGCAGCTGCTACACCGGCGGAAGTGCGATCGACAGATTTCGCCCCTTCACTCACCTGGCATGCAGACCCTCGACTGCTAATCCGAGAAGCAAAATTCGAGCCTACTATGTATAAACAAGCGGTTACATATTTTTTCGTGCGCGCAGTCTTAGTTTTGTAAGATTATCCGATACTTCTTCACGCTTTGTGTGAGAAGAACGCGTTGTGGTCGGCCAGCGGTTCGCGAATTGCCTTACCGCTATGGATTGAAATCACCAACCGTAGCTGAAAGTTCGTAGATAAACGGTCACTACTCAGAGGGAGTCCTAGCGCCGACCAGCCTTCATGATTTCACGCCGTCCCGCACAAGTCGATACTTGATTAGTTACCAATCCTAGCTGGCGCGGCCTTGGCGATCGACCCGAAGTCGATTAGCTATTAGAGGGACGCGCAAATCAGCGTGGTGCTATCGAACGCGCAACCTGTTGACGCGCGATGTGCATTTAAGTCGTTTGCACGCCTGATTAAAGAGGCCGTATGTGAGCCCAATCTAGGCGCGCGCGCATTACTGTTTTTCGATCGATGAAAGCATAGTTACTCCTCAGTCGCGTGTTGTATTTATCACACGTCTTATAGCCTGGACAGCTTCCGTCGGGTTATAACAGCGGAAAGAAGCAGCCGCATTCTTGTGGCGGTTGAGTAGACAACCGTTTATGCGATAGACAATTCAGTCTCTCTCTCGAGCAGTTCTCCCGATGTACTACAACTGTCTATCGCTGAGGCACCTAATGTTTCGATTCAAACCATCAAGTCGGCCGATTTTGATCGCGATCGTTGCCCTGCTGGCCTGCGGAGGTTGCGCGCGTGAGGGCTGGGCGACCGAACGCTCGCCTAGTCAGCACTACGCTGAAGAGCTTGTCAATGATGCGAGTAGCCAGCCCGCATCTAAGCCGCGAATCATCGTCTTGACGGATATGACCAGCATCACCCCCGGCGTGCGCGAACCCGACGACTCCCAGTCGATGATTCGGCTGATGCTTTATGCAAATGAGTTTGATATCGAGGGGCTAATTGCCTCATCCGGGCTGCAACACGGACATGTCGTGAGGCCCGAGATCATCCGCAAAATCGTGAACGCCTATGGAGAAGTCCAGCCCAACCTCCTACTACACGACGAGGATTATCCGAGCGCTGACAGCTTGCGCAACGTCATCAAAAGCGGGCAACCCAATGCCGGTGAAGACGTGCCGGTGTATGAGAGCATCGGCGAGCGAAAAGATACCGAGGGATCGGATTGGATTATTCAAATGGTCGACAAGCCGGACGATCGACCGGTATGGATCGTCATATGGGGCGGTCCTGCCGACCTGGCTCAGGCGTTGTGGAAGGTCCGAAAGCTACGTAGCCAGCAAGATTTTAGAACTTTCGTGAACAAGATACGAGTCATAGCAGGCGGCGACCAGGACTCGACCGCCGCCTGGATCAAATCAAGGTTCCCCGAATTATTCTACGTGACTCGCAGCGAGGGCGGCCGCGGCATGTACCGAGGCGGGGACACTTCATTAGTGAGCTCACAATGGATTCAAGATAACATCAGAGGACACGGCGCTTTAGGCGATATCTATCCGGATTACCGCGGCGGAGACACCTACAGCCATAAGATTGGAAAAGTACGCGGGATCAAGGGCGGCGACTCGTGTACCTACATGGGACTTATTTCAAACGGGCTGAACATACCCGCCCATCTAACTTGGACGAATTGGGGCGGGCGCCTCATACCTGAGCCCAAAAACGCCACCCGATATAGCGACGCCGTCGACCATGTCGGCACCTATACAAGCGACATGTCGCCGCACTGGGCTACAGTTTATCGATGGAGACCGCATTTTCAGGCCGACTACGCAGCCCGCTTTGACTGGGCCGTAAACTCCTACGACAAGGCCAACCATGCTCCGACCAAAGAGAGCGGCACACAACGAATAGTCAGGCGCGTGAGCGCTGGCGAAAAAATCAATCTGCGTAGCGGCACGTGGCGCGATCCAGACGGCAACAATCTCTCCTACCACTGGCAGGTTCTCAGAGAGGAAACAGCGACGCCAACGGACCGTGCCGTCGAAAACAGCCATTCCGATATGGCGCAACTCACCCTGCCCGAGGTGAGGGGTTCGGAATCAATTCACGTGCTTCTAACGGTTACAGACGATGGCCGCCCCGCGTTAAATTCATATCAACGCTTCAACCTCATCGTTCTTCCACAATAGTGAATTACGTCGGTCGATGATTAAACAGCGATCCAGATGAGCGTCGCGTGGACGGATCTCGGCCAGCGTCGCCATTGGTGCGGCGTCAATCAGACCCTTCGTCGATATGCTGCAGCATCACCACACTGGCATTTTCGACGACGCTGACCGCCCCATGACGACTGCACGACTTTACGGGAGCCATGTCGCCAGTGAGCTTGTTCTCAACACCTCGCGCGTAGACTACTAGATACGACCTATTTTAAAGCGATCGCGGTACCTGAGCCGCCTTTCGGGCGCTACTACCTAAGCCGATAATGGCTCAAACCATGTCGCAGCAGCTTTACAATTATTTTAGCGATAAGCCCGACGATACACTTATTTAAGACAATTCTCACTTCGCCTATATGCAAGCCGATTTATATTTTTATAAAATACATTGCTCTACTCATCCGGAGCGTTCGAGCGGGCACTCAATCTAATTCCATTTACAAATCCTTTCCAATTGTAAAACTCAGACAGACGCTTGAGTTTCAAGGCGTGATTTGTCGAGACTTTAGCCCCTTGAGCACGGATCCATAGAGAAGCCAATTTTCTCCACATCCAGCGCGGTGGCTTACCTGGCTGACGATCGCCGTGAAGAATACCTTGAGTCAACGCGTTTCGATACTCTCGATGCAAAACCCATATCTGCGTATAGCACTCAGGCGCAACATTATGGGTCACGATCGCCTCTGGCGCGTAGATTGGAGTGCAGCCAACAGCGGTGAGACGCTGTTGCATGACCAATTCATGGCCCGTCGGATTCGAGGCTGTACCAGGAACAGACGAACCAGGACCGAAGCGAAAATCGAATCCACCGGCCCGTATTATATCTTCCGAATATGCACAAAAATTTGCACCAAGAAATAAAGGATTGGATATTTCGTTAAATTCTTTTGTCGACGGTTCCCAGCCTCTCGCGCTTGCAGGCAGATACGGTTCTATCCAACTTGGCGGAGTTTTACTCGTTCGGACGCGCAGCGCGCCACCAAAGAAATGACCTAGTCCAAATTCTTTTGTTATTTTTGAATAACTCGCCAAAAGATATTTATCTACTATCACGTCGTCGTCAAGAAAGACTATGACGCCAGTTTGCAAATGGTCGACCAACCACTGTCGGCTTCTTGCTACACCAGCGTCGAGCAGTGCCACCCGTTTTAGCGGAAGTGATTGCAAGATCGATTCTGATAAGTCGAGATTTAACGTGCTGGTGCCGTTTTCAATAAGCCATATGGCGGCTAACTCCTCGGGAAAATCGGTATTCGCAAGACTATCCAGCATCGCAATAGTGGCGGCACCTGGTCTATAGGTTGTTATGCAAACGTGCATTTCTTTTGATTACTCATAGCGAATGATAGTTTAATTCGATTTCCGATCATAAAAAACAGTCTTATGAGCTGTGAGATGAGCGCCTAAAAGCATCTCCGCTACTAAGAATACGGCCTGAAGGATGATTTAACGTATCGCAATTCTTTATTAGAACGTATTCTCGTTTAGCGTAGGCAGCCATGGCAGCAGGTAAGTCATCACGACAACGGCTTCGTAACGTGTTGTCACTCTGTCAAAGCGACAAGCCAGAGCACTTTACTGTTTCAATCAAGCAAACACGCTTTCCGCCAAATGTCGATCACTATAGGCGCATCGGTCTAAATTATGATTGCCGTGAATCGAGTTGCGTTTTCGTGGAACTATGTACTGGCTGCCTCGTGTTTCGATCTGGGCTCGGATGCGCAAGCTTGTCGTATCCCTTATCATCCACGATCACATGCACCTCTGAGGCGGACCCAATTACTTGGACAGCCCTGCAACGATTGTTAGCGAACTGGCCACAACACGATGGCACTTGGCGACCCTTACATACAGCGACATCCTTAGCGATTACTCGCCTCAGTCGCGTCGTTACAAAAAAATTCGGCCATTGACCACTAAGCGTCCTCCCCCTGCATTCAGCGTAAGAGCATCAACAGCGTCCTCCCCCTTCATTCAGCGTAAGAGCATCAACAAGGAAGCACTCAGACGGATCGAACTGGAGATATCCTGCCGCTTAATGCTGCGGACTAGCGACCAATACATGCCCTTCGAAGCGTGTTTACACAGCGGCATCGCCGTCCCGCTGTTCCGCTCGATTTGGCGAAGCCCACGAGCTATTGGGCGCGCTTTTTTTACGAGGTACTGATGTTGGAAATTTGTTGCACTGACCAATGATGCCAATATTCTCGCTTGCTGATCTGACTGCAATTGCGGCTCCTTACAAATACGCTGCAGGTCCTCCAGACCTTCTGTAAAGAGCCCGTGCGCGAACATAATCCGAAATCGTGTGACTAAGGCTTTGCAGCGCTCCTCCGCTGATAGATCGGATTTGTTCAAACATTCTGCGGAAGGCAAATATTCCGAGAGCGTCAGTTCGTTGCGATAGCCACGGATTATCCTTTGATCGTAACGATGCCAAACCTCAAAGCGCCGCTCTACGCTGTGCCGGTCTCGAGCGGGCCCGCGGGCTCCGGCATGATTACGCATGACAAAGGTTGGGCTGCCAACGTCTAATGCAGGAACGCAGTACGCCAGCCGCAGCATCATGTCGTAGTCTTGACCGCGAAGCAGTTCCTTATCAAAACCGCCCAACGTTCTCACAACGTCGGCGCGTATCAACATCCCCTGCAGATAAGTCAGGAACTGGTCGCCCCATTCCAGCGTCCTGATGAAGATTTCTCCGTCGCTAGCACTCTGCGGCCGCGTCACGGGCTGCCACTTCGCTGGATCGTCGATGCGCTGGCCGGCCTTTTCTGCAAAGACGAGATGCGGACTGTAGCTGTAAGCGTTGTTCGGCCCGTCGCTAAGAACCTCGATGTGCATGGCCAATGCGTCGGGCAGCATGAAGTCGTCATCGTCGAAGAAACAGACATGTGAGCTTGTCACATGATCCATGCCGTGGTTCAGGGCTACCGACTTGCCGCTATTGACCTGACGAACATAGAGCACGCTCTCGTAGCGACCAACCACCGCTTCTGTGTCGTCTTCCGAACCGTCGTCTATGACAATGATCTGGTCAGCCGGCCTGCTTTGCGCCAGCAGGCTGTCCAGACACTCCTGCAGATAGGTACAGCGATTGAATGTTGAAATCAACACACTGATCGAATGCACTTTACTCACAACGTCGTATCCGGCAACGAGAACTGAGTAGCACAGCTACAAATATCGTCGACCGAGCTCAGCCAAACTTTAACCGCACCGCTGGATAGAAAAAAATTGGCCGACGTCGTTGATCTGTTCATCGTATTGTCCGACCATGAAGTGCGAACTTTTCAGCAAGCGCGGACTCGGCGCGATCGGCGGCGATCGCGGCCCGGGCCTGCGTTTGCTCCTCGCTCAGGTCGATGCTCAAGTGGCCTGAACGCACCGATTGAATGATGGCCGCGAAATCGCCGGCGTTCCCGGCAACCAGACCAAAGACCCCGTACCGGCTCTCCCAGTCATCGGTGACCGCGGTCCGCGTTGTCAGTACCGGAATATCGAAAGCAATCGCGTCCAGCAATGTGCCGCTAGCGGCCCAGCTGTAGCGCAGCCCATCGAGCGGAAGACATATAAGATCGGTCTTCTCCAACGCGTGGTCAAAGGCGGCGCGCTTGAGCTTGCCGTCGCTGGGTGGCACTGAAAACAGCCAGTCGTCGGCCGACGAATAATGATCAGCTCTTTCGCCGATCACCTGAAAGTCGAATACGTCCCCGTGTGCCCTGGCAATATCGGCAAATATATTGAAACCTTTGATGGCAAACGTGCCACCAATGAAGCTGATCGATTGTCGCTCCGGCCTACCGGAGCCACGTTCTGCAGGCCGCGGCGCGTGACTAGGTAGCGGATGAGGAAACACGGCCGTTGCCTGCCGCCGTCCGGCGATGGTTCGCAGACGCTGCTCTATGGCGTATTCCAGAACAACCAAACGCATGTTGGAAGGAAAGCCTCTGGCAATAGTGCCAAACATATCCTTACGGCGCACGAGCGGATTGCGCGAACGCCAATGTGCCGGCTCAGCGAGCTCACTGTGCATGAACGCATCAAAGGACACATCCGAGCGTCGAATCGCAATGGCACGCAGCGCCCGGAGCTGCTCCGCGCTGCAGCCAGACACCACTACGCTGTCCGGCTTCTCGCGACGGATTAGCTCGGCGATCAGATGGCCGTAGTGCATCCCGACATCCTCATCCAGACTGTCTACGCGCACGGCCTCCATTCCATCTTCCTCCATTAGAGCCGCGATATGCGACCCGGCGGCGGACATGACTATCTCATCGCCGGGATAGGCAAGCCGGAGGACGCGCAGAAGCGCCGAGTTGAACGGCACGTGCGACCCTCCACGCACAATGGTGTCGACGACCAGGATCACGCTCTGATGCCCTTCCTGTGGCGCCGGGGCAACGCCACAGCAACGGATGCGAGCACCTTGACGAATTCACCGAAGCCAAGACTTCGGCGCAGACGCCGGCTGTTACTTACGAGCCTGCGCGGCGATAGCCGATCGACGAGAAATACCTGTTGCGAAAGCCGATAACGAAATCTTCGCAGCGTGCGGACCGTATTTTTAGCAGCGACCGTCGACGTTGGCTCACTGTCAATTATGGCGGCTAGTACGCCGATGTTGTCGAGAATAAGCGCGCTTTCGTTGTCTGATCTAGTCAGGCTGCCCTGTCGCTCATGGACAACGGTCAGTGCACGGTCGATGTATCCGATCCTTTTCGCCCTGATGATGGCACGCCAGAACAGGGAGTAGTCTTCAGAAGTGCGCTCGGTGCCGAATAGTAGCCCGGTCCTGTTCAGAAAGCTGTGAGCGATCGACACGGTCGACGTCTTCATTGTAAAGCCCGAGCAGAGATAATCTCTCTGCACCATGCTGCCGGCCCGAAAGGCGCTGTCCAGGATTTCGCCGGACGGCATGACATAGACCCGGTCCGTATGCACGAATTCGACCGATGCGTCATCCGCGATAATAAGGTCAAGCTCCGTAAGTTTATCCGGTGCCCACTCGTCATCGGCATCGAGAAAAGAGACCCAATCGGCTGTGACCAACTCCAAGGCTCGATTGCGGGCAGTACCCGCGCCCGAATTAGTGATGGACTCCAGGACGACAGATACATCGTGCTCGGCAGACCAATCGTTGACTACTTGGACAGTATTGTCATTCGAACCATCGTCGATGACGATGATCTGGTCCGCGGAGAGCGTTTGCAGGCGCACTGACTCAAGCGCCCGGACGATGAATGCCCCGGCGTTATAGGTCGGAATGACAACAGCGTGCTTCATCTCGGTAACAGGCTATCCAGTGTTGATTTGTCAAAAAATATGGGCAACTGTCAGCAGTGTCCGAACAAGATCCGATCAATCCGGCTCGCGAGAGCTGCTTCGGCCAGACAGAGCGACCGATCCAGCGTCACTTAGCTAGTGTGGGACGACAGGCACAAGATCCGAAGTCTAGCGGGCTCAACCTGACTCGCTGCTGGACGAAGGGCGGAACACCCGATTCTTCGCGACTGTCCAGGCGTTGACTAGTTCCCCTCGCATTGGATGACCGCTGAAGACGATACCGACGATCCAGCCGACAGCGGCGAGTACGAGCGAAAGCAGAAGCGGCAGCCAGAGCGAATCGTCGGACGGCGGCACTAATGCCACTATGGATAAGGGGCCAATCAACGCGACGATTGTTGTAATTGCACTTCTAGCCAGCGACCGACCAAGGCCCGACCACGTGACGCTAGAATACTTGATTATCGGCCAATGAAACCCGAAGAAAACAATCGTCACGGTAAGAATATTTACGGCAGCTACAGCGAGCAGGCTGTAATAGGCAGCTGCAACCGTGAGGCCTATACGGAGGAGCTGCACACTTATCATAATTTTTGTCACAACCGAGACACGACCGGCCGCGACCAAAAACTCTGGGGCATCAGAGTTGAGCGAACCGATTATGCTGGCGAGCGCGAACACTTGCAGGATCGGTATGGCAGCGTCCCATTGATCTCCAAACATGATGCGCATGATGGGAAACGCCAGCAGCGCAGCGAAACCCATGAACGGCCAGCTGATCGCACTGGTGAATTCCTTGGACGTTAAATAGCGTTTTCCTGGATCACCCGCCTCCCGGAAATCCTTGGCGTAACTAGGGAAGGTCACCGTCTTGATCGCCGCCATAATATTCTGATCGAACATGTTCACCAGGCCCTTGCCCCGACTGAACAGACCCACGGCGGCGAAGTCGAGGACACGACCGATCACGAAATCAGGCGTGCTGGCCGCAACACGCTTCACGATGTCGGTGGTGGTGCGTTGAACGCCGAAATTTGCGACGTCGCGCCAATGGCTGAGACTCAGGCCACGAATACGATAAGCATGACCGATGGTGATCGATGCCAGTACAAGCACGATCATACTGGCGACAGATGCTAGGCCCAGACCGAGATAGCCAAAGCCGAGATAGGCCAAGCCTACCGTAAAGGCGCTCTGGGTAAACTGCTGCAGTACGTTGATGCGATAGATGAGATGAAACTGCATCGAACGTTTCATCATCGAATAGACCGTCGTGCCGAACGGCATAAGGAAGAAGTTGATACAGAATATCTGGAGCAACAGCGCCAACCCAGGTTCTCTGTAGAACTCAGCGATATAACTCGACGAGAGATAGACGACGATACCAAGCGACCAAGAGATGATTACGTTGATCGCAAACGCAGTCTGCGCGAGTCCATCCTTGAGTTCATATGCTTGAACGATATAGTCGGACACGCCAAAATCGCGCAGCGAGTGGATCAGGCCGACAAATGCCATGCCGAGCGAGAACACGCCAACCTGAGCCGGTGTGAGCAACCTGCTCACAATCATGATCGTGGGCACGCTCAGCAAAAGATTCGTGTACCGCTGCGCAAACGAGAACGCGAGCGACCTGCGGACCGAAAGCATCGGCCCGGGTTTCTTTGCACGAGACTTCACAGCAACACAAAAATATACTGAAACGAAGCCAATTCTTCGCGTTCGTTGGTCATTGACTCGGCACCACGGCGAACTGCGGCGAGTCCGAATAGTCTGTCCTAGTATTGCGGCTCGTGAAGACGGACCACGCCTTGGCAGCGTTCGGGTTATCGGACGTCGCGGCTGCGGCAAGCCCTATCTGGAAATTGGCGACGAAGCCCGTCGCCGACTTCGGATAGCCCACCATTGTGCCCGGAGGGTAGTTGAATTTGCTCCGACTGCCCCTGCTGCGGATAGCGGCGTTGACCTCACCCGCATCGCAACCCACAGTCGCCATCTTCGGAAACGATTTCTCGTAGACCTCGCGGAAACTGCCATAGAACGGCGCTTTCTGATTGTCGCGGATTCCGATCTTGTAGGCAGATGCCTGCTCCCAGCAGTATCCCGGGGCGGTCATCTGGCCAATCTGAAAACGGCTCACCCAGTCGCGAAACCTGTCAGCCTCGGCAAAGCCCTGATCGGCCAGGTTACCGACCGCCCAGGTGAAGAACGACTGTTGCCATGTTGCGATGCCCGCGCGGTCGTGCCCATGCATTGAGTAGATGACCGCGTGATAATTGGATATCGCGCCGAGCGTGTTGGCTTTAGGGTTATCGGTGTAGTGCTTGTTGTACCAGGTGATGTTGTTGGCAACGGCCTGATTGAAGTATTTCTTGTGAGAATCGTCGTCGGGTAGCAGATATGCAGCGTCCCCGAGCGTGCGCAGAATCCATGCCTGGCCACGAACCTGCGTACGGTTTATCGTACCGTCGGCGTATCCGCGATAGTCCGGATTCTGCTGCAGAATCGTCCAATTGGCCCAGAACGCCATTTCAGTCGCGTAGTACCAATCGCCGGTCGCCATATAGGCGGCGTAGGCAGGCGCGGGATGGTGCGCGGCTTCTGCCTTGAGCGGTGTCTTGCAGTTGGCTTTTCCGCGACAGTACGGGAGTCGGTCATCCTTGTGTGGCGGCGCCTTGCAGTTTTTTTGACGTGCGGGCCAGAGCGTAGTGGCACAAGGGTGATCCTCCAACGATAGCGGGAGGCCGGTGTTCTTGTCGCGGTAGTGCACGTTGTAGGCACCCAGCGCGTCGCTATTGGCCAGCATCCAACGATACAGTCGATAATCGGTGTCGATGACGTAGGCGCTACTCCAGCGCGGCAACGGCCCGATCTGAGCCTGCGCGCCCGTGATCTCCATATGCTTGGATATGTCACACGACTTCATCGGCGCACACTCCTGACGGACCTTGTTCGCCAGACCACGTGAAATGTTGATTTTCTCGTAGCTGGGCACCGCCGGCGTCGACTGCAAATAGGCCGGATCCAATGCGGCATACAAGGGGGTCGATGTGCTGTCTCCCCACCACAGCACGTGATGCCAGCGCCCCTGCAGGTAGTGTGTCAATTTGCCCGTATCGAACACCGGAGCCCCAGGCACCGACAGTGTTGCCTCGTAGGTGAGGTTCGTCGGGTTATTGGCATACGCCCAGTCGTTTTCTGTAACCACATCAACGCGGACCCGCGATACAGGCGACGGGCCGTAGGCTCGCACAGCAAAGTAGGTATTCAAGTGAGGCTCCGATGAGCCATTGCCACCCTGTGGCGGCGCACCGACGATCCATTCGGATACCAGCGGGCCCGAAAGCCATTGCTGACAAAACACTTCGGCATCCGCACAGCCGCCTGACCCCGCCACGCGTTTCAGTAACGACCGCGCATCCTGCGTGAGGTTATCTCCGTCCATCCGTGCAGCAAATGTCGCGTTGAATGCGGTTTTGAGCACGTCGTCAATCGAGATTCCCGCGGCCGCCGGCGACGGCGCTGTATCGCGCACCAGCGCCAGCCGCTGGTTATTGGCCGTGCACGGAGCTTCCACGGTAATCACCGCATGCCGAGCGGAACCATCCGCGTTACGCGCCTTGATATCCACCTGTGTCGGCAAACGCCGTCCATCATATTCGGCGCGCAGAGATTTTCCGCGCGCAAGATCACCCACGCGAAAAGGCTGCCCGAATGTAACAGGAGCAGTCTGGCATTTGGCCCCATCCAAGCGCTGGAGGCGCACCGTGGTAACAGTATTGGCCGGCAGCGGCGCCGCGGCGGCCAACGCTCGGTGAGGCGCTAATGCAGTATTGCAGCCGGCCACCGTAAAGCCCACCAGAAGCGTCGCGACAACGCGACTCATGACGCAATTCGGAAGTCTGATGATTGATTTCATGTTGAATGCTCCACTACCGAATCCAGCAATCCGGCGAGTCTCTCGGTACAAGCGCGGCGGGTATAACGCGCTAAAGCAGCATCATCGATTGGCGGTGCCTGCGCCGCTCGAATACGGTCGATAAAGACTCCGAGCTTATCGGCAATTTCACCTGCATCGTCAATCGTCGCGCGCTCGGATCCACCAATCTCAGCGAGCAAACCTGCCGTGTCACCGTTTTCGTCGGTCAACGCAAAGACAGGCCGGCCGATACGCAGATACTCGAAGACCTTAGCCGGAATCTGGGCGTTGAATTCAGGCCCTTGAAACAGCAACAGACCATGCGCCGCGCCCTGCTCTGCGAGCGCCTCCTGATACGCGATCGGCGGCGCCAAATCCACCAGATCGGCCACGCCGAGTGAATCAAGCCGCGATTGATACTCGGCCTCGGAGCCACTCGCACGCAACGTCACGTGCAGACGATCTGAATCGATGTGCCCAGCGGCTTTCAACGTGGCCAACGCACGAAAGAAAGGCTCGGGATTGCGGCCTTGCGGATACAGCAGACCGCTATGCACCAGCCTTAGGCATTCCGTCATCGTTGGTGTATCGGGGCACGGCATGCGCCCCAGCGCCTGTTCCTCAAATCCGTTGGGAATGACATGCAGCTTGCCGGCTGTCGCAAGCTCGGGATAGCGCCTGGCGTAGAGCGCCCGCGCACCAGGCGTCGTGAACACCGCCGCCGTCGCCCGGGACAAAGTGCGCTTCTCCATCAACGACATGGCCGACCGCTGCACCGTCGCGCCCGCCGGCACCACCGGATCACGAAAATCGGCAACCCATGGCAGCCCCGTGATCCGCGCCAGTGTCAACGCAATCAGATGCGTCGTCCCGATGGGATATGTCGACCAGATCACACGGATACCATACTGACGGATCAGTTTGAGCCCGCGCGCTACCGCCGTCAGCCACCATGAAACCCAGCGATCGGGTGTCGCCGAGAGCCCGAGATATCTGCCTCGCCAAGCCAAATGGCGGCTTGCATCTATTGCAGGCGTTCGATATACCGGCAGATCATCCGGTACATCGTCTATGCCCTGCGGATCGACGCGCGCATAGGCTCGGGGGGAAGGCGCGAGCACCACCGGCCGCCAACCCAGACCAGGGAGATGACGTGCAAAACCCAGCGTCCGAAGTCGCCCCGTAGACGAGGCATCGGGGGGGAAGTGAAACGCGACGAGCAACACGCCCGGGCCTTCTTCAACGCCGAATCGTGCCGCCGGCTTTGGCTCACTCGTCACTGTTACCACCACGGCAGATTCTGCGTCGCATTACGCGACGCTGGCGCAGCCTTGTCCTTGCCGCCAGTCGCCTGCCTGTCGGAGACAAAGGAACGTCGCCGACGACGCGCGGGCTGCGGCGAAGTCGCGGTAGTCATCTCTGTCTCTGGGCGCGACAGCACCATCGATTCGTCTACGACGCCGCGTGCCGCTCGCTCCACCATCACGTTCAGTACCGCCGTGATGGCCAAGAGCTGATAGAAAAGATCAAAGTATGGCATGGGCAGAAGCGAGCCCGCGCCCATATAAGCAACCAGACTGACCTGCATCATGCTCGCCAGATCTCCCATCCAAGCCAGTTCGGGGCTGCCGCGGGTACGCTTTCTGATTCGCGCCAAGCTGAGCCAAGCGGTCACCAGCATACCGATAAAGAGGATCAGGCCGATAAAGCTGTGTTCACCCAGAACTTCAAAGAAAATACTATGGATCGCGCGGTGTTTTGCACCCGGCGGCCCATACATATTCCACATCCCCTGGTTCGCCCACACGCGCATCCCGCCACCAAGGATCGGGTTGCTCAATGCAAGGCTGGTTGCGAACTTGTAGGAGTCGATACGCCCCTGCGCCGACTGATCTTCCTGATACTGGTTTATTGTGTTCATGCGGTCATACCACTCTTGTGGCATGAACGCCGCCAGCGCGATCGCCAGAACCGGCACGACCAGAATCAGGGATTTTCGATGTCTGCTTTTATAGATGAGCATGATGCCGGTCACGCCCAGCGCGAGAAAGCCACCCCGCGACTGGGTGCCAAGCACGGATAACGCCGTCAACGCCATCAATGCCCAGAGTCCGAGGCGCACCAACCGCTTTGGCTCCTGCAACTGGAGATAACGAATCAGTGGCAGCGTCATGCACATGACCAACGCAAAGTCGTTGTTGTCCCTGAAGAAGCTCTTTATAGGTCCGAGGACGTGATAACCGCCACCGGTTAGCAGCGTGAACAGGCCGCCCTTGAATCCCCAGAATCCGAAGGAAATAACCACGGCCCAAAGAACCCAATGAAGCTTCTGCCGATCGATAACCAGAATCAGGGTGAAATAAGCCATCAGCAGAATCTTGAAGAAACGCACCCATTCAGCGCGCGCCAGGTCGGATTCCACCGCAAAAATTGTCGTGACTCCAGTCCATATCAGGAACAGCGTCATGGCCACCATGACCGGCGTCATTCGTAGTGGCTGTCTCTGATCGCGATGGACCAGCGTAACCAAAATAGTCACTAACGCCGTGATCATTACCCAGTTGAAGCTGGTGGCAAAACCATAAGCGATTCGATGCGGGTTCATGTAGCTGAACATGATCCACAGCATCAGCCCCACTATGGGGCGCATGAATGCCATCGGAAGCGTTGCCGCAAGGAACATCAGCAGTGCTAGTGCGCGCATGGCTAGTGTCCGGTCACGCAAACTCGCGGCATGGAGTCGTGCTTAGTAGGAAACGATACTTTCGTTCTAGACAAGACCCAGCAACGAGGCAAAGCGCCGGGTATTCGAGTCGCGGGGTTCCGCGCCCCCTGCTGCCCTTTGCTTGCTCCGGATCCAACCGTCTGTGCTCGGGTGACACGCAGCGATACGGTCGTCAGATCAGGCGCCTCCGAAAAATCAAACGCCGCCCGTCTACCACGGCGGTCTGTAGCGCGAATAGCGCGCACGCTAACTCGCATACGGCGCTGGCCTGACCAGCCTTGACGGGGTCTCTTGAAACGGCAGATTACCCTAACCACCACGTGAACGACCTGTCCAATTATGAACGCGGTCGATGAAAGTGAAAATCCCAGGCGCCGGATCGTGCCAGCGATACAGCGCATCTGTCGCACTGATGCCCGGCGGCTGATCAACCGATTCGGCCAGCGGATCGGCCGCCGAGCGACTGTCGCTTATCCGCTCACGCCAAATCCGGGGCGACGGCGTTGTCGATTTCGGCAGTTCTAAGCCCAGACTGTCGCAATAGGCGGCTAGAGGAATATTGACCCCGTTGAGGGTAGCGATCTCCTCCTGGAAATCGGTGCGGCCAACAGTGGGTTCAACCACCATATACCGGCCGTCTGATGAATCTCGTTTGTATTCCATGCTGACAAGCCCGGAGATGCCCGCCTTTGCGAAAAAATCGTTGGTCGAATCGATCACGGTCTCCGCTTCCGGCGCGGCCATGCAACTGGCTGTGCCGCCCGTACGTGGCGGCCACGAGCGCAGTTTGCGGCCAACGAATGAGACCGGCTGGCCCGAACCACGTGGGCGGTACTGCAAACAGAAATAGATATCCGAATCGGCGCCCGGAATCCATTCCTGCACGATGATATCCGCAAGCGTCGGCAGCATGCGTTCGACCAGTGTGATCGTCGACTCCCGATCCGGGACACAGTATGCCTTCCGAAAAATTTTCGAGTAACCCGAGTCGTGATAGGCAGGCTTGACGATCAGAGGCGGTCGCAGCGACTTTATCGCTTCGATGTCGGCAGTTTGCCTGACCGCTACGGTGCGAGGATGCGCCAAACCGGCCGCCTGGGCGATTTCCATTACCGTCGACTTGTGGGTGCAGGCCTGCACCGCGGCGGGCGGCGACAAGGTCATATGAAACATCTTTTCCAGCTGATAATACTCACGCGTGACGAAGGCGACCGCTTTTTCAGTCGTCAGGATCAGAACCGGCCGATCCTGGTTTTTGTCGCGAGCAACGGAGTTCAGTGCCGTCGATAGACCATCGGCTGTGTCTGCGTCGTAACGCAGCGCACGCGCATAACGGCTCCGCATTCCGGGGGCTTTCGCATCGCTGTCGGCGACGATCACCGGCACCCCTGCACGCCCAAGGCTGCGCACCACACCAAGACCATTCAAGCCACCACCGACTACGATCGCGGGCGTACCAAAGCGACGCTGCATATCGGTCACCTACCCCGAACCGCGTTGTAGACGGCAACGTAGTTGGCCGCACTGGCCGCCCAGGTCCGTCGACTTTCGACGAAGGATCGCCCGGCGATCCTTACCGCCTCGAGAGTCGAGGCATTGGTATCGGCAAGTTCGACGATCGTTGCCGCGAGCGCCTCCGGCGATTCGGGCGTAAAGAGAAATCCGGTCTTGCGGTCCTCGATCAGCTCGCGATGGCCGCCAACGTCAGATGCGGCCACCAACTTGCCCTGTGCCATAGCTTCCAGAGGCTTGAGCGGCGTGACCAGTTCAGTCAATCGGTGACGCACTCTCGGAAATACCAGCAGGTCCATCAGGCCGTAGTAGCGATCGATCTCTTCGTGCGGCACACGGCCAGTGAACACGACCCGGTCGTCCACGCCCAGTTTGGTAGCAAGTACTTTGAGCCGCTCAGCTTCGGGGCCGCCGCCGACCAGCAAGAGTTTGATGGAACGGTCGGCTAGCTCGGTGCGGGCTATCGCACGAACCGCGACCTCCAGCCCTTCGTAGCCATAGAAAGAACCGGCGAAACCCACCACATATTGGGCCTTAAGATCGAGCGATTCGGCCAGCGCCGCGTCGTAGGTCGGCGCGTAGGTGAACCGGTCGACGTCGACTGCATTCGGAATTACCGTGACTTTGTCGCCGGATACGCCGCGACCGACGATATCCTTGCGCAGCCCCTCACAGATGGTGGTCACGCCGTCGGCACGCTTGAGAACATACGTCTCGAGCGCGCGGGTCGCGCGATACCGAGCGCTGCCCTCGGCGTGCGTCCCATGCTCGACTGCCGCATCTTCCCAGAACGCGCGTACTTCGTAGACAAGCGGCAAGCCGCTGGCACGCGCGGCGCGAAGAGCGGCCAGTGAGTTCAATACAGGCGAATGGGCGTGGATCACGTCAGGCGTGATTGTCTCGATCAGCGACAGCAGACGTTTTTCGATCGCTCGGACGATCGCCAGTTCACCGGCCACCGGCAGTTGCGCCAGACGCCCGGTTGGTGACGGTGTGCGATAGAACGACCAGCCTTGTGCCTGATCCTCGAGCCGGTCGCCACTGTTCTGCTTGGGGCCGGTCATCAGAACAGGCTCCCAGCCTAGCTTGCGCTGTTCATTGACCAGCGCAAGCGTGCGGAAGGTATAACCGCTGTGCAACGGTGCGGAATGATCCAGTACGTGGAGAATACGCATACGTCAGTTCGTCTGGTCCAAGGCCGCGGAAGACAGCATGTCGTTAAAGAGTGCGATCTGGCCGTTGGTCGTTGCCTGCCAGCTGAACTGTTCGGCATAGGCACGCCGTTCGGCTCGGCCTTCCGCGCCGAGTTCGTCAGAGCCCAACGAGCGCCAGGCCGCCGTAACCGACGCGGCGTCCCGAGTTTTCATCAGGCGCCCGGCCGGCCGGCCGATAATCACTTCTGGAATACCGTCCACTGCGTTGCCGATTACGGCAGTTCCACAAGCCAGCGCCTCAAGCATGACGTTGGGCATGCCTTCGCGGCTGGAGGCCAGAATCAGCGCGTCCGCGGCATTGTAGTAACGCGTGAGCTCCTCATGGCTTTTCGGGCCGACGAAATGCACGCGATCGGCCACGCCCATCTCCGTAGCGAGTCTCGACAGTGCTCCGCCCTCGGGGCCATCACCCACGACCATCAACTCGGCGTTGTCGACGCTGGCCAGGGCCTCGACCGCAATATGAACCCCTTTCAATTCGACGAGATGTCCTACGGTCAGCCAGAGGAAGCTTTTAACGCCAAGATCTTTTCGGATCGCTGTACGGTCAAGCGGCTTGAAACGGGTCAGATCGACGCCGTTGCGCAACGGTACCAGGCGGCTTGGATTCAACCCCAGGCTGGTGATTTTCGAGACCAGCGAACGCGACACGGTGATCATGGCCTCGCCGTGCTCGAGCGCCCGGTGAATCTGTCGTTGCGGACCCTTCATGGCAGCGATCAGCGTGATGTCCGAGCCGCGTGCGGTCATGACGACCGGCCGGTCGAAACGCCGGCCCAGCGCCGAGGCGGCCACCCCGTCAGGATAGGCATAGTGCGCGTCGATCAGATCAAAATCGAAGCCTTCCTCTCGCAATTGCACAAGTGCGGGCGTCGCCGCTCGGGCCATGCTGTGCGGCGACAGCATCATCCCTACCTTTGGGATAACCAGGAAACGTGGATGATCGATGGTGATGCCGTAGCGAATCTCGCGGGCCGGCACGCGCGCCATCTCCGCGTAGCGTCCAAACCGTTTGTGGGTCGAGAAAAACCATGGCACAGGAGCGATCACACGCGCCTCGACTTCGCCCGATTCCAACAGATGACGCAGCCGCTCTTCAACGAAAATACCGTGCCGCGACTGCTGGCTGTTGGGATACAGACTGGTAACCACTGCCAGGCGAATTGGTCGGGATGCCGTGCTCAAGACGGTCTGCCCTCTGGCGGCGTCATATTCGCATACTCGGCACCGAGTGTACTGCGTGTTGCAATGGCCATCACCCGCGCCACGGTCTGGTCGTCGAGTTCTTCACGCCAGCGCCATGCCGCTTGCGAGGGATTCTTGTAAACGCTGTAATAATCGTTCTGGCTGCTGCCAGTGCTGGCGGCGATGAAAGCCTGGGTCTGATCGCTCATCTCCAGGCCGGCAAATTCGAACATCTTCTGCACGCCGGCCTGCGGATCGCGACAGATATCCTCGTAGCGAACCCGGAGATAACGGGTATTGTCGCCCACTTCCATCCGCGCTTTTTCATTGGTCAGCACCCAGTGCCAGGCAAGTCGCTCCTCGGGCGTGAGATCGCGAACCATCTGCTCGTGGTCGTCTCCAAAACCAAAGCGATCGCCAAGCGGTGTGCCAGCGGCATTGCGCGCGGACTTGTAAGCCATCCAGCCGATAGAGGAGTTGTCACTGAACGTCTTCAAATCCACGCCGCGCAGCGTGGAAGCGATATACCCACAGGGATGGCGAAGAATATGGATACCGCGCGCTTTTTCGAGTGCAGTCAGCGTCGGGGCAAGGCTGCTCAACGACTGGATGGACTTCCAAACTACTCGTCGCTCCGGATCTCCGCTCCCATCATGATGCACCACTATGGGGAACGCCGGGTAAACTCGACTCCCTGCTCGTGCGACTTCGGTACTGAGGCGGGCCACCTGGAAGCCGAACTCGGACATGAATTTTTTTCGAAACAACGGCCGCTTGCCGGCCACGCGCAGCGATTGGAGCGCCGGAAGGCCAGCCACAAACGTCTGTAACTCCAGGCGATAGCGATCGGCTGCGTCAGCCGCCCCTGAATCGGCGAATACACGGCGATGATCGGGTTCATGGCAATAAAGTACGTGCGGATGACTATCGAACAGCTTGCCAAGCCAGGTGGTGCCCGATCGCGGCATCCCGAACAACAGGATGAGCTGTTGTCCATCGGCCGGTGACGGCGCGCGTATATTCATCGCCTGCTACCAATTGCGGCGTTCTGGGCGCCACCGGAGAGCACGCCGCCCGATTCCCGTTCGAGAAACCGCGACAGCATCAGCAGTGACCAAAGCGCCGCACTATGCTCGCCACGCCCCGACTTGTGTTGTTGCCACAGACACTCCAGCGCACCGGCCTTGAATAATCCGCTCTCGATAAGCGCACCTTCTGTCATTGCTCGTTCCACGGTTTCCTTGAGTGGCCCAGCGAACCAAGCGCTCAGCGGCACGGAAAATCCTTTCTTCTTTCGGTATAGAATATCGTGCGGCAACGTTGGCTCGAAGGCCTTCTTGAGCATGTACTTGCCCTCGCCGGCACGCAGCTTGTACTCAGGCGGCATCCCGGCGGCCCAGCCGACGACTTCATGATCGAGCAGGGGCACCCGAACCTCCAGCCCATGCGCCATGCTGGCCCGATCGACCTTGGTCAGGATGTCGCCCGGAAGATAGGTCTTGAAATCGATGTATTGGGCGATCGACAAGGGATTGTCGCTGCCTGCACGTTCACCATGCGCCCTGAACAGATCTCGAGCACGATAGCCCTGCAATTCGCCAAGAAATTCACTGCTGTACAAACTTTCCCTGAGCGGTTGCGATATGACTGAAACGCTGTGGCAATAAGCCTCGGCTGTGTCCATCGCCAAAGCCTGGAATGTGGTCTTGCCGCGAACGAACTGCGGCGCCCAGTCGAGCTTCGGATAGAAGCGACCTAGGGCACCAAACACCGGCTTTCTGATGAAGTCGGGGATGCGCTGGCGGGCACGCGACTCGTTCTGGTGCAGCCGATAGCGGCGATAGCCCGCAAAATTCTCATCGCCGCCGTCGCCCGATAAGGCGACCTTCACCTGCTGACGAGCCAATTGACAGACTCGGTAGGTAGGCAACGCAGAGCTGTCGGCAAACGGCTCGTCATAGATATCGATCAGTTGGTCGATCAGGTCAAAATCACTGCCATCGACCTGATGCTCCCGGTGACTCGTCGCGAACAGCTGCGCGATCTTGCGCGCATGATCAGACTCGTCGAATGCGGCCTCTTCGAAACCGATGGCGCAGGTGTTGACGGGTTCATCGGAGGCGGCGGCCATGAGCGAAACGATGGCGCTCGAGTCCACGCCCCCGGACAGAAACGCACCGAGCGGCACATCGGCGATCAGTCGCATGCGTACCGCGTCGTCCAGCCGTGAATACAACTCGTCCGCAGCATCCTCGACCGATGGCGCCGCCTGTGGCTGGAAACCGATGTCCCAATATGCTCTCGGACTCGGCGCAGCTTGTCCGGGCGTCCAGTCAAACATGTGCCCCGCGGATAGTTTGTACGAATTGCGAAAGATGGCGTAAGGCTCAGGCACGTAGCCGAGTGCTAGATAGCCCTCTATCGCCAAAGGCTCAAGTGCACGGTCGAGGCCCGGATGGGCCATGAGTGTCTTCAGTTCCGAACCGAACACCAGATCGCCGTCCGGCGTGAGGCCGTAGTACAGGGGCTTAATACCAAGTCGATCCCGGACGAGATGAATACGTTTTTCCCATGCATCCCATACCGCGAATGCAAACATGCCCCGAAAGCGCTGAACACAATCGGGCCCCCAGTGCTGCCACGCTGCCAAGAGCGTATCGGTATCGCAATGTCCTGGGAACGTATAGCCGGCGGCTTCCAATTCCGGGTTTAGCGCACGGTAATTATAGATTTCACCGTTGTAGACCAAGGTATAGCGCCCATCGGCACTCATCATCGGCTGCTCACCGCTCGACGGATCCAGAATGGTCAGGCGTCGGTGCGCCAGACCCGCCCCCTCCATGACCACGCTGTCGTGCTGATCCGGGCCGCGGTGGGCTTGAACCGTATTCATCGCATTCAATGCCGCGCGATCGGGCACGCCACCGCTCGCGGTGATTATTCCTGTTATTCCACACATAATCGCGTCGGCCTAATGATCGAGCAGTTCGTCGTAGAGCTGACAATACTGAAGCCTCATGGTCTCGAGGCTGAACTGAGCGCGTGCACGCACGCGGCCCGCCACCCCGTATGCCCGGGCTTGTTCGGGCGACTCCACCAGCGTGCGTATCGCTGCCGCCATCTCGCCCGGCGCGCCCGAGGCTACGAGGATACCGGTTTCACCAGCGATGACGAGTTCCGGATTGCCGCCGACATTCGTGGCCACGATCGGCAGGCTACTGGCCATCGCTTCGAGGATGGTCAGCGCCACGCCCTCGGCGATCGAGGAGCAGACGTAGATATCCAGCGTATGCAGCAATTGCTCGACATCGTCACGCGGCCCGGTCAACGTCACCCGATCGCCCAGACCCAGCTCCGTAACCTGCTGCTCGAGTGTCGCTCGCTCGCCCCCCTCTCCCACGATCATCAGCTCGAGCCGGTTATTCGGCAGGTCGTCGCAGAGCACGGCAAAGGCGTTGATCAGGGTCCCAAAGTCCTTGACCCGATCGAGACGACCGACCGTGCCGATTCGAACCATCTTGTCGCCTTCAACGAGCGAGTCAACCGGATCAAACGGAGATGGCGCAGGCCGGAATCGCTCGACATCGATACCGTTGCGGATAAGCCGTGTCTTGGCGGCATCGATGCCGACATCATGCGTCAACCACTCGGCGAGATCGGAAGAGACTGCGACAAATCGATTGATCAAAGGCGCCAACAGACGCCGCATCCAGCGGTATTTGACGTTATTACCGTTCGGGTCGGCGGCATCACGGCCATGCTCCGCATGGACGACACGGCGTACGCCGGCCAGGCGTGACCACAAGGCCACATCGATCGCGCCTATGTTGTAGGTATGCACGATATCCGGGCTCAGCCGGCGCAAGCGGCGCAAAAGCCGCATATACGCGGAGATATCCTTGCCGGGCCGCTTGCCAATGGTTTCAAAGTCGACGCCGAGCGCATCTAGGCGCGCACCCAGCACGCCCACATCACGCAGACAAAGTACTCGATGTGTGTAGCGATCCCGGGTCTGGCCGATCAGGTTGAGTGCAACGATTTCCATTCCGCCGATATCGAAACGGTCAAGCACGTGCAGTACCAGCGGTCGTTGTTGCCCAACATCGTTTTGCTCATCGGCCGGCCCGGTCACCCACGCCCTCCGCCGCCCTGGGTCACGAACTGGATCGCGGCTCCGCCCAGTTCATCCACCACCGCGTCGCCCGAGGTAGCCGAAACCGGCGCCGCGATCACCACGATCTCTGTGGATGCCGGCATCGCCGCCAGACCGTAGAGCGCTTGCCAGACTTTGACCCTCAGTGACGACGATTCCCAACGCGAACGCACACGGAACCCGTACAGTACTTGCATATGCGAACCGCTCTCGCGAGACGACAGCACTAGCTGACGAAGTTCCGGCGCGCCCGTTTTCACTGCACTTGTCGTCGCACGGTCGATCGTCCACTGCTTTGGATTGAAGATTCGGTTACCGACCGTGAGCAGCTCGCGGCCCTCACCGGGTCCGTCCTGATACACGACCCGATCCACTCTGGCGCGCCCGTGGCCAGTGCGATAGTAGGCGGTCTCGTGCTGGCTGGCTCCCACGAACCTAAGCCCCAATTCCGGGACGCCGACCGGCGCGTCGCTCTTCTGGTGACCCGCCAGCGTTTGCGGCCAGGCCGGCACGGGACTGGCCGACTGTCCGGACGCGATCGCACGGGCAGTGCCGAACCAAGTCGGCGCGAGCGCGAACACGACAATCGCCACAAGCGTCACGCCGATCACCCGCGATCGGGTGGGGGCCAGCCGCTTCCGACCGGCGCGCCCCTCATCGATGGTCGGATCCTTCGGGGGCTGATGAAATGGCCAGCCCGCGAAGAAGAGAAGCACCAGTACAGTACCGAAAAACTGCCAGCCGAAGATCACATGGTCGGTGCCGGATGCATACTGAACGCCAAAATGCTCGCCTATGAGAATCGTGAAGAACACGCGCAAACCATTGGCTATTATCGGTACGACCATGGCGCAGACGATGAAGATCAATCGGCGCGACAGGCTCGTAAAGAAGATATTGGCGTAGAGCACGCCGAATGCGGTCGTGGCGATAAAGAACTTCACGCCGCTGCAGGCTTCGGCCACGTGCCATGCCGCCGCCGGAGTCAGAATGATGCGGCCTGTCTTGAACACGGGGATGTCAGTGAGGTGTAGCGCCCACACGCTCAGTTGCGCGGTGACGTCCTGAAGCGGCCCAACCATGAAATTGCCGAACGGTACGGCAAAAAACACATAGCCCATAGGAAAAACCAGAACCCGCGCAACCGCCGGCCCGTAAAAGACATAGATCAGCACCGGGCAAAGCGCAACGACCGCGAGGTGTTGCGCAAGGTTTATCTCGGCCAGCGCGCCCAGCAACCACATGAAACCCAGAGCAAGGGCCAGAACAAAGGCCAACGGGCGTGGCGAGCCAGTGACCTGGGCAAGCGCATGCCGGCGCGTCCAAACCAGCACGGCACAGAGCGGAAAGATCAGAAAGCAGTATTCGAACGTCCCGGTATTCGCCCAGGTTTGGGCAAGCGAGATGAATGTGCCGGCGTAGACGGCGAGAAAAACGCAGGTGACGACGAGAAAGCCGACGTGCAGTGCCCAATTCAAACCGCGCGTCCGCGCGGTGTCGTCAGCCACATCGCCGCGCGCGGCCACGGATCGTTCAACGACGCTCATGCAGATGCACCCACAGCCGCCGACTGCACGTTCCGGGCGTTGCCCTGGCCCGGCTCGATGTATTCGTACAACCGTTCGAATTGACGTTGCCAGCCATAATAGCGGGTCACATACGATCGGGCCGCAGGCAGCGGCCGCCCGTGATCCTGTTGGTCGACATACGCGAGGACTGCGCGCGCGAATGCCTCTGCGCTCTCGGCAATGGCCGCAATGGCTTCATCAGCGGGCTCAAGCCCGGCCGCGGCCTGCTCACTCATCACCACGGCGCGCCCCATCGCCAGTGCTTCCAATACCTTGTTCTGGATGCCGCGTGCGATACGCATGGGCGCCACCGCAACGCTCGCGTGAGCAAGATACGGGCGCACATCGGCCACGGCGCCGGTTACATGCACGCCGGCATGCTCGGCAAGTGCCAGCACCTGGCGCGTTGGCCGGGTTCCGACGATCCAGAACTGCGCGTCGGGTTGTGCCGTGCGAACTGCCGGCCAGACGTTCTGCACAAACCACTCGACGGCGTCGACGTTCGCGCCGTAATCCATCACCCCGGTGAATACGACCCGTGCCGCACCGGGCTGCCGATAGGGGTCGTCGTGTTCGAGATCCGGATCGAAGAACACGCTATCGACGCCGTTGCCGATTGCGCCGACCCGCTCGCTGCTTTCCGGGGCGGCATCGCGGAAAAAATCGGCCTCCGCGTCGGACACGAACAGACTCGCGTCGAAAACACCTGCGAGCCGTCGCTCCTCCGCCAGTAGGCGATTCGCCTCGCGGGTATAAATCCAGCGCGCGACGCCGGTGCACTTGGCCGCGTACTGCCGCCACTTATCCGAATCGACATCTACGAAGTCGAGAACCCGGCGACAGCCCTCATGAGTATCGACATACGTCGCCATGGTCGACGAGAACACGAATACGTGTTCGATCGGTCGTGTCGCCAGTATCTCGTCCACCCAGCCCGCGAGTCGGGCATCACGGTAGTAGCCCACGCTCAATGCCCTATTGTTCAGGAATCCCGTGGTGCTGCGGATACGAGCCGCCAAAGGCTTGAGGGTCCGATAGCACTGCTGGTCGGTCAGCGCGTCGAGCACCGACCGGTGGGCCCAGTCGTCCGGATCGTCGACAAACGTCCCCAGATGCACGCGATAGCGCTCGGAAAGCGCCTTCAACCAGTGGTACGCCCGTATCTTGTCGCCCTTGTTGGGCGGATACGGCATGCGATGGCAGAGAAACAAAAGCTCTTTCATGAACGCCGCATCAACCGAGATTGCGGGCCAGCACGGGGCCGATCACACGGGTGACCGCAACCGGCAGTTTCTGCCAGAGACGGATCTTGCGCTGATAGCGCGGGTTCGCAGGGCTCAGATCCGGCATCTGTTCGTCGCCGATGAGCACGTATTCGTAATTGAGGGGTTCCGGCTCGAACCCCCAATGGCGCTTGAACTGAAACGGGCCGGTCCCTTTCTTGCTGCGTCCGAAATCAAATATCCGCATGCCCTTTTCTACCGCATGCGACATCAGCGCCCAATACATGAAATCGTTGGCCTTGAGATCGCGGGCCGACTCGCCGGCGCCAGCGTAATAAGGCAATACTTCGTCACGAAAATAAAAACTCAGCACGCTGGCCACGGGTTGGTTGTCATGCACGATGGTCATGATCTCGCAGTCGTCACCGAACTCTTCCTTGAGCAGCGTCAGAAAACGTTTGGCGAAGATCGGCGTACCCAGGTTCCGGAGCGTGAGCGCATATAACGGATAGAACCGATCCACGTCGGCATCGAACTCCACTGTCATACCGTTCTTGAGTGCCTTGCGCACCACCGCACGCTGCTTGCGTGGAATAGCCTGCAGATTTTCGTCGTCGTTGTCGGCCAAGGTCTTGCGAAACGTATAGTAGAGATCCTTGCGCGGCCAGTCCGGATGACGCGCGTCACGCTCGCGAAACTCCGCGTAATCCACGCCCAGGTTCTCGCCCCTTTCGCGGGCCGCCGCGTACAAGGTCTCGGAAACGTCCGCCGAACACGCGAGCGCGCCGCCATAGACACAGAACGGCGTCGATATCAGCGCGTTGGCAAACAGCCGGCTGTTGACATGCACGAGCGGCAACACGCCCACGATCTCGCCATCGGCCTCGACATACAGGTAAGGGCAGCGATGTCCGAACGCCTTTTCGATCACCCGCTTCCAGCCTATACGGTGGAAAAAAGTGGCCGTCTCTTGTTCGGCCACGAACGCATCCCAACGCGCGTAGTCCGACGACTCCAGTTCACGGACGGTCAGCGACATGTTCTCAGGCATCCTGACTGATCTCCGTCACGGCCTGGGGACGGATTGTTTCGGCGGTTAAGTTCATCGGAAATACACGGTCCATGCGATCCCAGGCAAAGTCGGCCAGCAGTTGACGCAGACGTGGCTCGACCCGATGCAGATTCAGGTAGTGGCGTATCTGAGTCTTCCAGCCCACGTTCGGCACACGCGGCTGATTCGGGTCGACTTCCCATGGGTGAAAATAAAAAACCACCGGCTGGCGATCGACGCGGTTGACGCGCCGCAGGGCCCAGCGGCTGAGCTGATAAGGGTAGAGTCGAAAAAAACCGCCGCCGGCACAGGGATACCGGCGCCCGCCCAGTTCGGCGGTCGTAATCGGAATCTCCAGCAGACCCGACTGCTGAGCACGAAAAGCGAACCGCGGCGCCTCTGGCATCCCGTATGCCGGGTGCGCACCTGGATAAATGCTGGAGCTGTAAGTAAATCCGGCTTCGGCAAGCGCGTCCAGCGCCCAGAAATTGCCCTTGCCAATGGAGAAAGTCGCCGCGCGATAGCCACGTACGGCTTGACCGGACACGTCTTCAAGTATTTCGCGGGAACGCCGCACGTCGGCAAGAAACGTGACTCGGTCCTGCTCCGTCGCGCGGACATGGTTCATGCCGTGGCTGGCTATTTCATGACCGGAATCAGCAAGCTTTCGCACCAAGGCCGGATAACGCTGCGCGATCCAGCCGAGAGTGAAAAAGGTCGCCCGGACACCCGCCAACTCAAACAATGCCAGGATGCGATCGACGCTGGCCTCGACCCGGCTGGGCAGAAAACTCCAGCGCTGGGGGTCTACATGCGGCTCGAATGCCGAGACCTGAAAATATTCCTCTACATCCACAGTCATCGCATTGACCGCCGGATCCGCATTCTCCGGCAGTGATTCGATTCCATAGTGCCTAATCACGATCGCGCGATCTCCAGAAGAAAAGCCGACTGGCCGGCCGTTCGGATTCATCAAGCCATTCTTCGTCAGGGTCGAACGCGCGGATGTCCGAATCGTGACGTGGCGCCTGCTCTTCCTCTACCTCGACCCGACTTGCCGCGGGCCGTATCTGGTCTACAACATCGCTGCTCGGCTGCGGTTGCGGCGGGCTCTGCACCGGACGCACTGGCACAGCAGGCGTCTTCTCTTCGGCCGCTCGCGCTGGCGCGTTCAGATCGGTCTTGACGTCTGCGAACACGCCCTCGAGACATTTCAGCCGCAGTTCGGCATCGATCACGGCGCGACTCTCGATATCGATGCGATGCGCGGCCAGCAGCTCTTCCATACGCTTGCCCCCAACCGCATTACGCAGCGCCTGCTCCATCGTGCGCAGCCGTTCACCGAGCGCATCCAGACGCCCCGCCGCGACGGGCGAGCTATCCTCGGCACTGCCGGCTCGGGACGTATCGTTTGTCCAGACCAGCGGGTGAGCGCCCAGCTCCTGTTCGAATTCAGTAATAACAGTATTGAGTTCGGCAATCGTCAGTACATGCTGTTCTTCGAGGAACCCATACAGCAGGAAGCGATCCATGAGCATATTGATACGCCTGGGCACGCCACCCGACCACTCGTGAACCCTAGGGTATACGGCACCATCGATCGCCGGATCGCCGTCCCACTCCACGCGCCGCAAACGATGCTCTACGTACCCGCGCACCTCGTCGTCGGCGAGCGGCTGCAAGTGATGCGCTGCCACGACACGCTGGCGCAGATGCGACATTGTGGCGGAGGACAGCAGATCCCTGAGTTCGGTCTGGCCGATCAACGCAATCTGCATCAAGGCCTGGCCACCGGATTGCAGATTGGCCAGCGCTCGGAGTTCTTCCAGCGCCTCCACGCTGCATGCCTGCGCTTCGTCGACGATAAGCAATGCGCCCTTGCCCTTGCGCGCCTGCAACCGCGCCACCAAGGCATCAAGCAATTCAAGTTTGCCGCGGTCTTTATACGGAAGTCCGAAGGCCGCCGCGACGCTGGGCACCACCGAGTCAGCGCCCAGATTTGCCATGGCAACACGAGCGACCGCCAGGTTACGGCCACTCAGTTCCACGAGCAGCGATTGCAGCAGGAGCGTCTTACCCGTGCCGACATCGCCGGTAATGACTACGAACCCTTCGTTACGTTCCAGGCCATAGAGAAGATAGGAAAGCGCGCGCACATGATCGCGGCTCTCGAACAACAACCGCGGGTCCGGCATCAACTGGAACGGGCGAGACCTCAGGCCATAGAACTTCTCGTACATAGGCCTCAGAAATTCTTGAAGAACTGGAGCGTGACGCGGTTTTCCTTGTAATCGGAATTCCGTCTTTCGCCGTTCCGCCAGGCATGCGCATATCCGACCGCAGCCTGAGATGACCGGGAAACCGCGCGGGCCAGTGTGACCCCTGTTTCGTAATCATTATACCCGCCGCCGAAGTCCGTATTATCGCCGTTGGACTCACGGTTTTGCCAGCGCACCGCCGGAATCAATGACGTCCTAGGCGTAACCTGATATCGCGTTTCCACGGACGCACCATTGTAAGTCTCATCGCTAGCATCGCCGCTCTGATAGTTGCGCACCCGACGATATACAGTCAGGCCGGTTGAGGTACGTGCCATATCGATGCCGACACGTCCGGTCACCCGTTTTTCGACGAATACGCCGCGGTCAAATCGCGATTCGACAGGGCCAGATAGTGAAGCACCGGGAATGCTTCCTGTACCGAACCCATTTCCGTTGAGTGCATTCAAGCCGGCAGAGGTCGCTTGCTCGTCGTAGCTGATGCTGGCATCGGCCACTGGTCCATCATGCGACACGCTAGCGGAATAACTCTGACCGTAGAACCGATGCCCGACATGTGCCTCAAGCGTATTATAACCGCTGGCCCAGCGAAAACCTCCACTGTAGAACGGCTGCGACAAACGATCGTTAGTGCCGTCATCCTTATAGTCGTCCTCGACACCACCTTGAGCAAGGATCGTCAGCGTCCGGGACAACTGATATCCGAGTTCCAGACTGGCCCGGTCGAAGTAGCTGGTGTCGCTATTATCGTTATCGACATCGTCGAACAGCGGCTGATCCGGATCTACATTGTCGAAACCGCGAAAAAACTGGCGAGCATCACCACCGGAACGCTCTACCTTTTGCGTCTGAACGTCGGCCGTCCAACTGAGCCTGCCGCGGTCCGGCGGACTAGTTATATTGAGGTACGCTGCGTTGATGGTTGAATCCGGAACGTCATTATCATTGTAGAGCACCTTGCCATAACGATAGCGCAACAACGCAGTGCCGACGGGTCCTAGTGACTGAATCGCATAGGGGCTGATATTGCTCGACCAAGTAGCTGTCTGGTTCCGTGGAGACAACGAGTTGGACTGCGAGAAACTGATCGACGGATCGACAACGGTCTGGCCGTAGCGGGTATCAGCGTCCAAGTACAGATGGCCAGCCCAGAGGTCGACTGTTGTCTCCCCTTCGACCGTATTGTAGATGTCGTTGAATTCGCTGTTATGCGCGTATAGCACGAACTGAGGCGAGTAACTCAGCCTCCCGTGTACACGGCCAGTGCTTGCGCACGCATCCAGGCGCGGCGAAATCTCGGTAATGAAATCCGAAACCGCTTGATCGGATGGATCGCGATTAAGATTATCGGTATACGTTTCCGAGGCAGTCAGTGACAGCTGAGTATACCGGCCAGCGCTGCGTCGCGGTCCGCTTAACACCGGCAGTGGTGCAGCTGGCCCACCCGTCAAGTCACTTGAAAAGTAAGACTGGCAGTCTCCGCGAAAGCCAGAAATGAAGTCAAACGTCCGACTCGACTCCGTCTGCAAAGGGTTAGCCCCGCCTTCGTCAACGCCCACTGTCGACTGTCCGGAGTCAGATGAAGTAGACGTCGGGACAACCCCTTCTGGCGCAGCCGCCGCAGCGCTATCAGTTTCTTGTCCTACGGCACGGTCGAACGGCCAGATCATTGCCGAAAGCGCGACCACCATAAGCATGGAACTCGACCCAACCCCCGCGCGTCGTAGCCGAGTAACGATTACCCCACAATCCCTGTTCGAATTAGACCACGATACTGATTCACAATTGCGACGTTCCATTTACCCCACCCCCATAAGCCCCATAGTAACCGTCGTAGTCGTCGCCGTAGGCGGCACGACTCTGGTTGAGCAAGAGACTGACGCGTGCCGACGACTGGTCGAGCAAGGATAACGCGGAATCAAGCGCACGTCTCTCCGTGTGGCCGGCTTTGACGACAAATATAATCTGCCCCATAGTCATCGCAAGCGCTTGGGACTCGGCGGTGGCAAGCAAAGGCGCGGAATCGAACAGCACGATGCGGCGGGAATCGGCGGCCAGTTCGTCGACGAGCCGACGCATACGCCGACTGGCCATCAATTCTGTCGCCTGATCGTAGCGTCGACCTGCGGGCATGACGGACAACCGGGGGATATCAGTCGTCCGAATTACCTGCTCCGCCGATATGTCGTCGCTTAATAGTGTATCTATAAGCCCCGGATCCTTCCCCAAGCCCAAGGCCCGACTCAGCCGGGGGCTGGCGACATCACCATCCACGAGCAACACTGTGTGATCCAGTTCTTGAGCCAAGCTCAATGCCAGATTCAACGATGTAAACGATTTGCCCTCGCCGGGCTTGGCACTGGTGACCATGATCCGATTCACACCCATCGGCGAGTCTCTGTCTTCGGCAATGACCTGCAGAATCGGTCTTTTAACACGCTGATATTCACGCCCGATCTTGTCTCTCACCACCTCCGGCGGCACCAGACCAATTCTCTGAAGCGCGGCGACGTTAACCACAACTGGATTGTGATTGACAGGCGACACCGTCTCGCTCGCCGCCAACAAGTCCGTCGGAGGCAACGTTTCGCTGGAGGAAGAGGGCTGGGGTGGTATCGGCCCGTTCGAATCACTACGCTCACGCAACCGCTGGGCGGCTTTCTCGACCAGACTCATAGCCATTGACCCGAAATGAATGACGGCACCAGGGAAACCCCCAAGGGTATGAGCACCAGGGCTCCGAAGTAGCACACAACAAGCACACCGACACCGGCCATGAAAACCACCAGTGTGGTCCGCCGTCGGATGCTTTGTGCTCTCGTCCAGGCCACGCTGACCGCGCCCAGCACCGGGAGCCCGGTCACATCGGTGAGCGTGCGCCGATTAATGAAAACGGGACGCATCTGGCTCATGAAGAACGCGAATGCGCCGCCAGCGGCCAGACTACCCAGCAAAGCCGCCGTTATAAGCGCGAACCGATTGGGCCCGCTCGGTTCGGCAGGCACCTCGGGCGGATCGACCACACGGAACTGCAGCGGATTATTACTGCGCTCGACGTCCTCCGACAAGCGTGCTGAATAAAGCCGTGTCAGCAATTTTTCGTACTGGTCCCTAGTCACTTGATAATTGCGCGTAAGCTCCGCCAACTGAGCCTGAGCGTCGGTCATGTCATCTGCGCCGCTCTTGAGATCATCGAGCTGCCCTTCTTTGCGCTTAATAGACGCCTGCAGCGTGCTGACCCTACCCCTAGCCTCGTCGAGCTGCGCGCGCAGTGCGCTGTAACCGCCATCGGCCGACACAGCGATCTCTTCCGGATTGGCTCGTAATTGGGCAATCAGCTGACTGCGGTTGCTCTCAAGACGGGCGACCTCTCTCTGGGCCGCCAACACGTCGGGATGCTTGGGCGTGTATTTCGACAACATGCGGCCAATCTGATTTCGGCGGTCGGAAATTTGCTTGTCGAGCGCCAAAACTTGCGGACTGCGCTCGGCGGCAATGGTCGTTGTACCACCGCCTCGCCTAGCTCCACCGACCTGCCCCTGAAGCGATTGACTCCGATCCTTGGCCGCTGACAGCTCATCACGCAGATTGTCGATCTGACTCACAAGCGACTGGAGACGCGACACATAGTCCTGACTACCGGGCATGAGCTGGGCGTTGTTTTTCTTGAAGGTCGCAAGCTCGCGTTCCGTGGCATCGAGCCGCCCTTTGTATTCATCGACCTCGCGACTGAGGAAATCAATGGCCTGTGTGGTCTTCGCGCCCCCGTCCGATACCGCCATGCCGGTCATGATGTTGATGACCTGCTGAACAACATTTTGCGCCACGGTCGGGTCACTGCCCGTAAACGAGATCCGGTAAATATCGAGCTTGCCACCCGTGCTCCGGAGCTTGATTCTACTACCCAACTCGGCCAACAGACTCTCTGTTTCCTGCGGCGTACTCGCCTTCAAATCGAGGCCAGTGCGGCGGGCGATCGTCTCCAGATTCGGACGACTCAAAACTGTCTGGATGAGCAGATCAACCTGTTGATTGACGTTGGGCCGAACTGCCATCCCGTTCAGCAGCGGGTGGATCGCCGATTGCGTATCGATATGCACCCGCGCGTTGGAATCATACTGATTCGGAAGACTATAAGAGAACAGCCAGCCACAGACTGCTACAGCCCAAGCAACTGCCAAGCCATACCAGCGAAAACGCCAAGCGTTTCGTATCTGTTCAAAGACGAGATTGAAAATGTCGAGCATTTGACGGTTGATCCACCTGTTAGCGCGGGCCGGTCAGACCGCGTTCTCCCCAAAACTGTGACTGCAGAGCTAAAAATACGTCTGCGGAATAATAATCACATCACCCGGCTGCAGCGGACGATTTCGACTTATCTGGCCATCCAGAAGATCCTGGAGTCGAAGGCCGTAGGTCTTCTGGGTGCCATCATCTGCCGTGCGAACCAGCTTGGCTCGGTTACCGGCCGCGAATCGGGTCAGGCCGCCTACCTTTATCATCACATCAAGCACACTCATGCCTTTGCTATACGGGATGGATTGCGGCCGCGCGGCCTCTCCGAGAATCCGCACCTGATCGCTATAGGTGCCAACGAAACTGGTGACAATGACCGTAACCAGTGGATCGCGCACATACTGAGAAAGTGAGCTCTCGAGATCTCGGGCAAGCTCGACCGGCGTCTTTCCCGCAGCAGGCATTCTCTCGACCAAGGGGATTGAAATATCACCATCCGGCCGCACCGGTACGCTGAGCGAGAGATCCGGATTGTCGCGCACATATATACGCAGGCCATCACCAGGGCCGATTCGGTAGCTGCTATCCACCGGTGTCGCGTCGCCGGTTCGAGGCGGTGCCGTGGCGCATCCGCTCGACAGCACCATGACAGCTGCAATAAAAAATACTGCAAGGTATCTCTTCCGTGATCCAACCACTGCGTCCCCTCCCATGAAAATTCAAAGTGCCCGATAGTTGCGCGCAATACGCCCCGAAGTAATGGACAATGGCGGCATCTAGACTTATAAGCCTAGCGCAAATAGCATACTGAAAACGCTTCTAAAGCAGATCGGCAAGCACCAAAATCGCCGCTTTTCACGCGTGATCCCCTAAAACTCGCCAATCCCACCCCATCTGTATCAACACCAAAATTGATTCGATGAGTCATAATGGTGCCACAACTAAGATATCAATTCGCTTAACACAGCTTGTATCGGCGGCCAGCCCATTACCCTGAGCCTTTGCGCTCATGTATCAGGCTGCGAGTTTTGCAAGCGCTTAAGCAACGCCTGTGCCGACGCACGCTCATCAAAAGGCGCATCATCCTTCAAAATCTCGCCCAGGATCTTCCGCGCCTGCGCCTGATTGGCGGGATCTTTCGACACTGCGAGACCGAACGCGAGATGGTACTGGATGTTCGGGTCATCTGATAGGTCGGCAGCCGCCATTCTGAGCAGATCGACACCCTTCTTTACCTCGCCGCCACCGTTGACCAGTATCCAGCCTAATGTGTCCGCGATTGCGGGATTATCTGGTGCCGCATCGTGCGCACGTCGAGCATATTCCTCGGCGTCACCTTCCTTGCGCTGACTGCTGATGAGTGCCAAGTTATTGAGCGCGACCGCGTTACTACCGTCAATTGAAAGCAGATTCCGGTAGGCTTGCTCCGCCTTACCGACCTGATCGCTGGATTGGTACCACTGCGCAAGCCGGAGGGCCACGACAGTGTCCTGCGGGCGGCGCTTGAGCCAGTCGATCAACGACCCTTGCGGATGCTCTGCACCCGCTCGACGGCGCGTGTCGAAGAGCGCCAACGCCAGCGACTGATTCGGCTCGGCCCCGTAGGCAGTTGAATAGACTGCTGCCGCCTGATCGTACTTACCCAGAGTCGCCAATACCTGTGCCTTGAGTGTGTTAACGGACACACGATTTTGCTTATCAATCGGAATGTCCTGCACTGTCTTCAGCGCAGCATCGGCATCACCCATCTGAGCCTGCAATCGCGCAAGCACGCTGGCTGCAGGCAGAAAATCGGGGCGTTCCCGGCGTAAACGTTCCAATTGCTGCAAGGCACTGTCGCGATGCTGTTGCGCGATCTGCGCCTGGGCCAGATCAAGCCGATACGCGGGCTCATCTGGGGCCAATGCGGCCGCTTTGCTAAGGCTCGCTATCCCAGCATCGCCCTGACCGTCAGCCAGCAGAGCAACACCTTTAATGCGCGCAAAAGCGGCGTTAGCTGGTTGATCGGTCGCGAGTCTACTCGCGAGTTCCAACCCATCCGCGGTTCTTTGCGCAGCCAGATAGGATTGCACCAGCCTGAGTGCCAGCTCGCTGTTTTCGGGATGGGCAGCGTATGCTTTTTCTTGCCAAGAAATCGACTCGGCCTGCTTACCCTGCGCTGCCGCAAGTTGCGCTAATGCCAATTGAGCTTTCAAGTCGGACGGCGCCAGTTCAAGGACATGCGTCAGTGTGCGAGTTGCATCGGCGTATTGACCGAGGCGGGCGAAGATACCAGCCCGCGACAACAACAGGTCAGTGTTCTTCGGCTCGACCTCCAATGCACGATCCAGAGTTTTCCCTGCTGCGTCAGCATTCCCGATCGCGGTGTAGGTTCTTGCCAGCAAGCGCAGCCGAGCCACATCGTCTGCCGCTTCGCTTACCAGCTTCCTGGCCGTTTCAACAGCCTGCTCGGGACGCTGGTCGCGCAAATCGATGCCGATCCGTATGGTCGCGGCGCTGAGACTTTCGTCTGCATTTTCTGGAGTAAAACCATCCAGCAGGGCAAGAGCAGCCGACGTATTGCCAGTGCGGGCCATTGCAGCGGCCACATCGATTCGCAAGGCCGCGTCGCTGGACACCAATGGGGCACCACCGATCCGGCGCCGCGTCTTCGTTTCGCCGGGCTCATCCTTTCGGGACGCCATGGCTTGGGCAAGGAGCGCGCGAATCCCATCCGACCCGGGGTTGGAAGCATAGGCATCCTCAAGCATTCGGACGGCGCGATCATCCTCGTTGCGTTGCAGGTAAAGCGAGGCCAATAGCCTGAGCGCCGACACATCGTTTGGCGCAATCGTAATCGCCTGCTTGAGATAAAGCTCCGCCGCGTTCTTGTCGCCTTGCTCAAGTTTTATAGAGGCCAGCAACGTAAGGCTTCGCACACTGTTGGGTGCTGAGGAGAGCACACGCTGAAGATGCTGGCTGGCCTGATCGTAATTGCGCTCACGGATATCAATCAGCGACTGCAGATAATTCGCGTAGGCGCTCTGAGGGGCCTGTTTTACAAGAATTCCGATATTACGTTTGGCGTCGGCGACTTTTCCCGTCCGCAGCTGACAATCGGCAAGATAAGAACGGGATTCGAACAACTGGACCGGGGGTCCTGCGTCTTTCAGAGCCAGCAGCTTCTTGAACGCGGGCTCGGCCCGGCTACAATTATTTTCGGCATAGGCCATTCGGGCTGTCGCCTGCCATGCCGGCGCATATTGCGGAGCGCCACTCGTTGCCCTGCCAAGCAACGCTCGAGCGCGTTCCATGTCTTGCGCGCGGCTTGCGATATCAGCCTCGCCAACCAGCGCTGGGGCGTAATCCGGCTGCAACTCAAGTGATTTGTCAAATGCATCTTTCGCCGCGTCGACCTGATCGAGGGCCAGATGGGCCCTGCCTTGAAGCACCAATACCTCCGCGTCGGAAGCAGCGCCATCACCCAGCGCTTCCAGTGCCTGTTTGTATTCACCCTCGCCCAACAAAGCCTTGGCCATTGGCACGGCAACTGCGGCCGCATCGATCCCGTTGGCCGTTGCACGCCTGAATTGCTCTACGGCATCAGGGTAACGATAGGTCGCCAGCGAGACCCGCCCTAGCATCAACCAAGCCTGTGCGTTATCGCCCTGCTTCTGCAGCAGCGCCTTCAAGCGAATTTCAGCGTTGCGGTAATCGCCCTTTTCAAGGCTGTTTGATGCCTGCCCCAATCGCTCGGCAGTGCTCTGGGACAAGCCACATCCCGACATCAGCAGGGATACAAATATAACAAACAGTATCAGCAGTTTATTTGCTGTTATTTGATCGCGCATGAAAATCTTCACCTGGTGGCAACGCTAGGGCGATTACAAGTCGTGCTTGCGCATGAGGTCGTATAGCGCAGGCCGGGAAATACCCAATAATCGCGACGCCTTTGAAATATTCCCTTCCGCCGCGCGGATTCCCTTCTCGAGAGCAGCGCGCTCGGCTTCGTCGCGGACTTGTCGGAGATTGAGTTGCAGGTCTTCCGACTCCGTGCTGGGCGCATCGAGCCCTAGATCCTCCGGCGTGACGAAGCGACCGTCGGCCATAATGACACCGCGGTTGATCCGGTGTTCGAGTTCACGCACGTTCCCGGGCCAATCGTGACTATCTATCGCGCGAACAGCTTCGGGTGTGAGGCCCCGCAAGGCCTTTCCGTTATCTGTCACGGCCTTGTCAAAGAAGAACTTGGCCAGTAGGACCGCATCTCCTTCTCTGTCGCGCAACGCCGGAATATGAATCGTGATCTCCGAAATCCGGTAGTAGAGATCCTCCCGGAATGTACTCTGGCCGATCAATTCCGACAGATCCTGGTGAGTCGCGCAGATGACGCGCACATCCACCGGAATCTCTTCGCGCCCGCCTACCCGCTCCAGGACACGCTCCTGCAAGAAACGCAGCATCTTGGCCTGGAGCGCACTGTTCATGTCCCCGATCTCGTCGAGGAACAAGGTGCCGCCGTCGGCAAGCTCGACCTTGCCCCGGCTCTGTCGCGTAGCGCCGGTATACGCGCCTTTTTCGTAACCGAACAATTCACTTTCAAGCAGATTTTCGGGAATCGCGGCACAGTTGATTGCCACAAATCGAGAATCGGCCCGTGGACTGAGCCGGTGCAGTGCGCGCGCTAGCACTTCCTTGCCGACGCCCGTCCCCCCAAGCAACAATGTGGTGGCGTTGGTCGGCGCGACTTTTTCCACCTGCCGCACAATCTTCAACATGACCGGACTGGCGGCGATCAGGCCTTCCAGCGGGCTCGATGCTTGGCTTCGGAGATTGCGGTTCTGCTCTTCGATATGCCAGATATGGAACGCGCGTTCGATGATCATTCCGAGCACACCGGTGTCGACCGGCTTCTGGTAGAAATCATAGGCGCCGGTGGCCACGGCCCGCATGGCGTTCGATTCGTCGCCGTTGCCGGTGACCACGATCACCTTCGTCGCCGGGGCCAGCCGCAGGATATCGGCGAGGGTTTCCATCCCTTCTCGTACGCCGTCCGCTTCCGGCGGCAGCCCCAGATCGAGCAAGACGACCTGAGGCTCGTTCCGACGCAGGACCGTGATCGCACTTGCGCGATCCTCAGCAAAAATCAGTTCGTAGCTGTCGAAACTCCAGCGCAACTGCCGCTGCATGGCAAGATCGTCTTCCACGATCAAAAGGCGATCCGGTACGTTACTCATGCAGAACTCGCTTCGACGTCAGGCGCATTAATGCCCCGATTCGCCGCTGGGGTAAGGGGCAACACGATGGTGAATACAGTGCCGCGACCGGGTTCGCTTTCAACGATGACATCGCCACCGGCTGCACGCGCAAAATCCCGGGCCTGATAGGCGCCGATACCCATACCGCGGGCCGACTTCGTAGTGAAAAAAGGCCGAAACAGAGATTCGCGCACGAACTCCCGGGTCATGCCCGAACCGTTATCGCTGATACGAACACGCACCGTCTCGGCGTCCCCCTCCACGTTCACGTCGACCTTACCATCAGATGCCGTGGCTTCCTGTGCGTTACGTACGATGTGTTTGAGAACCATACTGAATTTTTCAGGGTCGACGTGCACGATCGCGCCGCAGGCCGAGCCGGAAAGAGTCGGCTCAGGATTGGTACCGACCAGTGACTCGACGACCGTGGCTACGGCCTGATCGATCACCACACGTCGCGTGTTGTCCTGATTAGAAGACGCCCTCTGCAGTTGATCAAGCAAACCTTTGAGGCGCTCGACCGAACTCTCGACCGTGAGGATCATATCGTCAATGAAGGCGGGATTATGCTTGTGCCGCGGCGCGTTCTGAATAACCAGCGATTGTTGTGCCGCAATATTCTTCAGATCATGCATGAGGAACGCCGTCAGTCGATTAACCGCCTCGAACTGGCGCGATTGCGCCAGCGCCTGATTGCTTTCCTGCTGGTCGAGAAAAACCCCGATCTGACGGCCCAGCGTTTTCAACAGGTCCAGGTCTTCCCAGGTCAGCGCGATAGCGGTCCGAGATGACGCGATCAACATGAAACCCAGCAGGGTCCGCTCCGAATACAGCGGCATTATGAGGCCGGCGCGCCGTATATCTTTAATCCATTCAGGTAATTGCAACCCCCCGTAGTGGGCGGGATGACCTTCGTATTCAGACAGGTCGATAATCCATTGTCGGTCGCGCAGAAACTCCGCAAAGGACGTGTCGCCGGGTTCACCAACTTCCGTGGCTTCAGGCATGTTCCAGTGCGACACGCAAGCAAATTCGCCCGATCGTTCCAACCACAGCGCGCCCGCAGGGCTTTCCAGCAATTGTGCGACCGCTCGAATGGCGCGTTCGTAGGGATCGGCCACCTCCGTGCTCTGACTCAGACGCCGCGTCAACGCCAGCCACTCTTCGCGATAATCGTATTTGTAATGGAAGAAATGCTTGTTGATCTGGACACGCGAATACGCCCGTGCTCGCCCCGACAGAAGCACGATCAAGAACAGCAATGACATCGCGGCCAGAAAGAGGACGGCGATCACCTTGCCCCAGTCGCCACCGAAGTTGCGAATGTAGTAGCTGCCGATGGCCATGATCAGCAGATAGCCTCCGCCCAATGTCAGGACACCTGTCCGGAAAGCCGCACGGTGGGAGAGGCGCAGGCGTGGCGACCATGTGGCAGCGCGCATGATCGCCAGGCCGATCAACGGCGCGACCAGCGCATTGACCGCGCCTCGAGCATTCCAGACCCCTATGTTTATATGCTCCGACAGCAGTGCGTAGGAATACATCAGGAAGTCGTAGAGAAATAGGGTGCCGACGGCGAGACAGAGATATTTCAACCCCCACCGGGCCGATTCCGAAGCCGAGCGATACACCTGTTCGAGCATGACCATGCCCCACAGAGACATGGCCGTGGCACCGCAGGCAAAGACATAGCTATGGTGCAACGTCACCGGCCCGAAGGTGCGGGTAGTCAACAGACGCCAAATAACGAACGCGGTCAGCAGTGCAGGCAATACGAGGGTGAAGGCGCGCCGGATACCCGCCGCCCACGACGCCCGGCGTCGTGGCAAAAGGGACGCAACCAGCACGAGCCATGCGCCATCGCGCAGCGTCTCACCTGCGTCGAGCACCGGCCCACCCAAGCCGAGGGAGGGTGCGGTAACGAGCAGAAAACACCACAACGCATTCGCCGCACAAGCCACCATGAGCAGCTGGAGCCAGCCATTGGAAGCGGCCATCGCCACCAATAGCAGCGTCAGACACAAAAACCCGACTCCGCCCAGCCCATGGGACAGCGCCCATATCTGACCAGCCGTCATTTTCGCTGCTCCCCACTCAAGCAACGATGGGCCATTGCTACCGACTGCCTTTTCTAAACATGATGACTTCGCAAGTGCCAATCAGAATGATCAGATCCAGAAACAGGCTGCGATTCTTGACATAATAAAGATCAAGCTGCAGCTTGCCCTTCGCATCGTCTTCCGATGCCCCGTATGGGTAGCCTAACTGTGCCCAGCCGGTAATTCCCGGCTTGACGCATTCACGAACCTCGTAATACGGGAGGCTCTTGGATAGCTGCGCCACAAACTCCGGCCGCTCCGGTCTAGGCCCAACCAGACTCATATCCCCACGCAGCACATTGATGATTTGAGGTAGCTCGTCCAGGCGATACTTTCGGATGTAGTGCCCTACGCGGGTAACCCTCGGATCCTCCTCAGTCGCCCATTGCGGCACGCCGGACGCCTCGGCGTCTGTACGCATGCTGCGGAACTTGTAGATCATGAAGTCCCGCCCCTGCCGTCCAACTCGGCGTTGAGAGAAAAAAACCGGTTGACGGAAACCATCCTCCATCATGATCGCGAGCGCCGTTGCAATCATGAAAGGAGAAAAAACAAGCAGCATTAGTGCTGAGACGACCACGTCAAGCGTGCGTTTCGCGCTTTCCTGCATGAAGTTGCGACGAAAACCGTACGAGAAGATAATCCAGCTAGGACTCAGGAGATCGGTTTTTACCTTACCGGTCTGGCGCTCGTAGAACGTGAGGGTGTCGATGACATTAACACCCGCGATCCGGCAATCGATAAGCTGATCCGCCGGAAAATTATGGCGACGATCATCCATCGCCACCACGATTTCATCAATCCGGTGTTTCCGCACATAACTCAGCAGCGAACCATCCAGCTTGCGGATCAGGTCCGAATCGACCTCCGACGTCTCACCCTCCGCCTCCACACATCCGACGAGGCTAAACAAGGTCTGATCGCTGCGACGCCGCATATAAGCAAGTATCGACGCGGCATTCGCACCCGCCCCATAAAAAAGCACACGCCAAGGCGTCTGTCGCTGATCCACAGCGAGATAAAAAGCCAGCTGCAGAACCAGAACTACAATGAGCGCGAGCAGGGTAGCAAGCGCAAGAACACCGCGCCCTAGATATAGTCCTGGAATCACGTAGAACGCAATACTCAGCGTCAACCACGCGAGGACGAAGCCTGCAACCACGCGGACGAGCAGCGGCACCTCTCGGTTCTGACGCTGGGGGCGATAAAGCCCCATTGCACTTAGACACAAGATGATGGTCGCCGCAAAGATGACAGCCTTCGGCAACAAGAACAGGAAGTCGTCCGTCAACGGAACGGTCTGCCCGATAAATCGAAGCAGAGCAGCCCAATACACGGAAAACACCAGGAACACGAACTGCACCGCACCCAGCATCAGGAATTTGACGTGTATGTAGTGATTGAAAACGCGCAGCGTATTCATCACCACGAGCACCTTAACCCAGCCGTTGTCGCTCGACTCTCCCCATTAAAATCCATTGAGAACGCACCCATCGCATGTAGCAAATCAACCGGCCGAACCCAGTTCCGCAAACAGTCTGAACCATTCAATCTACAAAACAAGTCGACCAGGCAGCTAGCCGTGACTCACGTTTTATGCTGGTTATCAACTGATCGCCCCGCCCCCATCAAGCACGCCGCACCATATATTCGAGTTGCGGGGTTCCTCGGACTCAACAGCTGTAAATATTTTCGACAAGTATACCCGATCAATACGCAAAAAAAAGCGGCCCTCCTTTGGGAGAGCCGCCGTAAGGGGCTAAAAGCCCCGCAATTAAAGGTTCTTTAACAAGGACGTTTAGCCGAGGTTGGAACCATTCTTGCGGCGATACGCCAAACCCACCATCATTAGGGCCAAGCCCAAGCCGAACACACCCATCTCACCCGGCTCCGGCACCGCCTGCTGGCTTGTCGTCTGAAGGTCTGCGGCTGTCAAGTCGCCGTTGAAGCCACCGTTCTCGAACGTGAGCATTTCGCTGCTGAAGTCAGTGCTAATGAACATGTACTCAGAACCGGGAGCGATACCGAAGTAGCTAGCCAGGCTATCATCAACCGAGTTCGAGCCATTGCCATTGAACGTGCCGCTACTATCGCCCTGGCGGGTAAACGACTGCGTACCGACAAACTGCCCGCTCAGGATGGTGCCATTGTCGACGAGCGTAGTGCCGCTGCCATCAACCACCGTTCCCTTCAACTCGAACGTACCGCCCGAGTTGAAAAGGTAGATCGCGTTACCGCCACCAGTATCAATCCTGTCACTGAAACCACCAGTGGTAAAATTCAGCAGGCAACCCTGACAATTCAGGCGCGAAACGCCATCGCCAGATACGTAGCTGAAAGTGATGTCATTGCCCGTCAGAGCGGTATTCCCGCCACTATAGCTCAGATCACCCGATGCTCTTGACTGCTCTTGGTCGAAGTTGATCGTAGCCGCATAGGCCGACGACATGCCAACGCCAATAAGGCCGATGGTAGCCACTGCGCCCAAGAAAGTCTGCATAATTTTCATTCTGTAACTCCGTGCCTCTCGGCGTGATATTTGCGGGATTCAAGCCCTGCCGGTCGCAGATCCATGAATCTTCAAAAAGGTTAAAGCAACAATGGTGCCATCTTTTATACAAGTTGAAAAAAATTTTATATCACTGTTTTTTATATGTTTTTTTCAATCCAACGGAAAACCTTTGTCACCCTTCCGACAGTACTTGAAAGAAATCCCGACATGCCTGGTAATGCTGAATTAACTCCTGAAAGCTGCCGCTCATGCCTGCCGCAGGTCAAAATCTCGATCATGCATTAACTATGGGCTAGACCTAACGCCCCGCCCATGAATCAAATCGCGCCGCACGCATATTGAATGTGGAAGCACAAAAAAATCAGGCGACCGTAGTCGCCTGATTAAGGATTATCGCTTATACCACCCGACGCCGTTGCGCTAGGCGATAGATCCCACTTGCTAGCGGAAATCAGCCCGTTTGCTACGTCGACGCCAAAGGCTTGCGCCCATCAGCATCAGCAACGCGCCACCGAATAAGGTGATAGACGAAGGTTCCGGCACGCCCAGCTGCGGGCGCTGTCCCGCAACACCATTCCCAGAGTACGAGTTCGACGCGACGCGCTCGCCGCTAGCCGACATGGTGCTGCCCGAAGTCAGGTAATCCGCACCTTGGAGATAGCTTGATCCGTCTCCTGTGTTCGCGGCTGCGGCGCCCGATACGCAGGCGATCGACATCACCACGACAGTCAGCAAACTCAGTTTAGTGACTTGGTTACGCATATCATCAATCCTCACATCAAAATTCGATCAGCCGCCACAGCGTGGCGAACTTTTGGCTGGACAGCATTCAAAGCGTCTGGTTCCTGATCAAGCAATTATTGCGCCACAATGGAGGCATCAACTAAATCAGCAAGTTATCCGAAACACGTGGGGCAGACGAGTTTTAACTCGAACTGTTCGTAATTTATCCCGACACCCACAGCCAACAGTGTTATTACTTACCGTCCGCGTAGCCCTTGTCCTTTCACTCAGCGCTACTTTGTCTGTGCCAATGCCATATAGACAAGTGGCAATGCAGGACTAGGCCTGCCACATGCGCGCATTGATGTTAACGATACCTTCACACTTCGGCAATCACACGTTGATCCATCCTGGCATGCTTTCTCAGACTCTCAACAATACGTGGCGCGGCGCGACCATCCCATAACTCGGGCGATGGCTTGGCCGCATCAGCGGTTGCCAAGGCTTCTACCAACGCGTCCAGCAGCTTTTCAGGCTTCACCAACTGGTTGGTGCCTTCGGTCAGAGTGATTGGCCGTTCGGTGTTGTTACGTAGCGTCAAGCACGGAATGCCCAGATAGGTCGTTTCCTCCTGAATACCGCCAGAATCAGTTATTGCGACACGTGCCCGGGTAACCAGGCTCATGAATTCGATATACCCGAGCGGATCAATCAGGTAAATATCATCGGCGGCCGCCAGTCGCGCGATCAGGCCCGTACTTTCAAGCCGACCGCGGGTGCGCGGATGCACGGCAAAGATCAGAGGCAGATGCCTGCTCGCTGCCACGAGTTGATTCACAAGTATCGCAAGGATATCCGGGTCGTCGACGTTCGAGGGTCGATGCAGGGTTACGACGCCGAATTCCTCCACCAACAATCCGAGACGCGCGGCGGCGTTCGCCGTTTTGATCTTGTCGCGAACCAGTTCGAAGGCATCCAGCATGATATTGCCGACGAAATCGATCTTATCGACGGGCACACCCTCGGCGATCAGATTCTCGTCTCCATCTTTGGATGGCGTCCAGAGGAGGTCGACGATTGCATCTGTCACCAGGCGGTTGATTTCTTCGGGCATGCTGCGATCGCGACTGCGCAGACCTGCTTCGAGATGGGCGACACGTATCCCCAGTTTGACGGCAGCCAGCGCGCAGGCGACGGTCGAATTCACGTCTCCGACGACGATAACCCAATCCGGAGGTGTCGATAGACAAACCCGCTCGTAGGCAGCCATCACTTTGCCGGTTTGTTCGGCGTGTGAGCCACTGCCGACTTCGAGATGAATATCCGGCGCCGGAAGAGAGAAATCCTCGAAAAAAGAATCTGACATGTTGGCGTCGTAGTGCTGACCGGTGTGGATCAATCGCACGTCGCACCACTTGGCTGCCTTCAAAGCGTGGTAGAGCGGCGCGACCTTCATGAAATTGGGGCGCGCCGCCGCTATCAGATCAACACGTATGTTATTCAAACAACTCTCCGGGAATTCGTAGGGCCAGGAAGTCTACAGCGCATCAATGAACGCGCAATGACTCTTGGTCGATAGGCCCACGGAGCTTAGCGCCATCGGAAGCACTGTTCCACCATACCGACACCACCGAGCTGCCGTACCTTTTCCCGCGCTACGGCCGTGTCCAGCGTCAACCCCTACCAGAACATCCTAATAGCGTGGTACGACAGCAAAGTTCGGATTCTTCGCATAATCAGGCTTGATCGTCCGTCCATCGAATAACTTCCATGCTTCGCGACCGTTTTCAACGCCACTTTGCGCGGCCATTGCAAGACCAATCTGAAAATTGGACGGAAAGCCGGTCGGCGAAAACGCGTAACCAACCATCTGGCCGATCCTGTAAGTCGTCTTCGAATCGCTTAGCTCATTTACCATCGGCTGAGAGTTGCATTTCAGTCCGTCGAGTTGCGGGAAATTGACCTTGTAGACGGTCTGGATATCAGGGTACAGCTGAGAGCTTTCGGCATCCCTGATGCGCAAATTGTAAGCAGAGGCCAGCAGCCAGCAAAAGCCGCTATCGGGATTGACTTTCCAGTCCGTCATACGCGCCACTTGGAATTCGCCAAACCACTTCACCAACTCGAGCGCATTGGGCATTTCCTGATCCGCGGCATGGCCGAGCGACCACGTCCAGAAGTCCGCTTGCCAAGGGGCCACCCCCACTTTCTTTTGCCCACCCGCGGAGTAAATAACGGCACCAGAGTTGGCTGTAACGTGGAGGGGGTTTTTGGTGTCATCTTCGAGATAGCTATCACTGTAGTCGGACAGAATATTCGACATGAGCCCTTCGAAGTACGCCTTCATCGGATCGTCATCCGGTGTAGCGAACGCCGCATCCGAAATACTGCGCAACGACCAAGCCTGCCCACGCACCTGACTCTGTGCCTTAAGCAACACACCCTTGTCAAAATCACGGTATCCAGGGTTAGCCCAGAGTTCGATATACGATGCCGTGAATTGCATCTCCTCAAGATAGTAGTAATCACCAGTCGTAAGATAAGGCACATAGCCAATTGACGGATGGTGAGCAATATCAAAGCTTAGCGGCGTGCTGCAACTACCGGTGCAATCGGTGAGAAAATCGCGACGGTATTGTGGATTGCCTGCGCGGCTAGCGAAGCTCTTGGCCGCAATAGTGACGTAGGGATGACGGGAAATTTCAAGCGGCCGCCCGGTTTCGCCGTCACGGTAATGAAACGAGTAGCTACCCACGGCATCGTCATTGGCGAGCATCCACCGAAATGCCCGCCGATCGCCGGATACGGCATACGAGGACGTCCACCGGGGCAGCGGTCCAATTGCAGCTTGGGCGCCGGTGCTTCCCATTTTGGGCGTCTGGTCGCCATGAGACATTGGCGGATAGCTCTTGGCGACGCCATTGAGAAACGACTCAGGTGGGGAGAGCTTGGCGTAGCGCGAAATAGCGCCGGAGTTCTGCAGATAATCCGTATCGATACGAGCATACAAGCCCGGATCGCCCTGCCACCACAACACCTTATGCCAGCGCGCGTGATGATAATGCTTCAGGTCATCAACATCGTAATTCTGCGAACCCACCTGGATGCTCGCGCTGTAGTCGATGTTCTCGGATGTTTTCGCATAGGCCCAGTTATTTTCGAACACGGTATCCACGCGCACACGCTCGATCGCACCATCCTCACCGGCATAAGCGCGAACATTGAAATAGACGTTGAGTCCCGCCAAGGCCTCGTTCCCAGATATGACCTGCCCACTCACAATCCATTCGGACGCCAACGGCCCGTCGAGCCATTGTTTGCAATTCTTGCTCCATGCCGAGCAATTGCCGGACTGGGACACGGTCTGCAAGAGATCGTGTGCGCTGATTTTGTAGTTGCCCGCGCCCGAGGCTTTTACATCGACCTGCGCGTCGAAGCCGCTGCCCAGAACGTCAGACAAAGTGATCGCGTTTTCCGGCCGTGTCTGCGCATCCCGCGCCTGAGGGATTACATTAATGGATAACCGCTTCGGCGACCCATCACCCACGTCGGACATACGGGCCGTGATTACCGCATGACGCAAGGATCCATCGGCCCAGGTCGCTTTCTTATCAACCTGCATCGGGACCTGACCGCCATCGACAGTGCCGACCAAAGCACTGCCAGCAGGAACGTCTCCTTTGGCAAACACCTGACCAAAAGTGATCGAATCGGATGAGGAGCGACGATCGGTTTCGCCGATAATCGCTACATTGACCACGGAAGCGGCGCCAGCAATATCGGCGGTGTCGGCCGTATCTTCCTCCTCCTCTTCTTCCTCTTCACCTGCAGATGAATTCGGAGAGTCTCTGGACACTTGGTCATCATCCAAGTCAGCATTCTGGTTGGACTCTCCGTCTTGGTCAGACTGATCCGAGCGGCCATCGTCGCTGTTTCCGGCCTCCGGCGTTGAGCCCACCCCTTGGCCTGCCCCGGAGCCCGGGCTCGGTTTCGCGCTTCCATCCGGATCGGAATCTAGATCCGACCCGGCGTCATCTTCGGATCCGGCCCCGTCGGCATCGCTGCCGCTTTGACCTTGATCCACTTGATCACCATCTTCGGCAGGCGCGCTGTCGCTATCCACGGGGGGCAGGAACGCACTTTGCGACGATGAAGAGGAGGATTCGTTGTCTGAGCCGTCTCCGGACCCCGATCCGCCGCAAGCAGCGAGCGAGCCGCACAGAAGAATGACAATCAGAAAATAGCGAGAATGCATATGTCGGTCCATGCTGAATTGGCATGTTCCGACGCGCGGATAAGCGAGATCGCCACGGCGGAACCTTGATTACTCAAAATTGCCGTAGCACTGGATGCTCACGGCAGCCCGGCGATCATGGCGTGCACTCCGCACGCTTTAGACCCGTGGCTTTGCGTCGCAACCTTTCGGAAGCTTTGCCTTTGTCGTTAACTTCATGAACTAGCTGCCCTGAAGCTCGTTAGCCTCGTGACAAACTGTCCCTATTCAATTTCCGAAGGATTCCCCGGAGCTCGGTCGAGTCGAGCCCCGGTTGTGTACAACCCTTCACATCACCCAAAGTGAATTGATCGCCCCCTCGGTCAGTCTATCGACCATCGGTCGCGCTACTTAAGGCGAGGCCCCTTGGTCATAGACAAGTACGCCTGGAGTCTGAGCTTGCCGACTGCCGGTCTCTATTGAGGCGAATCATTAGCAATCAAAGGCCTCCGCGAGGAGCTCCGCGCGATAACTCACTTTAGTGGCGACGTAAAAAAGATTCCTTTTCACCCGATTTCTGCACTCCGTCGCTACCATTTATCAAATACTCGACCACATCGCTGCAAGCACACCGGTACGGCGTGCTCAAAAGCGATCGCAACTCGCACACGGCCATCACAACGACGGCGGCAACTGCATAAGGCTGGCGAGGTGACGGACGAAGTCGCTTGTCGGTGACTTAGATCAATGGCCGAACAAGTGGCTTGATAACCCTATCGGTGACATGGGCCGAAAAGAACCTGTCTGCCCCCCTGCCAGTGGGCATTCCAATCAGCCGACGACCACGCCGGGAGCATCGCATGCCTCAACCGGCGAGCCGTCGGCGCGATTCGCTACCGCCCGCCCATCAATGCACGCGTCAGCAACACCGTAATTGTTACTTGCCGATTTCCGGAGCGGCCGTTATCGGCACGCTTGCCGAATGTCCGCCCCGCCGCGCATCGCTGTGATAACGGAGCTTGCCGGGGCCCATAGCACCCAGTTCCGGGACGCACTCGAGACCGCTTGTCAGGAGGCCTATATCGCCGGGACGCCGGACCGACGATCCACTCAAGCAGCCCCCGTCTTCCAGCCAGCATGGGTCGCCGCCTCGTCATGCCTTATCTAAAGCCAGGATTACGACGCTCAGATAGCGCAGGTACCCATCTCGCTTGCTCGCAAAGATAAATGTCCGACTACTCTTCCGACATACACATCTGTAATCGGGCTGCCTCTGCTCGATACCTGAGCGCCTACGCCAATTAACTGACGTGCCGACGGTTTTAGCTTGGGCTTTGCTGTGCGAGGCAGCCCTGATTGACTGAATCAATCGACCGGGCTTTCGCATAACCAGCGCATTCCACGCGCGCAGCGTTCGACAGTCCACGGGGCACACGTTAGATTGAAATCCAATTCGATATCTCGCGCTTTTATGGATTATTCCCGACCCAGCCAGATCGACGACGCCGCCTATCGCGGGGTGATCGAAAATTATCGCTGCGACGAGGCTGAGCAGCTCCGTCGGCTCATCGACATAGCCCGGCTCGATACGAAAGCCAGCCGTGAAATCGAGACCCGCGCCGGCAAGCTCGTGCAGGCCGTACGCGACAAGAACGCGCATGGCAGCGGTATCGACGCCTTCATGCATGAGTATGAGTTGTCGAGTCAGGAAGGCGTGGTGCTGATGTGCCTGGCCGAAGCGCTGTTGCGTATCCCGGACGACGCGACCGTCGACAAACTTATCGACGACAAGATCGGCGGCTCGAACTGGGAATCCCATCTGGGCGAGTCCAAATCGTGGTTCGTGAATGCCTCCACCTGGGGCCTGATGCTGACCGGGCGCATCCTGCGCCACGAGGACGCGCCACAGCGTAATTTCCGCAACGTTCTGCAGCGGCTGGTCAAGCGTAGCGGCGAGCCGTTCATTCGTCAGGCCGTCAGCCAGGCGATGCGGATCATGGGCAAACAGTTCGTGATGGGGCGTACGATCGAAGAAGCGATCAGCAACGCCCGGTCGCTGGAAAAGCGCGGCTATACCTATTCTTACGACATGCTGGGCGAGGCCGCCCGCACCGACAAGGATGCACAGCGCTACTACGACGACTACTACCACGCGATCGAGGCCTGCGGCAGCGCCAGCAAGAATCTAGGGCCCGAGAAATCGCCCGGCGTGTCGGTCAAGCTGTCGGCGCTGCACGCCCGCTATGAGCTCGCCCACCGCGAGCGCGTGCACAAGGAACTGCTGCCGCGCCTGCTCAAGCTCGCCCGCCTGGCGGCCAGCAAGAACATCAATCTAACCATCGATGCCGAAGAGGCTGCGCGCCTGGATCTGTCGCTGGAACTGTTCGCCTGTGTCTCGCAGGAAGACGATCTGTCCGACTGGCAAGGCCTTGGCCTCGCCGTGCAGGCTTACCAGAAGCGTGCCCTCGACGCGATCGACTGGCTCGCGGACCTGGGCAAGCGCCACAACCGACGCATCATGATCCGGCTGGTGAAAGGCGCGTACTGGGACACCGAAATCAAGCACGCCCAGGAAGCCGGCCTCGACGGCTATCCGGTATTTACCCGCAAGGTCAATACCGACGTGTCGTTTCTGGCCTGCGCCCGTCGCATTCTCGACAACCCGGATGTGTTCTACGGCCAGTTCGCGACCCACAACGCCCACACCATGTCTTATATCCGTGAGCTGGTCGGCGACCGCGAGGACTACGAATTCCAGCGTCTGCACGGCATGGGCGAAGCGCTCTACGAACAGATCGTCGAAAAGACACAGCCGAACGGCACGCCGCGCGCGGCCTGTCGGATCTATGCACCAGTCGGCGCGCATGAAGATCTGCTGGCCTATCTGGTCCGCCGCCTGCTCGAGAACGGCGCCAACAGCTCGTTCGTGAATCGACTGGTGGACGAGGACGAACCGGTCGAAGAGATCGTGGCCGACCCGGTGGCCACGGCCACCAACCAGAAATCCGCCACCCATCCGAAGATCGCCCTTCCACACGATCTCTACGGCACGCGCCGACCCAACGCCCGCGGCGTGGATCTGTCCGATATCCGCGAACTCGATGCGCTTGCCAAGGGCATGCGCGAAGCCGATGCCCGTGTGTGGCGCGCCGCGCCGCTGATCAACGGCCTGGTCAACGGCAAGAAAGCCGGCGCCGGACAGGCAGACGACCAGCGCAAGAATGCGATCGCCGTGAAGTCACCCGCCGACAACGAACGCACCGTGGGTGACGTGGTCTGGGCAACGGCTGACGATATCGACGCGGCACTCGCTTCCGCAGCCGAGGCTGCCGACGGCTGGAGCGCCACGCCGGGCCGCGAACGTGCGGCCTGTCTGCGTCGCTATGCCGATCTGCTTGAAGAACATACCGCCGAACTCGTGGCGCTGTGCGCACGTGAGGCCGGCAAGCATATCCCCGACGGCATCGCCGAAGTACGCGAAGCGGTCGATTTCTGCCGCTATTACGCCTGTCAGGTCGAAGACGAGTTCGACGGCGAACATGTGCTCCCCGGCCCTACCGGCGAGCGCAATACCTACCGCTTGCACGGGCGCGGCGTTTTCGTGTGCATCTGTCCCTGGAATTTCCCGCTGGCTATCTTTACCGGCCAGGTGACCGCCGCACTCGCGGCCGGCAACGCGGTAATCGCCAAGCCGGCGGAGCAATCCAGCCTGATCGGCGCCCGCGCCGTGGCCCTCATGCACAAGGCCGGTATTCCGACCGACGTGCTGCATCTGCTACCGGGCGATGGCCCGAGCGTGGGCGCCAAGCTGGTCGCGGATCGCCGCGTGGATGGCGTCGCATTTACCGGGTCACTGGCAACGGCCAAGGCCATCAACAAGACACTCGCCGAGCGTGACGGCCCGCTCATTCCGCTGATCGCCGAGACCGGTGGCCAGAACGCGATGATCGTGGACTCCTCCGCGCTGATCGAACAGGTCGTCGCCGACGTGATCAAGTCGGGCTTTCAGAGCGCCGGCCAGCGCTGCTCTGCTCTGCGCGTGCTCTATGTCCAGAACGATATCGCCGATACGCTGCTGGACATGCTCTCCGGCGCCATGGCGGAACTGTCGATCGGCGATCCCTGGAAACTGTCGACCGACGTGACGCCGGTGATCGACGCCGAGGCACGCGACGGACTGACCCAGTACGCCGAGCAGGTCGACGGCACGCTAGATACGGTCTACTGCTGCCGGCTCGGGGATACCACCCGACGCGGTACCTTCTTCGCGCCGCGCACATTGGCACTCAAGAACAGCAGCCAACTCGGCGACGAACAGTTCGGCCCGATCGTGCACGTCGTACGCTTCGAGGCCGACGAACTCGACGCCGTGGTCGACGCCATCAACGGGCTGGGCTATGGCCTGACCTTCGGCATTCACAGTCGTATCGACACCACGGTCGAGCGGGTGATTCGCCGTATCAAAGTCGGCAACGCCTACGTCAACCGCAACATGATCGGCGCGGTGGTCGGCGTGCACCCGTTCGGGGGCGAAGGCCTGTCCGGCACCGGCCCGAAGGCTGGCGGTCCGCATTATCTGCATCGTTTCGCAACCGAGCGTGCGGTCAGCCGCGACACCACCGCCGCCGGCGGCAACGCCTCGCTGATGTCGCTGGAAGAAGACGAACCGACACGCCATTCGCTCTTGACGCCGGAGCCACAGCGCTACGCCGGGTAACCGGCAACGCACAAGAGAACTTGCGGCGCCCCTTGGGCAGAGCGGCCAGTTTCTGACGCCCGCCCCAGGGGCTCCAGCCGTTGCCGGCATTCAGCACAACCGATAGACGTTGCGCCCGCCCTGCATCGGCGCGCTTCAATGCACGCGCAACGCATTAAGCAGGTAGAACCAAGATGGTGGCCCACGGTATCGACCAGGCCGGACCCAACACCGTCCGGCTCAATCGGCAACATACGGCAAGCCAACGGCCACGGTTCGGATTCGACCGGAAGATACACGCGCTCAAACCGATATTGGAATAGACCTCTTTCGCGGTTCGATCACGCGGGTCGCCTGAGCGGGTCGGCGACGATGGAAGTCTTGTGTCATGCCAGCGGCGGGCTTACGTCGCCTCTGGCCTGCGCAAGCACAAAAACAGCCGACGGCGTCAACTATCTTGCCGTCGGCCCCGCATTACGCGGCTACTTCCCGGATGCCGTCGTACCGGCTTGTTCCCAACGCGACCCCCACGGCCTCAGCGGCCATGGGGGACATATCCGCCCAGGCTTAACTGGCCTCAACGGCTCGGAACTCTCCGGTCGACTCGGTCGCCAGGCTGACGAAATAGATCGCAGCCCAGGCCGCGATGAAGCCCGGAATGATTTCGTAGATGCCGGGCAACCCGAAGAAGCTGCTGTTCCAGCCTAGGGCAATCCAGACGATCACGGTGACCGCACCGGCTACCAGACCGGCGACAGCCCCGGCGCCCGACATGCGTGGCCACATCAGTGACAGGATGATCAGCGGCCCGAACGCCGCGCCGAAGCCGGCCCAGGCGTTGCTGACGAGCCCCAGAACTTCCGAATTGGGATCGCTCGCAATGAACGCTGCCACGACACCGACCAGCAATACGCTGATGCGTCCAATCATCACCGCTTCGCCCTCGCTGGCTTCCTTGCGCAGAAACAGGCGATAGAAATCTTCGGTCAGCGACGACGACGCAACCAGCAGCTGGCTGGAGATCGTGCTCATGACCGCCGCCAGCAGCGCTGCATACAGGAAGCCGGTAACGAACGGATTGAACAGCAGATCCGCCAACACGATGAATATCGTTTCCGAGTCCTCGACGTTCAGCCCGTTACGAACTGCATAGGCGCGGCCGAATATACCGAGAGATACCGCGCCGATCAGCGAAATGCCCATCCACGTCATGCCGATATTACGTGCCGTCGGCACTTCCGAAACAGAGCGGATCGCCATAAAACGCACGATGATATGCGGCTGTCCGAAATAGCCCAGCCCCCAGGTCACGGCCGAGAAGAACCCGATAACAGTCAACCCGCTTGTCCAGGACAGAAAATTCGGGTCGACCTGGGCCAGCGTTTCCGACGCCTGCCCATAGCCGCCGCCGCCGCTACCGAACAACACCACGGCGGGCATGATGATAAGCGCCAGCATCATGATGACGCCCTGGCAGAAATCGGTGAGGCTGACTGCCAAAAAGCCGCCCACCACGGTATAGGCCAACACAACGGCAAGCGTGCCCCACACGCCGACCGAGTAGTCGCTGAACGAGCCGATGTTGACGACTTCCCCAAAAGCGCTCTGGACGAGTTTGCCGCCCGCCACCAGCCCGGACGCGGTATAGACCGAAAAGAAGACGACGATAATAATCGCCGATACGGTCCGCAGCGCCATCGCTTTACTGGGAAAGCGATTGGACAGAAATTGCGGAATCGTCAGGCTATTGTCGTAGCGCTCGGTCTGTTCGCGCAGGCGCGGCGCCACGACGATCCAGTTGACGAAGGCACCAACGAACAGGCCGATACCAATCCACGCTTCCACCAGACCGGAGGCATAAAGCGCCCCGGGCAACCCCAGAAGAAGCCAGCCGCTCATGTCCGAAGCACCCGCGGAAAGCGCCGCCACCGCTGGGCTGAGTTGCCGCCCGCCCAGCATGTATTCTTCCGACGACGACGTTGACTTACGCCAGGCATAAAACCCGATGCCGATCATCAGGCCAAAATAAAGAAGCAGACTGATCCAAACCCCGATTGCCATGAAATCCCCCTGTAGCTCGATTGAAACTTGAACCACAATTCCACATTCGACTCGTCATGTGAAGCGTAACGCTTGGCATCCACTGCCTTTCGCTGCATGTCCGGCTACTACAGATCCGGCGAACCTACTCCTCGAACACATCCGCAAACTCTGCCTGAGTTCCAACGATCGCCGGAACGAGACGAACTGGCGTGATCGCGCGGCGTTGCCGGGGCCCTGCTGTAAATCACCCGATCAGGCCAGAGATCGGTGTGTCCGGAAGATTCGCGTACTGGGACTAATGTCTTAGGCGTGCGACGTCGCCCGCGCCGCGTGCGCGCGAATATTTCTGTTCTTACGCTAGGCTTTCGGCCCCGTCGGTTCAATGACCAGCGGCGCCGTCGTCGTCCGACGCGTAGCTCTGATTCACCGCATCGCCCCGGCGATTTCGGCTACGGAGAAGCCGCTGTCGGAGGCCGTACGTCGGCCCGACCTCGGTTAAGGCGAGAACCGGTCGCGATACCAGAAGACCGAGAAGCCAGACTCGGCTTCCGGTGAAAAGCTCCCGTCCGAACGGCTCCTTTTTCAGCGCGCGGCCGTTACTCCTGCCCCGGGGCGAGGCTGACCGTGCTGCCGTCCCAATCGAAGGCCAGAATCCCGTCGGCAACCGAGCCGTCCGGCGCTCGATAGCGGTCGAATGCGATCTGGCAGTAGCCTTTGTTGTCGCGCGCGACGACCTGCATGTAGTAGCGCCCCGGGTCGAGTTGGCGGTCGACCGTCAATGTGGTGCCAGTCAGATCGTTTTCCGACTGCACCACGCCGGCGCCCGAAAGAATATTGACCGGATCCGCCGCGAGGGTGACACCGTCGCGGGTCACGCTCGCAGTCTGCTGGGTGCAGCGACTGCTTTCTTCACTCGTGGCCGTTGCTGTGGACACACGCACGTCGTAAACCAGCGCGTCGCCCTGGATATCGTAGGAGGCGTCCCATCCGAGCCGGACGTTGCCGTCCACCACCTCCACTTCGAGGTACATCGGCATGGGGCGCTCGAGATTGGCCTTGTATTGGGCCCTCGCCTCGGCAATGGTGCCGCCGAGCCGATCGATTTCGCGCGCACGCTGTTGCTCGGCGCTCAGCGTACTGTCTGGTGCCAGCGGAAGGTTATCGAAATCCGGCGCCGACGCTTCGATCGTGGCGATATCCTGCATCGGATAGCGGTTGATCAGACGCTCGACCGCGTCGGCGTTGACGGTACTGGCATGGAGCTGGTCTAGCCTGGCGGTGAGCGCGGGCACTCCGCCACTCTGAATATAACGCCGGATCAGACGCACGCCCCACCAGTTGCTCAGACCATGCTGCCAGCGCGGCACGCTAGCGCCTGCTTCGCTGGGCTGGCCGACGAAATCGAGTGCGCCATCATAGTCCCACGGCGTGAAGTAGAAGTTGTCGATCTGCGCGGGACGATACAGATAGAAATTCTGGCTGTTGGTGTCGCTGTTCGACAGCAGGATATTCACGGCCAGCCAGGTCCGGAAATTATCCGGGTGGAAATAGCGCTCGAACGCGGGCACGAAGGCACTGTTTTCGTCGGTGATCGCGGCCAGCATGTCGAGCAGGACAGTCGTGTCCTCGTTATCGCCCTTGGATTCCAGAACTGTTTCGAATTCGTCGGAATCGACATCCGCCATAAGCTCGGGCGTAAATTGCGGCGGCAGGAACTCGAACTGCTCGGCCTTGAAGATATTGGCGTCTTCTTCCATGCCATGGTTCTCGGCCCAGTCGTCGTTCATGTACTCGACGTTGGTGAAAAGGCCGAAGTCCTGCGGGCCGGCGTTGTCCGGATCCGCCGGGTTGGTCACATACAGATGCACGAACTGGGTACGCAGGCTGGTGAAATCGCCCACCGAACGGAACAGATCGAAGGCGACCTTGTTACGGACACGGCTCAGATCGTAGGGATGCTTGTTGAGTTGCAGGCGCTCCATGCCGAACCAGCGCGGCGCATCGTTATCGAATTCGATCTTGTACGACTTCTGCCGGGACTGGCGGGTCGAGGCACCGCGCACCTCCATCTCGGCGGCTCGGGCCTCGTCATCGCCGATGGTGACCTGTACCTGCAGTTCGGGATCGAAGGCATCGCTGCCGTCTTCGTCGGTATCGAGATCGCTCAGCGTGCAACCACTGTAATCGTCGTCACCGGAGCCATCGTCGGCGGTACAGGCGTCGCCTTCCGGCGGCAGGATATTCACATAGACATTGATGATGCTGTCGTCAGGCGGTGTGTCGTATACCGACTCGCTTTCGACGATATCGCCATTTGCATCCAGGCCCGCCACCTCGACCGGCTCGCCGGGTGTGTCGCGGCCTCCGACCGTGCCAACGCCGGCCGACCCGCCGCCGTCGTCGGATCCGCCGCCGCCGCCACCACAACCGGCCAACCCCAGCAGGGCTACGAGAAAGACACATACGGCCAGGCGCGGCGAACGGACAAATAGCGGCATGGATCCCCCAAGGATGCACTGGATTATTTTCGTTATTCTCCCCGGCTATCACAATTACCATAGATGACCCGCGCGTGAAACAGACCACGCTGACATGAGCTTGCCTGACAGCGGTCTCGCGCCGGCGGGTCGGCCCCACCTCATCGATGGCCTGGATACGGGATATCCCGCAGCGGGACTGAGTCCCAAACAATCGGCTGCCCGATACGCCTTTTCGATCGGGCCGGCGGGGGCGGCGCGAACGGAGGCAAGGACTAGTCTTCGATCAGCGGCGCGATCAGGTCCAGCGATCGCTGGAGCGCGCCGCGATGGGTGGCAGCGACCTCGGCCGCCGCCTCACCCGCACGCGCCAGCAAGTCGGGCTCGTCGAGCCAGTTCGAGACCCGGCGCGCCAGCGCGGGCGCGTTGTCGCAGACCGCCGCGCCGCCGGCTGCCTCGAGCGCATCGATTACGTCGCGCCATTCCTCGACGTGCGGCCCGACGCACAGGGGCCGCCCCAGCGCTGCGGCTTCGATCACGTTGTGGCCGCCGATACCCGGCAGCAGACTGCCGCCGACGAACACGACATCCGCGGCGGCATAGAACATCGGCACCTCGCCGAGCGTATCGGCGAGCACGATATCCGTGGTTTCGTCCACTGTTTCCGAACGACTGCGGCGCGCGACCCGATAGCCGCTCCCCGCAAGCACATTGGCCACGGCATCGAATCGCTGCGGATGACGCGGAGCGATGACCATCAGTGCATGGCCGTGCGTCTGCAGCAGGGTGTCGAAGGCCTCGATCAGCAGGCGTTCCTCGCCGGCATGCGTGCTCGCAGCCACCCATACCGGCCGCGAGCGCGCCTGCCAGTGCGCTCGCAGTTCGGCGCCGCGGCTGCGCGTGATATCCATATCCGGTACGTCGTACTTGAGGTTGCCGGTGACATGCACGCTCCCCGCAGCCGCACCGAGGCGGGAAAAACGTTGCGCATGGCTGTCGGTGGCGGCGGCGATCACGGCAATCCGCGACAGCATGAAACGCATCGCGGGCGCGAGCATGACCCCGCTGTAGCGTGCCGCCGAGCGGGTCGACAGGCTGGCGTTGACCAGCGCCAGCGGCACCTTAGAGCGGCGCGCTGCCGCGATGAGATTGGGCCAGAGCTCGGTCTCGGCGATCACGCCGACCCGCGGGCGTACGCGCTCGAAGAACCGCCGGGTCGCACCAAGCGTGTCCAGCGGCACATAGCACACCGACATGCCCGCGGCGTCGAAGCGCTCGCTCGCCTGCACGCGGCCGGTCGGCGTCATCGTGGTGATCAGCAGCGGGCAGTTCGGATAGCGCGCATGCAGCGCGTTGACCAGCGGGGCGATCAGAACCACCTCGCCGACCGAGGCCGCATGCACCCAGATCGGCGCGCCATCCTGGCGCCGAATCAGCCCCAGCCGTTCGTGCCACAGGCGCGCGTAACCGGGCTCGCGGCGGGCGCGCCAGCCGAAGAAGATGAATACAACGGGTAGCAGCAGCCAGGTTGCCACACAATATGCGCCGCGCCAGATCATGTCATTCGCGGCCGCTGTTCATGCGCTTGATTATCGCACTGGTGGAAAAACCATCGACGAAATCCAGCACCCGCACCTCGCCCCCGGCCGCGCGTACACAGTCGCCGCCGGCAATCTCGTCGGGCCTGTAGTCGCCGCCCTTCACCAGAATATCGGGACACAGCCGGCAGATCAGTCGCTCCGGCGTGTCTTCGGAGAACGGCACCACCCAGTCGACGGCGCCCAGCCCGCGCAGCACCTGCATGCGATGGTCAAGATCATTGAGCGGTCGCGATGCGCCCTTGAGACGACGCACCGAGTCGTCGTCGTTGACCGCCACGATCAGCCAGTCGCCCAGTGCCCGCGCGGCTTCGAGATAGGCGATATGGCCCGGGTGCAGCAGATCGAAGCAGCCGTTGGTCATCACCACGCGCTCGCCGTGGGCGCGCACGTCATTCATCAGCGTAATCAGCGTGTCTTCGTCGACCACGCCATGGCGCTCGCTGTGACCGGTGCGCGCGGCGCGTTCCAACTCCGCCGGGGACACCGTGGCGGTGCCCAGCTTGGCGACCACGATGCTGGCGGCCAGATTGGCAATGGCCGCAGCGTCGCCCATGCCGCGCCCGGCCGCCAGCGCCGCGGCCAGCAACGCGATCACGGTGTCGCCGGCGCCGGTCACGTCGAAGACTTCCTGTGCCTGCGCCGGCAGGTGCAGATGCCCCGCCGGCGAGAACAGGCTCATGCCTTTTTCGCTGCGCGTGACCAGCAGATGCTCGACGTCGAGCCGTGCGCGCAGTTCATCGGCATGCGTCTGAAGCGCGCCCTCCTCGACCACGCCGCCGGCCACGCTCTCGAACTCGTGCAGATTCGGCGTGATCAGCGTGGCGTGCGCGTAACGCTGCCAGTCCTGACCCTTGGGGTCGACCAGCACCGGCACGCCCGCGTCGCGCGCCGCGGCGATGATGCGCTCGACCTGAATCAGCGTGCCCTTGCCGTAGTCCGAGCAGATCACGACATCGGTGTGGGCCAGTGCCTGCACATAGCGGCTGTACAGCGCCTCGCGATCGAAGGCACCGTCCGCGGCGAAGGACTGTTCGAAATCCAGCCGGATGAGCTGCTGGTTGCGGCTCATCACGCGCAGCTTGGCGATCGTCGGGTGGCTCGCACTTTCGATGAGGTCGGCCTCGACGCCGGCTGCGGCGAGCATCGCGCGCGCGGCCTGCGCCGGTTCATCGCGGCCGACCACACCCAGCAATCGTGCCTGCACGCCGACGCGCGCCAGGTTAAGTGCCACATTGGCCGCGCCGCCCAGGCGCCGCTCTTCGTCGGCAATACGAACCACCGGCACCGGTGCCTCCGGTGATATGCGCGCGGTATCGCCATACCAGTAGCGATCCAGCATCACGTCGCCCACGACCAGCACGCGGGCAGCATCAAAAGAGGGAATAGAGAGCATTCGCGGCTTTCGCAAGGCGTGCAATTGCCGCATCATACAAACCCTGTTGCGTGCTGTGTAGCACCGGCGGCTCCTGGTTTGAAAAATCGCTTGCCTATGTACTCGACCCGGTCGACGCCCGAGCCTCTGCGTGCCTGATCCCGCTTCAACTCGAGAGTCCACCAGATCGCTGTATGCGCCGCGATTCTGGCCGAGCTGGCTGTTGATGGGGCTGGCATGGCTGTTGAGCCAATTGCCCTACCGCCTGCAGATGGCGCTCGGCCGCGGACTCGGCAATATCGCCTATTACGCTATCCCGGAACGCCGCCGCGTCGCGCGCATCAATCTTCGGATGGCGTATCCCGATCTCGATGACGCGGCGCGCGAGCGACTGCTGCGCGCGCATTTTCGCTCGGTGGGCATGGGCGCGCTCGAAACCGGCATTTGCTGGTGGGGCACGACCGCCAAGATCGAGCGCCTGGCGCATATCGAGGGGTACGAGCATCTCGAACAGGCCGCCATGCGCGGCCGCGGCATCATCCTGTTGTCGGCGCATTTCACGTCGCTGGAACTGGGCGTACGCATGGCCAAGCGTCCGCTGCTGGAACTCGGCTACGAGACCACAGCGATGTACAAGCCCCCGCACGATCCGGTCGTGGATCACGTCATGCGCAGTCGCCGCGAGGCGCATATCGGCGGCGCCAGCATTGCCGACGACGACGTCAAGGGCCTGCTGGCCGCGCTCAAGCGTCGCGACGCGGTCTGGTATGCGGGTGATCAGAAAGGCGGCAGACGCATGAGCGCGGTGGTCGATTTCTTCGGCCACCCGGCGCGCACGCACACCGCCATCAGTCGGATGACGAAGATCAGCCAGGCCAGCGTGGTGCCGTTTTTCACCCTGCGCCGCGCCGACGGTCGTGGCTATCGGCTGGTGATCAAGCCGCCGTTGACGGATTTCCCCAGCGGCGACGATGCCGCCGACGCCGCGCGCATCAACAGCCTGATCGAATCCGTGGTCGCCGAGGACCCGGCCCAGTATTTCTGGCTGCACCAGCGCTTCAAGCGCAAGGGCCACAATCCCTACAAGCGAACTCGAACCGCCGGTTGACGCCTCACTGCGGCGTCAGTGAGCGCGCGCTCCGAAACGGAGTTCAGTGGCCCGAGGCGAACACTTCGGCATAGCCGCCTCGCAGCGCGGCCCAGTCGGCCTCAGCGAAATTGAAGGTCGGCGTGAGCGCATCGAACTTGTCGAGCGAACGCCGCAGACGCGCCAGATTGGGCTCGCGCCAGGCCCCCGGCGCAACGCGCTTTGCCTTGTCGAAATCGATGAGATGGAAATTCAGGTCCGAATCCACCAGCACATTGCGCGCGTTCAGATCGGCATGACGTATGCCCGCGCGGTGAAAACGCGCCACGGCGCCACCGAGCGCCTGCCAGGCCGTGGCCGGCAGCGCCTTCTCCATGAGCACATCGGCCAGCGGCCGGGCCCCTGCGATACGTTCGGTGACCACATCCGAGCGATAGACGGGGCCGCGCCGTGCCGCGAGTGCCGCGATCGGCACCGGCACCGGCAGCCCGTCGGCATGCATTCGTGCGAGCAAGCGCAGTTCGGCCAGGGCGCGGGCACGACTCGCGCCGGTCCAGATGAACCGATCGTGGTTGAGATGCGCCAGCACCCCGCCGCGACGGTTGTGGCGCAGCACCCAGGGCGTGCCGTCCAGCCCGTCGAGAAAATAAGCAGCGCCACGGCCTTCGGCTTCGCCGACCAGCCGCTTCTGATCGCGCCACCAGCGCGGATCGAACAGTTGCACGCCCGGCGCCTCGGCGATCCGCGCCGGGTTCCAGGCCACGTGAACACCGGCGCGCGCATCTTCGTGCAGGCCCGCCCGGCCTTGCCCTCCGCTGCCGGCCGGATCAGACGTAGGTCAGCCACTCCGCGTGATCATCACGCTTGCCGGAAACCTGATCGAAATAGCGTGCCTGCAGTGCTTCGGTAATCGGCCCGCGGGTGCCTTCGCCAATGATGCGATCGTCGAGCTCGCGCATCGGCGTGACCTCGGCGGCGGTGCCGGTCAGAAACGCTTCATCGGCGATATAGACTTCATCGCGCGTGATCGTCTTCTCGTGGCATTCGATGCCCATTTCCCGCGCGTAGGTCATGATCGTGCGGCGGGTGATGCCATCCAGCGCGCTGGTCAGGTCGGGCGTGTAGAGCACGCCGTCGCGCACGATGAACAGGTTCTCGCCGCTGCCTTCGGATACGAAACCGTTGGCATCGAGCATGAGCGCTTCGTCATAGCCGGCCTTGTTGGCTTCGGTGACCGCCATCATCGAATTGAAGTACGGGCCGTTCGCCTTGGCCTTGGTCATCGCCGAGTTCACGTGATGACGCGTATAGGAAGACGTCTTGACGCGAATACCGCGGGTCATGTTCTCCTCGCCGAGATACGCACCCCAGGTCCAGGCCGCCACCATCAGATGCGCGGTGAGATTTTCCGCGTGCAGGCCCATGCCTTCCGAGCCGTAGAACAGCATCGGGCGGATATACGCCGAAGCCAGGTTGTTCTTTGCCACGGTCTGCGCCTGCGCGGCGTTGATCTCGTCTTCGGAGAACGGCATCGGCATGCCCATGATCTTGGCCGAGCGACACAGGCGCTTGGTATGATCGGCCAGCCGGAAAATAGCCGTCCCCTGGGCGGTCTCGTAGGCGCGTACACCCTCGAACACGCCCATGCCGTAATGCAGGGTATGCGTGAGCAAGTGCACCTTGGCATCTCTCCAGTCGACGAATTCTCCGTCGATCCAGATAAGGCCATCGCGATCCGCCATCGAAGTCATGGACTGTCTCCTGTCCGCTTGGGTCATCCGTCAGGCCGTCGTCGGCCCCGGCAAAGGCCGCTATTTGACCATACGCCGGAGTGTGCGTGCCAGCGTTTATTTGTATTTTGCAACTTATTCCAGCGGCCGCGGATCAGCCGGCCGCGGGCGTGGCGTGCATCCAGTCCAGATAACGCGTCACGCCTTCGGCTACCGAACAGAAGGCACGATCGTAGCCGGCCGCGCGCAAAGCCCCCATATCGGCCTCGGTATAGCTCTGATAACGGCCGACCAATGACTCGGGAAACGCGATATAGTGCTTGTCGCCGCGCCCGTGCCAGTCGATGACGGCATCAGCGACGTCGTTGAAGGTCTGGCTGCGCCCGGTGCCACAGTTGAATATGCCCGACACGCGCGGATTGTCGAGCAGCCACAGATTGACTGCCGCGCAATCGCCGACATAGATGAAATCGCGCCGCTGCTCGCCAGCGCCGTAGCCATCGCTGCCTTCGAACAGACGACATTCGCCGTCGCGTTCGATCTGGCCCGAGAAATGCCAGGCCACGCTGGCCATCTTGCCCTTGTGCTGCTCACGCGGGCCATAGACGTTGAAATAGCGCAGACCGGCGACCTGCGAGTTCACTGTCGGCGCCTGCGCTCTTACATACTGATCGAAGGCGAACTTGGAAAACGCATACATGTTGAGCGGGCGTTCGGCGGCGCGCGTCTCGACGAAATCCGGGCCCATGCCGTAGACCGAGGCCGACGAGGCATAGATGAACGGCACACCGCGCGCGACGCACCAGTCGTGCAGGCTCTTTGAATACCGGTAGTTGCGATCCATGACATAGCGCCCATCCCATTCGGTGGTGTCCGAACAGGCGCCCTGATGAAACACGGCGTCGATGGCGCCCAGATCGTCGCCCTTTTCCACCCGCGCCAGCAGGTCGTCGTATTCCAGATAGTCGGCGAAATCCAGGTCGGCAAGATTCAGGCATTTGCGCCCGTCCGACATATCGTCCACGAGGAGAATATCGGTTCGCCCGCGTGCGTTGAGTGCCGCGACGATGTTGCTGCCGATGAAGCCGGCCGCGCCGGTGACGATGATCACAGTGCTGTTCCCCGCTTTACAAGTCTTGGCCGAGCCGTAGGCCGAGCGTGGCATACAGACGCCGATACCGCTCGGCCATGGCCGCCGCAGTATACGCGAGCGATTTCTCGTAGGCGGCTGCAGCCAACCGCTGGGCGTAGGAATCGTTGGCCCGCAGCCGGCGCAGGGCATCGGCCAGCGAATCCGGCGAGCGCGCCGGCACCAGCAGGCCGTTGACCTCGTGCGCGACGAGCTCGGGAATACCATCGACGGCGCTGGCGACGATCGGCAGCCCCGCATGCATGGCATCCAGCAGCGCCGAGCCCAGCCCCTCGTGTACGGACGGAAACGCGAACATGTCGAAGGCGGCCAGATAATCGCCGACGTTGTCGACATGACCGGCGAAATGAATTGCGGGGCAGTTGCCCGCCGCCTCGCGCAGCATGGCCTCGTCGCGGCCGCCGCCCACCAGCACGAAACGCCAGCCGGCATCTTCGCCGTAGAGCATCTTCGCCGCGGCGATCAGATCCATCTGCCCTTTCTGGCCGTCGTCCAGAGCGCCGACATGGCCGACCACGCAGGCGCCACCGAACTCCGCCCGAAGCACGGCGGCCACCGGCGCGTCGACGGTGAAACCGCCAGAGGCGCTGGGGATACGGGTCATGTCCAGCCCCGGTAGATATATCTCCATCACCCGCTCGATGGCGCGCGAAAGCACGGCTATGGCGCGTGCGCGGCGATACATACGGCGCGTCAGCCAGCTGTTGCCAGGCCGGTTGTCGACGCGGCGGGTGATCAGATAATCGCAGCCGGCCAGCACATGCGCGGCATGGGCGAAATGCGCGCCCTTGCCGTCGTGGGCGTGCAGAAAATCACCGCGCACGGCGCGTGCGTGTAGCGCGAAGGGCTTGCCGATCGCAATACGCGTCAGCCCGCGCACGTCGGCGAGCCGGTCCATCAGCGGCTCGTTGCGTCGCACCACCACGCGCTGGCGGATCCCGTCGTTCGCCAACTCGCGAATGAGCAGTTCGGTCTGGCGCTCGCCGCCGCGAAAGCCGCGGGCCAGATTGATATGCGTCAGGCGTGTGGCGTGGTTCGACTTCATTGTCACCGCGGTGATGGCTCGGAGCGGCTATCCAGCCTTACCGATTGTGCAGGCATTGTGCCCGCCCGCTTGCGTGCATGGTAGCGGCCGAAATCAGCCGGCCCGCGCGGCCGCGACCCAGTCCGTCCACAGCGCTGCGACATCACGCCGCATATCCGGCCACCGGTCCGCATCGATCATGGCGCGTTGACGCTGCAATGAATCCGCATGAATCTGCTGACGATAGCTGCGATAGGCGTGGGTGAGTGTCTTCACCGCCTCGTAATCGGCGATGCCGGCGGACTCCAGCGTCTCCAGGATCCGGATCGCGTCCGAGAAGATCAGGATTTCCGGGCAATCGTGGCCGTAGCGCAGAGCCGAAAACTGGGCCATGAACTCGATGTCGATCAAGCCGCCGCTCATCTGTTTCACATCGAGACGCTCGGCCGTACTCTCGTCCTTCACGCCGCGCATCCGATCGCGCATGGTGCCCACTTCTTCGGCGAGCGTGGCCAGATCGCGTGGCTGAGCCAGCGTCTCGCGGCGGATTTCAGCGAAGCGTTCACCCAGCCCGGGATGCCCGGCCACATAGCGCGACCGTACCAGGGCCTGATGCTCCCAGGTCCAGGCTTTGTCCTGCTGATAGCGCGCGAACGCGTCGATATGGCTGACCATGAGGCCCGACTTGCCGCTGGGCCGCAGGCGCATGTCGATCTCGTAGGCCCGCCCGGCGGCGGTCTGGGTGGACAGGATATGGATCAGGCGCTGGGCGAGGCGGGTGAAGAACGCCTGATGGGTGAGTTCGCGCTTGCCGTCGGTCATCTTCTCGGTGGGGCCGTCGTAGACGAACACCAGGTCCAGATCCGAGGTGTAGCCCAGCTCCAGCCCCCCGAGCTTGCCGTAGCCGATGATCGCGAAGGCGATACGTTCGCCGTCGTCGTCGCGCGGCGTGCCGTAGCGACGGATCATCTGTTGCCAAGCCATCTCCAGCGCGGCATCGAGCACGACCTCGGCCAGCTCGGTGAGATTATCGGAGACGATCATGAGTGGCATGGAACGGCTCACGTCGGCCGCCGCTATGCGCAGCGTCGCGCTCTGGGCAAAACGCCGCAGCGCGTCCATCTGGTGTTCGAGGTCGTCGGCATCGATCGCGGCCAGATCCTCATCCAGACTCGCCGCCAGCTCCGCGCGCCGCGGCGGCTTGTAGAGCTGGCGCGGGTCGAGCAGGCTATCCAGCAACGCCGGCTGCTCACGGATACGGCTGGTGATCCATTCACTGGCCGCGCACAGGCGCATGAGCGTCGACAGGGCCGCCGGATGCTCGACCAGCAACGCCATGTAGGTGCTGCGACCGACGATGGCGGACAGCACCGACAAGGTGCGCGTTATCGCGCGGTCCGGATTGCGATTGCGCGCCGCGGCCCCGAACAACAGCGGAACCAGGCGCGCAATCCAGCGCCGGCCCCGGTCTTCGAGCGCCCGATACAGCCCCTGCTCCTGCAGACCACCCAGCGCCTCGCGCACCTCTTCGACCGCTCCGATGCCATAGTCGGCCAACAATGCTGCCGCCGTGTCGTCATCAAGACTGCCTTCCCACAGCGCCAGCAGGCGCTCGGTTTCGGGGTCGGTCTGCGCATCATCCGCCTGTGGCGAGACAAACACCTGCTCGAAGGCGTCATGCACCCCGTAGCGCGTCGCACGCATGGCTTCGGCGAACGCATCCCAGCTATCGTAATCCATGGCCCGTGCCAGCGCGGCACGGGCGGCCTCGGCTTCGGGCAGGTCGTGGGTCTGCCGATCATCGGCCATCTGCAGGCGATTCTCTGCCCGCCGCAGGAACCGATAAGAGGCTTCCAGCTCGCGCGCCGTATATTCCGGCAGGTGGCCGGCCTCGGCCAGGCGCGCCAGCGTGGGCAGCAGGCGGCTGTCCTGCAAGGCCGGCTCCTGCCCGCCACGGATCAGCTGAAACGCCTGCACCACGAATTCGATCTCGCGAATACCTCCCAGGCCCAGCTTGATGTTGTCGTGCAGTTCCGCCTGCGCCACCTGACGATCGATCAGCGCCTTCATCTCGCGGATCGACTCGAAGGTGCCGTAGTCCAGATAGCGGCGGTAGACGAAGGGTCGCAGCGCGTCGATGAGCGTCTCGCCGCCCTCGATATCTCCGGCCACCGGACGCGCCTTCACCCAGGCGTAGCGCTCCCATTCGCGCCCATGCGACTGGTAGTAGCTTTCCATCGCCGCGATGCTCGCCACCAGCGCGCCGGCGTCGCCAAAGGGGCGCAGGCGCGTGTCCACGCGATAGACGAAGCCGTCGCGCGTGGTCTCGCTCAGGCACTGAACCAGTTTCTGCGCCACCCGGCGCAGGTAGCCGTCGGCATCCAGCGAGCGCTCGCCATCGGATTCGCCGGCCACGCCGTAGGCAAAGATCAGGTCGATATCGGAGGAGAAATTGAGTTCACCGCCGCCCAACTTGCCCATGCCGATCACCACCAGCCGAATCGGGTTTCCATGGGCGTCGTGGAGACGACCGTAGCGTTCGCCAACTGCCCGCTCGGCGTGAACGAGAGCTACTTCGATGCACTCATCGGCGAGCCTGGAAAGCGCTGCCAGCGTATCTTCGAGCGCATCCACCCCGGCCAGATCGCGCCAGGCGATCACCGCCATGCTCTCGTCGCGGTAACGACGCAGCGCAGCATCGAAGGTGCGGCTGTCGGTTTCCGGGTCGGGCGGCGCCGCGACCGCGTCGCCACCCTCTTCCAGACGCCCCTGCCCGGCCAGCGTGGCAAGCTGTTGCGGATGCGCGTTGATCCAGTCGTCGAGAAATCCGCTCAGCCCGATGACGGCATCCCGGGTCTGGGCGATGTGGGCGGGCAGATCAGTGGACATGAATTCTCCTCTTGCGGCCAAGCGCCAGGCTCGCAATGTGCGCTGAATTACAGGGTACGGCCTGCGGCGACCCGATCAATGAGCGCACTATAGCTATCGGCACTGCGATCGATGGAAAAATCCTGGGCGCGATGACGCAGTCCGGCCGGCTCCGGCGGCGCATCCAGCGTTGTCGTAATCGCCCGCGCCAGCGATGCCGGATCGCCCATGGCCACCAGCGGGCCGTGGCGTCCGTCGGCCAGAATCTCGCGCGGGCCGCTCGGACAATCGGTCGCCACCACCGGGCAACCGCAGGCCATGGCTTCGATGAGGACATTGCCCAGCCCTTCCCAGACCGACGACAACACGAACACCGACGCCCGGCTCATATAGGCATAGGGATTATCGACCCAGCCGCAGAGTTCGACGTCGGCGGCCACGCCCAGCGCCTCGGCCTGATGCTGCAAAGCCTCGCGCAGACTGCCTTCGCCAAGAATCATCAGCCGTACCGCCCGGCATTCACGAACCTGTGCGAACGCCGCGATGAGCGTGGCGAAATCCTTCTGCGCCTCGAGGCGGCCGGTAGCGACCACGACGGGCGGGCTGTCTGCGACAAACCAGGGATGACCCAACGGCGCACCGGCCAGCGACGACAGTTCGGGAAAGACCACCGGGTTGTAGATCGTCGTGATACCCCCACGGGCAAGGCCGACGGTTTCAGCCAGATCGTCGCCAACGCCGTCGGACACCGTCACCACAGCATCTGCGCGCGAATATATCCGACCAATCAGCGGCGCCAGATGCCGCCAGCGTGTCGCCTCGCCGCGGCGCGCGCACCCCTCCGCGATCCGAAGCGACAACGTGTTGTGCTCAGTGACCACCAGGCGCGTGTCACTGCCGGCCAGATTGCGCGCCCACAGGGCCAGGAGGTTGCTATAGAACATTGCCGAGATGAGCACGGTCGGGCGCCGGATTCGCAGATAATCGGCCAGCCCGCCCAGATAGCGCAGTGACATGATGGGTACCCGCGCGGTCAGTACCGGCCGCAGCACCACGTCGAGATCCGCCGGTCGCGCGCGCAGCACGTCCAGACGCGCACGCCATTTGCTATAGCGGGCGAGCTCGATAACGTTCACAGTTGCGGGGATACGCTCGGCATAGGCACCGCGACGACGGTTGAGCAACAGATCGACGCTGTAGCCGCGCTCGGCCAGTGCCGCGGCCAGACGCAGCATCGACAGCTCCGCGCCGCCGCCGGCGAGCGTGGGCACGTAGATCGCCACATGTCTTGCCGCCGCGTCCAGCCGATCGGGTGTACCCGTCATCACGGAATTCAAACTGATCGCACTCCACACACCCGAAGTGGCAGCTCGCTGCCGACCACCCGGCCGCACTGCGTTGTCGGGGTCAAAACGCGTAGCCGAAGCGACGAATATCCTCGGCGTAAACCGCGGCGACGATATCTCGCGTCGTCGGCGAGTAATAGTCGGCGTAGTGCCGGTGGCCGCTCTGGTTATGCTTTGCGAGCGTGACATCAATGTCGATACGTTCGGCGATATGGGCGAAGTCCCGATCGAGGGTCTCGAATCGACCGACGAAATCGAGCTCGACCGGGTAGCGACCGCTGTCGACGAAGTAGCTCTGCGGATAGAAGTGTTCGCCCTGCCATATGTTGTGCGGATTGACCCAGCGCCGAACGAAGTCCTCGAAATCCGCGAAATCGGCCAGGTGTCTCGACGCCCAGTCGCGATCCGCAGCGTCCATGCCGCCCTTCTTCAAGAAAAAGTATGCCGAGACCAGCCGATCCCAGGGGTTGCGCACGATCGTGAACTTGAAGTATGCCAGCAGCAGACGCGGCTCGAACACCCGACAATAGTGGGTCAGCGGCTTGTGCCCGCCGGCCAGATTGCCGAACAGGGCTCGACTCAGCGACACACCCGCACACTTGGGAATATGAATGAACAGCGCGCGTCTTTCATCGAACGGATGATAGGAATAATCACTGTTCACAGCGGGCCGGCGTCGTTTCTGCAACCGTTTGTGGGTCTTGGGCTGGGACAGGCGAAACTGCCACCAGAGCACTTCGAGGTGAATACGCTTGCCGATCGAGTAACGGCTAGGATTCGGCGTGGCCGGGCGGTTGTCCATGGAATGTGTCTGATTAGCTGACATGGGTCTGTGGACGACGATACAACCATGGGTCATGGGCGGCGCGTTCCATGCGTGATCCCGGCGGCTATAATACTGCGTAGCAATAGGCTGACCGTGAAAACCATCCCGCGATCCAGCGCATGTACGCACGGCGTCGGCGTAAAGCATACGCGCAGGGCCGAGGGCCCGAAACGATAATCACACGCACACCCTGCACCCAACCGCACGGAAATCGCTTGCTGAAGACTACTCATCCGCCCGTCGTCGCCCTCTATCACGAGCATTTGCGCGGCGGCGGCGCAACCCAGGTCGTACTGCATCTCATCGACGGCCTTCGAGCGGCCGGCTATGCAGTCGAGCTGATTGTCAACGACGGCGCCGGCGATTATGCGACACGTGTACCGGCAGATGTACGCGTGGTGATCTTGTCTCGCTCCAGTCAGACGCTGACAAGAGCGTACATGCTGCGCGCGGCGGGCACTGATACCGATCTGTTGCGGCGCTCGGTATTCGTATCGCGCCGGCAACTCGACAAACTATGCTACCTACCCGGTCTCACACGCTATCTGAAAAAGCGCCGCCCGAGCCTGCTGATCTCCAACCTCTGGCAGCTTGCGATCACCGCCTTGTCGGCACGCGCCATCGCCGCCCCCGACACGCGCGTGGTCTGCGTCTTCCATAGCGCCTATTTCCAAAAGTGCGCCCAAAGCCATGCGAACGCCAAACGGCCGCGCAAATGGCAGCGCTTCTTCGCCTACTGCCAGCGCGTGTATGCACGCGCCGATGCGCTGGTCACCGTTTCCCGCGGGATTGCAAACGATCTGACCACCACCCTCGACCTGCCGGCAGCGCTGGTACGCACCATCTACAACCCCGTGGTCGCCACTGACACGCTGGAGGCAGCGCCCGCCCGGCCGGCACATCGATGGTTCGAACACCATGAGTGCCCAGTCGTGATCGCAGTGGGCCGGCTCAGCCCCGAGAAGAACTACGACGCACTGCTGCAGGCTTTCGCCGCGAGTCGCGAGCGACGCAAAACACGGCTGTTGATTCTCGGAGAAGGCCACGGGCGCGCCGAACTCGAGCGACGTGTCGCCGCACTCAATCTGAACGGCGCGGTTGATCTGCTGGGCTGGGTCGAAGAGCCAGCCGCCTTTATCTGGCATGCCGACCTGTTCGTCCTGACGTCTCGCTGGGAAGGTCTGTCCAACGGTCTGATTGAAGCCCTTGCCGGGGGCTGTCCGATTGTCGCCTACGATTGTCCGCACGGCCCACGCGAGATTCTCGACGGTGGTCGCTACGGCACGCTGGTGCCGCTCGACAATATCGCAGCGCTGGCCTCGGCGATCGACCAGGCCCTGGATCAACCGCGGGACGCCGACCGCCTGCGTCGACGCGCGCGCGACTTTTCGATCGAGGCCGGCGTGTCGTCCTATGTAGCACTGGTCGATACACTACTCGGCACTGCGGCACCACGCCACTGATTCCCCGACGGCGTCGCGAACCGATTTTCCCGGCCTGGACTCCGAACATGGCTTTCACCAAGAAACTAGCCAAGAAAATCACGCCGTCCGGTGGCTTTTTCGGCCACGGCGTCGCCGACCCGATGTCGGCGCCGGCCGTCAGTCCCGACCGCATCACCCATGTTCATCCCCGCGATCTGGACGACTTCCTCGCCCGTGATGACAGCAATGCGCCGATAACCTTCGACGACGGCTATGCCGACAACCTCACCACAGCCCTGCCGATCCTGGAGAAACACGATCGCAGCGCCACGGTCTTCGTGACCACCGGATTCGTCTGTCGCAGTCACCCGCTGCTGGCCCGACTGGCCGCCCATGTCGCCCGGCACGACGACTGGACCCGGCCTTCGGTCGCAGCCTGGACCCGGGGCATCACAGACGCGGCGCAGACCTACGAACGATTACGCGAGGCCCTCAAGCGCCTGGGCGCGGAAGCCCTGCACGAGCGCCAGCAGGCCATTATGGCCGACTACGATCTCCAGCCGGCCGATCTGACCTCCGACTATCTCAGCCTCGAACAACTGCAAACGCTCGACGCCCATCCGCTGATCCATATCGGCGCCCATACCCATAGTCATCCGGATCTGCGTTTCTGTTCGGCAGCCGAGTTGACAGTGGAACTGGTCGACGCCCGGCGCCAGCTCGAAGCCTGGCTGGGCCACCCGGTCACGACCCTGGCCTACCCGTTCGGCGATACCGACACGCGCGTGCGGCAGGCGGCGGCCAAGGCAGGATACCAGCAGGCCTTTGTGACCGAAGCCCCCAACTGGCGGACCTATGTACCGGCCTACGGACGACTGGATCTACCGCGCATCGATCTGAGCGGCGAAGTCCGTCGCATGCGTCGGCGCGAGCGCAAACGTGTTGCTGCCGGGAATTAGGGCACGTTGCCGTGGCGACGCTCGGCCCACCACGCACCCGGCAACGCACGCGCCAGCGGCAGCCCGACACAGCGCAGCCATACCGACGGCCCCACCCGTTTGGCCGCCTTGCGGCAGACGTTGATCCACATCTGTGCGGCCAGTCGCGTGAAGGCGGGCTCCGGATAGCAACGTCGTTCAGCGTTGGCGGCGACCAGGCGCGTGAGCCAGTCGGCCGCCCAGTCGACATAGGCACAATCGAGATAGGCGCCGGTCTGTGCCTCGAACATGCGACGGCCGGTATAGAGCAGATGATGAAAGAGCACGTCCCGCGCATCAAAGCACATCCCCAGCGCGTCAAGCTGGCGCGCCTGGATCTGCTGGCGCCGGGCATGACTTTCGGCCACCCGGGCGGTCGAGGCCTGTGCGTCGTGACTGCGATATTCGATCAGGCGCGCCGGTAGTACGGCCATGCCGTGTGCCGGGCGCATGCGATCCCAGAGATCATAGTCCTCGGCGACCGAATACTCTGGGTCGTAGGCGTAGCCCGCCATCGCCGCGCGCCTCGCCATCACCGTCGGGTTATGAATGACGCCGCGGTAGAGTAGATAACAGGCCACCATGTCCGGCGATAGGCGGCGATGATTCTTCTTGGCTGGCAAGCGATTGCCGTGGGCGTCGATGGTGTGCCACCAGCTGCCCAGCACATCCACTTGAGGATGCGCATCAAGGAAAGCCACTTGTTGGGCCAATCGATCCGGCAGGCAGCGGTCGTCGGCATCCAGCAGCGCGAGAAATTCACCGCGCGCCTCGGCCAGCCCCTGGTTGCGTACCGCAGGGCGCCCGCCGTTGGTATCACGTTCGATCAGGCGCAGACGCTCATCGCCGATTTGTCGGCAGATTGCGACCGTGTCGTCCACCGAGCAGTCGTCGATCACCAGCAGCTCGAAATCCCGGTACGCCTGCGCCAGGACACTCTCGATCGCTTCGCCGATATAGGCTGACGCGTTGTAGGCCGGGATACAGACCGTCACCCGCGGAACAGATGTCGCGCCGTCGACGGTCATCGGCACACCCGACGGATCAGTTGCTGATAGGCATCGGCCGCCCGATCGACGCTGAACCACGCGCCACGCTCGATGAGCTGCTCGGTGGCCGGCTGATGCGCAAGCGTTGCACCGATCGCCGCGGCCAACCCGTCGGTATCGCCCACCGGAACCAGCGTACCGAAACGGCCATCGGCCAGAATTTCGCGTGGGCCGCTCGGACAATCGAAAGCCACCACCGGGCAGCCGCATGCCAGCGCCTCGATCGGCGCGACCGGCAGACCCTCGAACATCGAAGAGAGCACGAACACCCCGGCGCGCGCCATGCAGGCATAGGGGTTGTCGACCCAGCCCGGCATGGCCACATCCGCGCAAACGCCCAGGGCCGCGGCTCGGTCGGCCAGTTCGTCGCGCTGTGGGCCCTCCCCCAGGATCAGCAGGCGAGCCGCAACCCCGTCGGCACGCAATGTCGCAAAGGCCTCGATCAACCAGATGAACCCCTTCTCCTCGACCAGCCGGCCAACCGCGAGTATCACCGGCGGCCCATCGTCGCGCAGCCAGTCGTGCCCGGGCGACTCAGCGGCTCGATGCGCAAGCTCGGCCCCGACCACGGGGTTGTAGATCGTCGTGATCAGCCGCCGATCTATTCCGGCGACCGCAGCCAGATCATCGGCGACACCGTCGGATACCCCGACCACGGCATCCGCCTGCGGATACAGTCGGTGCATGAGCACGCGTCGATACGACAACACCGCATGGGTCCGCGGATCGTCACGGAACACATCGAGCCAGCGCGAAAACGTGCTGTGTTCGATGACGACGACCTTCGTATTCACAGCAGCGATCCGCGCCGCCCACAGGGCCAGAAACGGAATCCGGCCATGGGCAGCAAACACAACGCAGGGACGCTGGCGCTCGATATAGTCCGCGAGACACAGAAGCCGGCGCAGTGGGATATAGCAATCCTTGCGACCGAACAGACGCATGAGCTGGGCGAAGCCTTCTCGCGGCCAACGGCCGATCAGGCGCGCATAGGGCGGTACCTTCGGCCCTTTTTCGAGCACAACCAGCGTGACGCCATCCGGTACGCGATCCAGGTATCCCCCGCGGCGATGCTCAAGCACGATATCCACCGCGTAACCGCGATCCGCGAGCGCTTGTGCGAGCAGCAGCGTCACGCGCTCCATGCCACCCGAGGCCAGCGCCGGCAAATAGAACGCCAGCCGAGACTTTGAATCGGGAATCGCCACGCTATCGGGCCTGCGGATGGTCGTCGTCTCCGTCTGAAGCACAATCGCCGAACGGCGCGGACCCTCATCATACCGACCAATCGCCGCACCCAAAAGTGTCGCCGGTCTCGGCGAAGACTTCATACGCCGTTATACTCGGGCACTTATGGAATCAAATCGCACCATCTCTGCAGCACAGCGCTCGCCGGTCAATATCTGTGTGCTTTGCGCCGTATGGAACGCCGAAGAGTGGATAGGCCGCTCACTGGATTCGATTGCGGCACAGCGCTACCCGCATTTTCGATGTGCGGTGATTGATGACGCGTCGACCGACGCGACATGGGCTATCGCTCAGGAGCGCATAGCGCGCAACGATCGATTCATAGGTTGGCAGAACGACACGCGTCTGGACAGCACGACCGAGAATCACATCGCCGCCGTCGAAGCAATTTCGAAAGACCCCTGGGACGTGATGGTGGTCGTCGACGGCGACGACTGGCTCGCCCACCCGGGGGTATTCGACGAGATCGCGGCCGTATATGCCGACCCCGATGTCTGGCTAACCTATGGAAGCTTCCAATTGTGGCGAAACAAACTGCTGGAGCGATGGGGCGTGCGCGCCGAGCGTGGCTGGATCCGAGCCTATCCCGACTTCGTCGCCGAACACAACCTGTTTCGTTACTACCATTTCGAGGCGTCCCATCTGCGAACCTGGCGACGCTTTCTTTGGGATCGGATCGACTCCGCACATCTGAAAGGCCCCGATGACCGGTACGTCAACACCGCAGGGGATGTAGCGACCATGATCCCGATGCTCGAGATGGCGGGGCCAGCGCATATTCGTTATATCGACTCACTGCTCTATATTTACAACCACAAGAATCCGCTCAGCATGGGACGCACACGCCGCAGCGAACAGGATCTTGTTGATCTACAGGTGCGCGCACTGCCCCGGTATAGGCCACTGCAGCAAGGTGAGATCGAGGCACAGACCGACGCCACAGCGGCCACCCCGGCGCGGCTATATCGCGGTCTCTGAACCATATACCTATTCTCGGATTTCGCAGCCTATTCGGCGCAGTCTTAGGCGCGGCGCACATGTTTTCAAAGCCGACGCTGCCCGCGCTTGCCGGCTGCGCGTAGCGAGACTCATGAGCCAAACGGCACTCCGCTTACGCAATGCATCTACTATCGGCATCCGCGGCGAGATCGCGGACGGCTAAGACGTATGCGATCGATGTCACGTCCACCGATTCGCTCAATAACGCCAAACACCACGTTTCGTGAAAGAATTAGACTTCACAGGCCTCGTTTTCAGAAGAATCCCGCTAAAACACGTTTTTATGAGCCAAAGCAGCCTGGTCGGCAATATACAGATATCGCAAAGCGATTGTCGCTACATCTAGCCGCTGGATTAGCGAATATAGAGAAATCCTGCATGAGGAAAATTAAAAGAATCTGGCGAAAAATGACCGGCCGTACCAGCCGAAAACAAGCCAAGACAGATGCCGCCCGAGCCACAGCAGCGGTTCCCGAAATGACGCCGATGGGATTCAAGCTAGCCGGCCACGACGCCATGGGCAGTGGCGACTTCGAACCAACGGAGACCCGGCTGGTCAAGCAAATACTGCCCAAGGTCGACGTATTCGTGAATGTCGGCGCCAATATTGGCTATTATTGCTGCCTCGCGCTCCAGGCGGAACGGCAGGTGATCGCCTTCGAGCCGATTGCAGAGAACGTCCAGCATCTGCTATCCAACGTGCGCGCTAACAACTGGGAAGCGTTAATCGAAGTGTACCCATTGGCGCTATCCGACCGAATCGGTGTCATCGATATCTACGGATGGGGCACTTGGGCTTCTGTGATTAAAGGCTGGGCGGGCACCGCCGAAAGACATGTAACGCAAGTGCCGACGAATCGCCTTGATAACGTATTGGCCGCACGCCTGGAAAACCGCCGCAGCCTTATTCTTGTAGACATTGAAGGCGCGGAATTTCTGATGCTGGCCGGTGCCCACCGAATTCTGGAGCAGACCTGCGCGCCGATTTGGTTGATCGAAATATCCATCGACGAACATCAGCCCAATGGTCTCCCAATCAATCCCAGGCTGCGTGAAACTTTTGATTTATTCTGGCGCAGCGGCTACCAGGCCTGGACCGCCACGGACGATCCAAGACCGGTCGAGCCAGCCGACGTAGATCACGTCGTCGCCAGTGGGACCAATCTACTCGGAACCCACAATTTTCTGTTCATTAAATCTCAACTGATGTCTGAACTGCTTGCGCACTAATCGAAATTATATCGATCGCAGGTCTGATCAAGAGCGTGAATATCTATCCAGGAACGCCGTGTAGGTTTGTAATATGCCGTCCTTGAGCGGCGTTCTGGCCTTCCATCCCAGTTGCTGCAAGCGCGAAACATCAAGCAGTTTTCGCGGCGTTCCATCCGGTTTGTCGGTATCCCGCCTTATATCACCCTGAAACCCGACCACTGCCGCGACCAGATGCGCCAGCTCAAGAATGGAAATATCCTCGCCCACACCGACGTTGAGCGCCATGTCGTCCGAGTACTCCTGCATCAGGAACACGCAGGCATCCGCCAGATCGTCCACATAGAGAAACTCTCGACGCGGCGTGCCGCTGCCCCAGATCGTTATATGATCCGCACCCGACTCTTTAGCCTCATGGCATTTTCGGATCAAGGCCGGCAGGACGTGTGAGCTCTGCAAGTCGAAATTGTCGCCCGGCCCATAAAGGTTGGTGGGCATGACGGAAATGGCGTCGAAGCCGTGCTGACGACGATACGCCTGGCAGAGTTTCAGGCCGGCGATCTTTGCGATCGCATACCACTGGTTGGTGGGTTCCAGCGCACCGGTCAACAGCGCCTCCTCGGTGATTGGCTGCTCCGCGTATTTTGGATAGATACAGGAGGAGCCGAGAAACAGGAGCTTCTTGGCACCGTGCCGATAGGCGGCCTCGATGACGTTGGTCTGGATGCGGAGGTTGTCCTGCAGGAAATCGACAGGCTGCCGGTCGTTGGCCATGATGCCGCCGACCCAGGCGGCCGCCAGGAACACATGGTCGATCGTTTCACTCCGGAAGAATGCGTCGACCGCTCGCGGATCGCGCAGGTCCAGCTGGTCCGAGCTGCGGGTGACGATATCCGCATGCCCAGCCTGGCGCAGGCGGCGTTCAATCGCACTGCCCACCAGCCCGCGATGACCGGCGACATACACAGGCCCAACCCGCCTATTCGCCTGGTCTTCATCCATGATGGAACCCGTCGGTCGCTTCGCTTCGCTTGGCATGCCGGGCGATCTCCAGATCGTGCTGCATCATCTCACTGACCAACGCCTCGAAGGAGACGGTGGGCTCCCAACCGAGCGCCGCGCGGGCTTTGCTTGCGTCGCCAAGCAGGGACTCCACTTCGGTCGGCCGGTAGTAGACCGGGTCAACGCGTACGATCACCTGGTCGCCGCCGTCGATCCGGCCCACTTCGTCGACGCCCTCGTCGGACCAGGCCAGCCGGATATCCAAAGTCGCGGCGGCCGCTTCGATGAAGTCACGCACGCTGTGCTGTTCGCCGGTCGCAATCACGTAGTCGTCGGGCTGATCCTGCTGCAGCATCCGCCACATGGCTTCGACGTAATCACGCGCATGGCCCCAGTCGCGGCGCGCTTCCAGGTTGCCGACATGCAGGCAGGACTGCAGCCCGACGTGGATATGTGCCAACGCACGCGTAATCTTGCGCGTCACGAACGTCTCGCCCCGCCGCGGTGATTCGTGATTGAACAGGATGCCGTTGCTGGCGTGCATGCCGTATGCCTCGCGATAATTCACGACCGCCCAGAAGCCATAAAGCTTGGCGGCCGCATAGGGCGAGCGCGGATAGAACGGCGTGGCCTCAGTCTGCGGCGTTTCCTGGACCTTGCCTTAGAGTTCCGAGGTCGAGGCCTGGTAGAAGCGTGTGTGCTGTTCCATGCGCAGGATTCTGAGCGCCTCGAGCAGGCGCAATGTGCCCAGCGCATCGGCGTTGGCCGTGTATTCCGGCGTTTCGAAAGACACCTGCACATGGCTCTGAGCGGCGAGATTGTAGAGCTCATCCGGCTGCACATCCTGAATGATACGAATCAGGTTGGTGGCATCGGTCATGTCACCGTAATGCAGGACGAACCTTGGATTGGACGCGTGCGGATCCTGATAGAGGTGATCGATCCGTGCAGTGTTGAACGACGACGCCCGGCGCTTTATGCCGTGAACGGTATAGCCCTTGGCCAACAGCAGTTCGCTGAGATAGGCGCCGTCCTGGCCGGTCACCCCGGTTATCAGTGCAATTTTGTTTGTCATTATCTCTACAGTGGGTCGACGGAGCGGTGCGGCACAAGCCGCGCTTATATCTCCGACCAGGATGCCGGCAGGATCGCCAGCTCGCGAGTCGCCACGCCGCCGAACCATTCCGTCGGGGCATAGACGATCTTGTCCGGATCCGGATTGAGCCAGGCGCCCCACCAGGAGAAAGACGAGTTGGCGATGACATGCGCCTCACAGCGACTCATGAGCGCCATGTCCTCGTAATTGCGATGTGTGCCCGCCTCATCCACGAGCACGCGATCATAATCGAGTTGGAGGTTGCGATCAGCCCAGTCGAGGTCGTCCGAGAAGATGAAGAACACCGGCCGACGCGATACGCGCCGGGCAATCTCACCGGCTGCGCGCCGATAATATTCGGGCGGACAGCAGGGAAATCTCGCTTGGCCCACGTAATCCCCCCGTCGCACATGCATCGATACGGCGACAGTGGACGGGTCGTCGATACGCTGAATCAGGCTCGGCGACGCGGGTAGCGGCAGCTGCAACCGTGCGCGCAGCGCATCGGCATGGCTGTCGAAATACCGCTCGCTCTGCCAATAGCCTTTCAGGTACAGCGGCGGTGCCGTAGTCAGCGCGCTCGGGGTGAATATCGATCCTGCATCCTCGACCCGTTTCGGCGATGTGCCGAGCTTATGCCGCAACCAGTCCTTGGCTGCGCGTTTTCTTTTCTTGAAAGACGAGCCGGCGGTCTTGGGCGGCAACGCATAATGTCGGGCATCGGCCGTTTCGCAGTGGATGCCCAGTTCATCCAGACAGAAACGCATGGGCCCGTCGCCGACCACCTGGCGCAGATCCAGACGTAGCGGTACCCGGTGTCGCGCGGCGATCGCGAATCCGGTCGCATACTGAAAAAGCTGGTTGCCCAGCCCACCACGAATCTCGACCGTAACGTAACCGATGGCAGTGCCCCTTTTGCGAATAATGCCATCGACGCCAGCCAGCATCGGATACGGCAACCCGTGATGTTACAAAACCGGGCGCCCCAAGTCTGCACAAAAAAAGCCCCGCACGAGGCGGGGCTTCTTCGTTCACGCGTAATGAGCGTGGGGGCTACTACATCATGCCGCCCATGCCGCCCATTCCACCCATGCCGCCCATATCCGGGGCGCCGCCCTTGTCGTCGTCCTCGGGGACGTCGGCAACAGCTGCCTCGGTGGTGAGCATCAGGCTGGCGATGGACGCCGCGTTCTGCAGCGCGGTACGGCTGACCTTGGTCGGGTCCAGGATGCCCATGGCAACCATGTCGCCGTATTCGCCGGACGCTGCGTTGTAGCCGTAGTTGCCCTTTTTGGAGAGCACTTCGTTGACAACGACAGACGGCTCGGCACCGCTGTTGAACACGATCTGACGCAACGGCTCTTCGACGGCACGACGCAGGATCCGGATACCGGCGTCCTGATCGGCGTTGTCGCCCTTGATCTTGGCGATCGCGTTGAGCGTACGCAGCAGGGCCACGCCGCCGCCAGGCACGATGCCTTCTTCGACGGCCGCACGGGTTGCGTGCAGGGCGTCTTCGACACGGGCCTTCTTCTCTTTCATCTCGACTTCGGTAGCGGCACCGACCTTGATCAGCGCCACGCCGCCGGCGAGCTTCGCCACACGTTCCTGCAGCTTCTCCTTGTCGTAGTCCGAGGAGCTTTCCTCGATCTGCGCGCGGATCTGCTTGATACGGCCTTCGATGTCCTTGTTGGAACCGGCGCCGTCGATGATGGTGGTGTTCTCCTTGGAGATCTGCACCTTCTTGGCTTCGCCAAGATCATCCAGCGTGGCCTTCTCGAGGCTCATGCCGAGATCTTCGGAGATCACGGTGCCGCCGGTGAGCACGGCCATGTCTTCCAGCATCGCCTTGCGACGATCACCGAAGCCCGGAGCCTTGGCCGCGGCGACCTTGACGATGCCACGCATGTTGTTGACCACCAGAGTCGCCAGGGCTTCGCCCTCGACGTCTTCGGAGATGATCATCAACGGACGGTTGGCCTTGGCGACATTCTCCAGCAGCGGCAGCATGTCGCGGATGTTGGAGATCTTCTTGTCGTGCAGAAGGATGTACGGGTTGTCCAGCTCGGCCTGCATCGTCTGCTGATCGGTGACGAAGTACGGCGAGAGGTAGCCGCGATCGAACTGCATGCCTTCGACGACGTCCAGTTCGTTGGAAAGCGTGGAGCCTTCCTCGACCGTGATCACGCCTTCCTTGCCGACCTTGTTCATGGCGTCGGCAATGATCTTGCCGATATCGGTGTCGGAGTTGGCGGAGATCGAGCCGACCTGGGCGATGGCTTTTTCGTCATCGCAGGGCTTGGACAGGTTCGCCAGCTCTTTGACGGCGGCGTCCACGGCCTTGTCGATACCGCGCTTGAGATCCATCGGGTTCATGCCCGCGGACACGGCCTTCACGCCTTCACGAACGATGGCCTGGGCCAGAACCGTGGCGGTGGTGGTGCCGTCGCCGGCGATGTCGGAGGTCTTGGAAGCGACTTCCTTGACCATCTGGACGCCCATGTTCTCGAACTTGTCGTCCAGTTCGATTTCCTTGGCAACCGAGACACCGTCCTTGGTGATCGTCGGCGCGCCGAAGCTCTTGTCGATGACCACGTTGCGGCCCTTCGGACCCAGCGTGACCTTTACAGCATTCGCGAGCGTGTTGACGCCGCGGACCAGACGCGAGCGCGCGTCTTCGCCAAAACGTACTTCTTTAGCAGCCATTTCTAGCTTCCCCTAATAATCGTATTCGATAAAGGTTGATGTGGACGGGTGGGACTAGCCCAGCACCGCCAGGATGTCGTCTTCGCGCATCACGACAACTTCGTCGCCATCGACCTTGATTTCGGTGCCCGAGAACTTGCCGAACATGACCTTGTCGCCAACCTTGACTTCAGGCTTGCGGGTTTCGCCATTGTCCAGCGGCTTGCCGTTGCCTACGGCCACGACTTCGCCACGCTGGGGCTTCTCTGCGGCCGTGTCGGGAATAACGATACCCCCGGCCGTCTTTTGCTCTTCTTCGAGCCGTTTGATAACGACGCGGTCATGTAGAGGACGGATCTTCATACCACCCTTCTCCTCGAAACTGAATTGTTGAAGAAAAAACGTCTTGCCGGATACCCGATCGGGAGGCCGGCGTGAGAACGTCTCCATAGACGATCTCAATCATCGCCATTGATGCGGGCATGCCTGACCCTTTCAAGGGCGGAGGCAATTTTTTTACGACTTTTTTGCAACCACGATCGATCCCGGCAACCGCCACCCACCCCATATTTTGAAATGATTTCTTGTCAGTTTGCAGTGCAGCATTTATTGTGAATGACATTCTTTCCACACACGCCGATACTGAAATCGGCGACCCGGAGGACTCATGGCCGACACCACGCCACGTCGCGTTGCCATCATCGGCGGCGCCCGCATTCCTTTCTGCCGTTCCAACACCAAGTATTCACACCAGTCCAATCAGGACCTGCTGACTGCATCGCTCAAGGCCCTGTCGGAGAAATACAAGCTCGCCGGCGAGAAGATCGGCGAAGTCGCCGGCGGCGCGGTACTCAAGCATGCACGCGATTTCAACCTCACCCGTGAAGCGGTACTGGGCACCGATCTCGATCCGCACACCCCGGCTTTCGATGTCCAGCAGGCCTGCGGCACCAGCCTCGAGGCCACCCTGCTGCTGGCCAACAAGATCGCCATGGGTCAGATCGAGTCCGGCATCGCCGGCGGCGTCGACACCACCTCTGACGCGCCGATCGCGATCAACGAGGAACTGCGCAAGATCCTGCTCGACGTGAACCGCGCCAAGACCGGCGGGGAGCGCGCCAAGCTGTTCACCAAGTTGCGCCCGCGCCACCTCGTGCCCAGCTTCCCGGGCGTGAGCGAGCCGCGCACCGGTATGTCCATGGGCGAGCACTGCGAGTTGATGGCCAAGGAATGGAAAATCTCCCGCAAGGCTCAGGACGAACTCGCCGTCGCCAGCCACAAGAATGCGGCCCAGGCCTATGTCGACGGCTTCTACGACGATCTGGTCTTTCCCTATCTGGGCGTGGAGCGCGACAACAATCTGCGTGCCGACACCAGCATCGAGAAGATGGCCAAACTCAAGCCGGCCTTCGACAAGGGAAACGGCACCCTGACCGCCGCCAACTCCACCCCGCTCACCGACGGTGCCTCCAGCGTGCTGCTGGCCAGCGAGGAATGGGCCAAGGCGCATGATCTACCCGTAATGGCCTACTTCACACCGTTTTCGCGTACCGCGGCGGTCGATTTCGTCGACGGCGGCGAGGGCCTGCTGATGTCGCCCACCTACGCGGTGGCCGACATGCTCGACGCCGCCGGGCTGACCCTGCAGGACTTCGACTTCTACGAAATCCATGAAGCCTTTGCCGCACAGGTGCTGTGCACGCTCAAGGCCTGGGAGTCGAAGAAGTACTGCAAGGAAAAACTGGGCCGCGACGCCCCGCTGGGCTCCATCGATACCAGCAAGCTCAATGTCAAGGGCTCATCGGTAGCACTCGGGCATCCGTTCGCCGCGACCGGTACGCGCATCGTGGCCACGCTGGCCAAGATTCTCGATGAAAACGGCGGCGGCCGCGGCCTGATCTCGATCTGCGCCGCCGGCGGTCAGGGCGTGACCGCGATTCTGGAAAAACCCTAGCATCGTGCGATTCGCATGAACTGAGACGACGAGAAAAGCGGGCTTCGGGCCCGCTTTTTTGTGGCGACTACGAACGTCTCTTAGACGTATGCTTTCGCAACGGTTACGCTTCGATTACACCGATTGCGATGCTGCCGCCAGTCGCTGCCGGGGACCGATTTTCAGCGATATCGGCACGATTGGTGCTATGACAATCATGGAACGCCGGTGACCACCGCGGGTACCGGCTGATTCAGGCGCTGCAATGCAGCCTCAGCCAGGGAGAGCCCACATGCGCAAACGCCGTATCCGTCGTTTGTACATGCCGGCCGAACAGATATGAATACAGCACGCGAACACTGGGGCAGCCGCCTGGGCTTCATCATGGCGGCCGCCGGCTCGGCCGTCGGTCTCGGCAATATCTGGAAGTTCCCGTACATGACCGGCGAAAACGGCGGCGGCGCCTTTCTGGTCATCTATCTGGCCTGCATCGTCGTGTTCGGCTTCTCGCTGGTCATGGCCGAACTGCTGATCGGCCGCGCGGCACAGCGCAACCCGGTCGCGGCGTTTCGCCACGTCGCCGGGCGCGGCTGGCCGGCGGTCGGCGCCATGGGCATCGTCACCGCCTTCATCATCCTGTCGTTCTATGTCGTGGTCGCCGGCTGGACGATCGCCTATATGCTATTCACCCTGAACGGCTCGCTGGCCAACCCCGACGCGGCCGCGCTCGGACAGGTGTTCAGCGATCTCGTCGCCAACGCCTGGCAGCCCGTGGTCTATGCGGCCATTTTCACCGTGCTGACCGCGCTGGTGGTGATCGGCGGCGTCGGCAGCGGCATCGAGCGTGCCTCGAAAATCCTGATGCCACTTCTGTTTCTCATTCTGGTCGCGCTGGTGATCCGCGCGGTCACCCTGCCCGGCGCGGGCGAAGGGCTCGAGTTCTTCCTGATACCCGACTTCAGCAAGGTCACCGGCGCCACCTTCACCGCCGCCATCGGCCAGGCCTTCTTCTCGCTCTCGCTGGGCATGGGCGCCATGCTCACCTACGGCTCCTACCTGCCCAAGGAGCGCAATCTGCCAGCCGACGCCTTCGCGGTGGTCGTGCTCGATACGGTGATCGCCGTGCTCGCCGGCGTCATGGTGCTGCCAGCGATGTTCGCCGCCGGGATTGCGCCCGGCGAAGGCGGCGCCGGCACCACATTCAAGGTATTGCCCGCGGTATTCGATGCCATGCCGGGCGGCGTGATCTTCGGCTTCGGCTTCTTCCTGCTGCTGGCCGTGGCCGCACTCACATCGTCGGTGTCGCTGCTCGAGACCGTGGTCTGCTACTTCGTCGACGAGCGCGCGGTCAGTCGCCGTCGGGCCACCATCCTGAGTGCAACCTGCGTGTTCGCCATCTCCATACCAGCGTCGCTCTCGTCCGGCCTCTGGTCCGAGGTCACCTTCTTCGGCAAGAACTTCTTCGACCTGATGGATTTCCTGTCGAGCTCCATTCTGTTGCCGCTGGGCGGCATGCTGACCGCGCTATGCGTGGGCTGGGTCATGGGGCCGCGCGCCATCGCCGCACTCACCAACGACGGCAAACTGAGCATGCCCTGGGCCGGCGTATGGCTGTTCGGGCTGCGTTTCGTGGCACCGCTGGGGATCGGCTGGATCCTGCTGCAGGGGCTGTTCGGCTAACGTGATGAACGGGCCGACAGACGGCCCATAAGACAAGGGGAAGACGACTATGGAAATGCTCAATAACGTGCTCAGCACGCTCAGCGGCTGGGTATGGGGCCCGGTCATGCTGATTCTGCTGCTCGGCACCGGCATCTATCTCACCATCGGCCTGGGCGGGCTGCCGCAACGCAAGCTGTTCTACGGCTTCTCGATGCTGTTCGCCGGGCGCAAGAAAAGTACCGAGCCGGGCGATATCACGCCTTTTCAGGCCCTGGCCACCGCGCTTGCCGCCACAGTGGGCACCGGCAATATCGCCGGTGTCGCGACCGCCATCCATCTGGGCGGCCCCGGGGCCATCTTCTGGATGTGGGTGACCGCTATCGTGGGCATGGCCACCAAGTACGGTGAAGCCGTGCTGGCGGTCAACTACCGCGAAACCAATGCCGAAGGCGCCTACGTGGGCGGCCCGATGTATTACATCCGCAACGGCCTCGGGGAACACTGGAAATGGCTCGCGTTCGCCTTCGCACTGTTCGCTACCGTCGCCGCTTTCGGCATCGGCAACACCGTGCAGTCCAACTCCGTGGCCCAGGTCTTCCATCAGTCCATGTCGATTCCGACCTGGATCACCGGCATCGTACTGGCCGTAGGCGTGGCCGCGGTAATACTCGGCGGCCTGCAGCGCCTGGCCAGCGTGACCGAGAAACTCGTGCCGTTCATGGCCATCGTCTATGTTGCCGGCGCGCTGCTCGTGCTCCTACTCAATGCCAGCGCGGTTCCGGGCGCCTTCGGCCTGATCTTCTCGGATGCCTTCACCGGCACCGCGGCCACCGGCGGCTTTGCCGGCGCGGGCGTGATCATGGCGATTCGTTTCGGCGTGGCACGGGGCATTTTCTCGAACGAGGCCGGCCTGGGCAGCGCGCCAATCGCGCATGCCGCGGCACGTACCGACAGCCCGGTGCGTCAGGGCGTGGTGGCGATGCTCGGCACCTTCATCGACACCATCATCGTATGCACCATGACCGCGCTGGTCATCATCGCCAGCGGCACCTGGGCTTCCGGCACCACCGGTGCCCAGCTCTCCGCCGAGGCCTTCACGGCCGGTATGCCGGGGCCCGGCGGCTGGATCGTCAGCTTTGGCCTGGTGATCTTCGCGTTCTCTACGATCCTGGCCTGGAGCTATTACGGTGAACGCGCGGCCGAGTACATCTTCGGCTCCGGCATCATCAAGCCGTACCGCGTGCTGTGGGTGATTGCAGTATTCATCGGCGCGATAGCGCAGCTGGATCTGGTATGGCTGATCGCGGATGTGATGAACGCGCTGATGGCGATCCCCAACCTGATCGCCCTGCTTGCACTCAGCCCGGTAATCTTCAAGCTCAGTCGCGAGTATTTCGCCCGCCAGAAATAGGCGCATCGTCAGCACGATGCCTGCGGCTTGCATCCGTATGGGTTGGCCGCAGGTATCGTAGCTGCATTGAAGATAGCAAGGGTTAATAATGACGAGTCGTAGCGCGCCGCGCCCGATCGGGGTTCTGTTCACCAATCTGGGCACGCCCGACGACACGTCGGTGCCGGCGGTTCGTCGTTATCTGGCGGAATTCCTGAGCGATCGACGGGTGGTGGATCTCAACCGCCTGCTGTGGTTGCCGATTCTCTACGGCGTCATCCTCGCGCTGCGGCCCAAGAATTCGGCTGCTAGCTATCGGTCGGTATGGATGGACGAAGGCTCTCCGCTACTGGTTTACGCCCGTCGCCAGGTCGAACGACTGCAAAAGCGCGTGGATGCCGAGATCGAGCAACCGGTGCACATCGCCCTGGCGATGCGTTACGGCAATCCGTCGATCGAGGCCGGCCTGCGTGAACTCGACGCCGCGGGCTGCAAGCAGGTACTGATTCTGCCCGCCTACCCGCAGTATTCGGCCACCACGGTGGCCACCACCTTCGACAAGATCGGCGAGGTGCTTGCCGACTGGCCCGAGCCACCGCAGCTGCGCCAGATCAATCGCTATCACGACGAGCCCGCCTATATCACGGCGCTGGCCAATTCCGTACGCGAGCACTGGGAGACAAACGGGCGCGCGGAAAAACTGGTGATGTCGTTTCACGGTATTCCCAAGCGCTACGTGAAACAGGGTGATCCCTACCCACGCGACTGTGGCATCACCGCCCAGCTGCTGGCCGCCGAACTCGGCCTGGGCCGCAACGAATACAAGGTCTGTTTTCAGAGCCGATTTGGCCGCGAGCCCTGGCTGCAGCCCTACCTCGACCAGACCATGAAGGCCTGGGGCAAGGCCGGCATGAAGACGGTGGACGTGATGTGCCCCGGCTTTTCCTCCGACTGCCTGGAAACCCTGGAAGAGATCCGCGAGGAGAACCGTGGCTACTTCGAAGAGGCCGGCGGCGACTCGCTGCGGTATATTCCCGCTCTCAATGAACGCGACGATCATATCGACATGTTCACGCAGCTGATCAAGCGGGAACTGTCCGGCTGGATATAGGGTCGACCGTATCCAGCATCTCTTTACGGGCTATCCAAGCCAAGGCCACGCTCGTCGAGCGAATCACGTCGCGGCCGATTTCACCTGTTTTTCGATCAGAGGGTTCCGCGCATGGAACTGATAGCCGACTTCGCCGTCAACTACGGCCTGTTTCTCGCCAAGGCCGCGACTGTGGTCATTGCCATCGGCCTGAGCGTGGCGTGGATCGTAAGCGCAATTGCCCAGGCGCGCGCCGCCCGCGACGGCGATACGCTCGAGATTCATCACGTCAACGAGCGCCTGGATCGCATGGCGGATACGCTCAACGGACAGCTGCTCAACGCGGCGGAATACAAAGCACGAAGCAAGCGCAAGAAGGCCGAAGCCAAGCAGAAAGCCAAGGCCGAAAAGCTGGGCAAGCGCCACGAACCCAGACGCCTGTTCGTACTCGACTTCGACGGCGATATCCGTGCGTCCGCGGTCGAGCAGATGCGTGACGCGATCACCGCCGTACTGCAGGTGGTCGAAGCCGACGATGAGGTGCTGGTGCGGCTCGAGTCCGCCGGCGGCATGGTGCACAGCTACGGGCTGGCCGCGTCGCAGCTGGCCCGGCTGCGTGATGCCGGCGTGCGCCTGACTGTCAGCGTCGACCGTCTCGCCGCCAGCGGCGGCTACATGATGGCCTGCGTAGGCGAACGGATCGTCGCCGCACCCTTCGCGATCATCGGTTCGATCGGCGTCGTCGCCCAGATCCCGAACTTCAATCGGCTGCTCAAGGACAAGCAGATCGACTTCGAACTGCACACCGCCGGCGACTACAAGCGCACGCTCACCATGTTCGGCGAGAACACCGACGAAGGGCGCGAAAAATTCCGTGCCGAACTCGAAGATACCCACCATCTGTTCAAGGATTTCGTGCGCCGCTATCGCCCGAGCCTGGATATCGACAAGGTCGCCACCGGCGAACACTGGTACGGCACCCAGGCGCTCGACCTGAAGCTGGTGGATGCGGTGGCCACCAGCGACGACCTGATGCTGACCGCGGCGCGCGACGGGCGCGACGTGTTCACCGTAGGCATTCAACACAAGAGCGGGCTGATTTCACGGCTGACCGAGCAGGGCCGGCTGGCGATCAGCCGCAATCTCGCCGAAAGCGGGCTGGCGCGCGTCGTGCACCGCCCGACCCAGCCGTGAGTTTTCCTTCTCGTATGTGACATCGGAACGCCCGATCCGCCTACCCGGCGCCTCGCCGCAATCGGCCGAGACCGAGAGCATCGTCTGCGGGCATGGATTGCTGGCCATACCAATGAACTCGTCCGGCGCTTGACGGTCAGAAGCTACGGGACGATCCGGGGTACGCCGGTCGTATGGTGAACACACCAACGAGTAAGGACCTATGACGACACACGCTTTTCGGCGCTTCTACGCGCTTGTTCTCTCTTCTCTCCTGTTGCTGGCCGCGGCCAGCGCCCAGGCGGCAGTGCCCAGCGGCATGCTGGCCGGCGACAGTCCGTCGCTCGCGCCCATGCTCGACAAGACGCTGCCCGCCGTGGTCAACGTGGTGGTGACCGGCAAGGCACAGCAGATGCCGGATAATCCACTATTCAACGACCCCTTCTTTCGCCGCTTCTTCGACATGCCTGATCAGCAGAAGCGTCAGCAGCAGACACCGCAGCAACCGACCGCAACCGGCTCGGGCGTGATCGTCAACGCCGACAAGGGCGTCGTGATCACCAACCATCATGTGGTCAAGGACGCTGAAAAGATCGTCGTACGCCTCAACGACAACCGCGAATACGACGCCACCGTGATCGGCGACGATCCGGAAACGGATATCGCCGTGCTCAAGATCAAGGCCGACAATCTCACCCAGCTGCCGATCGCCGACTCCGACGATCTACGCGTCGGTGATTTCGTGGTGGCCATCGGCAACCCGTTCGGCCTGCGCCAGACGGTGACCTCCGGCATCGTCAGCGGCCTCGGCCGCCACGGTCTGGGCAACCGCTACGAGGACTACATCCAGACCGACGCATCCATCAACCCCGGCAATTCCGGCGGCGCCCTGGTCAACCTCAAGGGCGAACTGGTCGGTATCAACAGTGCGATCCTGTCACGTAGCGGCGGCAATATCGGCATCGGCTTCGCGATCCCGAGCAATCTGGTCAACAGTGTCTACAAGCAGATATCCAAGTACGGCGAGGTCAAGCGCGCCCGCCTCGGCGTGGTCGGCCAGGACCTGACCAGCGATCTGGCCAAGGCCTTCGACCTGGATATCACCCAGGGCGTGGTGGTCGCTCAGGTCATGCCCGACTCACCGGCCGAAAAGGCCGGCATCAAGGAGCGCGACCTGATCACCCAGGTCAACGGCAAGGAGATCGACGACTTCTCCGAACTGGCCAACGCCATCGGTCTCAAATCGCCGGGCCAGAAGGTGAAGATCACGCTCATACGCAACGGCAAGGAGCGCGAGGTCAATGCCGAACTGGCCAAAGCCGAGGACGTGGCCAGCAACGATGACGGCGGCGGCGCCAGCGGCGACCAACTCGCCCCCGGCCTCGAAGGCGCGAGCTTCGGGCCGATCACCGAAGACAACCCGCTGGCCGGTGAAGTCGAGGGCATTACGGTCACCGACCTGCAGCCGGGCAGCCCGGCCGCGCGCGCCGGCCTGCGTCCCGGCGATGTGATCACCTCGATCAATCGCCAGGCGATCACCGACGTTTCGCAGCTACCCAAGCTCGCCGGACCCGATACCAAGCAGCTGTTGCTGCATGTCCGGCGTGGCCGCGGCGCCCTGTTCCTGCTGATTCGCTAGGCCCACGGCGAAGACAAGGGCCCGGCCTCGTGCCGGGCCTTTTTTATGTCCAGATCCTCTCTGTTCGTCCAGCGCACGGGCGCGCTCGTGTTTCATCCACTCGCGCCATGCGGCTATACTCGATCCACACGGCTTCCGGAGCGACCATGAGCCAGTTCGACATCGCACACTTCGAAGATCGGCTGGAGGCACTGCTTGCAGCCCACAAGGCACTGCTGCTCGACTATCGCGCCCTGCGACAGAACTACGACGACGAGCAGCAGCGCAATCGCGAGACGCGCGAGCGCCTCAACGGCGTCATCGAGCGTATCCGCGCGCTCGAGGCCGAAGCCGACCACGCCTGATCCCCAGAACGCGCGACACCGGACCGCCAATGCCGCCAGAAAAACAACAGACCGCGCTGACCATCCGCATCCTCGGACGCGATTATTCGGTCGCCTGTCCCGAGGGCGAGCGCGAGAGCCTGCTCTCGTCGGCCGAATATCTTTCACGGCGGATGCACGCGATCCAGCGCAAGGGCAAGACGCTGGGCATCGAGCGTATCGCCGTCATGGCCGCGCTCAACATCGCCCGCGACCTGATGGCCGCCGAACGACGCCTCGAGCGCGAACAGGCCGGCTTGCCGGCCACCGACGATGAAATCAGCGAGCGTCTGTCGCAGATGCAGCTGCGCATCGAATCGGCGCTCGACGATCAGGCCTGATGTCATTGTCAGCAGGCCCCGTGTACGCGTAGACTTTGATTAGCCGGCACTCCTGCGGTGTTCGACGACCTCCCGGTTCCCCTTGAGCCTAATTACGTAAACCGGGGTGGGAAGCGACGCAGGTGAGTACGCCCGCCTTGGCTGCGGGAAACCTAATGCGTCGTGAAACGCCCCACTTGAGCATCTGTCTCAAGGATAGTGGACGGTTGACGGCACAGGCGGGAGTGACGGTCTTACGGAATCTCTGATCTAGTCATACACGACCGCGCTGGAGCGGTTGCGCATGGCTGGCAAGAAGTGAAGAGTGTTGCGTGCTTATTGCACGCGAACGATGAAGGACGCCGCCCATATGCGCGCAAAGGCCCGGCCCCAACGGGGTTTGGCCCAAGAGGCGCTGCTACCGCGTTACAGGGTTCGGCCCGGTAATAAGCCGGACGCTTCACCCTGCGCCTTGTAGCCACGCCTTTTGGGACGCAAACGCGGTCTGTATATGACTAGATCAGAGATTCCTACACACGCTCCGGCGTGTTTTTTTATGGGATGCGCCATGACGGATATCCCCACACAGCGTCGCCGCGCCCTGGCCGCACGCCGGGCACTGTCGCCGTCGGCACGCCGTCAGGCGAGCCACCGAGCCTGTATCCGTGTTGCCCGGCTGCCCGTCTTTCGTCGGGCCCGCCAGATTGGCCTCTATTGGCCGTTGGCCAGCGAAACCGACCCACGCCCCCTGCTTGCCCAATTACGCCCCGGACAGCGCGTCTATCTGCCCCGTGTGAACGATCAGCACCTGGACTTCATCGCCATAACCGACACGCATTTCAGCGCGCGCCTGAGCCCACTGGGCATATACGAACCGCGCGGCGCGCCCGCGCGCCGGGTCGAGGCACTCGATCTGCTGATTCTGCCACTGGCCGGCTTCGACGATCACGCGCACCGGATCGGCCTTGGCGGCGGCTACTACGACCGCACCCTGGCCGCCTATGCCGCCGGTACCGGTTTTCGACGGCCGCGTCTGGTCGGCCTCGCGTTCGAGGCCCAGCGAGTGGGACGCATCCAGAATCGGCCCTGGGATATTGCCCTCGACGCCGTGGTCAGCGACGCGCGTGTCTATCGGGGCCGCACAGGCGGCCCTGTCGAGGGCGACCGAGTCGGCTAAACTGACGCGCCTAGACGCACCACAAACCAAAGGATCACGCATGCGCTACTGGCTGATGAAATCCGAACCCGACGAGTTCAGCATCCAGGACCTGCAGGAACGCAAGAACCAGACCGAAGGCTGGGACGGCGTGCGCAACTATCAGGCGCGCAATTTCATGCGCGACGACATGTCCGAAGGCGATCTGGCCTTCTTCTATCACTCCAATACCAAGGTGCCGGGCGTGGCCGGCATCATGCGTATCTCACGCGCGGGCTATCCGGACGACACCGCCTTCGATCCCAAGGACGCTCATTACGACCCGAAATCGGACCCGGCCAAACCACGCTGGTACCGGGTCGACGTCACCTTCGAGCGCGAACTCGAGCGCCTGGTCTCGCTTGCCGAGATCAAGGATCACGCCGACGAACTCGAGGATTTCCCGCTGGTACGCAAGGGCAACCGGCTCTCGGTGATGCCGGTCGACAAGAAGCACTGGGATTTCATCCTGGGCATGGAGAACAACCCGCCCGAGTAGACGCATCGGTCACGTCTTTGCAGGCGACCAATCACAACCGCGAGAACGATCATGTCCAACGACCCAATCGCCGCCTGGCATCAGCTCGTCGAGAGCGATAGCGCAGACGGGCTGGATGCGCTGCTCGACGACACCGCGGTGTTTCACTCACCCGTGGTGCACACGCCCCAGGTCGGAAAGCAGGTCACCAGGGCCTATCTCGCGGCCGCATTGCAGGTGTTCGGTAATGATACGTTTCGCTATGTCCGCGAGCTCAGGGGCGAGCGCGACGCGGTCCTCGAGTTCGAACTGGAGCTGGATGGCATTCACATCAACGGTGTCGATATGCTCCAGTGGAACGACGCGGGCAAGATTACCGAATTCAAGGTAATGCTCCGTCCCCTGAAGGCCGTGAACCTGATCCACCAGAAAATGGCGGCCATGCTTCAGGCCGGCAGATAGCGCTGTTACGGGCCTATTCTCGCGGGCCCTGCGCCACTGCCTGGTCGATGCGCTCGGTCACGGCTTCCACTGGAATCAGCGCCATCACCTGGTCGTCATCCTCGATACGCGCCCCCCACTTCACCGTATCGGGCGTGGCATTTCGATAAGCGGCCGCCGCCTCGGCGAAATAATCCACGCACAGCGCGCGTGAGCGATAGGCACCGCTGCGGCGCGGGTCGGTCGCCGCATGCAGCGAGATCGTGGCGATATCGGTGGCATTGGCCATATGCGCCGGTCCCGAATCCGGGGTCAACAGAATTCGCCCGAACTCGAACAAGGCCAGCAACTGTTTGAGATTCGTCGCGCCAATGAGATTGAGTACCGGCGCCTGCATGGCCTGCTCGATTGCCTGCCCCATGTTCTTCTCGACCTCGCTCGGCCCGCCAACCAGCACACAGCGCAGATCGTGTCGTCGCGCGGCGTAATCGGCCGCCGCCGCGTAACGCTCGGCCTGCCAGTTGCGCATCGTGTGGCTCGAACACGGGCTGATGAACAGCACATCGCGGGCATCGTCGCCCAGCAACGCGGCTGCCTTCTCGCGATCGCTGGCGGCGACGGGCACACGCCAGTCGAACACGGGCGTTGTCGCACCCAGGCAGGCAGCAAACGCCAGAAACCCATCCACCACATGCCGGCTTTCGATGGCCGGAATTCGCTCGTTCACGAACAGCCGCTGGCCGTCACGGGCACGCCGGGCATCGAAACCGATGCGCCGATCCGCCTTGACCAGCAGACTGATGCGGTTGGCGCGCCAGCTTGCATGCATGTTCAGCAAGGCATCGAAGCGCCGGCCGGCGAGCTGTCGCCTGAGCGCGCCGATGGCCGTGCGCCCGCCGCGCTTGTCGTAGATGAGGCATTCCACGCCGGGCAGGTCCGCCACCAGCGCGGCTTCGGCTCGATTGACGATCCAGCTGATCCGGATATCCGGGCGCGCGGCCTGTAGTGTACGAATCGCCGGCACCACGTTGGCGCAGTCGCCCAGCGCCGACAGACGCAGGATACAGACCCGCGCAGGCGGCCCGGCGGGTGTCGCCTGCGGACTCATGCCGACCGCTGGACTGATTGAGCGCAGCGCGCGGGCATCAGTGCCCGGCGCTGGCCGATGCGTCTATATCGGAGTCCGCCTGACGCTCGGCCTCGATGAACACACGCTCCACGTTCTCGCATTCGGCCTTGATTTCGCGATCCATGCGGGCGATCGCGTTCTGCACCTGCTCGCCCGACAGATCGCGCTTGAAGCGCACGCTGATGTTGGCAAGGATGAATTCCGGGCCCACGTGCATGGTCAGCACCTCGTTGACACGAAACACATCGCGGTCGCGATTGAGCACGGTCTTGATCTCCCGGACGATATGCTGATTGGCCGCCTCGCCGATGAGCAGACCCTTGGTCTCGATCGCCAGCCAGATTGCGGTGGCCGCGAGAATCAGGCCGATACAGATCGAGGCGAGCCCGTCGAACAGCTCGATTCCGGTCAGCTGACCGGCCAGCAGGGCCGCGAACGCCACGGCCAGACCGAGCATGGCGGCGCTGTCCTCGAACAAGACCAGAAAAGCGACCGGATCCTTGCCTCGGCGCACCGCCTCGAACACGCCCCATTTGCCTTTCGAACGATTGAACTCCTTGGCCGCCATGTACCAGGCCACGCCTTCGAACAGCATCGCCAGCCCGAGCACGATATAGTTGATCATCGGGCTTTCGATCGGATGCGGGTGCAGCAGCCGATTGACGCCTTCGTAGATGGATATGCCCGAGCCCACCGCGAAGATGAGCACCGCAACCATGAAGCTCCAGAAATAGATTTCCTTGCCATAGCCAAAGGGAAACCGTTCATCGGGCGGGCGCTTGGCGCGCTTCATGCCGTAGAGCAGCAACCCCTGATTGCCAGTGTCGACCGTGCTGTGAATGCCCTCGGCCATCATGGCCGCACTGCCGGTAAAGGCCGCGGCGATGAATTTGGTTACCGCAATGAGCAGATTGCCCGTCAAGGCGGCAATGATGACTTTCTTCGAGCCCGAGGCCATGAACGCTCCCTGGACACGCCAGGCCGGCGCGCCTCAATTGTTGCCGAAGCCGAATAGTCAGCCCGGGAAAAACCTGTAAACGGCCATGAATCCCGGCGACCAGGCCCGGGCGGTACCCGCGCGCCAATCATAGCGGCCGGGGGCCACTATGCCCATACTCGCTCTGGTCAGGACACCGCCGGCGACGCATCGCCACCGTCGATCTTGTCTGCGCGCTGGTCGTGGGACGGCGCCCGGTCGGCTTCGTATTCAGCTTCGATGAACACCCGCTTGACCGTCGGACACTCTGTCTTGATCTGCCGGTCCATGCGGGCAATCGCATCCTGGAGCTGGCGGCCGCTCAGATCGTCGGTGAAACGCAGGCTGATATTGGCGAGCACGTACTCCGGGCCAATATGCATGGTCGGCACTTCGTTGACGCGCTCCACCGCCGGATCGGCCTCGAGAATATTCCAGATGTCGCGGACGACGTATTGATTCGCGGCTTCGCCGATCAGCAGCCCCTTGGTCTCGATGGCCAGCCAGACCGAACAGAAGGCAAGGATGAGCCCGATGCCGATCGAGGCAATGCCGTCGAACATGTTGATGCCGGTCATCTGTGCGAGCACCAGGCCGACAATGGCCAGCAACAGCCCCGCGATCGCGGCCGTATCCTCGAACAACACCAGGAACTTGTTCGGATCCTTGCCCCGGCGCACGGCTTCGAGCACACCCCAACTGCCCTTGATGCGGCGAAATTCCTTGGCCGCGATGAACCAGCTGGTGCCTTCGAACAGAATTGCCAGCCCGAGCACGATGTAGTTGATATAGGGATGCGAGATCGGCTCGGGGTGGAGAATTTTCTCAACGCCTTCGAAGATGGAAAGCCCCGCACCGAGCGTGAACAGCAGCACGGCGACCATGAAGCTCCAGAAGTAGATCTCCTTGCCATAGCCAAACGGAAACTTGGCGTCCGGTGGCTTGCTGGCCCGCTTCATGCCATAGAGCAGAAGGCCCTGGTTGCCGGTATCGATCACCGAATGAATACCCTCGGCGAACATCGCGGTACTGCCGGTGAACACCGAGGCCACGAACTTGCTCACCGCAATCAGGAAATTGCCGGTGAGCGCCGCCAGAATCACCGTCTTCGAGCCGGAATCGGACATTGAGTGCTCTGAGTGTGCGCGACGCTAGGCGTCGTGCAGGAATAACTGGTAGGCCGGATTGCCGGTCTCTTCCGCATAATCGTAGCCGAGCGCGTCTAGCGCATGGCGGCAGTCCTGCTGCTCGGCCGGCTCGACCTGCAGCCCGACCAGCACCAGCCCATGGGCATGGCCGTGGTTGCGATAATGAAACAGGGAAATGTTCCAGCGGCCACCGATGCTGTTGAGAAATTTCAACAGCGCGCCCGGACGCTCGGGAAATTCCACCCGGAACAATATTTCCTCGCCGGCACCGCGTGCCCGACCGCCCACCATATGGCGCACGTGCAGCTTGGCCATTTCGTTGCGGCTCATGTCGAGCACCGGATGGCCTGCCGCCTCCAGATCGCCCACGATAGTGTCGCGCTCGGCCACGCCGTTGGTGAGTTTCACGCCCACGAAGATCTGCGCCGACGCGGCGTCGGCATAGCGGTAGTTGAACTCACTGATCGAGCGATCGCCGATGATGGTGCAGAATTCACGGAAGGCGCCCGGCCGCTCGGGGATGGTCACGGCCAGCAGCGCCTCGCGCTGTTCGCCGAGCTCGGCGCGTTCGGCGATATAGCTCAGGCGATCGAAATTGACGTTGGCGCCGGACTGGATCGCGACCAGATCCTGATCGACGATGCCGGTCTCGGCGGCGTATTTCTTCGCCCCGGCCACGGCCAGCGCCCCGGCCGGTTCGGCCAGCGAGCGCGTATCCTCGTAGATATCACGCACCGCGGCACAGATCTCGTCCACGCTGACCGTCATCATCGCGTCGACGTGCTTGCTGCACAGGCGAAACGGTTCCACGCCGGCCTGCTTGACGGCCACGCCGTCGGCAAAAAGACCGACCTCCTTGAGTACGACTCGCTCGCCGGTCGCCAGCGCCGCGCCCATGCTCGCCGCGTCCTCGGGTTCGACCCCGATCACGCGGATATCCGGACGCACACTCTTTATATAAGCCGCAACGCCGGCCAGCAGTCCGCCGCCGCCCACGCAGACGAACACGGCATGAATATCCGCGGGATGCTGGCGCACGATCTCCATGCCGATGGTGCCCTGCCCTGCGATCACGTCGGGATCGTCGTAGGGATGGATATAGACCAGGTTGTCGCACGCCTGCAGCTCTGCGGCGTGCGCGGCCGCTTCGTCGTAGCTGTCGCCGTGCAGCACGACTTCGCCGCCAAAACCGGCCACCGCGCGCACCTTGATTTCGGGCGTGGTCCGCGGCATCACGATCACGGCGCGGATACCCAGATTGCGCCCCGACAGCGCGACGCCCTGGGCATGGTTGCCGGCCGAGGCACAGATCACGCCGCGTTCGCGCTCGGCGGCCGTGAGTTGGGCAATCTTGTTGTAGGCGCCGCGCAGCTTGAACGAGTGCACGGGCTGGAGGTCTTCACGCTTGAGAAACAGGCGGTTGCCAATGCGCTGACTCAGCTGCTGCGCCACCATCAACGGCGTCTCGATCGCCACGTCGTAGACGCGGGCGGCGTTGATACGCTTGAGATAATCGGCATCGCCGACATCGACGGCCGGCGCCGAGCCGGCTTCGGCGGTCTGTTTCAGACTGGTGTTCATGGCGTTGTCAGGTTGAAAAACCCTCTCATGCTAACCCCTTGCGGAGCGCATCGCACGGCCTGCAAGGGCGCCGGAACGAATTCTTTCGCGCAACAGCGTAGGTTCAGAACGAATCGACAAAGCGGCCGAGCACCGACAGAACGATGCGGCCAGCCCGCCCCTTGCCTCCGGCAGCGGACGTCTCCCCGGGGCGCCTCAAAGACGCTGCTGTCCGCCACGCCGTGGCGTGCGTCCCGTTCAACGGTCGCGCCGAACCCCGCGCAGAGACCCCCATGCTAGGCTTTGATCGTTGTTTCTCCAAAATGCCCGCAGTGTCCGAAATCAGTTCTACCCTGCCGCGTTTCGTGGTTTTCGGCGAGGCCCTGACCGATTTCGTGCGCACCGCCGACAACGACTGGCACAGCGCGGCCGGCGGCTCCTGCTGGAACGTCGCGCGGGTCGCTTCCACCCTGGGGGTGGCAACCGCCTGGGCCGGCTCGGTGAGCCGCGACCTGTTCGGCGCCGACATCGTGGAAAAATCCCGTGCCGCCGCGCTCGACATGCGTTTCCTGCAACAGGTCGACAAGCCGCCGCTGATCGCCATGGTCCACGAGACCGCCCCGCCCCGGTATTTCTTTCTCGGCACCGACACGGCCGATCTCGCCTTCGACGAGAGCGCCCTGCCCGCGCAATGGCAACAGGCCTGCGAGGTCGCGCATTTCGGCTGCATCAGCCTCGTACGCGAGCCGCTGGGCGCGCGCCTGGTTGCGATCGCACAGCGCCTCAAGGCCCGGGGCACGCGCATCACCTTCGATCCCAACTATCGCAACCTCATGGACGCGCGCTACCCGGCCCTGTTCGAACGCATGGCGGCGCTGGCCGATATCGTCAAACTCTCGGACGAGGACCTGAGCGGTATCTATCCCGACCGCTCGCTGAGCGAGTCGCTCGCCGCGCTGCGCAATCTGGCACCGCAGACCCTGATCCTCTACACCCGCGGTGCCCAGGGCATGACGCTACTGACACCGGACGGCATGCTCGAGCAGGCCGCGATTCCGGCTCGCGGCGGCGACAGCGTCGGCGCTGGCGACGGCTGCATGGGTGGCTTCGTGGCGAGCCTGCTGGAACGGCCCGAGGCGGCGCTGGCGGAGCATCTGGAGTTCACCGCCGCGACCGCGGCCGCCATCTGCAGCCGCACCGGCGCCCACGCGCCGTCGCGCGCCGAAGTCGAGGCCTTGCTGCCCGACTGATTTGCGCCCCTGGCGGCTTATTCGATCAGGCCGAGCACCTCGTAGCACGCGCCCATGGTGTGGTAGTCGACCTTGCCGGCGGGGCTTTTCTCGTCGCTGTATTTGCGGTTGTCGCGGCCGAGAATCCGATACCAGGCGCCGTGTCGATGATCGACGAAATGGCGCCAGCTGTAATCCCAGATACGGTCGTACCACTGCCAGTAATGATCGTCGCCGGTAACCGTGCCAAGCACGGCAGCCGTGGCCAGCGACTCGGCCTGGACCCAGAAATACTTGTCCGCATCGTAGAAGCGGTTGTCGGTGTCCAGACCGTAGACGATGCCGCCATGGACGTCGTCCCATGCGTGTTCGAGGGTGGTATCGAACAACGCGCAGGCGCGCGGCAGACGCCATGCCGCCGGCGCGTGCCGATCGAGAATCAGCAGCAGCTTGGCCCACTCGGTCTGATGCCCGGGCTGAAAACCCCAGGGCTTGAAGATATTGCTGAAATCGTTCTTGTTGTACTCCCAGTCCACGCGCCAGTGCGCGTCGTAGTGTTCCCAGATCCAGCCGCCGGCCAGGCGAGCCTGACGATTGACCATGTTGTCGGCTACCCGACAGGCGCGCTGCAGGTACTTGTCTTCGCCGCTGGCTTCATAGGCAGCGATGAGCGCCTCGCAGGCATGCATATTCGCGTTCTGGCCGCGATAAGCCGAGACCTGCCAGTCGGCACTCGCCTCGTCCCGGTACAGGCCGTGCTCGGCATCCCAGAAATGGCGTTCGAGCAACTGCCAGGTTTCCTCGAGATGGTCGCGCGCGCTCTGCATGCCGGCATCAAGCGCCTTTGCATAGGCCAGCAGCACGAACGCCAGCCCGTAGCAGTGGTTGGTCGCGTCGTCGACTTCGCCGTCGCGCAGCACCCAGGCATAACCGCCCGACTCGGGATTGCGATGGGCACGGCGCAGATAGTCGACGCCGTGCACGACCGCGTCGTAATAGGCCGGTTCCGCAAAGCGACGGAATGCCATCGCATAGTTGAAGACGAAGCGCGTGCTGCTGACAAGATGGCGGGTCGAGGCGTCGTAGACCACGCCGTCGTCGCGAAGGAAATGAAAGAATCCGCCGGTCGGATCGATACAGGCCGGGTGATAAAACGCCATCGTCCGGCGTATGTGGTTCACCAGAAAATCAGGCGAGCGGAAATCGGGGATGGCTATGTCGATGTCATTCATGGTGCGCGAGTGCCCGGCCAGATCATCGTCCGATGGTTCAACGAGGCAGCGCCCGCCGTCAACACGGCCGCGACCGAAGGCGACCGAATGGCGCCGTTAGCGACGGGTGTCGTCTATTTTATTTATCTGTAGTATGAACTTCATCGGCAGGCGGCCCGCCCGCTGTCCGTTCCGCGGCTCTCTCTCTTTACAGGGCGCCCGGACGACTGCGGTGCCGTGTTTCAAGTGCCTGGCGAAAGCGCAGACTCGCCCCGGATCCGTCTCCATTCGGGGGTAAAAGACATTGCAACGAGGTCTGACACCCGCTGACGACATGAATGCATTTTTACAGCGATGATCGATGACGAGAACGGACCGGCCCTCTCGCACGGCGTCCAGACTGCGTCCGTAACGGCTGCGCCCACAGCCTTCGATCATCGACTGGTTGCCGATATCGGCGGCACGAACGCGCGCTTCGGGCTGCTCGACCCACAGGGCAATCTGCGCGATGTCACGACATTGGCCTGCGCCGACTTCGCCGGCCCGGCGGCCGCGATTCGATATTACCTGGAGACCACTGACGTCGACCGCATAAAGGAAGCCGCCATCGCCGTGGCGACGCCCGTTATCGGCGACCGCGTGTCGTTGACCAATCGCACCGACTGGTCGTTCTCCATCCGCAGGCTGCAACGGCAGCTCCGGCTCGACCGGCTCAAGGTGATCAACGATTTCACGGCGCTCGCGTTATCGCTACCGCGGCTGCCTCCACAGTCGCTCCGACAGGTCGGCAGCGGCACCCCGGATCACGAGGCCGCGCATGCGGTGCTCGGCCCCGGAACCGGTTTCGGGATGTCGGGGTTGATTCCCGCGCCGACCGGCTGGGTGCCACTGGCAAGCGAAGGCGGCCATGTGACGTTCAGCGCCGCGAACGACGAGGAGACGGCCATCCTGAGCCTGCTGCTGCGCCGCTTCGGCCATGTCTCGGCGGAGCGTCTGCTGTCCGGCCCGGGCCTGGTCAATCTGCACTGGGCGCAGGCTCGATTATCGGGCGAGCACATTACCGAATTGACCCCCGAGCAGATTACCGCCCACGCCCTTGCCGACACGGATCCGCTGTGCCGACATGCGTTGGAGATATTCTGCGCCATGCTGGGCACCGCGGCCGCCAATCTGGTGCTGACACTGGGCGCACGTGGCGGCGTATACATCGGCGGCGGCATCGTGCCGCGGCTGGGAACCTTTTTCGAGCACAGCGATTTCCGGACGCGCTTTGAAGCCCGCGGTCGCCTGTCGACCTATCTCTCCAGTATTCCGAGCTATGTCGTACACGCGGACAACCCGGGCCTGGATGGCGCCGCCGCAACGCTGCAAGCACCGTGAATCGGCGCCCGGCAACGCGTCGCATGGTTACGCTCGCCCGTCTACAAGGCGATATGACCGAAAAGCATCATTCAGACGGCAGCAATAATCATTGTAGGGTACACATCAGGTTTTGACCGAGTTGCCTTGATCGGCTGCTTTGCGGGGCCGTCCGCTGGAGCCGATGCCCCGACGATAGTGAGGAGAATCCATAATGAAAAACGTATCGAAACCACTGCAGTACGGCGCCGCCGCCGGCCTGATCGCCGTGTCGGTGTTGATGGGCGGCACCGCCGTGGCGGCCGCTGACAAGGGCGAGATCGATGTCCTCAACTGGTGGACCTCGGGCTCGGAGGCCAAGTCCATGGGCGTGCTGCAGAAGATGCTCGCCGACGACGGCTACAAGATGGTCAACGATGCGGCCTCGGGCGGCGGCGGTGCCAATGCCCGCACCGTGCTCAAATCGCGCATCCAGTCGAACAACGTGCCCGGTGCCGCCCAGATCAAGGGACCACAGATCCAGCAATGGTGCGACACCGGTCTGGTCGGCAACATAGACCAGGTCGCGCAGAGCCAGAACTGGGACAAGCTGCTGGCCCCGACCATCGCCAAGGGCATGCAGTGCGACGGCCATTGGGTCGCCGTGCCGTTCAACATCCACCGCATCAACTGGCTCTGGATCAATCGCTCGGTACTGGAAAAAGTCGATGCCGACATCCCCGCTTCGTGGGATGACCTCGTCGCCACGCTAGCCAAGCTCGACAAGGCCGGCATCACCCCGATCGCCGGTGGCGGCAACACCTGGCAGGTAGCCACCGAATTCGATGCCATCGTGGCGGCGACCGGCGGCGCCGACTTCTATCGCAAGGCCTTCATCGAACTCGATCAGGATGCCCTCGCGAGCGACACCATGGCGAAGTCGTTCGCGCGCCTGCGCACGATCAAGCAGTACACCGATCCGAACGGCACCGGTCTGAGCTGGAACCACGATACCGGCATGGTCGTGAAGGGCGAGGCCGCCATGCAGATCATGGGCGACTGGGCCAAGGGCGAGATCAGCAACAACGGCGCCACGCCCGGTAAGGAAATCGCCTGTGTGGCCATGCCCGGCTCCGAGGACACCTTCGTCTACAACATCGACAGCTTCGAGATGTTCCAGGTCGACTCCGAGGCCAAGCAGGCCGGACAGCGTGCCTTCGCTCGTACCGCGATGTCGCCGGAATTCCAGCGCCGCTTCAACAAGGCCAAGGGTTCGATCCCGGTGCGTGAAGGTGTGTCCCTGGACGGTTTCGATGCCTGCGCGCAAAAGGCGCAGAAGGCCTACGACAAGGCGAAGTCGGGCAAGGCGCTGGTCGCGACCATGTCCCAGGACAACGCCGAAGTCGGCGCCGTGAAAGGCGCGATCTTCGATGTCATCGCCCGCTTTTACAACAGCGACAGCATCAAGCCCGCGGAGGCCGCCAAGCAGCTCGCCCAGCGCGTCAAGCAGGCCGAGCAGATGGCGCAGCTGTAGCTCTCGTGTATGAGGCAACGGCGGCCGGCGACACACGGCCGCCGTTGTCGATGATGTTCTCCCTGGAATAATCGCCCATGGCTGCCAACAATCCGGCCGACGCGAACGACTCGCGCACCACGGCGCCCTCGGCGTGGCGCGCGATGCTCGATGTGGCCCTGCCCAAGCTGAGCCTGATCCCGACCGGTGTGGCGTCGCTGCTGTTCGTCTACGGCTTCGTCGCCTGGACCATCTGGCTGTCGATGACCAAATCGACCCTGCTGCCCACCAACAGCTTTGCCGGACTCGCCCAGTACCGTGTGCTGTTCAGCCTGGACACCTGGTGGGTATCGGTGATCAATCTGGCGATCTTCGGCCTGCTTTATGTGCTGATCTGCCTGGCCATCGGGCTGTTTCTGGCAATCCTGCTGGATCAGAAGATCCGTGCCGAGGGTTGGCTGCGCACCATCTATCTCTATCCGCTGGCGCTGTCGCTGGTGGTCACCGGCGTGGTCTGGAAGTGGCTGCTCAATCCCGGCCTCGGGCTGCAGCATTTCATCCGTTCGCTCGGCTTTTCCGGGTTCACCTTCGACTGGCTGATCACACCGGACATGGCCATCTACGCGGTGGTGATCGCCGCGGTATGGCAGGCCTCCGGCTTCGTCATGGCGCTGTTTCTGGCCGGGCTGCGCAGCATCGACGACTCGATCATCAAGGCCGCCCAGCTCGACGGCGCGAGCCTGCCACGCGTCTATTGGAGCATCATCATCCCCAGTCTGCGGCCGGTGTTCTTCAGCGCCGTGATCCTGCTGGTGAGCCTGGCCATCAAGAGTTTCGATCTGGTCATCGCACTCACCGACGGCGGCCCCGGCTACTCGACGTGGCTGCCCGCCATCTTCATGTACAACATCGGCTTCGACCGCGGCCAGATCGGCCTCGGCGCGGCGTCGGCGACGCTGATGATGGCCGCGGTCGCCCTCGCGATGCTGCCGATGCTGATCGCCGAACTCAGGGAGCGCCGTCATGACAAGCAGGGTTGATCCCGGCCGCCGACGTTTTTCGCCGGCGCGCCTGCTGATCTATGCGGTCCTGATCCTGGCGGCCGCGTACTATCTGCTGCCGCTATACGTGATGCTGGTCACTTCGTTCAAGACACTGGAGCAGATCAGCAACGGCAGCCTGCTGTCGCTGCCGTCGCCGTTCACCACCCAGGGCTGGCTGGATGCCTGGGGCACGGCCTGCACCGGCGTGGATTGCAGCGGTCTGCACCGCTATTTCTGGAACTCGGTGGCCTTTACCCTGCCGGCGGTGCTGATCTCCACCGGCGTTGGCGCGCTCAACGGCTATATCCTGACCAAATGGCGGTTCCGCGGCTCGGAGCTGTTCTTCGGTCTGCTCCTCGTGGGCACGTTCGTGCCCTTCCAGATGTTTCTGCTGCCCATGGCCTGGACGTTGGGCCGGATCGGGCTGGCCAACTCGATCGCCGGTCTGATTCTGGTGCATTCGGTCTACGGCATCGCCTTCACCACGCTGTTCTGCCGCAACTACTACGTCAACGTGCCCGACGAACTGGTCAAGGCCGCACGCGTGGACGGCGCCGGCTTCTTCACCATCTTCTGGCGCATCATCCTGCCGCTGTCGGTACCCATCCTCATGGTGTCGCTGATCTGGCAGTTCACCCAGATCTGGAACGACTTCCTGTTCGGCATCGTGTTCACGTCGGGCTCGCAGCACCCGATCACGGTGGCGCTGAACAATCTCGTGAACACCTCGTCCACCGGCATCAAGCGCTACAACGTGGACATGGCCGCGGCGATGATCACCGCCCTGCCCACATTCATCGTCTACATCATCGCCGGGCGCTATTTCGTGCGCGGCCTGACCGCCGGCGCGGTCAAGGGATAAAAGGAACTCACGGCATGTCAGCACTGGCGATCCGCAACGTCCACAAGCGCTTCGGCGACACCACGGTGCTCGAGGACATCAATCTCGAGGTCGATGAAGGCGATTTCCTGATCCTGGTGGGGCCGTCCGGTTGTGGCAAATCCACGCTGCTGAACATGCTGGCAGGGCTGGAGCCGCTCACCGAGGGCGAGATCCTGCTCAACGGCCAGCGTATCAACGACCGCTCGCCGCGCGACCGGAATATCGCGATGGTGTTCCAGTTCTATGCGCTGTATCCGAACATGAGCGTGCGCCGCAACATCCGCTTCGGCCTGCAAATGCGCAAGGTGCCGCGCGCCCAGCAGGCCGAGATCGTGCGGAACGTTGCCCGTATCCTCCAGATCGAGCCGCTGCTGGATCGCAAGCCCGCGCAGCTGTCCGGCGGCCAGCGCCAGCGCGTGGCCATCGGGCGTGCCCTGGCCCGCGATCCGGCCCTGTTCCTGTTCGACGAACCGCTTTCCAATCTCGACGCCAAGCTGCGCGTGGAGATGCGCACCGAGATCAAGCTGCTCCATCAGCGGCTCGGCACCGCCATGGTGTATGTCACCCACGATCAGATCGAGGCGATGACGCTGGGCAATCGCATCGCGGTGATGAACGAAGGCCGGATCCAGCAGCTCGGCTCGCCTCAGGATATCTACGACAATCCCGTGAACCGATATGTGGCCGGCTTCATCGGCTCCCCGGCGATGAATTTCATCCCCTGCGACCTGGTCGGCGAAAACGGCGCGCTGAGTCTGAGCCTGTCGGGCGCCGGCGGCCCCGCGCACCTGCCCTTGCCCGAGGCGCTGCGCGCCCGACTCGGCGCGCAGAACAAAACACGGGTGGTGCTCGGCGTGCGCCCCGAACACGTGACGCCGGCCGGGCCGAGTCACGACAGCGCCGTCGACTGCACGGTTCGCGTGGTGGAGCCGACCGGGCCCGACACCTATGTGTTCACCCAGGTCAACGAGGTGGAAGTGATCGCCCGCTGCACACCGGGCCAGGCACCCGCGCCGGAAGAGACGCTGGCCCTGAATTTCGATCTGTCCCGGGCGGTATTCTTCGACCCCGACTCGGACGCGCGGCTGGCTTAGTGCCGCCACTTGTGCCAGCGCGACGGGTCAAGCAGCAGTTCACCAGCCCGCCACGCTCCTCGCGCCGGGCGCGCGCCATCGCGTATCATGCGCCGAGTTTTCAGGCTAGGGATTACGCGTGGATCACAGCATAGTATTCGTCGGCGGCGGCAACATGGCCACCAGTCTGATCAGTGGCTTGCGCAGCGCTGGTCACGACGGCGGCGCCATCACCGTGGTCGAGCCGGATGACGACAAGCGCGACTCGCTGAGCCGTGACTACGGCGTCAACTGCGTGGCGAACGCCGACGGCGATACGCTCGCAGCCGATGTGCTCGTGCTCGCGGTCAAACCGCAGATGATGCGCAACGTGACTCAGGACCTGGCCACCCGCATGGCCCACGCCCGGCCGCTTGTCATCTCGATCGCCGCGGGCGTGCCACTGGCCGGGCTGCGCGCCTGGCTGGGCGAGGAGCTGGCCTATGTGCGATGCATGCCCAACACGCCGTCGCTGATCGGCGCCGGTGCCACCGGCCTGTATGCCGACGACAGCGTCAACGCCGAACAACGCGAGATCGCCGAGGCGGTGCTGGCCACCGCCGGCATGACCGCCTGGGTGGCCCGCGAGGAACTGCTCGATGCGGTAACCGCCACCTCCGGTAGCGGCCCGGCCTATTTCTTCGCCTTCATGGAAGCGATGCAGGCCGGTGCCCGCGAACTGGGCCTGGACGAGCACACCGCGCGCGAGCTGGTGCTGCATACCGCCCTCGGCGCCGCCCGCATGGCGATCGAATCCGGCGACGATCCCGGTACTTTGCGCAAGAAAGTCACCTCACCCGGCGGCACCACCGAGCGTGCACTCGATACATTTGCGGACGGCGAGCTGTCGCAGCTGGTGCGCAAGGCGATGCAGGCCGCCGCCGATCGCGCCGACAGCCTGGGCCAGGAACTGCTTGCTGAAAAATCATGATTGCCAATAACGCCAACGACGCCCTGCTTTTTCTCGTCGATACCGTCCTCGCGCTGTATATCGTGGTGGTATTGCTACGGGCCCTGTTACAGCTGGTGCATGCGGACTTTCGAAATCCGATATCACAGTTCGTATGGCGCGCCACCGCCATGCCGGTGGGTTTTCTCGCCCGCGTCATTCCGCGTTGGCGCAACGTCGATGTACCGGCGCTGGTGTTCGCGGTCGCGCTCTGCTTTCTGAACATCGAAATCGATCTGGCCCTGGCCGCGCCCGGTTTCGGCGCCCAGCCGCTGATGGCGCTGTGGTGGGCGGTGCTCAAGGCCGGGGTTCTGGTCTGCAACTTCTATTTCTTCACCATCCTGATCCAGGCGATCATGTCGTGGGTTTCACCGGGACAATATTCGCCGGCGACGGCGCTGCTGGTGACCATCAACGAGCCCCTGCTGCGGCCGGTACGTAACACCCTTCCGGCGATGGGCGGTCTCGATCTGTCACCGCTGGTGGTGATCATCGGCCTGCAGGTGGTCAGCCGCCTGCTGCCGCTGCCCGGGCTGTTCCGATAGCCCGCCCCCGGACCATGGCCGCGCGCAACAGCCAATCCGTTGGGCTGATCGAGCCGCAGTCACTGCATGTGGCCGGGCCCATGGCGCTCGACTGCGGCAAGACCCTTGCGCAGTTCGATCTCGTCTACGAGACTTACGGCACCCTCAACGCGGCGCGCTCCAACGCGGTGCTGATCTGTCATGCGCTGTCCGGCAACCACCACGCGGCCGGCTACCACAGCGAAGAAGACAGCAAGCCCGGCTGGTGGGACAAGTGCATCGGCCCCGGCAAGATGATCGATACCGATCGTTTCTTCGTCGTCAGCCTGGCCAACCTGGGCGGCTACAACGGCTCCACCGGCCCACACAGCCTGCATCCCGAGACCGGCCGCCATTACGGGCCCGATTTCCCCGTAGTGACGGTCGGCGACTGGGTACGTTCGCAGGACCTGCTGCGCGCATCGCTCGACATCGAGCAGTGGGCCGCGGTGATCGGCGGCAGCCTGGGCGGCATGCAGGTGATGCAGTGGGCCATCGATTATCCGGACCGGCTCGCGCACGCCATCGTGATTGCCGCCGCGCCCAAGCTGTCGGCCCAGAACATCGCCTTCAACGAGATCGCCCGCCAGGCGATCGTCACCGATCCCGAGTTCCACGGCGGACGCTATTACGAGCACGGCGTGGTGCCGCGGCGCGGGCTGATGCTGGCGCGCATGCTCGGCCACATCACCTATCTTTCGGACGAGGCCATGCGCGCCAAGTTCGGGCGCGACCTGCGCGAGGGCCGGCTCAACTACGGCTTTGACGTCGAGTTCCAGGTCGAATCGTATCTGCGCCATCAGGGCGCGTCGTTCGTCGACCGCTTCGACGCCAATACCTACCTGCTGATGACCAAGGCGCTGGACTATTTCGACCCGGCCTATGCCACCGGCGGCGATCTCGCCCAGGCTTTTGCGCCGGTCACCGCGCGCTTCATGGTGGTGTCGTTCACCTCGGACTGGCGGTTTGCGCCGGAGCGCTCACGCGAGATCGTGGATGCGCTGGTCGACGCCGGCAAGCAGGTGTCCTACGCCGAGGTCACCTCCGATCTGGGCCACGACGATTTTCTGCTGACCATGCCGCACTACGTCAATTCGCTGCGCGCCTATCTCGGCCGGGTCGCCGACGAGGCCGGCACATGAACACCCTGCTCACCGAAAGCCACGACGGCCTGCGCGACGATCTCGCGCTGATCTCCAACTGGATCACGCCGGGGGCGCGCGTGCTCGACCTGGGCTGCGGCGACGGCGCCCTGCTGGCGCATCTGCAGCGCACCAAGAACGTGTCCGGCTACGGTCTGGAAATCGATCCGGACAACCTGATCGCCTGTCTCGAGGCGGGCGTGAATGCCCTGCAGCTGGATCTCGACGCCGGCCTGGGCCAGTTCGAAGACAACAGCTTCGATTTCGTGGTGATGAGTTCGGCACTACAGGAAGTCCAGCGCCCGGACGAGCTGATCGACGAAATGCTGCGCATTGGCCGCGATTCGCTGGTGACGTTTCCCAATTTCGGCCACTGGCGTCCGCGCATGTCGCTGGGTCTGCGCGGGCTGATGCCGGTCTCCAGAGCGCTGCCGAACCGGTGGTACGATACCCCCAACATCCATTTGTGCACGGTTCGGGACTTCGAAGCCTTATGCAAGGACAAACAGATGGAAATCGTGCGCCGGCACGTCGTCAACCACGCGCATCGCAGCAATATCGGCATGCGCACCTTTCCCAATCTGCTCGGCGAGATCGCGCTCTACCAGCTGCGGCGCGGCCAATACCCCTAGCACTCGCCCGCCTAGGCGTCATTCTGGCCGCCGGTCTGCTGCTTGCAGCCACGGCGCAGGCCGCCGGTTCGGTGAAAAGCGGCGCCTACGAAGTGCAATACAGTGCCCTCAACAGCACGAATATTCCCGCGAGCGTGGCCAAGGACAACGGCATCGAACGCAGCGGCGACACCGCAGTGGTCATGGTCACACTGCAGAAACCGACCCGTGACGCGCCGTTGCAGGCGGTCCCCGCCAACGTAACCGGCGCGGCCCGCACGCTCATGGGCGACAAGAGCCCGCTGACGTTCCGGCGCGTGAACAGCGTCGGCAGCGTGTATTCGCTGGCGACCGTCAAAATCGCCGACGATCAGACGCTCACCTTCGACCTGGAGGTCAAGGCCGCCGACGGCTCCGCGACCATTCCGGTGACCTTCAACCAGACCTTTTATACGCGCTGAGTCGCTACTCGCCGGTCACCGCCAGCTTGGCGCGGATGAATTCGCTGTGCGGCAAATACAGCAGCTCGGCGATCTCCCGCAACAGGTGCTCTTCGTGGGCATCCAGATGCCGGTCGGCATAGGCCACGCGCCAGAGCATTTCCAGCACCTGCCGTTTTTCTTCCGGGCTCAGGCCGTCGTTCAGCGTCTTGAGAAACTTGTAGAGCGACACGGCCTGTTCGGCGCGCGGGGTGGCCGCGTTGATCAGCTCTTCGGTTTCGGCGTCGTCGAGGCGGAAATGGGTCTTTAGCTGACGCCGGATTTCCTCGTATTCCTCGTCGTCGTGGCGATTGTCCGCATGCGCCATCTCCAGCAGCAGCACAGCCGCCGCGATGCGCTTGGCCTGTTCCGGATCGCGCTGCGCCTCGGTTTCGGGGTTGAGCGCGTGCTTGAATCGTTCCAGAAGTCCCATCGGCGTCACTCCTCGCCCAGAAAACTCACCGCGCGCTTGCGCAGATCGGTCAGACGACCGTGCAGAAAATGTCCGGCGCCTTCGAGTATCTGAACATCGACCGCGGGCTCGAGTGCACGAAGCGCGTCGATCGATGCGCTGACGTCGATCACGTCGTCGGCGTCGCCAAAAATAGCCAACCAGCGACCGTCCGGTCGCGGCACATCATTGTCGAAATAAGCGGACGGGAAACCCACGGTCAGCAGTTTCGGTGCCGACTGGGTAGCCGCCACACGCAACGCGGCCGCCGAACCGAAGGAGAATCCCGCCAGCGCGGCCAGATCCAGCCGCGAGGCCCCGACAGCCCAGTCGCGCACGGCGCGCACGTCGTCGACTTCGCCCACGCCGTCGTCATATTCGCCTTCGCTGTCGCCGACCCCGCGAAAATTGAAGCGCACCGCAGCCAGTCCGGCCTCGTTGGCGGCCCGGCCGAGCATGAACACGACCTTGTTGTCCTTGGTGCCACCCTGCTGCGGGTGCGGATGGGCGATGACCACCAGGCCGCGCGGCGGGTCCTTTGGCAGATCCACATCGACCTGCAGGGCGCCGGCGGGACCCTCTATCAACCCCTGGACGGATTTCTTGTCATCGGGCCATTTCAGCATGAGCTCAGCTTTCCTGTTGCGCACCGGACCCGGATTCGGGCACCACTGCCGCGGAGCGCTCGCTCGCGGCCTCGGCGCGCTCGGCGCGGGCCTTGCGGCGTTCGCTCGAATCCTTTTTCGGCGCATAGTAGATCACGGTGTCGCCATCGTCGGGACGAGTCGATCCGCTGGCGGCGTTGAACAGCAGTGTGCTGTCGGCATAAAGCGTAGCGATGATGACCGCGTCGGTCGGGCAATCGCGACGAAAATCCTCGCGCGTGTAACTGTCGGTGATACGGGTCTTGTAGAACTGCCAGTTCTGGAAATGTCGTCGCCAGAGCTCTTCGTACTGGGCGTCTTCGTGAAAGGCCGGCAGGCCGCGCAGCGGGCGCGCGACGACCTTGGAGTCGTTGCTTTCATCGGCGGCATACATGGGCAGTTGAAACACCCGGTTATGCTCCAGACTGTTGACGAAATGCGAACACACCAGCGCGTTGTAGGCATCGTTGCTGGTTGCGGCCAGCAGGCAGGATATCTCGTTGAGCTCCAGCGACTGCTGGATCTGATCGGACAACACCTCGCCGTAGAGCACGCGTACCCCGGCCAGGCGCGCGGTACGCAGCCGGTGCCAGCTCGAATCCACCAGCAGCACCTGCACATTGAGCTCGTTGGTGAGTGCCCGCGCCAGTTCCGTCGACCACGGTGACGCGCCCACGATGAGCACCCCGTTGGGCTCGGCCGACAGACGCAGCCAGCGCGACACCCGGCCGATGGAAAAGCCGTGCAGGATGACGGTGGAGAACACGATCGCGAAGATCAGTGGCAGCAGCTGTTCGGCGCCGCCATAGCCGGCCTCGACCATCCGCGGGCCGAACACGCCGGCCACCGCCGCTGCCACGATACCGCGCGGGGCGATCCATGCCACCAGCGTACGGTCGCGCCAGTTCATGTCGGTGAACAGCGTCGACAACAGCACCGCCGCCGGCCGCACAATGAACAGCACCGCGAACACGAGTGCGGCGGCGTGCCAGTCCAGATGCAGGAGCACGTTGGGGTCGAGGTCGGAGGTAAGCACGATGAACACAGTCGAGACCATGAGAATCGTGATGTATTCCTTGAATCGGCGCAGCTCGGCCATGCCGGCGATGGTCATGTTGCCCATCACCATGCCCATCACGGTGACCGCGAGCAGGCCGGCCTCGGCGAAGATCTCGCTGGCCAGGCCATAGATCACGAGCACGAAGGCAAAGGTCAGCGGCGCCTTGAGATACTCGGGCACCCAGATGTGATTGAACGCCGTCGCCAGCATCCAGGCGACGCCGCCGCCGAGGGCGAACGAGATCAGAATGGCCCAGCCGAGATCGACGAATACCTGCATGCCGTCGCCGGCATCCGCGCCGGCAAACACGAAATACTGGAATACCAGCACCGCCAGCAGCGCCCCGATCGGGTCGTTGATGATGCCTTCCCACTTCAGATAAGAGGCCGTGCGTCGGTTGAGCCCGGCCTGTCGGAGCATCGGGATGATCACGGTGGGCCCGGTAACGATCAGAATCGCCCCGAACAGCAGCGACACCGGCAGGCTGAGATGGCCGATGTAATAAGCCGCCAGCGTATACAGCATCCATGACAGCGCAGCGCCGACGGATACCAGCCGCTTCACCCCGGAAGCGGCTTCCTTGAATTCGTGCAGCCGCAGCGACAGCCCACCCTCGAACAGGATCACCGCGACCGACAGGCCCACCAGCGGCGACAGCACCGGCCCGATATCGTCGGACGGATTGAGAATCCCCAGCACCGGGCCGGCGACGACGCCGCTGACCAGGAACATGACGATGGCGGGAATCTTCAGTGACCAAGCGATCCACTGGGAGAACACGCCCAGGGCCACGATGGTGATCAGGATCAGGGAAAGATGATGTTCCATGCAGTTTCCGAGCCGGCGTCACACAAGCGCGCCACGGCTCGTCGGGTTCCCGCGTTAGAAATCAGGCAACGATAGACAGGTTGCGTTACCACGACAACAGGCAGCGTCCGGCCGTGTAGAGAATTGCGCCGAAACAGACGCTGGAACAGGCCCTAGAGCGAATCCCAGCTGCCTTTGCGACGCTTGCGGAACAACGGCAACAACAGCCCGACCACGATACCGCCGATCATGATCAGCGCGCCGATCTTCATGCCTTCGCGGCGGCTTTGCAGCGCTTCGTTCTCGTGGCGCAGCCGCTCGTTTTCGCTGCGAACGGACAGCAGTTGCTCGCGAAACTTCTCGTTCTCGTCGCTGATACGCATGGCATCAGCCGATGTTTCCCGAATCTGCTGCAGCTGCGTGGACAGGGACTTGTTTTCGGCGACCAGCTCACGCTTGGTATTGCCCAGTTCCTTGGAGCCATTGAGCGCTTCAGAGAGCTCGCTCTTGAGATCCGCGTTCTCGCTCTTGAACTTCTCGGTCTGCTCCTGCATCGCGTCGATACGCGTGCGCGCCGCCGCCTGGTCCGACAGAAACCGCGTCAGCACGTAGCCGGTGGAACCGTCGCTGGCACGAATCTGCGTCCACCCGCTCTTTTCGGAAAGCGTCTGCACCTGATCGCCCGCGTCCAGCAGCTGGGTGATGCGATAGCCGGTGCCGGGACCGCGCCGCATGTTGATGGAGAGCTCGTCGCTGACATAGCGCGTCGCGGCCGTGGCGACGGTGCTGATGACGAGCAGACCGGCAAAACCGGCGATCAGTCCGAATCTGTAACGCATGCGTGGGCCTTTGGCTGATGGCGGCACAACGGGTCGTGGCTTGTCGCCACGGTTGATATAAGCCGGGGAGTGTAGCAAACCACTGGCGCGGCGAAATCATGGCACGCCCCGCACTCATAGGCCGCGCCCGCACAATATCACCAGCTGACGTGTCACTTGCGTGAAAAGCAGGATTCGACGCTAGACTGCGCGGCTTATCCAACCATTACCCGTCCAGAGCTCATGCAACTGACCGATATCGGCGCCAACCTCGCCCACGACAGCTTCGACGACGACCGCAGCCAGGTACTCGAGCGCGCCCGCGCCGTGGGTGTGGAGCGGCTGATGATCACCGGCAGCGACCTTGAAAGCAGCCGCGCGGCCATTGCAATGGCGCATGAGAACCCCGGCCACTGTTTCGCCACCGCCGGACTGCATCCGCATCAGGCCAGTGCCTGGGACACCACGCTGGCCACACTCATGAACCAGGCCGGTGCTACCGGCGATATCGTGGCCGTGGGTGAAACCGGGCTGGATTTCTTTCGCGATATCTCGCCCCGGGATGTTCAGGAGCGCGTATTCGAGGCGCAACTCGATATCGCGCGAACCCATGCACTGCCGGTATTTCTGCATCAGCGCGACGCACACGCGCGGTTTCTGCCGATTCTCGAGGACGCCCTGCCCGATCTCACGCGCGCCGTGGTGCACTGTTTCACCGACACCGCCGCCGCGCTCGACGCGTATCTATCGCTCGACCTCTATATCGGCATCACCGGCTGGATTTGCGACGAGAGACGGGGCAAGGAACTCTACGAGATCGTCGACCGCATTCCCGACGATCGACTCATGATCGAAACCGACAGCCCCTACCTGATGCCGCGCACGATCCGGCCGAAACCGAAAACACGGCGCAACGAACCCGCCAATCTCACCTGGGTACTGGAATCTGTCGCCTCGGCACGCGGCCAATCGATCGAGCATGTGGCGGCGATCACCCACGCCAACGCGGCACGTTTTTTCGGGCTGGAAGGCGCGTAACCCGGCGGCTAATACGGATAGCCGTAGGACGCGCAAGCGGCTATGCTGCGATAGAGAACATTAATCAAGCAGGGAGATACGAATGAGTCAGTCCGCAGAAACCGAAGCGCTCAAGCAGGATATCGAGCGCCTCAAGAACGATCTGTCCGAGCTCGCCAAGAGCTACAAGGCAGAAGGCGAAAAACGCGCTCAGGCCGGCGTGGACTCGGCCCGCGACAAATACGGCGAGCTGCGCGAAGAAGCATTGCGTCGCAAACAGGATCTGGGCAGCGAAATCGAGGCCCGTCCGTTCGTGAGCGTGGTCGCCGCTTTCGGCGTCGGCCTTTTGCTGGGCAAGCTGTTCGGCCGCTAGTTCATGAGTATCAAGGCTAAAATCGTCAGTGCACTCGGGCTGAACGTCCTGATGTGGCTGGCGATGTGGATGGTGTTCGCGGGGCTCATGTTCTGCGCAGCCGGCGCTTATATGGCACTTGCCGATCGCCTCACACCGGTGCAGGCGGCGCTCATCACCGGCGGTGGCCTGATCGCCGTGGTCGCGATCCTCGGATTGTGTGCCCTAGTCGCGTCACGATCCAATAAAGGCAGCAGTGACAGCGTATTAAGCGATAGTCCTGACAATGCGCTTGAACATCAGCTGCGGCCGATGATCGGCGACAGAGCCACCGACTGGGCGAAGCACAACACCGGCATGGCGATTGTCGGCGCCCTCTCTGCCGGCGTGATACTGACCGCCAGCCCGCGCCTGCGATCGACGCTGGTGCGCGCGGTGGGCCCGATCTTCACCCGCAAGGCGATCCGGGCGTTCCAGCAGTTTTCCGACCGCGACTGAAGCCGTTCGGGGAACCGCCTCTATCGGGTCCGCCAGGAACATTGAAGCCGTCTTCCGAGACGGCTTTTTTACGCTCCGAGTCGGAGCGCGACGCCGTGGTTGGCCGACAGTAGTGCAAATGCTTCGCGGCAGCTCGCAAATGATAATGATTAGCGTTAAGATCTGTTCGTCATCTTTTCCAAGCTGCCACAATGATCCATTCCCGTACGGCCCGACGCGGCCTGTTCATGCTTGCCGCGCTCGTTGCTGGTCTGGTTTCCGGCGTGGCCGGCGCCGAGGACATGCGTATTCAGATCAAGGGGCACGCGTTCGTTCCCACGAAGATCACGATTCCGGCCTCGACACGGGTGAAGCTTCTTGTCAGCAACGAGAACGCGCTGCCTGCAGAGTTCGAAGGCCAGGATTTTCCCTCGGAAAAAGTGATCCCTGGACACACCGAACTACCGGTGTATATCGGGCCGCTGGATGCCGGCACCTATCATTTCTTCAATGAGTTCGACCCGGGCGTAACCGGCGAACTGATCGTCGAGTAGCGGTCGGGCACACCCGACCGCGCCATAAACGAGGATCCCGCCATGCTGGCCACCGCCATCATCGTTTTTCGTGAAGTACTCGAAGCCGCGCTGGTGGTATCGATCGTCATGGCCGCGGCCAAGGGCGCTCGGGGCCGAGGCTTCTGGGTATCGGCCGGCGTGCTCGCGGGTATTGTCGGTGCCTGTGTCGTTGCCGCCTTCGCCGGCGTGATCACCACGGCCGCCGAAGGCCGCGGGCAGGAACTGCTCAACGCCGGCATCCTGCTCACTGCCGTGGCCATGCTCGCCTGGCACAACATCTGGATGAGTCAGCACGGCAAGCAACTCGCCGCCGAAATGTCGGCGGCCGGGCGTGACGTGGCCAGCGGCAAGAAACCGCTCGCCGTGCTGATGATCGTGGTCATGATGGCGGTGCTGCGCGAAGGCTCCGAAGTCGCCTTGTTCACCTACGGCATTCTCGCCAGCGGCGGCCAGGGGACTTGGATGCTGGTGGGCGGCGCCGGTGGGCTGGCGGCCGGCGCATTGACTGGCGTGCTGCTCTACAGGGGGCTGCTTCGGATTCCCATGGGCCAGTTGTTCCGCGTGACCGGCTGGATGATCCTGCTCCTGGCCGCCGGATTGTCGGCGCAGGCCGCGGCGGTACTGACCCAGGCCGGCCTGTTGCCGACGCTCGGCAGTGCGGTATGGAACACCTCCTGGCTGCTCAGCGACCAGTCGCTGATCGGCAACGTACTGCACGTGCTGATCGGCTATACGTCGCGTCCGTCGGGCATCCAGATCGTGTTCTATCTGTGTACGCTGATTACGATCGGCGGCGCAATGCTGGTGGTCAACCGTCCGCCCGCCCGCCGTTCGGCCACGTCCAGCCCGAGCGCCTGAACACTTCAACGCCGGTGCATTGGCAGCCATGAGCATCAGCAGCGCACAGGACCGTCTTCAGCGGATCCCGATCCAGATCAATCAGGGCGGCACGCAGAAAACATACAAGCCACAGGGCCCGTGGGCCCGCCGTATAGAGTCCTGGATCGCGCCGCACCAGTGGTTGCTCAGCTGGGTGCATGTGGTCATGTTCTTCGGCTTTCTCATTCTCATGAGCGTACCGCTGCTGCTCCCCCTGCCCGCGGACAATGCCCGTTTCTGGAACAACTTCACGCTGTTCGCCAATTTCATGATCTGGGGGCTGTGGTTCCCGCTGGTGTTCGTGTCGGTCGTGTTCTCGGGCCGCAGCTGGTGCGGCGTGCTCTGCCCACTCGGGGCCTGCTCGGAATGGGCCAACCGGGTCGGGTTCAAGCGTCCGGTACCGCGCTGGGTACGCTGGGAAGGCACGCCGATCGTCAGTTTCATCGTGATCACGGTGCTCGCACAGACCGTGGGCGCGCGCGATCATGCGCTGGGCATCGCGGAGATCTTCGGCGCGACCTTCGTGTTCGCGATCCTGCTCGGATTCGTCTACGGCCCCGGCCGCAGCAAGCGTGCCTGGTGTCGCCACATGTGCCCGATCGGGTTGATGCTCGGCGTGTTCTCGCGCATCGGCGCCGTGCAGTTCCGGCCCAAGCTACCGCGCTCCGGTGGCGAGCGCTATACCGAAAAGGGCATCTGCCCGACCATGATCGACATCAACCGCAAGGCCGAGTCGCGGCACTGCATCGAGTGTTTCCGCTGCGTGAATCCGAAGGCGCGCGGCGGCCTACAGCTGATATTCCGGCGCCCCGGCGTGGAAGTCGAGCAAATTCGCCAGCACAATCCGAACACCGCTGAAATCTGGTTCCTGTTCCTGGCCACCGGCCTGTCGCTGGGCGGCTTCCTGTGGCTGGTGCTGCCGCAATATCAGCTGCTCAGGCAGACGCTGGGCACCTGGGCGATCAATCAGGGCTGGTACTGGATCGGCAGCCCCGGTCCGGCGTGGCTCATGTCGGTGCACCCCGAGGCACGCGAAGTCTTTACCTGGCTCGACTTCTTCATGATCGTGGGCTTCATGATGGGCTGTGCCGTGGCCCTTACCGCGATCCTCGGACTGTTCTCCTGGATCGGCGGCGCCCTGTCGGCCTGGTTCGCCGGCACGACGAACCGACGCGCGCGCATGCTGGAGCAGGCCTATGCCTACATGCCGGTGGCCATGGTTTCGCTGGTCATAGGCTTGGGCGGCAAACTGTTCGACGCCATGGCAACCGCCGGTATTCCACCGTCGGCGGTGGCTGGCATCAAGATCGTCGGCTTTGCCGTGAGTCTGTTGTGGAGTCTGCAGCTGAGCCATCGCCTGGTCGGCGTCCAGGGCCTCGCCGGCCCGCGCCGATGGCTGGTCATGCTGCCGACCGCAGCGGGCGTGATGGTGATCGGGCTGGCCTGGTGGCCGGCGATTTTCGGCCTCTAGCACGATGCCCGCTCGACCAGCCCGCGCAACGGCCTGCAGCCGATCATCGACGCGTCCAGTCGGGCAGAACTCAAGCCATCACGCCGGGCAGAACACATCCATCGAACGAGGCCGGCCGCTGATTCGAGCATCGGTTATTTTTCAGACAATCAATGCGAATAAGTCGTATTTCAAAAGGGAGACCACGATGAACAAGACCACGTTGAGTTGTATTGCAGGCATGATCGCGCTGGCCAGCATGCCCGCGCTGGCCGCCGAGCACTCGATCGGCAAACCGATCCAGAAAAACGACCTGATCATCGCCGCCGTTTATCTGCAGCCGGTGCACATGACGCCGATGATGCCCGGCATGGACGACCAGTACGACGCCCATATCGAAGCCGACATCCACGCCGACAAGGACGAGCCGCACGGCTTCTACCCCGGCGACTGGATCCCCTATCTGACCGTGAGCTATCACATCACCAAGGTCGACAGCGACTGGGAAACCTTTGGCGAATTCATGCCGATGGTCGCCAATGACGGCGCCCACTACGGCGCCAACGTCAAATTCGACGGGCCCGGCAAGTATCGCGTGTCGTACAAGATCCTGCCGCCGCCCTACGCCGGTTTCGCCCGCCACACGGACAAGGAGACCGGTGTCCCGGCCTGGTGGAAACCGATGACCGTGTCCTGGGAATTCGCCTACGTCGGCGTCGGCAAGAAAGGCGGCTACTGAGCGATTGCCCTTCCCGCCCGCTGTGTGCAATCCGCACGCAGCGAGGCCATGTACTGTGCGCGGCAGACCCGCTACAGTCACGATGTATCGACATGAAACGCGTTAGGGAAATGCGCCAGCAAGACGCGTCAGGGAAACGCGGCCGGCGACCTCGACAGGCGCCGGACAGTCGGGCTCATCGTGATTTGGGGAATCTCATGCACAGAAAATACGTGTCCGTACTCGGACTGCTGCTTGCGGCGGGCGCAGCCCATGCCCAGCAAGGGGTGGAGGCCCAGACCGGCGGCCAAGAGGTGGTCGAGGATTCGAAGGCGGCGATCTCGGGTGCGCTCATCGGCACCTATCAGGACACCAGCCAGGATCGCGTCGCCGGCCAGACCGTCGACAACGAAGCCAACGCGCAGCTGTATCTGTTCGGCTCGCATGCAATCGGGCCGGGGACGTTCAATATCGAGGTCCGCGCCGGCACCACGCCGCGCAACAACGGGGTGACCAGCGTCTACGGGGAAGTGAACGACACCGTCGGGGAGACACTGGACACCCACGGCGACGGGCGCATCGCCGCGACCCAGATCTACTACAATCTGGCCGTCGGCCCCGGCGAGCTGACGGTCGGCCTGATCGATTCCAGCGGCCTGCTCGACGCCAACGAAATCGCCGACGACGAATACAGCCAGTTCCTGGGCACGTCGTTCGTCAACAATCCTGCCATCGACTATCCGACGTTCGTGCTCGGCGCGGACTATCGCGCCGCACTCTCCGAACACCTGGGCTATCAGGTATTCGTCGGCAGCAGCGGCGGCCTGGAAGACGAGGACGATCCCACCTACGGCAACGTGTTCGACGTGGGTGAGAGCGGCAAGGGCGATTTCTCCGCGGCCGAACTCGACTGGCATGTAGCCGATCTGTATGGCGATGTCGGCGTCTGGCACAACGGTCGCGATCATGCGTCGTTGACCCATCCCAACGACGACGATCGCGACAGCTACGGTGCCTACACGACCGTCGGCGGCGACGTCGGCGCGGGACAGTGGGTCGCCTGGGCCGGCATCGCCAACGACCGTATCTCCGAAGCCGCGAATTTCCTGGCGCTGGCCTATTCACGCGAGTTCGACGACGTCACCCTCGGGGCCGGCATATCGCGTATCGGCGTATCCGATGAACGCCCGGAGCCCTCGGACTCGATCGAGCAGGCCGAGATCTATGCGCGTTTCAAGGTCGCCGAAGAACTCTATCTCTCGCCCGACATCCAGTACGTGAACAACAGCGGCTTCGACCCGGCCCTGGATGACGTACTGGTCGCCGGCCTGCGTGCCGGCGTCGAGTTCTAGAAGCGAAAAATCATCACAGGTCCACGCGCCCGGGGCCCTCGCCCGGACGCGACCCGGCATTTCCACGCCGGCCGGACCTCGATCTACTCACCTGAATCGTCCTCGATAAGCCCCCGGTTGGCAGAACGCTGTCCATGGGATGGCGGCCACCGCGCCTCGCCGGTCACGGCGCCGACCCTGCCTTGACGGTTTTTCGTGACACGCTGACTGGATTATCGGGCACTCGCGAAATGCCGGAGAAGCTGCGCGTGATCCGATGGGCTGCCGCGTCCTGGATCATTGCCGGGAGACCTCCTGTGGCACAACCAGCACATGTGTTTCCCTCCATGAACATCATTGAAATGCGAATCATTATCAGTTAGATTTACCTCTTCTGGCAGGGGGAGCCGCTGAATTGAATTGTCCGATTCTTCTTTCGCATGCGATCGACGTCGCCAATCCATGTCGATGTCGCGCGCCCCTCGACCCGCGGAATCGAACACCGGATGACTGCCACGCCCGACGCGCTGGCCGCCGGCACGCGGCGTTCTGCCAGAACAGTCAACACGGCGCACGCCAACCCGGCTGCACCACCTCGACGCTCGTCGTGGTAGCCCCATGAGACTCGCGGCGCGCCTGCGCGAGTTCAACGTGATGTTCCAGTTGCACTGGATTCTGGGCATCACGGCCGGTGCGATCCTCGTCGTCGTGGCCGTGACCGGCGCGCTGATGTCGTTCCAGCAGGAAATACTGGATTGGATTAATGCCGACATCACGGCCCAGATCCAGCAGGCAGGCGAACCGCTGCCACCGCCTGCAATAATCCAGCACTACGCGGCCGCCCACCCTGAGCAGACCATATCCAGCATGTTCTGGCGTAACGATCGCCCCTATCCGGTGGTTGTTGGCTATCGCACCCCGCAGACGACCGGTCGCCACGGAGAACGGATCGCGCTCAATCCCGCGACCGCCCAGCCGATCGGCGATATTCGCGGGGAAACGACATTCTCTTTCATCCGCCAGCTTCACCAGCGCCTGGCCGCCGGCGCGACCGGCAAGTGGCTCGTCGGTGTATCCACGCTCACGCTTGTCGTGCTCTGTCTGACCGGCTTGTATGTGCGATGGCAAAGACGTCCGCGCCGCCGCTGGCGATGGCTGTGGCCGCGAGCACTGGGCGGCAAGCTCGCTGGCGAGTGGCATGCCGTGCTCGGTGTGTGGGCACTGCTTGCCTATCTGCTTGCGTCACTCACCGGGCTCTGGTGGTCGTTCGACTGGTACCGCGACGGTGCGCGTGCCCTGTTCGCCTCCGGCAGTCGCGGCGACGCAGTGGCGCTGGATTCGGCCCACGCGCCGCTCGATCTGGATCGCGTCTGGAGCACCATCGCACCCCGGGTCACCGATGCCCAAACGGTGTCCGTGCGGCTGCCGCGCGGACCCGGCCAACCGGTTGCGGTCCATTTCGTCGCTGCCGACGCCCCGCATAGATATGCCAACGACGAGCTCAGCGTGAACCCGGCTACCGGGGCCCTGCTCGCGGCAGCGCCCTATCGCGACCGATCGGCCGGCGACAAGCTGCTGGAAAGCGTTTATGCCCTGCATATGGGCGCCTTCTTCGGCCTGCCGGGGATCGTGTTCATGATGCTGGCCTCGCTGTGCATGCCGGTGTTCTTCGTGACCGGCTGGCTGCTCTATCTGCGCCGTCGACGCATGAAACGCCGAGTGCCGGCATCGCACGCCGCGCCCACTCGATCCGGCCCGCAGGACGGCGCCATCCTGGTGGCCTATGCAAGCCAGAGCGGCCTGTCTCATCGGATCGCGGTGCGCACGGCCGACGCGCTGCAAAAAGGTGGCCGAGCCGTGCGTCTGGCCGGGCTGGCCGAGTTGGGCGTGGCGTGTCTGGCCGCTCACGACAAGGCACTGTTCATCGTCAGCACCTACGGCGAAGGCGACGCGCCGGTCGCTGCACGCCGATTCGACCATCAACTCGGCAAACCGGGCGCCCCGCAGCTGGCGCATCTGGAATACGTGCTGCTCGCACTCGGCGATAGCGACTATGGGCCGACGTACTGTGCGTTCGGCCAGCGGCTCGACCGCGGCCTGCGTGAACGCGGGGCACGTACCTTGCTGGCCCCGATAGAAGTCGACAAGGGCGACGCGGCCGCCCTGGATCGCTGGCACGCCGTGCTGTCGCAGTCGTTCGGGGCGGCGCTCACCGACGCTGACCCCGGATTCTCGCGCTGGACGCTGGTCGAGCGACAGATACTCAATCCGGACGGCGTCGGCGCGCCCATGGCCTGGCTGCGTCTCGAATGCGCCGGCGCGCCATCCCGGGCTTGGCAGGCCGGCGATATCGCCGAGATCCGTCCACGTCACGGCGATCCGGCACTGGCTGCCTGGCTGAGCACCCACAAAATCGACAGCGATGTCCATGAACTGCGCGCAGCGCTCGCCCACAAGCAGCTGCCCACACGGGTCGATCTTTGCGGTCAAACGATCCGGAGCTGGGCCGTAGGCCTTCCCGACCTTGCCGCGCGCGACTATTCGATAGCCAATATCGACCGCGGACAGGGCGTGGAGCTGCTGGTCCGCCTGGCCCGCGACGGCGACCGAACCGGCATTGCCTCGGGCTGGCTGATCGAACAGGCGCGCGCAGGCGAGCAGATCGATATGCGTCTTCGCGCGAATCCGGCGTTCCACACCGATGCACAACGCGTCGCCGCGCCGGCGCTGTTCATCGGCAACGGTTCGGGCATGGCGGGGCTGCGCGCGCATCTGCAGGCGCGGATCGCCGACGGTCATCATGACAACTGGCTGATCTTCGGCGAACGCCAGCGCGCGCACGACTTCTATTTCCAGGATGAAATCCGGGCATGGCACGAAGCCGGCCAGATCTGCCATCTGGACCTCGCCTTCTCTCGCGACGTCGACGACGGCCGTTATGTCCAGCACGCGCTCGCCGAGCACGGCGAGCGCGTGCGCGACTGGATGGCGCGCGACGCGGGTGTCTTCATTTGCGGCAGTCATGATTCCATGGCGCCCGCGGTGATCGCGACATTGCGCGAGATCCTCGGTGCCGAGGTCTTCGAGACGCTCAACATCGGTCAGCGTATTCGACTCGATGTTTACTAGCATTCTGCTAGTTGCAGAACCGCGTCACCAATTCGGCTTTTGCACCAGACGGCACTGCAACGCCTCGCCCTGTCCGAGGCCACGTCGAGGCGCCGCGTCTCGCCCGGCGTAATAACCACTCGAAACTGATGTCGCGAACTGAGGTGACCGACCGCTAGGAGCCTGCGTCGTGGAAACCCACACGCCTGCCAGCTCTGGTCTGTCGATCGAGCTCGCCGTATCAGCGCAAACGAAGGCTCGCGACTGGGCGACCACATCACGGACGCCAGCCACGACCTGTGGTAGTCGCCGACCCGCAAAGGGCCTGGCTTCGCCGATCGCCGGACACGAGACCACCCGGGTGCGAAGCCGCACCCGGGTGGTCATCGCCCGCGCGGCGGGCTAGACGTCGGCCCAGCGGCGCAGCAGATTGTGGTAGGAGCCGGTCAGGCTGATCAACGCGGGATGATCCGGCACCGCCTGTGTCAGCGCCTGGATCGACTGGTCCATACCCCAGAGAATACGCCGCTGGCCATCGTCGCGAATCATGCTCTGGATCCAGAAGAACGCGCCCATGCGGCGGCCCCGCGTGACCTCGGTCACATGGTGCAGACTGCTGGCCGGATACAACACGAGATGCCCGGCGGGCAGTTTCACCCGCTGGGTGCCGAAATTGTCCTCGATCACCAGCTCGCCGCCGTCGTATTCGTCCGGCCCGGCAAAGAACAGGGTTGCGGACAGATCGGTCCGGATACGCGCACCGCTCTGCCGATGCTGCCGGATCGAGTTGTCGACATGCGCGCCGAAGCGATGGCCGGCCCCGTAGCGGTTGAACAGCGGTGGAAACACGTGCTGCGGCAGGGCCGCTGACATGAACACCGGATGCCGGGACAAGGCCTCCATGATCGCGCCGCCGACCTCTCGGGCGACGGCGCTTTCCTCGGGAATCTGCTGGTTGTTCTTGGCCCGGGCCGACTGGTGCCCGGAGGTGACATTGCCATCCACCCAGTCGGCGGCTTCCAGCCGGGCACGGCAATCCGCCAGCTGCTGCGGGCCAAGGACGTCGGGAATGGTGATCAGCATTGCAATGGCCCTAATCGAAGAACAGATCGGCCGACAACAGCACCTGTCGACCCGGGCCGAGCGCCGCGTAATGCGCGGCGTAAGCGCGCGTGTAATAGGTTTCGTCGGTCAGATTGAGCACGTTCAGACGCAATCGAGTGGACTCCGACACCTGCCAGGCGGCATTGGCATCGAAACGCCAGTAATCGGGCACCCGCTTGGCGGGCTCGGCGGTGACACTGCCGAACACTTCGTCGACATAGATCGCCCCGCCGCCGATCTTCACGGTCGGCGTGAGCGCGTAGTCCGTGAACAAGGTAGCGCTGTGCTCGGGTACGTTGGGTAGCTGCCTGCCTTCCGCCACACTTTCATAACCGCCTTCGACCAGCTCCGAATCCAGATACGAGTACCCTCCGAACACCTGCCAGCGATCGGTGATTCGCCCCGACAGGCCCAGTTCGAAACCACGCACACGCGTCTCGCCGGCATAGCCGAAATCCTGATCACCCGCGCCGACCTGGATATAGGCATTGTCGCGTTTGAGATGGAACACGGCGGCGGTCAGCAACAGACGCTCGTCGAACAACGCCCACTTCGTGCCGATTTCGTAGCTCGTGGTCTCCTCGGGCTTGAGCTTGGTGTTGTCGGGCGAAAATCCGCCGCGACCGGTGCTCGCGCCGGCCGGTGCATCGGTGTCGTTGCCTGCCAGCGGCGCCGGCGTGGTACTGGTGCCGTGCGAAATATAGATGGACCCGTTAGACCGCGGCTTGTACACCAGACCCAGCTGATAGTTGACGAAGCTGTCACTGGCGTCGACATTCGAATCCGGATCGGACGGTGTATCGGCCTCGGTTTCATAATGATCCAGGCGCAGTCCGGCACTGGCCAGCCAGTGCTCGCTGAGCTCGACCGTATCGAACCCGTAAAGCGCGGCCACGTCGGTCTGGTAGTAGGTCGGGTCGTTGCTGCGCGATTTCGTGCCCTGCCAGTCGTCATAGGGTTCGGGATCGTAGAGGCTCGTGCAGTCGCCGTTGTTGCGCAGGAGCTGGCCGAAAGTCAGACCGGTGGCCGGATCGACTTCGCCACTGCTGCAGTCCGAGCCGAAGGCGGCCGCTGCGCTGGTGACGTCATAGCTGTCCGAGCGGCGTTTTTCCCGGCTGAGTTCCAGGCCGACATCGAAGCGGTGTCCGAAGCGGCCGGTATCGAAATCACCGGACAGATCGAGCTGATTGGCAAACGTGTCGGTCTGGCTCGAGCGCTGCTTGGTCGAGCGATAGACAAAGCCATTGGCGACATTACCGCGCGAATCGTCGGGATTGGTCACCACATAATCGTTGCTGGAGCGCCCCACCCGCGACACATTGCGCAGGCGCAGACTGTCGTTGAACTCGTGATCGATAATCACGGTGCCGATATCGGTCTTGGTTTCGCGAAAATCGCGGTTGATCAGACCGTAGAAGTTGTCGCGGTCGACCCCCAGCGTCTCGGTCGCGGGCAGCCCGGTGGCCTGATCGTAGGGAATGCTGTAATCCGGCGTGCCCTTGTCGGTGAGGTGGTAGTAATCCAGCGTGACGCGGCTTGCCGCGCCCACGCCGAAGGTCAGCGACGGCGAGATGCCGAACTTGTCGTATTCGACCGCGTCGTTGCGCCCGGCCACGCCGCTGTTCTCGCCGAGCACGCCGATACGAAAGCCCGCATCATCGCCAAGTTGCCAGTTCTGATCCACCGTGCCACGAAACTTGTCTGCCGTACCGACGGTGAACGTGGCCTGGGAGAAATCATCGACCCGGGCGGTCTTGGTCACCAGGTTGATACTGCCGCCACCCGAGCCACGGCCGGCGTAGACCGAGTCCGCCCCCTTGATGACCTCGACCGACTCCACGTCGAAGACGTCACGGGTCTGATCGCCGAGATCGCGAACACCATCGACGAACAGGTTGGACGTGGAGTTGAAACCGCGAATCACGGGCCGATCGGCAATCGGCTGGCCGCCTTCACCGGCAAGAAAAGTAATGCCCGGCACGCGGCTCACCGCATCTTCCAGCGAAGTCGCGGCGGTATCGCGCAGCACTTGTTCGGAAATAACGGTCACCGATTGCGGCGTATCGCGCAACGGCGCGGTGAATTTCGGCGACTGCAGCGCCTCATCCTTGTAACCGGCGATACCGGCGCCTTCCACGTCGATCGGCAACAGCTGCATGAGCGCAGAGTCGGGCGCGGGCGCCGCCGGCTGGTCGCTCTCGGCGGGCTGCGCGCGACCCACGCCCGGCAACGAGTAGGCCGAAAGAATGGCAGCGGTTAACGCCGTACGTTTGAATTTCATGATGTCCCCCAGTTGAAGCAGCCCGGCAGCGAACGTCCCATTCGGCGCCCCCGACCTGCCCGGTTTTAAAAAGCGTCCCCTTCCATCTGCGTGCCGACCTCTGGCTCCCGGTCGACTGGAGTGGACCCAATGCTTCGATATCTAATTACGAATCATTCTTATTCTTATTCATGAATCAGAAAAAAGCAAACCTCGTCGCACACCGCTTCGTCGCGCCGCCCTTTTCCCAAGCGCCTGCCCCGATAATGGCTGGCTATCACGGCCGAAATGGGCGACACATCCGATCCCTGATCGCTGTACCGCACGCGTAGCCGGTAAGCGTCCGATCACATTTCTGGCTGACGCGTTGATGTGCACGTGGCCATCCCATACCCCGGTGTCGCCCACAAAAAAGGCCACGCATGAGCGTGGCCTTCTTGTTTCCCGGCGAAGTCCGCGGCGACTAGTCCGGTTGGTCGGTCACCGCGCCCTTGGAGGCCGTACCGACCAGGCGTGCATATTTGGCGAGCACTCCGCGGGTGGCATTGGGTGGCTTCGGCTTCCAGGCGGCACGCCGCTTGGCCAGCACGGCATCGTCCACTTCCAGCTGCAGCAGCCGCTTGTGCGCGTCGATGGTGATCGTGTCACCTTCCTCGATCAGGCCGATCGCGCCGCCGACCGCGGCCTCCGGCGCGACGTGACCGACGACCATGCCGTAGGTGCCGCCGGAAAAACGGCCGTCCGTGATCAGGCCGACCTTTTCACTCAGGCCACGGCCCACGATCGCCGAGGTGGGCGACAGCATCTCGCGCATGCCGGGCCCGCCCTTGGGGCCTTCATAGCGAATGACCACTACATCGCCGGCACCGACACGTTCGTCGACAATCGCGGCCATGGCTTCTTCCTCCGAGTCGAACACGCGGGCGGGGCCGGTGATCGCCGGATTCTTGAGACCGGTGATCTTGGCGACCGCGCCCTCTTCGGCCAGATTGCCCTTGAGAATGGCCAGATGGCCGGTCTCGTAGAGCGGCTGGTCGAACGGCCAGATCACGCCCTGGCCGGCCGGGGGCGCATCGGGCACATCGGCCAGCACTTCGGCGATGGTCTCGCCGGTGATGGTCAGGCAGTCGCCGTGCAGCAGGCCGGCCTTGAGCAGCATCTTCATGACCAGCGGAATGCCGCCGGCCTTGTGCAGCTCCGTTACAACAAATCGGCCGGAGGGCTTGAGATCGCAGAACACCGGCACCTTGGCACGGATGCGCTCGAAGTCGTCGATGGTCAGATCGACTTCGGCCGCATGCGCGATCGCCAGCAGATGCAGCACCGCGTTGGTGGAACCGCCCACAGCCATGATCAGTGCGATCGCGTTCTCGAAGGCCTTGAAGGTGAGCAGATCACGGGGCTTGATGCCCTTCTCGATCGCGGTAATCAGCACCTCGGCGGATTTCGCGGCGCTGTCGGCTTTCTCGGCATCCTCGGCGGCCATGGTCGAGGAATACGGCAGCGACAGGCCCATGGCCTCGATCGCACTGGACATGGTGTTGGCGGTGTACATGCCGCCGCAGGAGCCCGCGCCCGGACAGGCATTGCACTCGACGCTGTGCACGCGCGCATCGTCGATGGTGCCGGCGATACGCTGACCCACGGCCTCGAAGGCGGACACGATGGTCAGATCTTCGCCGTCGAGATGACCGGGCTTGATGGTGCCGCCGTAGACGAAGATGGCGGGCACGTTCATGCGCGCGATGCCGATCATGGCACCGGGCATGTTCTTGTCGCAGCCGCCGATGGCGACCACGCCATCCATGGACTCGCCCTGCACGGCGGTCTCGATGGTGTCGGCGATGACCTCGCGCGAGACCAGCGAATACTTCATCCCGGGCGTGCCCATGGAGATGCCGTCGGAGACGGTCACGGTGCCGAACATCTGCGATTTGGCGCCGCCGGATTCAAGCGCCGCGATGGTGCGCTCGGCGAGGCCGTTCAGGCCGATGTTGCAGGGGGTAATGGTCGAGTAGCCGTTGGCCACGCCTACGATGGGCTTGTCGAAATCGGCGTCGGTATAGCCCATCGCGCGCAGCATGGCGCGATTGGGGGCACGGGCCGTGCCCTGGGTGACGATTTGACTGCGGCGCTTGAGCGGCTGTTCCTCGGCCATGGTCGGATACTCGCTGATGAAAGGGCCGATAGTATGCCGTTTTGTGTGCATGGCGCACAAAAAAGGCGCGGTCCCGCGGGACCGCGCCTTTGCGTCGAAGCAAGCGCCCGAACTACTTGTTCGGCTGCTTGGTCATGCGAAGATAGGGCTTGAGCTCGTTCCAGCCGGCCGGGAACAGCTTCTCGGCCTCTTCATTGGACAGCGCCGGCGACACGATCACGTCGTCGCCGTCTTCCCAGTTGGCCGGGGTGGTGACCTTGTAGTTGTCGGTCAACTGCATGGAGTCGATCACCCGCAGGATTTCGCGGAAGTTGCGGCCCGCGCTCTTCGGGTAGGTCAGCGTCATGCGCACCTTCTTGTTCGGGTCGATCACGAACACGCTGCGCACCGTCGACGTATCACCCGCATTGGGGTGAATCATGTCGTAGAGTTCGGCGACCTTGCGATCCGTGTCGCCGATGATCGGGAAGTTCACCGCGCAGCCCTGGGTTTCCTCGATATCCGCCGACCAGCGCTTGTGGTCCTCCACCGAGTCCACCGACACCACGATCACTTTCGTGTTGCGCTTGGCGAACTCGTCCTTGAGACGGCCGGTTTCGCCCAGTTCGGTGGTGCACACCGGGGTGAAATCCGCCGGGTGCGAAAACAGCACGCCCCAGCTGTCGCCCAGCCAATCATGAAAATCGATCTTGCCTTCCGTGGTATCGGCGCTGAAATCCGGCGCGTCGTCGCCTAGTCTTAGACCCATGTTGTGCTCCTGTTCGGTTCGTTGCGCGACTATAACAGCCGCCTTTGAACGTTCTAAATACCCATGCATTATCAACTTATGCATGGGGCGCCGCGCCTGTATACACAAGAGGCGCCGTGGCGCGAGAGGGCCCGAGAGCCTTGGCCGCCTATGGTCCGGGATAGTCGTCGGCCGGCATCGAGCCAGACCCGGCGCCCGCAATCCGGCCGCTGCGCGCGTGATCAACTCGTGATGACGCGGCGCAAGCTCCGGCGCATCGTATTGATCGGACAACCACAATCCCCAGAGCGCCCCCGCTTTCGCATTGCTGAGCGGTCTGGTTCAATAGCGCGCAGTCACGGCATGTAGACACGAGTATCAATGACAGCCGCCCGGGAAGCGAACGGGCGTAATCAGCCCGAGCATCGAGATGATGGCTACCTGCGTGTGCCTACCTGCCAGGCGCGGTGAACGTGGCGCCGGCTGGCCCCAGAATCCGAGACTTCGATCATGAGCAAACGCACGCCTAATCTCACGCGCCTGACCGCCGGCCTGCTTGTTCTCATGGCAGCGATCGCGGCGAGCACGTCGGCATGGGCGCAGGACACCGATTTTCTGCCGGTGGACCAGGCCTTTCAGCCGTCGCTGCAGCGCAGCGGCGATACTCTGTCGGTCACCTGGAAGATCGCGGACAGCTACTATCTCTACCGCCACGCGCTGCGCTTCGAACCGGACAACAATGCGGGGCTCGGCAGTGCCCGGATTCCGGCGGGCGACAAGCACAGCGACGAGTTCTTCGGTGAAGTCGAGACCTATCGCGACGAATTGACGGTCGATATACCGATTGCGGACGTGTCCCAACTTCCGCCGGCCCTCACCGTGACCTATCAAGGCTGTGCCGATGCCGGCCTATGTTATCCGCCGCAGACCAAGACGCTCGAAATCCCTGCCGCGGCGGCACCGACGGCGAATGAGGAAAACCGCGTGCAGCCCGCTCCGGCCGGAGAAGCTGACAGCGCCGCATCCGGTTTCATCTCCGAGCAGGATCGTATCGCCGGCGTGCTCGATAACGCCAGCCTGTTCTGGGTCGTGCTGTCGTTTCTGGGCCTGGGCATACTGCTGGCCTTCACGCCCTGTGTACTGCCGATGATCCCGATTCTTTCCGGGATCGTGGTCGGCAGCGGCGAGCGCACGAGCGCGGCGCGCGGCTTCATGCTCTCCAGCGCCTACGTGCTGGCCATGGCCCTGGCGTATACCGTCTTTGGCGTACTGGCGGGCCTGTTCGGCGCCAACCTCCAGGCACTGGTGCAGTCGCCCTGGACCCTGGTGCCGTTCGCCCTGGTGTTCGTAGCCTTGGCCTTTTCCATGTTCGGGTTCTACGAACTCCAGCTGCCATCGTCCTGGCAAACGCGCCTCAACGATATCGGCAGTAGCCGCCGGGGCGACGTCGCCGGCGCCGCGATCATGGGTTTTGTTTCCGCGCTGGTGGTCGGGCCCTGTCTGGCGCCGCCGCTGGCGGGTGCGCTGTTGTATATCGGCGCCAGCGGCAATGCTCTGCTCGGCGGCGTGGCCCTGTTCGCGCTCGGGCTCGGCATGGGCCTGCCGCTGATCGCACTGGGTACGGTCGGCGCGAGCGTGCTGCCGCGTGCCGGCGCCTGGATGAACCGGATCAAGCATCTGTTCGGCGTGATCCTGCTCGGGGTGGCGATCTGGCTGCTGGCGCGCATCCTGCCGGGCCCGGTGGCGCTAGCGATGTGGGCGGCGCTGTTGACGGCGTATGGCGTCCAGCTTGGCGCTATTGACGGCATGTCGCGCGCCACCGGTCCACGCGCGTGGCTGACGCGGGCCGCCGCCCTGCTTGTTCTGGCCTGGGGTGTGCTCATGCTCATCGGTGCGGCCGCCGGGGCCGGCAACCCGCTGCAACCACTGCGCCCGTTCATCCAGACAGGCGCCGGCAACGCCACGACGCCGGCCGGCGACAACATCGCCAGCCCTTTCAGGCGTATTCAGAACAAGGACGCATTGACGGCCGCGCTGGCGGCCGCTGCCCGTGCCGGCCAGCCGGCGGTGGTGGATTTCTATGCCGACTGGTGCGTCGAATGCGTGCAGCTGGAGCACACCGTATTCGCCGATCCACAGGTACGGGCCGCGCTCGGCAAGGTCACCGCGCTACAGGTCGATGTCACCGATTACGACGCGGCAGATCGCGCGCTGCTGCGCGAACTGAACGTGTTCGGTCCGCCCACGATGCTGTTCTACCGTCCGGATGGTCGCGAAGCCGCCGATCAGCGCCTGGTCGGCACCATGAGCACCGCCGAACTCATGCGCCATATCCAGCGGGCCTCCTCACCATGAAGCGATCGACGCGCGTAATCGCCGGCATCACCCTGCTGGCAATTGTTGCCGCCGGCGCGGTCGGCGCCTACCGGTTTGCGGCGCCGGCCACGCCTGTGCGTCCGGCCTTCACCCTGCCGGATCTGGCCGGCACACCCCGCGCGATCGGCGATTTCGATGGTCGGGTGATCGTACTCAATTTCTGGGCCAGCTGGTGCGGGCCCTGCCGCGAGGAAATCCCGATGCTGGTCGCCGCACAGGACAAATGGGGCCCGCGAGGTCTGCAGATCATTGGCGTGGCCATCGACACGCGCGGCGCGGCGACTGCTTTCGCCGACCGTTATCACATCAATTACCCGGTGCTAGCCGATGCCACCGAGGGCGCCCGGGTCCAGGACCAGTACACCCGCAAAGGCACGCCGGCCGGCGTTCTACCCTATACCGCGATCATCGATCGCAGCGGCCGAATCCGGGCCCGCATCGCCGGCGCGCTGACCGATACCCAGCTCGCCAATCGGATCAAGCCGTTGCTCGAGTCGACCGAGCCGAGCAACTGACCGCTGCCCATAGGCCTGCCAGAGCGCTTCGCGCGGCTATTTTCTGGCCTGAACGTCGGCGAATTATCCACAATACGGCAGCGAACGGACGCGAAAGTCGATATTTTCCGGTTGTAACCCGCCCCGGCATGGGGCAGACTTTGCGCCATCACAACGCAAGGACTGCGACGTGGCGCATTTTCTGCTTCTCAACGGACCCAACCTGAATCTTCTCGGCCACCGGGAACCCCAGGTGTATGGCCGTGACACGCTGGCCGACATCGAGGCCCGCCTGCAGCAGATCGCCGAGCAGGCCGGCCATCGGCTGAGCTGCTTCCAGTCCAACAGCGAAGCCGAACTGATTGATCGCATTCATGCCGCGCGCGATGAAGACGTCGCCTGCGCGCTGATCAATCCCGCTGCCTTCACCCACACCAGCGTCGCGCTGCGTGATGCGCTGCTCGGCGTGGAACTTTCTTTCATCGAAGTTCATCTGTCCAACATCGCGAAGCGCGAAGCGTTTCGCCAGCACTCGTATTTCGCCGATATCGCCATCGGCACCATCACCGGTTTCGGCGCGCAGGGCTATGTCATGGCCCTGAATGCAGCCATGCAGCGCGCCACCGACGCCACGCGGGAGAACTAGAACACATCATGGATATTCGCAAACTCAAGAAGCTGATCGAGCTGGTCGAAGACTCGGGTATCGCCGAGCTCGAAATCACCGAAGGCGAGGAGTCGGTACGCATCGGCCGCTATCCCGCGCCGGGCAGCGTCGCCGCCATGCCGCAGCAGCCCCAGCAGGCCGCGCCCCCGGCACCCGCCCCTGCCGAGAGCGCGCCCGCGCCGGCCGAAGCCAAGGACGACACGCCGGACGGCCAGATCGTGCGCTCGCCGATGGTGGGCACGTTCTACCGCGCGCCGTCGCCGGATGCCAAGGCATTCGTGGAAGTCGGTGACAAGGTCGGACCCAGCGATACGCTGTGCATCATCGAAGCCATGAAGATGCTCAACCAGATCGAGGCCGAAGTCTCCGGCGAAGTGACCGCCGTGCTGGTCGAGAATGGCCAGCCGGTCGAATTCGATCAGCCACTTTTCGTGGTGAAGTGATGTTGGGCAAGGTACTGATCGCCAATCGCGGCGAAATCGCACTGCGTATCCTGCGCGCCTGTCGGGAACTCGATATCCCGGTCGTGGCCGCCTACTCGACCGCAGACCGTGAACAAAAGCACGTGCTGCTCGCCGAGGAGGCCGTGTGCATCGGCCCGGCGGACAGCAGCAAGAGCTATCTCAACATGGCGGCGCTGATGAGCACCGCCGAAGTGGCCGGGGCCACCGCCATCCATCCCGGCTACGGATTTCTGTCCGAGAACGCCGATTTCGCCGAGAGCGTGGAACAGTCCGGCTTCGTGTTCATCGGCCCGAAGGCGGAGACGATTCGCCTCATGGGCGACAAGACCTCGGCGATCCAGGAAATGCTCGAGGCCGGTGTGCCCTGCGTACCCGGCTCGGGCGCGCCGCTGACCGCCGACGATACCGCCAACCGCAAGCTGGCTCAGAAAATCGGTTTCCCGGTCATCATCAAGGCGTCCGGCGGCGGCGGCGGGCGCGGCATGCACGTGGTCTATGAAGCCAAGGCGCTGGCCGGCGCCATCGACATGGCCCGGCGCGAGGCCGCGAGCTTTTTCGGCAACCCGGCCGTCTACATGGAGAAGTATCTCGAACTGCCGCGGCATATCGAGGTCCAGGTGCTGGCCGACACTCACGGCAATGCGATTCACCTGGGCGAGCGCGACTGCTCGCCGCAGCGTCGCCATCAGAAGGTGATCGAGGAGGCCCCGGCCCCCGGCATCACCGAGGAGCAGCGCGCCCACATCGGCAAGCTGTGCACCGATGCCTGCAAGCGCATCGGCTATCGCGGCGCCGGCACCTTCGAGTTCCTGTACGAGAACGGCGAATTCCATTTCATCGAAATGAATACGCGTATCCAGGTCGAGCACCCGGTCACCGAAATGATCACCGGTGTCGATCTGGTCGCCGAACAGCTGCGCATCGCCGCGGGCCACGAACTGCGCTACAAGCAGGAAGATATCGTGATACGCGGACATGCGATCGAATGCCGCGTCAACGCCGAACACCCCGAGACCTTCGTGCCGTCGCCGGGCAAGATCACGGCCTACCACGCCCCGGGCGGGCCCGGGATCCGCATGGATTCGCATATCTATGCCGGCTATAGCGTGCCGCCCTACTACGATTCCCTGGTCGGCAAACTCATCGCCCACGGCGACACCCGCGATGCGGCCCGCGCGCGGCTGGACATGGCGCTATCGGAAATGGTGATCGAGGGCATCAACACCAATATCGAACTGCACAAGCGCATCATCCACGACCCGGCCCATATCGAAGGCGGGGTGTCGATCCATTTCCTTGAGAAGAAGCTGCGCGAAGAAAATGCCCGCGGCTGACGCTCAATCGCCGATCAGCTGGCTGCAGATCACGGTCACCAGTGCGCGCGCCGCGCTCGCCGAGGCGGTGTTCGAGCAGTTCGATGCCGAAGCGGTCACCGTGCTCGACGTCGGCAGTGAAATGGCGGTCGAGAATGCGCCCCACGAGCATCCGGACTTCGAAGCCTCGCGCATCGTGGGCCTGTTCCGCCAGGGCACGTCCGCGGCGCCGATCGAATCGGCACTGCGCGACGCGCTCGGCGACGCCGCCGAGATTGCGGTCGCCACCCTGGAGAACGAGGACTGGGCCAGCGCCTGGCTGGCCCAGCACCCGCCGCTACGCTTCGGACAGCGCCTGTGGATTGCGCCGCACAACGCGCCGGTCGATGCCGATGACGACGCCATCGTGGTTCGACTCGACCCGGGGCTGGCCTTTGGCACCGGCACCCATCCGACCACCGCGCTGTGCCTCGAATGGCTGGCGGCGGCCGATCTGACCGGCCGCCATGTGCTCGACTACGGCTGCGGGTCGGGTATTCTGTCGATCGCCGCGGCGCGTCTGGGCGCGGCTTCGGTCACCGCCGTGGATATCGACGATCAGGCCCTGCGCGCGACCCGCGAGAACGCCCAGCGCAATGGCGTCGACACGATTGTTTTCACGCCGGCGATGGACGCCATCACGGCGCAGACATTCGATATCGTGATCGCCAACATCCTCGCCAAACCCCTGATCGCACTCGCGCCCACCCTGAGCGCACACGCCGCGGCGGATGCGCCGCTGGTGCTGTCGGGCCTGCTGAGTCGCCAGATCGATGCCGTGAAAAACGCCTATGTGCGCACTTTCGACTTCGGTCCGGGGGCCAGCCAGGATGACTGGATCCGCCTGGACGCCCGACGGCAGTCCGTCTGAGGACAGGCTGACCAAAAGTCGTCTTTCTCTCGGCGGCGAATATCGTTATAGTTTCCGGCTCCTCGTTCCCACGCGCGCCTCCGGTACGAATGACGCAGATCGATCCCGACGCCGACGCCCAGCCGCTCAGTCATTATGTCGGGGCCAGTCTCGATCGCTATTTCGACTCACTCAACGGCTGCGCGCCGCCCTGCGATCTTTACCGCATGGTGCTCGAACAGGTCGAGAAACCGCTGCTCGAACGGGTGCTCGACTACAGCCGCGGCAACCAGTCCAAGGCCGCGGCCATGCTCGGCATCAACCGCGGCACGCTGCGCAAGAAACTGCGCTGCTATGACCTGGACGGCTGACCGCCGCCCCAACAGACGATTCCTACCACCCGCGCCGCGGGTGTTTTTATTTCAACCGGAAGCATCGACGCCGTGAACACTCCTGCCCCGATCCGCCGCGCCCTGATCAGCGTCTCAGACAAGACCGGCGTAGCCGACTTCGCCCGCACGCTGGCACAGGATCATGAGGTAGAGATCCTGTCCACCGGAGGCACGGCACGGGCGCTGCGCGACGCCGGCGTGGCGGTCATCGATGTGGCCGAACATACCGGCGCGCCGGAGATCATGGACGGGCGCGTCAAGACCCTGCATCCGAAGATCCACGGCGGCATTCTCGGCCGGCGCGGCACCGACGACGCGGTGATGGCCGAACAGGGCATCGCACCGATCGATCTCGTGGTGGTCAATCTCTACCCCTTCGAGCAGACCGTCGCGCAACCCGATTGCAGCCGTGAGCAGGCGATCGAGACCATCGATATCGGGGGCCCGGCCATGCTGCGCGCGGCCGCCAAGAACCACGCCCATGTGACCCTGGTCGTGGACAGCGCGGACTACGCGGCGGTGCTCGCGGACCTGGCCGCCCACGACAATGCGACCACCGAGGCCACGCGCCGACGTCTTGCCGCCAAGGGTTTTGCCCATACCGCGGCCTACGACCGCGCGATCGCCGACTACCTGAGCGCCGAGACTGTCGAACCCGCGCCATCCGACGAACTGCCGGCTCGGTTGGTGCCGGCCTTTCACAAGCGCCAGTCGCTGCGCTACGGCGAGAATCCGCATCAGCGCGCGGCCCTGTATGCCAGCGCACAGCCGGTCGCCGGCAGCCTCGTCGATGCCCGGGTCTGTCAGGGCAAGGAGCTGTCCTACAACAACCTCGCCGATGCCGACGCGGCGCTGGCCTGCGTGCGCGCATTTGACCAGGCACCGGCCTGTGTGATCGTCAAGCACGCCAATCCCTGCGGCGTCGCGGTCGCGCCCGATCTCAAAAGCGCGTATCAACGGGCGTTCGCCACTGACACGACATCGGCGTTTGGCGGCATCCTCGCGTTCAATCAGACCCTGGACGCCGCCACTGCCGAGCAGATCGTGGCCAACCAGTTCGCGGAAGTGATCCTGGCCCCGTATATCGACGACGCGGCACTCGCCGTGTTCGCCAAAAAGAAGAATCTGCGCGTGATCACCACCGGTGACACGGCCCGTCAGAGCGCTCCTGTCCTGACCATGAAACAGATCGCCGGCGGCCTGCTGGTGCAGGAAGACGACGACCTACTCATCGACAACGACAAGCTGCAGGTCGTCACCCAGGCTACCCCGGACGGCACCCAGCTGCAGGATCTGATGTTTGCCTGGCGGGTGGCCAAGTTCGTGAAGTCGAATGCCATCGTCTATGCCCGCGCCGGTGCCACCATCGGCATCGGCGCCGGTCAGATGAGCCGGGTCGACTCCGCCCGTATCGCCGGACTCAAGGCCAACGATGCCGGTCTGGAAGTGGCCGGCTCGGTGATGGCATCCGACGCATTCTTCCCGTTCCGGGACGGTCTCGATGCGGCGGCGAAAGCCGGCATACGGGCAGTGATTCAGCCCGGCGGCTCGATTCGTGACGACGAGGTGATCGCCGCCGCGGATGAAGCGGGCATTGCCATGCTATTCACCGGCCTGCGGCATTTTCGGCACTGACAGGAGTGGCCGGCCCGAGCGTTGTCAGCGCCGGGAAGCTGATTATCGGGGCAGCGCGTTTTTTGAATCCCGCCTGAATTCGTGGTACAAATTTCCCAATCGATTATTAAACGATCGGTTAGTCACGATATAAAGAGCGGCTTTCATAAGGTCGCCTGCTCAGGAGATAACACGATGCGCCACCCCATCACCGCCGCGTCCGCGGCGGCCCTGCTGCTTGTCGGCAGCATGCCCGTATACGCAGGCCTGCTGGGCGACTTGCTCGACAAGGCCACCCCGCAGGAACAAGACAGCGCCGAAGCCGCGCCGACCACCGACAGCAGCGCCGATACGGGCGTGCTGGGCGGTCTGGTCGATGGTCTGACCCAGAAGCCGCAAAGCGATTCGGAGGCCGCCGCCACCCGTGACGGCGAGGATCCGACTCGGGTCGGCACGTTCAGCACGCCCTTCGCCGAACCCACCATCGTGGTCGACGGCAAGGCCGTGGCCACCGATGAACGCTGTCTGCCGAACGCCGAAGGCTCGTTGAACTGCAAGCCCGCGGCCGGCACGCTCGCGGTGCTCGGTGGCGGTCGTTTCCTGTATCTGAACGCGCTGGAAGGCACCGAGAACGTGGAGCTGTCGATTGTCGCCGAGTTCGGTGAGGTATCGGTCAACGATCAGTCGCGCGTGCTCACCCTGGGTGACGGCGACACACCCTCCTGGGCGAAACCCACCCCGAATGACGCCGGCGCGAACCCGGACGGCAACGACAGCACCACGCTGGCCGGCGCCCTGCCCGGCATTCCCGACGGCGCGCTCGATACCGCCGACAACACCGCCAAGAACGATGGCGCGCTGTTCTGCGCCGACGTCGTATTCCTGGCCGACGGCAGCGTCATGGCCGTGGGCGGCACCGACTACTACACCGAGCCGGGTGTCGATGGCCTGCCGGTCGGCGTGGTCGAACTCGAGGGCCTGAAGAACTCGCGCATCTTCAACCCCGACGACAACACCTGGACCCAGAGCGGCGACATGAACTATGGCCGCTGGTATCCCTCGCTGGTCACGCTCGCCGACGGCGATGTATTCGTGGCCAGTGGCGTGACCAAGCTGCTCAAGCCGGTTTATCCCGAGAATCCGCTGAATTCGGGGCGTAACGTCACCCAGACCGAAACCTACGATCTGGATACCGGCACCTGGACCGACAACGGCACCGCCGCCGAACGTTCGCTGCCGCTGTTCCCGCGTATGCACCTGCTGCCCAACGGTCAGGTCTACTACAACGCCGGCGGTCAGGCCTTCAACCCCTTCGGTCAGGCCTATGATCAGGCGCTGTGGAACATCATCGGCGCCTATGACCCGCAGACCCAGACATGGACCGATCTCGGCTACGCCGGCCTGCCGCTGGAGTTCAACCAGCTCGGTCTGAGTGCGTTGAGCACCACCCTCAACCCCACCAACGTCAATCCGGAACAGACCCAGCGCCTGCTCGGCGATCTGGTCGGCCAGACGCTGACCAACCCCACCGGCGCAATCGAAGGTCTGCTGGATACGCCGGTCGATGGCCGCGCACTGGAGCGCACGATCGGTTCCGGCATGCGTGGTTCGACGTTCTCGGCCATGCTGCCGCTGCGTCCGGACGCCAACGGCGGCTACCACGACGCCCAGTTCCTGACCGCGGGCGGCGTACCGACCTACGTGACGGTGGGCAGCCCCGGTGGCTATCTGCCGATCTCGTCCTCGCGTATCGACACGGTCACGGTCAACGGCGATGACATGGAATATTCATCGCGCCTGACCGCGCCGCTCAACGAGCCGCGCTGGTACAGCTATTCCGTGGTCATGCCGGATGACGGCGTCATGATCTTCTCCGGCGGCAATCGCGACGGCGTAGTCGTGCCCGGCCTGGAAGGCGCCTATCGCCAGTCCGAGCGCTTCGACCCGAAGACCGAGACCTGGCAGCTGATGGCCACGGCGCACCGCAAGCGCACGTACCACAACATGGCCGCCCTGATGCCGGACGGCCGCATCATCATCGGCGGTCATTCGCCGATCAACACGGCCTATGCCTCGAACATCAACTTCGACAGCCTGGGCCTGGCGGACTACCAGAGCCGCGACCCATCCTTCGAAATCTACACGCCGCCCTACGCCATGCGTGACGATCGCCCGGCGATCCAGAGCGCGCCGACCGAGCTGTCGACCGACGGTGGCACCTTCACGGTCAGCGTGAACCGTGGCGACGTCGACGAAGCCATGCTCATCCGTCGCACCGCGACCACCCATCTCGTCGACGGCGACCAGCGTGCGGTCGTACTGCCGATCACGTCGCGCAGCGGCAACACGTTGACGCTGCAGATGACCGACAATCCGGCGGTTCTGCCCCCGGGCCAGTACATGCTGTTCGTCAGCTACGAGGCCCAGGACGGCATGCGTCTGCCGTCGGTTTCCGCTCCGGTCACCATTCTGCGTAACAGCGCCAATGAGGAAGCCATCGAGCAGCCCGAGCCGGCCGTGGTCGAGAACACGCCTCAGGCCACGACGGTGGGCGGTCTGCTCAGGGGCGACCTGAGTGCCGATCAACTCCAACAGTTGAACTCGGGCGTATCGCCACTGCTGCCGGTCACCGACCTGCTCTCCGGCGTGACCAGCGTCATCCCCGGCCCCAGCACCCTTATCGAGGGCGCACCGGAAACAGCCGCCGAGCTCGGCGGTGCCGGCCAGCGTGGCGGCTCGATCCTCGGCGACACGGTGACCAGCCTGCCGGGTGCGGCAACTGGCCTGCTGCAGGACCTGGGTAGCGCCGCGCAGCAGGGCGACACGACGACATCTGACGAATGATGTCGTGGGTTAGCCCTACAAGCCGGCTCGCGTTTGCGAGCCGGCTTTTTCTCGCCTGCATGCTTGTCGCAAGCCCAGGCCTTGTTCATGCCCACGGCGGCGATGAGGACGGCGAAGCCGAGGTCCGCGCGGTGCTCGACCCGTTGCCGGCCGCGCTGGCCGGCATTCACGTTCAGTTGCGTCGAACACTGGCGCCGCAGTTGCTGGTGGCCAACACCGGCGACCGACTGCTGGTGATCGAGGACGAAAACGGCCGCGATTTTCTGCGTATCGGCAAAGGCCGGGTCGACGGCGATCTGGGCAACGCCGCTTTTCATCGCACCAATACACTCATGGCGCCCGGCGCGTTTTCGGCCGACGCCTCACAGGCGCCAAACTGGCAGACCGTCGAGGACAGCCCGAACTGGGGCTGGTTCGATCTGCGCCTGCGCACGGACGCTGTCGCGGTACCCCATGCGGTCGTCGACAAGGGCGAGAAAGCCCGCGTCAGCCAGTGGTCGATCCCGGTGCGCTATGGCGACACCGAAAGCGCGATCAGCGGCCACTTCGAGTTCGTACCGCCGGCGCGCGGCATTATCGAAGCACGGGTCACCGACGCCGGGGCACTATCGGCCAGCGCCGTTGTCCGCGCCATGAGCGGCAGCGCCCGCCCCGGCATGTTCGTGTCCTATCGCGGCAAGGAGCCACTGGTGGTGATGGGGACCGAGGGCGAAGCGTTTCTGCGCTTTTCCGACGCCGGTGTCGATGCCAACCGGGCCAGCCCGACCTGGGCCAGCGTACGCCCCTCGGGCACGCCCGAGGCGGTCGCACCGAGCGATGCACCGCAATGGGCGAACCTGTCGGCCAGCGCGACCTACGGCTGGATCGAGCCCCGGGCCGCCTATGCCGGCACCCCGCCGGACGCGGACGAGCAAAGCGTGGTCAAGCGCTGGCAGATCCCGATCCAGGTCGGCGATCGGAAGGGTGCCATCCAGGGCGTTACCGAGTGGCAGCCGGTCACGCCCCTCGCCAAGTCAGGCCATTGAGATACGGGCACGGGTGACCCCGTGCCCTTTCTTCCAGAGCGTCAATACGCCCTACCCGGCGCTCAGCAGCGTGACCACGACCTCGCGCCTGTGTGTGGCGCTGCGATGCTCATAGAGATAGATCCCTTGCCAGGTGCCCAGATTGAGCGCGCCGTCGGTTATGGGCACGCTCAGATCCATACCGGTGAGAATGCTGCGGATATGACCGGGCATGTCATCGGGGCCTTCCATATCGTGCTCGAACATCGGATCGCCGTCGACGACGGTCTTGGCCATCCAGCGTTCGACGTCCGCGCGCACGCTCGGATCGGCGTTTTCGCAGATCATCAGCGAAGCGGAGGTATGACGGATGAACACATGGCACACGCCGGTGTTCACCCCCTTGTCGCGCACCACACGCTGCACATCGGCGGTGATATCGCGCGTCGAGCGCCCCGGCGTGTCGAAAGTCAGCGTTTCCTGCATCGATAACTCGAAAGCGGTTCGTGGATGATGGCCCCGAGTCTAACGCGGGTGGCGATCCACTACAGCGCGTCGAGCTTGGCGACCAGCCGCTGATTGACGTCCTTGGGGTTGGCCTTGCCCTTCGATGCCTTCATGACCTGGCCCACGAGGAAACCCACGATCTTGGTCTTGCCTTCCTTGTACTGGGCCACCTGGTCCGGATTGCTGGCAATGACGTCATCCACGAACGCCTCGATCGCGCCGGTATCGGTGATCTGTTTCAAGCCCCGCGCCTCGATCACGGCATCCGCACTATCGCCTTCGCCGGCGAACAGGGCCTCGAACACGTCCTTGCCGATCTTGCCGGAGATGGTGTTGTCGTTGATGCGCGCGATCAGTCCACCGAGCTGGGCCGCACTCACCGGCGACTGCGCGATCGACAGACCCTCGCGATTGAGCGCACCGGACAGCTCGCCGGTGATCCAGTTCACCGCCGGCTTGCCGACACTTCTGGCGTCACCGGGGCAGGCCGCGACCGTGGCTTCGAAATAATCAGCCGTTGCGCGCGAGACCGTCAGGCTTGCCGCGTCCTGTGCGGAAAGCGCGTATTCGTCCTCGAAGCGAGCCCGCTTGGCATCGGGCAGTTCGGGCAGATCGGCACGGGCGGCGTCGATGAAGGCCTGATCGATCGCTACCGGCAGCAGATCCGGATCGGGGAAATAACGGTAGTCGTGCGCCTCTTCCTTGCTGCGCATGCTGCGCGTCTCGTCGGCATCCGGATCGTAGAGGCGGGTTTCCTGCACGATCGTGCCACCGGATTCGAGCACATCGATCTGGCGTTCGACTTCGAATTCGATCGCTTTTTCCAGAAACCGGAACGAGTTGACGTTCTTGGTCTCGGTACGGGTGCCGAACTCGGCCTGCCCGCGCGGGCGCACGGATACATTGGCGTCGACGCGAAACGAGCCTTCCTGCATGTTGCCGTCGCAGATCCCCAGATACTGCACCAGTGCGTGCAGCTTGCGGGCGTAGGCCACCGCTTCCGCGGCGCTGGTCATCTCGGGTTCGGACACGCATTCCACCAGCGGCGTGCCGGCGCGATTGAGATCGATACCGGTTTCGCGATCGAACGCCTCGTGCAACGACTTGCCGGCATCTTCCTCGAGATGCGCGCGGGTGATGCCGACCCGTTTTTCCACGCCGTCAGCAGTGACGATATCCAGATGTCCACCGGCCACGATCGGCAGCTCGAACTGACTGATCTGATAGCCCTTGGGCAGATCCGGATAGAAATAATGCTTGCGCGCGAACACCGACTTCGGCGCGATATCGGCGTCGATGGCGAGCCCGAACATCGTCGCCATGCGAATGACGTTGGCATTGATCACCGGCAATACGCCCGGCAAGGCCACGTCGACCGCGCTGGCCTGGGTATTGGGCTCGGCGCCGTAGGCGGTCGGGGCCGACGAGAATATCTTGCTGCGCGTGGCGAGCTGGATATGCACTTCCAGCCCGATCACGGTTTCCCACTGTGTGGCCATTATTCGAACCCCGCCGGACGCTGCGTGTGCCAGTCGGTCGCCTGCTGGAAGGCATGCGCCGCATTGAGCAGCCGCCCCTCCTCGAACCAGGGGGCAAGCAGCTGCAGCCCGACCGGCAGGCCGTCGACGAAGCCCGCGGGCACCGACATGCCGGGAATACCGGCCAGGCTCGCCGGCAGCGTGTAGACATCGTTGAGATACATCGAGACCGGGTCGTCGACCATTTCGCCGAGGCGGAACGCCGGTGCCTGGGTCACGGGGGCCGCGATCAGATCCACGTCCGTGAATGCGGCGTGAAAATCATTGGCGATCAGTCGGCGTGTCTTCTGCGCCTTCAGGTAATAGGCGTCGTAATAGCCGGCCGAGAGCACATAGGCGCCGATCATGATCCGGCGCTGAACCTCGCGGCCGAAGCCCTCGCCGCGCGAGCGCGTGTACAGATCCTCGAGATCGACCGGATTGGCGCAGCGATAGCCATAGCGCACGCCGTCGAAGCGGGCCAGATTCGAGGACGCCTCGGCGGGCGCGAGCACATAATACGTGGACAGCGCCAGTTCCGTATGCGGCAGCTCGATATCGACGACGACGGCGCCACGCTGCTCGAGTTGCGCAATCGCGGTCTCGAGCACCCGGCGGCTTTCGTCCTGGAGACCTTCGGCAAAATATTCCTTCGGCAGGCCGATCCGCAGGCCGGCGATATCGCCGGTCAGCGCCGCGGCATAGTCCGGCACGTCGCGCTCCACGCTGGTGGAGTCGCGCGCGTCGAAGCCCGCCATGGCCTGCAGCACCTGGGCACAATCCTCGGCCGATCGGGCAATACAGCCGCCCTGGTCGAGGCTGGAGGCGAAGGCGATCATGCCGTAGCGCGACACGCGGCCGTAGGTCGGCTTGATGCCGGTCACGCCGCACAGCGCCGCCGGCTGGCGAATCGAGCCGCCGGTATCGGTACCGGTCGCGGCCGGCGCCAGGCCGGCCGCGACCGCCGCCGCCGAGCCGCCGGAAGAACCACCCGGCACACAGGCATTGTTCCACGGGTTCTTCACCGGGCCGTAGAAGCTGTTTTCGTTCGACGAGCCCATGGCGAACTCGTCCATATTGGCTTTGCCGAGGGTGACCGTGCCGGCGCGGTCCAGACGCTCGACCGCATCGGCATCATAGGGCGCGACGAAGTTGTCCAACATGCGCGACCCACAGCTCGTGCGAACGCCCTGGGTACAGAAGATATCCTTGTGGAGGATCGGCAGGCCCGCCAGCGTGCCGGATCCTTGCTTGTCGACGGCCGCCGCCTGTTCGCGTGCGCGCTCTTCGCAGACGCTGATCAGGCTGTTGAGCGCGCCGTCGTGGTCGCCGATACGGCCCAGAAAATGCTCGGTCAGCTCGGCGGCGCTCACGCTGGCGTCCGCGCGTCGAGCCAGCAACTCTCGCACGCTCAGGCGATGGAAATCGTGGCGCGGGCTCATTCGATCACCTTCGGCACGAGATAGACGCCATCGCGCGTGGCCGGCGCAATCGCCTGAAACGCGGCGCGCGAATCCTCGGTCACCGGTTCGTCGGCGCGCAGGCGGGCGCTCAGATCCAGCGGATGCGCCATCGGCTCGACGGCGTCGGTGTCGACGCGTTCGAGTGCGGCGAACACATCGACAATATTGGACAGCTCGCCGACATATTCGGCGATCTGGTCTTCATCAAGGCCCAGACGCGCCAGCCGGGCGACGTTGCGGACCTGTTCGGTGGTCAGACTCACGGGCTTGGCCTTCTACTCGACTGCATATGAAAACTGCGCGCATCCGGCGCACTAAACCGGCAAAACTAGCACAAGTCGCGCATAGTTGAAGCCTGGCGTTGCCGTAGCCAATCCGCGTTGCTAGCATTGCGCCACTTTATTGCGACGCGGCATCGTCCGTGCCGCTCACTTGCGCGTCGTCGACGCGTCTATTTCTGCGCTACGGTGTGGCTAAATGCTGGACAACTTTCGCGGCCTGTTCGTCAACGATCTGTCGATCGACCTGGGTACGGCCAACACTCTAATCTACGCCCGCGACCACGGTATTGTCCTCAACGAGCCGTCCGTGGTCGCCGTTCGCACCGATGCGCGGGGTGGCAAGCGCATCGAGGCCGTGGGTCAGGACGCCAAGCGCATGCTCGGGCGCACGCCCAGCCATATCACCACCATTCGTCCGCTCAAGGACGGCGTGATTGCAGACTTCACGGTCACCGAGAAGATGCTGCAGCATTTCATCCGCAAGGTGCACAAGAAGCGTTTCCTGCGCCCGATGACGCGGGTACTGGTCTGCGTGCCCTACGGCTCGACCCAGGTCGAGCGGCGCGCGATTCGCGAGTCGGCGTCCAATGCCGGCGCGCGCCGTGTCTATCTGGTCGAGGAGCCGGTGGCCGCGGCCATCGGTGCCGGTATTCCGATCGGCGAGGCGCGCGGTTCCATGGTGCTCGATATCGGCGGCGGCACCTCGGAAGTGGCGGTGATCTCGCTCAACGGCATCGTCTATGCCGAATCCGTGCGCACCGGCGGCGACAAGTTCGACGAGGCGATCGTCAATTACGTGCGGCGCCAGTACAACATGCTCATCGGCGAAGCCACGGCCGAGTCGATCAAGCACAAGATCGGCACCGCCTTCCCGGGCCACGAGGTCAAGGAAATCGAGGTCGTCGGCCGGCATCTGTCGGCGGGCGTGCCGCGTGCGTTCACGCTCAACTCCAACGAAGTGCTGGATGCCCTGCAGGAACCGTTGTCGAACATCACCAGCGCGGTCAAGCTCGCCCTCGAGTCCACCCCGCCGGAACTGGGTTCGGACGTGGCCGAGCGCGGCATCGTGCTCACCGGCGGCGGCGCGCTACTGGCCGATCTGGACAAGCTGATCAGCGAGGAGACCGGCCTGCCGGTGATCGTCGCCGACGATCCGTTGACCTGCGTGGCGCGTGGCGGCGGCATCCTGCTGGAGATGATCGACCGCAAGACGGGACAGCTGTTCGCGCTCGAGTAGCGCGCCGGCACGGTTGCGCAACGGTCAATGCGCAGCCTACTCTTTGATTCTTGAACCCTTGCTGCCGCGGTCCCGCCGACCGGGCCACGAGTTGTGAGTATGCACGCGTGCAACGCCAACGACCTGAGCGCGAACGCGAGAAACGAGATGCGGTGCATCACTTGATCGACAAACAAGCCAACGGCCGAATCGAGGAGTCGCACGCGAACGGGCGAGTCAGCCGTTTCGCGCCCGCCGGGCATCGCACGCGGCACGCTTTCCTCGACCGCAGGATTTAAGTGCGCGGACTTGCCGACGACGACAAGCCGACGCTGCTGACCCGCCGCGTCTCACCGGGCATCAAGATCGTGATCATCATCATCGTCTCTATCGTGCTGATGATGGTCGATCATGCCCACGACAGCCTGGCGCCGGTGCGCAGTACCCTCGCGGTCGCCATGCAGCCGGTGCAGATGGCCGCCGAGATGCCCCGCGAGATCGCGCAATACCTGGGCCGTTATTTCAACCGCGGCCAACTGATCTCCGAGAACGACACGCTGTCACAGAAAGTGCTGCTGTTGCAGGCACGATTGCAGCGGCTGGCGTCCCTGGAAGCCGAGAACGAGCGCATCCGGGCGTTGCTTGCCTCCGCGAGCCAACTGGATCAGAACGTGCTGATCGCACGCATTCTCTCGGTCACGCCCGATCCCTATCGCCACTACGTCAAGCTCAACAAGGGCTCGGCGGACGGTGTATTCGTCGGCCAGGCCCTGGTCGACGCCAACGGCATCATGGGCCAGGTGACCGATATCACTCCGCTGGACGCCCGCGCCATCCTGATCACCGACGCCAACCACGGTATTCCGGTGGAGATCAATCGCACCGGTTTGCAGACCATTGCCCAGGGGACCGGCAAATCGGATGAACTGCGGCTGCCGTTCCTGGCCAACAATTCGGATATAAAAGTCGGCGATCTTCTGGTTTCGTCGGGGCTGGGCGGGCGTTATCCCACCGGCTATCCGGTGGCCAAGATCACCCGCGTCAACCACCAGCCAGGCGATGAATTCCTTGATGTGGTGGCCAACCCGACGGCCCATCTCAACCGCGGCCGCGAAGTGCTGCTGGTGTGGACCCGCGATACCTCGACCGCACCGACCGATACGTCGCAGGATCCGACCGAAATATCGGACGCGCGGGACACGGGCACTTCCGGGGCCGGTACGCCGCCGCAATGATCATCAACCACCATGTGAGTGGTCTGTTGATCGTGTTCACGCTCGGCGTCGGCCTGATTCTCACCCTGCTGCCGGCGCCGGACGTCATCTCGGCGGCCCGCCCGGCCTTCTTCCCGGCCACGGTATTGTTCTGGGTGCTGATGCAGCCGTTGCGCTTCGGGCTTGTGGCGGCCTGGGGCTGCGGCATCCTGATCGACGTCATCTACGGCACGCCGTTCGCGGAGCACGGCCTGGCTTTGGCCGTGGCCGCCTACCCCCTGATCAAGATGCGCGAACTGCTCTGGACTTTTCCGCTGTGGCAGCAGGCACTGCTGCTCGCGCCGATCTTTGCGGTCTACGAATTCGTGCTGTTCTGGGTGGACGGCGTGGCCGGCGCCGAGGTGGATCAATGGTGGCGCTGGCTGCCGGTGCTCAGCACGGTGGTCATCTGGCCGTTCTGGGCCTTTCTTCTGGAACGGATTGCCGAATTCGAGGTCGGATAAGCAGGTCCTTGATTTTCAAGGACGCGGGGGCGTATTGCGTCAACCGGCACCCGCAGCCGCGTGGCCGGGTACGAATCGGTGACTCGGCCTCGCACGGCGGGCAGCTGCCGTTCTCGACATCAATCAATCGTGCGCTTACTCTGACTCTGATAACAGCACACAGCGCTTGAACTTATTTTTATAAGTTACTGAGCACACACGGTCTAAACAACAGCGCCGGCATTGTTTTGTCACGGCAGGCACGGGAGAACATACGCGGGCATGGCGGCAGACGACGCGATCAAGAACCACGCGGCCGAGAAACAGCTTTTCATGCTGCGCACGGTGGTCGCGGGGGCAGTGCTGTGCGTGCTGGTCGGCGTGCTCATCTCGCGGGTGACCTTCCTGCAGATTGTGCGCCACAGCTATTACGAGACGCGTTCCCAGGACAATCGCATGCGCGTGCAGGTGATGCCGCCGGTACGCGGACTCATCTACGATCGCAACGGCGTGGTACTGGCGGACAATCTGCCCGCCTACCGGCTGGAGATCGTGCCCGAGCAGGTCGATGATATCGACGCCACGCTCGATCGCCTGTCGAAAATCGTGGAAATTCGCGACGCCGATCGCGATCGCTTTCGTGACCGCGTCGCCAAGACGCCGCGCTTTCGCGGCGTGCCGATCCGGCTTAATCTCAGCCAGCGCGAGGTCGCGCGCTTTGAAGTCAATCGTGGCGATTTCCCGGGCGTCGATATTCGTGCCGGTCTGACCCGGCATTACCCGCTCGGCCGGGTCGCGGCGCATCTGGTCGGGTATGTGGGCGGCATCACGGCCCGCGATCTGAGCCAGGTCGACGACAAGCGCTATCGCGGCTCCAACCATATCGGCAAGTCCGGGGTGGAATACAGCTACGAGTCACGCCTGCACGGCGACCCGGGCTCGCGCGTCGTCGAAACCAACGCCAGCGGGCGCTCGCTGCGGGAACTGGAGATGAACCGTCCCACCGCGGGCGAAAGTCTGTACCTGACCATCGATGCGCGCCTGCAAAGCGCGGCCTTCGAGGCACTGGGCGACAACGATGGCGCGGTCGTGGCGATCGATCCGGAGACCGGCGGGCTGCTGGCGATCGTGTCCAAACCCAGCTATGACCCGGACCTGTTCGTGGATGGCATCAGTCATGTCAACTACAACAAGCTGATATCGGATCCACACAAGCCGTTGTTCAACCGTGCATTGCAGGGCCAGTATCCGCCCGGCTCGACGGTCAAGCCGGTGATGGCCCTGGCCGGCCTGGAGACCGACTCCATCGTCGCCGACAAGAAAGTCTGGTGCCCCGGCTATATCACCCTGCCCGGCAGCAACCATCGCTATCGCGACTGGAAACGCTCCGGCCACGGCTGGGTGGACATGCGCAAGGCGATCTATCGCTCTTCGGACGTCTATTTCTACAAGCTGTCGCTCAAGCTCGGTATCGACAACATCCATCGCTATGGCGCCATGTTCGGACTGGGACAGGACACCGGCGTGGATCTGCCGCGTGAGAACAGCGGCATCATGCCCTCGCGTGCCTGGAAGCACGGCAGCCGCAATCTGCCCTGGTACCCGGGCGAGACATTGAACACCGTGATCGGCCAGGGCTTCATGACCACAACGCCGATCCAGCTTGCCCAGATGGCCAGCCTGATCGCCGAGCGTGGCGAAGGTTTCAAACCGCACGTACTGCGCGCCTGGAAGAATCCGAGCAACGGCCAGATCAGCCCGACCCAGCCACAGCCGTTGCAGCCGATCAAGCTCAAGGATCGGCGCCACTGGCAGGTGATCATCGACGGCATGCGCGACGTGGTATCGGCGCCACGCGGCACGGCCTATCATTATGTCGGCCAGAATCTGGACTACACGCTGGCTGGCAAGTCGGGCTCGGCCCAGGTCGCCGGGCTGGCCCAGAACCAGGCCGCGCCCGATATGGAAGACGTGAAACGTCAATTGCGCGATCATGCGCTTTTCATTGCCTTTGCACCGATTGACGCGCCCAAGATCGCGGTCGCTGTTCTGGTCGAACACGGCGGCGGCGGCAGCAGCGTGGCCGGGCCGATCGCGCGCAAGGTCATCGACGCTTTCCGTTCGGAACAACCCGTATTGCAAGCCTCCAACACGAGCGCCCGATGAGCGCCAGCGCTACCAATCAACCGTCGTCGCTATCGGAGTGGCTGGTTTACTGGCGTATCGATCTGCAACTGCTGATCGCGCTGCTGTGCTGTGCCGCACTCGGCCTGTTCGTGCTCTACAGCGCGTCGGGCCAGTCCGAGTCGGTGGTCATCAATCAGGCCATTCGTCTGGGCATCGGCTTGCTGGGCATGATCATGGTCGCGCAGATACCGCCGGAATGGTTCCGGGTCGCCGCGCCCTGGCTGTTCGGCTTCGGGGTGTTCCTGCTGCTGCTGGTGGTGCTGCTCGGGCATTCGGCGATGGGCGCGCAGCGCTGGCTGGACCTGGGCGTGGTGCGCTTCCAGCCGTCGGAGCTGATGAAACTGGCCGCGCCGTTGACCGTGGCCGCTTATTTTCGCGACCGCAGCCTGCCACCGACGATGCGCGATGTGGCGATTGCCGCCGCGCTTATCGCCGTGCCCGTGGTGCTGGTCGCCGACCAGCCGGATCTGGGCACCGCGCTGCTGATCGCGGCCGCTGGCGGCTTCGCGCTGTATTTCGCCGGCCTGCGCTGGCGCGTGATCCTGATACTGGTACTGATGGCCGCCGCCGCCGCACCGCTGCTGTGGTTCAACATGCACGACTACCAGCAGGAGCGAGTACTCACTTTCCTCAATCCGGCGCGCGATCCCACGGGCGCCGGTTATCACATCTCGCAGAGCAAGATCGCGATCGGCTCGGGCGGGCTGTTCGGCAAGGGCTGGCTCAATGGCAGCCAGGCTCACCTGAACTTCCTGCCAGAATCGGATACTGATTTCGTGTTCGCCGTCTATGCCGAGGAAACCGGTCTGTTCGGCGTGATCGCACTACTGGCGATCTACTGCTTCATCGTCGCGCGCGGACTGTATATCGCCATGAAGAGCCAGGACACCTTCCAGCGCCTGGCCGCCGGCAGTCTCAGCCTGACCTTCTTCATCTATGTATTCGTCAACATCGGCATGGTGGCCGGGCTGATGCCCGTCGTGGGGGTGCCGTTGCCGCTGGTCAGCTACGGCGGCACGTCGATGGTGATTCTGCTCGCCTCGTTCGGCATTCTCATGTCCATTCATACCCACAGAAAGCTGCTCGCCACATGAATCGATTCTTTTCTTTCGTCGCGTCGGCAGCCCTGCTGACGCTGATCTGCTCGCCCCTGCCGGCACCGGCCGAAACCGGCAACTATGCCCAGCGTCCCGAGGGCAAGGCGCTGCTCAAACGCCTGCAAAAGGCCGACGGCGTCGATATCGATGAAGCGCGGGCGCTGCTCGAGGACGCGACATACCAGCCCAAGATCGTCGCGGCGATGCGCAAACCGGCCGAGCGCACGCTCACCTGGGCCGACTATCGTCCGATCTTTCTGCAGCCCGAGCGTGCCGAGAAAGGCGCGGCCTATATCGCCGAGCATCAGGCCATGTTCGACGCGGCCGAGGAGAAATACGGCGTACCGGCGAATATCGTGGCCGCCATCATCGGCGTGGAGACAAAATACGGCGCCTTCGTGGGGCGCAACCGGGTACTCGACGCGCTGTCGACGCTGGCCTTCGACTATCCCGAACGCGGCGCCTACTTCACCCGCGAGCTCGAAGGCTTCATCCAGCTGTGCGTGGAAGAGGATCTGGCCTGCGATTCCGAGATCGGCTCCTACGCCGGTGCGATGGGCCTGCCCCAGTTCATGCCGTCGAGCTATCGCGCCTACGCGGTCGACGGCAACGACAACGGCAAGCGCGATCTCTGGCAGGAGCCGGCCGACGTCATCGCCTCGGTCGCCAACTATCTGGCCGAACATCATTGGCAGCGCGGCGCCCCGGTCAGCCTGCCGGCCTGGATCGGCGATACCGGCCAGCTCGACGCCATCGAGCGCAGCAAGCGCGAACCCGCCTATCGCTGGGACGCGCTGCATCGCCTGGGTGTGCGCGTGGACACGCCACCTGCGGACGATGCCCAGGTCGGGCTGCTCGAATTCCAGGGCGCGCACGGCACCGAGTACTGGCTGGGTCTGAACAATTTCTTCGTGATCACGACCTATAACCACAGCCCGCTGTATGCGATGGCGGTCTATCAGCTGGGCCAGGAGATCGCCGCCCGGCAGGATCACGATACGCCGTGATGCGGGCGCTGCGTATATACATCGGTGTGGGCGCGGCCGCCCTGCTGTTGGCCGGTTGCGCCAGCGGCCCCTCGGGCGGCGGCGCGGCGCGGTCCGGTTCGGGCGGCGGTTATTACCAGAACGACGGCCCGCCGGACGACGAGAACATCGATCTCGATGCGATTCCGGACGCGGTGCCGCGCAACGAGCCGTTATCGCGCTACGGCAACCCCAGCAGCTACGAAGCGCTGGGCAAGACCTATTATGTATTGCCCAGCGCCGCCGGCTTCACCCAGTCCGGGCGGGCGAGCTGGTACGGGCGCCAGTTCCATGGCCGCCGCACCTCCAGCGGCGAGCCCTACAACATGTTCAAGATGACGGCCGCGCACAAGCGCCTGCCGATTCCCAGCTATGTCCGGGTCACGAACCTGGATAACGGCAAGCATGTGATCGTGCGCGTCAACGACCGCGGCCCGTTCCACGACGGCCGTATCATCGACCTGTCCTATGCGGCGGCCCGGCGCCTGGATGTGGTCGCCACCGGCAGCGCGCCGGTGCGCATCGAGACCGTCACCCCCGCCACGCTGCGCGCGGAAGACAACCAGCGCAATGCGCAGACCGTGCGCGCCAGCCGCAGCTCCACCGCTCCGACGTCGACCGGCATGGCGAACGTGGCCGCAACCGAGGATCGAGACACGGTGCCTGCCGCGCGCCCGGCGTCACGACCCGCGCCCGCACGGCCGGTACCGGTGGCCAATCGCGGCAACGCGGGCTCGCCCGACGGGGATCTGTACCTGCAAAGCGGTGCCTTCGGCAGCGCGAGCAACGCCCAGAATATGCGCGCACGCCTGGGTGATGCGGGCTTTACCCGGGTGGTCATCGTCGACCCCGACACCACGACCCCCTTGTACCGCGTAAGGCTGGGCCCGTTCGACAGCCAGCGCAGCCGTGCCCTGACCCAGCAAATACTCAGCGCACGCGGCTTCGCCGCGCGCGAAGTCGATCGTTAGCCTCCAAGGTTTCGAGGCGCTAAACTGCGTCGCCTCGGCCACCGCCGTTTCATGTCAAGTCCAAGAGCTCAAGTCGATGAACTACGCTTCCCGCATGTTCTTTCTAGTTTTTCTTTTTCTGGCCAGTGCCAGTGCGGTGGCCAAGCCGTTGCCGATCCCGGAGCCGCCGAGCCTGGATGCGCGCAGCTATGTGCTCATCGACTTCGATTCGGGCCAGGTGCTGGCCGCAAAGGACGCGGACAAGCGTATCGAGCCGGCCAGCATCACCAAGCTGATGACGACCTATATAGTCTTCGACGAGATCAAGAAGGGCAATCTGTCGCTGGATGACCAGGTCACCATCAGCGAGAAGGCCTGGCGCATGGGCGGCTCCAAGATGTTCATCGAAGTGGGCAGCAAGGTCAGCGTCGACCAGCTGCTGCACGGCATGATCACCGCTTCGGGCAATGACGCGACGGTGGCGCTGGCCGAATACGTCGCCGGCACGGAATCGACGTTCGCGGACTACATGAACCAGTACGCCAAGGAGATCGGGCTCACCGGCAGCCATTTCGTGGACGCCAGCGGCTGGCCGCACGAAGACCATTACATGACCGCGCACGATATCGCGCGTCTGCTGTCGGCCATCATTCGCAACTACCCGAATCTGTACGACAAGTATTTCCACGAAAAGAAATTCACCTACAACAATATCGAGCAGTACAACCGCAACTCGCTGCTGTGGTCCGACGACAGCGTGGACGGCGGCAAGACCGGGCATACCGAGTCCGCCGGCTATTGCCTGTCGGCCTCGGCCAAACGCGAAGGCATGCGGGTGGTCGCCGTGGTCACCGGCACCCATTCGAACAACGCGCGTAAATCACAGACCGCTGCCCTGCTCAACTACGGCTTTCGCTTCTACGAGAACGGTCATCTGTTCGACGCCGGCAAGCAGATTGCCGAGATCCGGGTCTGGAAAGGCGACAAGACCATGCTGCCGGTGGTCGCCGACGGTGCCGTCAACGTCGCCTTCCCGCGGGGTCAACGCGACGCGCTGACCACCAGTGCCGAGCTGCCCTCGCAGCTGTCGGCGCCGGTCAAGAAAGGCGAACGGCTGGGTACGCTCAACGTGAAATACGACGACAAGGTATTGGCGGAAGTGCCGCTGTACGCCGGCGAGGATATCGTCGAAGGCGGCATCATCCGTCAGCTCACCGACGAAGTCATGATGATGTTCGAATAACGGCCAGGCCCCCTGTCGCGCGGCAAGCGCGACAGGGACCGGCCACTATTTTTCAGCTCTTTCCACCGGAATTTTCCATGGCGATCGCTTATGTGAACGGCGACTTCCTGCCGCTGGACGAGGCACGCATCTCCGTGCTCGACCGGGGTTTTCTGTTTTCGGACAGTGTCTATGAGGTCATACCCGTCTACGCCGGGCACTGCTTTCGGCTGGCCGAACATCTCCAACGCCTGGACGATAGTCTTGCCGGCCTGCGCATCAGCAATCCGCATGCACTGTCGGCCTGGACCGAACTGGTCGCGGCGCTGATCGACGCCAATGATGGCGGCGACCTGTCCGTTTATATACAGGTCACCCGCGGCGCACCGCCGCGACGCGACCATCGCCTGCCCAGCGATGTCGCCCCGACGGTGGTCGCCTTCTGTCAGAGCCGCGGCGAACCGGATGCCGCCGTGATGCGCGACGGCATCGGCGCGATCACCCACGTCGACACGCGCTGGCATTATTGTTCGATCAAGTCGACATCGCTGCTGGCCAATGTGATGGCCGCCGACGCGGCGCGGGCCGAGGGCGCCACCGAAGCCCTGCTGGTCCGCGACGGCGCGGTGCTGGAAGGCACGTCCTCGAACGTGTTCGCGGTGATCGACGATCGCCTGATCACCCCGGCGCTGCGCGAGACCATTCTGCCGGGCATCACCCGCGCCGCGGTACTCGAGATCGCTACGCGCGAGGGTATCGGTCATCAGGAGATCGATACCCTCACACCGGCCGCGCTGGCCGGCGCCAGCGAGATATGGATCACGTCATCGACACGCGAGGTCTTCGCGGTCACGCGCCTGGACGGCAAGCCCGTGGGCGCCGGTCGGCCCGGCCCGCTCTGGACGCGGATGCGCTCCTGCTTGCAAGCTATGGCCCATGAGTGAATCCAACGATAATCCGCAAGAACGCGAAACCCTGCTCGAGTTTCCCTGCAGCTTTCCGATCAAGGCGTTCGGCAAGAAGGACAGCGGCTTCGAGGATCGCGTATACAAGCTGGTCAAGGCGCATGCCCCCGAGTTGGAACGCGCGGACATGTCCCAGCGCGAGAGCAGCGGCGGCAAATATGTTGCCGTGACCGCGCAGATCATGGCCCAGAGCCAGGCGCAGCTCGACGCCATCTATACCGATCTGACCGACAGCGGCGCGGTATTGATGTCGCTGTGACCCAGCCGGTACTCGCCGTTCGCCGTTTCGGCTGGCAACCGCAGCCCTATCGCCCGCTCTGGCAGGCGATGCAGGACTACACCGATCAGCGCACCGCCGACACGCCGGATGCACTGTGGCTGCTCAATCACGAGCCGGTGTTCACCCAGGGCAAGAACGGACGCGCGGAACATGTCCTCGCACCGGGCGACATCGAGGTCGTTCCCATCGACCGCGGCGGCCAGGTGACCTACCACGGGCCGGGCCAGATCATGGCCTACGTGATGGTTGATCTCAGACGCCGCGGCATCGGTATCCGCAGCCTGGTGAGCGCGCTCGAGAACGCCATGATCGCGACTCTGGCCGGCTACCGGATCGACGCGTTCGCCAAGCCCGACGCGCCCGGCGTATATGTCGATGGCGACAAGATCGGCTCGATTGGCCTGCGCGTGCGCAAGGGGGCGAGCTATCACGGCCTGGCGCTCAACGTGGACATGGACCTGGAGCCCTTTTCGCGTATCGACCCCTGCGGCTACCACGGCCTGAAAATGACGCAGATCGCCGATCTCGGCGGCCCGCGATCGCTGGATGTCGTGGCCGACGATCTCGCCACGCAACTCGCACGCGAACTCGGTCTGAGACTCCATTGTGACGGTCGCGACGCCCTGATCTGTTAGTCTTGCGCGCAAGTTGAATGGCACACAATCAATGAATCCAGACGACAGCTACGCCGACGAGCAGCCCACGCCCGCCACCAATCTGGTGGAAGTCCGCGATGTGCATTTCTCGCTGGGCAATCGCGTGATCTACAAGGCCGTGGACCTCGACATCGCGCGCGGTCGCATCACCGCGATCATGGGCCCGAGCGGCACCGGCAAGACCACGTTGCTGCGTCTGATCAGCGGCCAGTGGCGGCCGACTGCCGGCACCGTTCACTTCGATGGCCGGCATGTCGCCAAGCTATCGCAGGGCGATCTGTTCGAACAACGCAAGCGCATGGGCATGCTGTTCCAGTCCGGGGCCCTGCTCACCGATCTGTCGGTGTTCGACAACGTCGCTTTCCCCCTGCGCGAGCACACCCGGCTGCCGGAACGCCTGATTCGCGACATCGTGCTCATGAAGCTGGAAGCCGTGGGTCTGCGCGGCGCCCGCGCGCTCTATCCGGCCCAGCTGTCGGGTGGCATGGCCCGGCGCGTGGCACTGGCGCGTGCGATCGCACTGGATCCGGAAATGATCATGTACGACGAGCCCTTCGCCGGACAGGACCCGATTTCCATGGGCGTGCTGCTGCGCCTGATCCGTCGGCTCAACGACGTGCTCGGCCTGACCGCGATCGTGGTCTCCCACGATGTTAAGGAAACACTCGGTATTGCCGATTACGTGTACGTGATATCCGACGGCGAGGTCATCGACCACGGAACCCCGCAGCAGATTCGTGACTCCAAGTCCAAGTGGGTACAGCAGTTCATCCATGCCGAAGCCGATGGCCCGGTACCGTTTCATTACAGTGGCCAGCCGTACGCAGAAGATCTGCTCCACGAAGGACGCCAATGAACGCAGTACAACGCACGTTCGTCACGTCGACCAACTGGATCGCAGAACTCGGCCGCAGCTTCCTCTTTCTTCTACGCATTTTGCGCAGCTTGCCGGGCCTGGTGCTGAAGCCGCGCCTGCTGGTGGAACAGATCTACTCGGTCGGCGTGCTGTCGCTGGTCATCGTGGTAGTCGCCGGGCTGTTCGTCGGCATGGTGCTCGCGTTATCGGGCTATCGCCTGCTGGTGGGCTTTGGCGCCGAAGAGGCGCTGGGCACGTCGGTCGCACTCGTGGTGGTGCGCGAACTCGGGCCGGTGGTCACCGGGCTGCTGTTCGCCGGCCGTGCCGGCAGCGCGCTGGCGGCCGAAATCGGCCTGATGAAAGCCACCGACCAGCTCTCCGGCATGGAAATGATGGCAGTGGACCCGGTCAAGCGCATCGTCGCACCGCGTTTTCTTGCCGGCGTGATCGCCCTGCCGCTGCTGACCTCTATCTTCTGCGTCATGGCGATCGGCGCCGGCGGCGGCTACTTCATCGGCGTCGATCTGCTCGGCGTGGATGCCGGCTCCTACTGGTCGGGCATTCAGGCCAACGTCGATTTCAGCCACGACATCATCAACATCTTTCTGAAAAGCGGCGTATTCGGGGCGATCATCACCTGGGTCGCTGTTTATCAGGGCTATCATGCGCCACCGACGTCGGAAGGCGTGTCGCGGGCGACCACCAACACCGTCGTGATCGCCTCGCTCGCTATCCTCGGCGCCAACCTCATGCTGACCGCCGTGCTGTTCGGCGGCAACTAGGTAACTGTCTATGCAATCAAGAGCGATCGAACTGCTGGTCGGATTATTCGTCTGCCTGGGCATCGCGGCCATATTCATTCTGACCATGCGGGTGAGCAATCTGGCCGATACCAGCGGTATCCAGGGTTATACGGTGACCGCGGCGTTCAACGATATCGGCGGCCTGAAAGTGGGCTCGCCCGTGAACATGGCCGGGGTACGCATCGGCCGTGTCACCGACATCAAGCTGGACCAGCAGACCTATCAGGCCGACGCCACGCTGAGCATCAGCAATACCTACAAGATCCCCAAGGATTCCGACGCCTCGATCCTGACCTCCGGCCTGCTCGGCGAGCAGTATGTGGGCATCGGTCCGGGCGGCTCACTCAAGAATATGAGTCAGGGCGACTCGTTCATCATTACCCAGAGCGCGGTGGTGCTGGAGAATCTCATCGGCCAGTTCATGACCACCATGGGCAGCGGCGACAGCTCCGGCAATGCCCCGCCACCGCCCGCCTCCGGCAACCCCTAGGTCCGGTAACGCAAAACGCCGAACCGGCGGATAGTTAAGGCCGGATTCATCGGAACGTGCCGATACTTGCCGGCGTCGCATCTATTCCATAAACGAGGACTCCCATGTCGCGTTGGACTACTACACTCACCCGCCTTCTTGCCGTGGCCCTGCTGATTCCGGGCCTGGCACTGGCGGCGCCGACCCCGCCCGACCAGTTGGCCCGGGAAACCGTTCAGACCGTGCTCGGCCGCATGGACGGCCATCGCGAGGAACTGCGTAAGGACCCGAACCAGCTCTACAAGCTCATCGACGACGAACTGATCCCGCTGGTCGATCTGCCGTATATGTCGCAGCTGGTGCTCGGCCGCGCCTGGCGTACCGCCACGCCGGATCAGCGCAAGCGCTTTCAGGTCGCGTTCAAGAACATGCTCATCCGGACCTACGGCAACGGCCTGCTCGCCTTCGACGACAATACCGATATCGAATACCAGCCGGTACGCGCGGCCGAAGGCGCCGACGACGTGACCTTCCGCGCCATCGTGACACCCGACAGCGGCCAGAAAACGCCGGTGACGTTCCAGATGCATATCGTCGACGGCGACTGGAAGATCTACGACGGCAGCGTCGGCAATCTGTCCTTCGTGACCAACTACCGCGGCCAGTTCAATTCCCAGATTCGCAACGGTGGCCTCGAGAAGCTGATCGAGCGCATGGAGTCGCGCTACAACGGCGGCAGCTGATCGTGACCGAAATCGATGACAACCGCGAACTCGTCCACCTCTCGGGCGAGCTGGATGCGGAAACCGTGCCGCGGCGACTGCGGGAATCCGAAAACTGGTTCGAGCGCGGCGAAGAGACCGTGATCGACCTGTCGGGCGTGACCCGCGCGGACAGTGCGGGCGTTGCCCTGCTGCTCGAGTGGGTACGCGACGCACAGACCAACCAGGCCTCGCTGAGTTTCGTCAATGCGCCCGCCCAGATGCGCGCCATCATCGATTTCTGTGCCCTGAACGACGTCATCCGGCTTCGCGAGCGTGCGGCCTAACGCAGCAGAGCAGACTGAGAAGCAGGAACAAAAAGGGCGATCCGATCGGATCGCCCTTTTTTATAGCCGCTCGGCTCGTCGGCCGGCTGTCAGCAAATCAGTTCGACGCAGGGATCTCGAGCGCATCGATCTGTGCGATCGCCTCCAGTGATTCCGGATTGGCGATCGCCTGCGTGTTGTTCACGCTCATCCCGCGCAGCAGACGGGCCACGGCCACCTCGACCTTCTTGCCGCTGCGGGTATACGGCAATGCGGATACCGGCACGATCAGCCCCGGCACATGGCGGGGACTGGCGTGCTCGCGCAGACGCTTGCGGATGCGGTCCACAAGCCCATCGTCGAACGTATGGCCCTCGTTCATGACCACCAGCATCACGATTCGGCTGTCGTCGCCGTAGGGCTGAGCCACCACCAAGGTATCGGCCACCGCGTCCAGCGGCTCGACCTGACGATAGATTTCGGCGGTGCCGATACGAATACCGCCGACGTTGAGCGTGGCGTCGCTGCGCCCGTAGATGATCGCCCCGCCCTCGGGCGTGAACAACACATAGTCGCCGTGCGACCAGATGCCGTCGAAGGTGTCGAAATAGGCTTCACGGTAGCGTGTGCCGTCGGGGTCGTTCCAGAACATCACCGGCATCGACGGTAGCGGCTGGGTGCAGACGAGTTCACCGCATTCATCGATCACGACGTCGCCCTGGTCGTTGAACGCCTCCGCCGCCACGCCGAGCAGACGGCACTGGATCTCGCCCCGGCGCACCGGCAACAACGGACAGCCGCCGACGAACGACGACACGATATCGGTGCCGCCGGAGATCGAGCTGAGCAGCACGTCAGCCTTGACCTGCTCATAAACCCAGTCGAAATCCGCGGGCAGCAGCGGCGAACCGGTAGAGAATACGGTCTTGAGCGCGGACAGATCGTAAGCCGCGTCCGGCGCGATGCCGGCGTTGCGGCAACCCGCGATCCACTTGGCGCTGGTGCCGAAATGGGTGATGCGCTCACGCTCGGCGATGTCCCAGAGCACGTTCATATCCGGGAAACCCGGATTGCCGTCGTAGAGCACCAGCGTCGCACCGGTGAGCAGACCCGAGGCCAGCCAGTTCCACATCATCCACCCGCAGGTGGTGAAATAGAAGAACACGTCGTCGCGACGAATATCACCGTGCAGCATCAGCTCCTTGCTGTGCTGCAACAGCGCCCCGCCCGCGCCGTGGACGATGCATTTGGGCACGCCCGTGGTGCCCGACGAGAACAGGATATAGACCGGCTGGGCGAATGCCATCTGGGCGAACGACGGTGTCGCCCCGGCGTGCGCGGCCAGCGCGTCTTCCCAGCCAATCGAGCCGTCATCGTCGGCGGGCGTGCTGCCCTGCCCGAGATTCGCCGTGACGATGACCTGCTCGATAGAGGGAATACGCTCGCGCAGTTCCGCGATCTGTTGGATTCGGTCGAAGTCCTTGCCGCCGTAGCGGTAGCCATCGACGGTCACCAGAACCCGAGGCTTGATCTGGGCGAAGCGATCCACCAGCCCGGCCACGCCGAAGTCCGGCGATGCCGACGACCAGATCGCGCCCAGGCTCGCGCAGGCCAGCATCGCCACAATCGGTTCATGGGTATTGGCGACGATGCCCGCGACCCGATCCCCGGCCTGCACCCCCACCGATACCAGATACGCCTCTAATGCCCCGACCTGGGCCAGCAGATCGGCATAGCTCAGCCGGATCTCGTCGCGCGATTCCGACAGCCCCACGATCGCCGACTTGTGCGCGTCGCCGTGCAGCGCTTCGCGCAGCAGGTTTTCGGCAAAATTCAGCCGCGCATCGGCAAACCAGCGCGCGCCGGGCATGGCGCGCGTGTCGAGCACTTGGTCGCCGCGCGCCGACGCGATGACGCCGGTGTAGTCCCAGATGCTGGTCCAGAAAGGCTCCAGGGCGTCCACCGACCACCGATACAGCGCGTCGTAGTCGGTAAATCGCGGATAACCGTTGGTCGCGAGCCAGTCCATATAGTCGCGCATCCGGGTGCGCGCCATCGCCGCTTCATCCGGCTGATAGAGAATCGCGTTGCTCTCGCTCATCGCGGGCGTTCCTGTTGTCGTGTGGGCAAAGGCTGTCAGGTTACACCGACAAAGCGATTGCGCATCGTATGCCGGGTCGCGTCCTTGATTCCGAGCGCGTCCTCGCCGATCAGCACGCGCTGCACGTTCTCGGAGCCTTCGCCCACCGTGAGCATGTCGACATAGGCGCTCAGACGCTGCACCGGATATTCCGCAGTCAAGGCATTGCCGCCGAACACTTCGCGGGCCACGTCCACTGCCAGGCGCGCCGCCTGGGTGGCGAAGTACTTGCCGCGCGACGCGATTCGCGTGGATGTGCGGCCCTGATCCATGGTCCAGCCGATACGACGCGCCATCAAACGGGCCGCCTCGACCGCGACGGTGGCATCGGCGATACGTTGCTGGACCAGCTGGTGGCGCGCGATCGGCCCACCGCCGACCACCCGTTCATTGGCATAGGCGATGCTGGCATCCAGCGCGGCCTGCGCGAGACCGGTCAGGCGTGCGGACACGGTCAGGCGGCCGAACTCGAGCGCGTTCATCGCAATACCGAATCCCTTGCCCTCTTCGCCGAGCCGATTCTTGACCGGCACCTTGAAGTCATCCAGAAAAACAGCACAGGAGCGCAGGCTCTTGGACAGTCCCGGCAGATCGATCGGCTGCGCGCTGTAACCCTCGAACTGCTTGGGCTCGACGATGAACGCGGTCACGCCCCGATGCGCCGGCTCGGCTTTCGGATCGGTCTTGGCGAACAGCACGCCGACATCCGCCACGTTCGAGAACGTGATCCACATCTTGGAGCCGTTGAGTACGTAGTAGTCGCCCTCGCGGCGCGCGGTGGTACGCATCGCACCGGCGGGGTCGGAGCCGCCGCCGGCTTCCGAGAGCGCGAACATGCCGATCTTTTCGCCCGCGATCAGCCCCGGCACGAAGCGTTCGATCTGCTCGGGCGTGCCCCAGTTGTAGATCGTGTAGGGACAGGTCGCGCATTGCATGTTCATCGCATAGCCATAGGCCGGCGCGATCCGGGAAATTTCCTCGGCGATGATCGAGACCGCCATGAAGCCGGCCTCGCTGCCCCCCAGTTCCGCCGGGAACGGCGCGCCAAAGAAGCCGGCCTCGCCCATGTCGCGGATCAGGTCGAAGCCGAATTCACCGCTTTTCTCGTAGGCCTCGGCGTCGTCGGTCAGCCGTCGCGTGGCGAAATCGGCGACCGCATCCTGCAGCGCGACCATTTCCTCCGGTAGATCGAAATTCATGAATTCTTCCTTAGTGCGTCATGAGATTGGGCAGAAAAAGCGAGATCTGCGGGAACGCCAGCAACAGCCCGAGGACCACCGCCTCGACCATCAGAAACGGCGCGACCCCGCGGAAACAGGTCGCCAGCGGTACCCTGGTGATACCGGAGGTGACGAACACGTTGAGCCCCAGCGGCGGCGTGACCAGGCCGATCTCGACTGTCTTGGTGATGACGATCCCGTACCAGATGCCGTCATAGCCCAGCCCTGTCACTAGCGCATGGGTGACCGGCACGGTCAGCACCAGAATCGCGATCTGGTCCATGAACATGCCCAGCACCAGATAGATCAGCACGAGCAGGCCCATCACCATCCACGGCGACATGCCGGAGCCCTGGATCGCGGCAAATAGCGACTGGGTCGCCTGGGTCAGGGTCAGGAAATAACCGAACATCATGGCGCCGATGATGATGGTCACGATCATCACCGTGGTGCCGAGCGTGTCCTGGATGGCAGTCAGAAAACGGGCACGGTCCATACGGCGCATGAGCAGCGTGATCACCAGCGCCGCGGCCGCGCCCACCGCGCCGATCTCGGTCGGCGTGGCAGCACCACCGTAGAGGCCGCCGACGATCAGCAGCATGAGCAGCAATACCGGCCACACCGTGCCCAGAGAGGCCACCGCCGCCTTCATGTCGAAACTCGGCTGGGCCGGCATCTTCTCCGGCGTACGCCAGCCGATGAACATGATCGTGACGATATAGCCGAGCGCGGTGAGCACACCCGGCAGCAGCCCCGCGATCAGCAGCTTGCCGACCGACAGTTCGGTGAGAATACCGTAGATGATGAGCACGATGCTCGGCGGAATCATGATCGCGAGCGTGCCCGAGATCGCGATGATGCCCACCGACACCTGCTTGTCGTAGCCGACCTCGCGCATGGTCGGAAAAGCTGCCGCCGACATGGTCGCGGAGCTGGCCGTGCTGGAGCCGATGATCGCCGCCATGAACGCGCTCGCCATCACGCAGGCCACGCCCAGACCGCCGCGCAGACGCCCCAGCCACAGATCGCTGGCGCGGATGATGTCGCGCGCCATGCCCGACTGCGCCATGTACTGGGCCAGCAGCACGTACATGGGAATGGTCAGGAACACATAGGAGGCTGACACGCTGTGATAGACATCACTCAGATAGCTGGCCACGAACGACTCGCCGCCGACCATATAGAGCCCGACCGTCGCCGCGATCATCATCGCAAAGGCGATCGGCATCTCCAGGATCAGCAACAGCGCCAGCACGCCGATGCCCGTGGCGACAATCATGGATTGGCCCCGACGTCGCGTGCGTCGCTCTCGCGCTCGTCGGGCAATTCATGGACTGCGTCGACGTGCGCGACATGAACCGCCGCATCGACCAGCAGACGCAGCGCGAGCATGGCACAGCCGATCGGCACCCATATCAACGACAGCCATACGGGCCAGTCGATCACCCCGAAAGTGGCATCGCCGCCCAGATACTTGTCGAGCGTGCGCCCGCCCGAGAACCAGGCAATGGCAAGCAATACCAGGGCGGCCGCCAGCGCGTTGAAGGCGAACAGCAGGTTACGCCCGCGCACGCCCAGAAAGCGCCCGATCACCGACAGGCGAATGAACGCCCCCCGCCGCTGACACCAGGGCAGCGCGAGGGTGGCCACGATCACCATCAGGTAGTTGGTGGTCAGTTCGAACTGGAAGACCAGCGGCGCATTGAACACGTAGCGCGCGAGCACATCGGCACTCACGAGCAGCATCATCGCGACAAGCGCCGTGCCCGCCAGCCAGAACAGCGCCAGTTCGACGCCGGCATGGATCCGTTTAAGCATTGCAATCCCGGAAAAGCGTGAAAGAAGGAACGGCTATCCGCGCCCCGACTCAGCTGCTGCTGCCGACCTGTTCCAGCGTGCTCTCGAACGACTCGATCACGGCTTCGCCATCCAGACCGCGCCCCTGCATCCGCTTGATCCAGTCGCGCTGCGCGGTCTCGTATTTCGGCTCCAGCGCTTTCTGCATCGCCGGCGGCAGTTCATACACCTTGATACCTTTTTCGCGGAAATCGGCGAGATCCTGGGCGACCTCGTTCTCGACGATTTTCGCGAGATGCTCGACGGTCTCGTCGCCTGCCTGATCCACCGCTTTCTTCTCGCTGGCACTCAGTTCGTCATACGTCGACTTGGCCATTACCACGGTGATGCCGAAACTGCCGAACCGGCCGTTCGTGCTCAGGCTCTTGGTGACCTCGTCGATCTTGTACGGGGCAATACTGGTAACCGGGAGCACGGTGCCGTCGAGGGTGCCGCGCTGTATCGCCAGATAGGCATCCGGCGCGGCCATCGCCACCGGGCTCGCGCCCACGGCGTTGACCACCAGATTCAGACTACCGGTGGAACGCAGTTTCAGGCCCTTGAGATCGGCGAGCGACGATACCGGCCCGCGCTTGAGTACGAGCTGGTACGGCGGCAACAGCACCGCATAGATCGGCACCACGTCATTGTCGAGAAATTCCTGGCGCAGCGGGCCGTCACTTTTGAGCAGTTTCCAGTAGGCGCGGCTGGCCTGGACCGTATCCGTGACTTCGCCGGGCAGCATGACGGCACCGTTGAGCGGCAGCTCGTCGCTCACGTAGCCCGTGCCGACATAACCGGCCTGAACCACGCCGTCCTGGATCTTTTGCAGGATCTCGCTCGCCTTGGCCAGCTGTTCGGCCGGAAAATGCTGGAACTGAATATCGCCGTCGGTAAGTGTCTTCACCCGGCTCATCCACCAAACCGTGCCGTCCTTGGACAGCGTATGCGATAGCGGAAATGAGTCCGCGAACATGAGCGAGCGCGCAAATACGTTCGGGCTGGCACAAAAGGCGGCACCGCACAGCAGGGCTGTCGCTACACGTGTCAATAATCTCGTCTGGGTCACAGAGTTCTCCTCCGGTTGGAAAAAAGGACGGCCGAGCGTTCTGTGCGCCGGTTCGTCCACGTCATGTCTATTCGCTCCGACTCGACAGTGCGGCCTCGATACGCTGGCGCGCGGCCTGGATCATCGGGATATAGGTCTTCTCGAAATCCGCCATCGGTACGGCCTGGGCCAGGCCGATGACGTTGAATGAACACAACACCTGGCCGTCGTGAAGCACCGGCACGGCCACCGCGCGAATGGTATGCACGGATTCGCGTTCATTGATGGCATAGCCGCGCGTACGGATCTGTTCGACCATCGTCGCCACGGCCTTGTGGTCGGCGGCACCGACTTCGTCGCGATCGTCGCTGGCAACCAGGGTGTCGATGATGTCCGCACGTTCTGCGTCGCTGCAGAACGAAAGATAGACCCGCCCGATCGCGGTGAGCATCACCGAGACCCGCGTGCCCACTTTTCGATTGACCGAGAAACTGCCCGGGCGCCGGTTGGTATCGGCGATCACCATCTTGCCGGCCTGATAGAACGCCAGATCGGACGGCCAGCCGGTGGCCTCGCGCAGTTCTTGCAGGATCGGCGCCGCGACCGCGAGCAGGGCCTCGTCGGCGCGGTAATTGTTCGACAGCGACAGCGTCCTCGCGGCCACCAGATACTCGCGGCTGTCTGGCGTGACCGTGACGTAACCCCCGTGGCGCAGGGTATCCAGCACTCGCAGCGTCGATGCCTTGGGCAGTCCGGTGGCGGCCTGAATATCCGTCAGGCGTGCCGGCCCCAGCCGATTGACGGCTTCGAGAACCTTCAATCCGCGCATCAGGGCCGTGACGGGAGCGTAACTCATAAATGTTTCATTGAATGAACCATCGTTCCAAAAATTATTGCAGCTCTTTTGCGTACATGCAAGACTCTGTTCTCCTGCTGCCGATCGATACTGTTCACCCGGGGTGCGGCGGCTCGTGACTGTCGCCACCCGGTGCGAAAGTTACACGCCATCGCTGCGGTGCAGTGTTGCAACACGGCCCGGACAAGGAGCCATGGATGTTTGAGTTGTTGAAAGGGGTGACCGTGCTCGACCTGAGCACGGTGGTCTTCGGGCCATTCGCCTCGCAGATGCTGGCGGATTTCGGCGCCGACGTGATCAAGGTGGAATCACCCGATGGCGATATCTTTCGCGCGGCCGCCCCGGCCCGCAGCCGCGGCATGGGCGCAGGTTATCTCAACCTCAATCGCAACAAGCGCTCGATATCGCTGGATCTGAAGACCGAGGCCGGACGCGCCACGCTCGATCGCATGATCGCGGATGCCGACGTGTTCCTGCACAACATGCGCCCGGCCGCAATCGCACGCCTGGATCTGGGCCACGAACGCCTGGCCACGCTCAACCCGCGCCTGGTCTACTGCGCCGCGGTGGGTTTTGGCAGCGACGGCCCCTATGCCGACGACCCGGCCTACGACGACGTGATCCAGTCGATGACCGGATTCGCCTCCATGAGCATCGACCCCACGGCCGAACCACGGCTGATTCCGACCGTGCTCACCGACAAGATCGCCGGGCTGTATGCGGTTGCCGGCATCCTCGGCGCGCTCATGTCGCGCGAACGCACCGGCCAGGGCCTGGCCGTGGAAGCGGCGATGTTCGAAAGCCTGGCCTCGTTCATGCTCGCCGAGCATCTGTCGGGCTACGTGTTCGAGCCGCCGATCGGCACGCTGCGCTACGACCGCGTGGTCTCGCCGCACCGCAAGCCGTATCCCACCGCCGACGGCCATATCGCTGCATTGCCCTATTCGACCAAGCACTGGGAGAAATTCCTGCGCCTGATCGGGCGTGACGATCTCGCCAACGCCGACTGGGTGCGCGATGCGTCGCGGCGCAGCGAACGCATCGGCGAACTCTATGCCGTGCTCGGCCAGGCCACGCCAGAGCGCACCACGGCCGAATGGCTGACCGAATTCAAGCGCCTGGATATTCCCTGCGGGCCAGTGAACCGACTGGAGGACCTGATCGACGACCCGCATCTGCGTGCGGTCGGGTTCTTCCAATCCACCGCACATCCGACCGAAGGCGCGGTCACGACCGTGCGCCAACCGCTGCGCTTTGCCGGCGCCGCCACCCGCGCGGACCGCGCCGCGCCGCGGCTGGGTATCGATGGCCGCGCGGTGCTGCATGAATACGGCATGGACGATGCCGCCATCGACGCGCTGGTCGCCAGCGGCGCGATGATCCTGCCGGCGGAGACGCCCGGCACCGACGACCAATCCGAATAACCCCAACCCGCAACGAAAAGTCCAGAACAACAAGTCCAGACAAGAGGAGCCCGCCATGGCCGGCCTGTATTTCGAACAATTCAGCGAGGGTCAGCGCTTCGAGCACGAACTCACGCGCACTGTCACCGAAGCCGACAACATGTGGTTCTGCGGCATGACCATGAACCCGCAGCCGCTGCATATCGACCGCGAATTCTCATCCCACACCCAGTTCGGCCAGCCGCTGGTCAACAGCCTGTTCACCCTGGGCCTGATGATCGGTATCTCGGTGCAGGACACCACGCTGGGCACCACGGTCGGTAATCTCGGCATGAGCGACACCCGTTTCCCGGCGCCGCTGTTCCACGGCGATACCGTGCATGTGACCACCGAGGTCGCCAGTCTTCGCGCCAGCCGCTCGAAGCCCGATGTCGGCATCGTCGAATTCATCCACCGCGCCTTCAAGCAGGACGGCACCGAAGTCGCCAACTGCCGACGTCAGGCGATGATGCACCGCAAGCCGGCCGATTCCGCATGAGTAATCAGCACACAACACCACGCTCCTATCTGTTCGTGCCCGGGGACTCGGCGCGCAAGATGGACAAGGCCGCGACCTCGAGCGCCGACGCGATCATCCTCGACCTCGAGGATTCGGTGGCCCCCACGCGCAAGGCCGAAGCGTTGCGGGTCACGGCCGATTTCCTGAACGCCTGCGACAGCGCCCGCCCCCATCCCGAGTTCTGGGTGCGGGTGAACGCCAGCCAACCCGCCGATGCACTCGCGGAACTGGCCGCGCTGCCGCTGGCCCACGTGTCCGGCATCATCCATCCCAAACTCGGGTCCCATGCCCAACTCGAGCGCATGGGCCACTGGCTGGACGCGCTGGAAGCTCGCGACAGCATCCAGGGCGCGCCGACCGGCATCGTCGGCATCATCACCGAAACGGCTGCATCCGTGGTCGGCGAGCAGGCGCGCACGCTCACGCGCGGCCATCCACGCCTGCGCGGCTACAGCTGGGGCACCGAGGATCTGTCGGCGGTGCTCGGCCGCCCGCCGATCGCCGGGCGCACGAACGCCAATACGGCGCTCGCCCAGAGCATGCAAATGCATTGCCTGATGATGGCCGCCGCCGCCGGCGTCGACGCCATCGACAGCATCAGCGCGAACTTCCGCGATCTCGAGGCGCTCGCCGCCGAATGCGACTACGCCCGCGAACTCGGCTACACCAGCAAGATGGCGATCCACCCGGCCCAGCTCGACACGCTGCACGCAGGCCTCGCGCCCGGCGCCGAAGCGATCGCCTGGGCCCGCCAGGTGCGCGCCCTGGTCGACGCCAATCCGGACGCGGCCTCGTTCCAGCTCGACGGCCGCATGGTCGACCAGCCGCATTTCAATGTCGCCGCGCGGATCCTCGAACGCGCCGGCGAAACAGGCTAGTCGTCTGCTTCGAGCCGCTTGCCGAGCGGAATCGCCGCGTCTTCGCCGAACCCCAGCTGCTGATAGAACGCCAGCGCCGCGGTGTTGTCGCGACGAATCAACAGACTGATCTTCGGACAGCCACGGGCAATCAGAAGCTGTTCGGCGTGGTCCATGAGCCGCCGACCGATACCCAGCCTCTGGCGCGACGGAGTCACCGCGAGATAGTTGATCCAGCCGCGGTGGCCTTCGTAGCCGGCCATTACGCTGGCCACGAGCGTGCCCTGCATCTCGGCCACGATGAACAGATCGGCATCGACGCTCAGCTTACGCGCGATGTCCTTGTACGGATCGTTCCAGGGCCGGGTCAGGCCACAGTCGGACCACAGTGCGACCACTGCCTCGGTGTCAGCCGGTCGAAACGCCCGCAGCGTGATCTCGTCCACGGTGCTGACTAGGGCGTGTTGCCGTTTGGCCCGGCGCCGCGCCAGCGGCCATTTTTCTGCAAGACAAGGCGCAGTGCGCGTTGTGTAGCCGAGCTACATGAGCGTGCTGCAACGCCGTATTGCAGGAAAATGGACGCTGTCCCGAAGGGTTGCGGCCCAAAATCGGTCCATACGGCGTTGCGCGGTTTGACCCTAGAATGACTAGGGCCGGCACCACGCGCCTTGTCTGGCTCGATTTTGGGATGCAACGCGGGGCCGCGCCAAACGGCAATACGCCCTAGCCCACGAATCGCCGCGCGTTGCCGAACAGCCGTGCCCAGGGGCTGTCCTCGCCCCAGGACGAGGGTGCCCAGGACAGGTTTACGCTGCGGATTACCCGTTCCGGATGCGGCATGGTGATCAGCACCCGGCCGTCGTCGTTACACAAACCGGTCACGCCCTGGGGCGAGCCGTTGGGGTTGGCCGGATAGTCAGTGGTGGCCGCGCCGTGGTTATCGACGAAACGCATGCCGAGCTGGCGGTTGGCGGCAAGCGTATCGAGATCGCGATCAGTGGCGAATACGGCCCGGCCCTCGCCGTGGGCGACGGCAATCGGCACGCGCGTGCCGGCCATGCCGGCGAGCAGCACGGCCTTGGAATCCACGATCTCGACACCGCTGGTGCGCCCTTCGAACTGGCGCGAAGCGTTGGCCACGAAAGTCGGCCAGTGCTCGGTCCCGGGAATGATCTCTGCGAGCGCGGCCAACATCTGGCAGCCGTTGCAGACGCCCAGTGTGAAGGTCTCGTCGCGCTCGAAGAATGCGCTGAACGCGGCACGCGCGCCGGCGTTGAACAGGATCGACTTGGCCCAGCCCTGGCCGGCGCCGAGCACGTCACCGTAGGAGAAGCCGCCACAGGCAGCGAGGCCCTGCATGTCGCTCAGGTCGCGACCGCCGGCCACGATCTCACTCATGTGCACGTCTATTGCATCGAAACCGGCGCGTGTGAACGCCCAGGCCATCTCGTTGTGGCCATTCACGCCCTGCTCGCGCAGGATCGCCACCCGCGGGCGGGTGGTATTCACGAACGGCGCGGCCACATCCTCGGCGATATCGAAGGACGGCGCGGCCGGCAGGCCGGGATCGGCTGCGTCGAGCAGCGTGTCGTATTCGCTGTCCGCGCAATGCGGCTCGTCACGCAGCGCCTGCATGGCATGGCTGGTCGCGGCCCATTGCCGGTGCAGCTCGACCCTCGAGGCAGAATACACGGGCCGATCGGCATAGCTGAACACAAGCTGTTGCTCATCGGTGACCGTGCCGATGTCATGCGCGGCCACGCCGGCCGCGCGCAGTTCGCCGACCACCACCGAGGCATCGTCGGCGCCGACCTGTAGCACCGCACCCAGTTCTTCGGCGAACAACGCGGCAAGCGCGTCTTCGCCGAGCGCATCCAGAGTGATATCGACGCCGGCATGGCCGGCAAAAGCCATTTCGGCCAAACAGACCAGCAGGCCGCCGTCACTGCGGTCGTGATAGGCCTTGATGCGGCTCTCGCCGGCCAGCCGCTGGATCACGTTGAAGAACTGGCGCAGCTGTTTGGGGCTGTCCAGATCCGGCGGCGTGGCATCCAGTTCGCCGTAGGCCTGGGCCAGCGCCGACGCGCCGAGGCGGTTGCGACCGTTGCCCAGATCGGCAAGCACCAGCCGCGTCGGCGCACCGCCGCGTACGAGCTGCGGGGTGAGCGTGGCGCGGGCGTGGGTCGCCGGCGCGAACGCGGACACGATCAACGACAGCGGCGCGCTCATGCGTCGTTCGCTCCCGTCTTCGTTCCATACGCTGCGCATGGACAGTGAATCCTTGCCGACCGGAATCGCGAGACCCAGCTCGCTGCACAGTTGCTCGCCCACCGCCTGTACGGTGTCGTAAAGGCGCACGTCTTCGCCCGGCTCACCACAGGCTGCCATCCAGTTGGCGGATAGACGGATATCGGTGAGTTTGTCGATACGCGCGGCGGCGATGTTGGTCACCGCTTCCGCCACCGCCATGCGACCGGAGGCCGGGGCGTTCAGCAGCGCCACTGGCGTGCGCTCGCCCATGGCCATGGCTTCGCCAGTGTCGCCGGTATAACCCGAGGTGGTCACGGCCACGTCGGCGACCGGCACCTGCCAGGGGCCGACCATCTGGTCGCGGGCGGTCATGCCGCCGATGCTGCGATCGCCAATGGTGATCAGGAATGACTTGCTACCCACACTGGGTACCCGCAGCACTCGGCCCACCGCCTCGGCGATATCGATGCCCGCATGATTCCAGGCCGGCGATTCGATCGCGACGCGCGCCACGTCGCGCTGCATCTGCGGAGTGCGCCCGAGCAGCACGCCCATGGGCATGTCGACCGGATTGCGGCTGTCGTCGGTTTCGGCTTCGTCGTCTTCGAGCAGCAGGCGCGGCTCGGCGGTGGCGCGACCGACCACGGCATAGGGACAACGCTCGCGCGCGCACAGCGCTTCGAAGGCCGCGAGCTGGTCGGCCGGAATCGCGAGCACGTAGCGCTCCTGCGATTCGTTGCACCAGATCTCCATCGGCGACAGACTGACGTCGGCCGCATCTACGTTGCGCAGACGGATATGGCCGCCGCGATCGTCGGCGTCGATGATCTCCGGCAACGCATTGGACAGTCCGCCCGCGCCGACGTCGTGGATCGAGGCGATCGGGTTGTCCGCACCGAGCGCGATGCAGCCCTCGACCACTTCCTGGCAGCGGCGCTCCATTTCCGGATTGGCGCGCTGCACGGAGGCGAAATCCAGCTCGGCCGAAGAGGTACCGCTGGCCATGGACGAGGCCGCGCCGCCGCCCAGACCGATCAGCATGGCCGGGCCGCCGAGCACGATCAGGCAGGCCTCGACCGGTACCGCGTGTTTTTCCACGTCGCCGGGGCGGACATTGCCCATGCCGCCGGCGATCATGATCGGCTTGTGATAGCCACGCAGGCCGTGGACTGCGGATTCGTGCTGAAAGCTGCGGAAATAGCCGGCCAGCGCGGGCCGGCCGAATTCGTTGTTGTAGCGGGCCGCGCCGATTGGGCCTTCGAGCATGATCTGCAGGGCGCTGGCCAGTTGCGGTGGCTGGCTGGCGTCTGTCTCCCAGGGCTGCAGATCGTGCGGGATACGCAGATCGGAGACCGAGAAACCGCTCAACCCTGCCTTGGGCTTGCCCCCGCGGCCGGTTGCGGCCTCATCGCGAATCTCGCCGCCGGCGCCGGTGGCCGCGCCCGGATTGGGCGCGATCGCGGTCGGGTGGTTGTGGGTCTCCACCTTCATCAGGATATGCACCGGCTCTTCGGCCAGGCGATAAATCCGATCCGTATCGACCATCAGACGGGTCGCATCCGCACCCGCGATCACGGCCGCGTTGTCGCGGTACGCCGAGAGCACGCCATCGGGCTGCGCCCGGTGCGAGTCGCGAATCATGTCGAACAGCGACTTGGCGCGGGTCTCGCCGTCGATCACGAACTCGGCATTGAATATCTTGTGGCGACAATGTTCGGAGTTGATCTGGCCGAACATCATCAGTTCGACGTCGGTGGGATCGCGCTCGAGAATCGCGTACTGCTCGGCCAGATAGCCGATTTCCTCGTCGGCCAGCGCCAGGCCCCAGTCACGATTGGCGGCCCGCAACGCGGCCGGCCCCTCGGCGGCCAGCGGCACCCGGCGCAGGCCGCGCCGCGCGAGCACGTCGAACAGCTGCGGCAGGCGCTCGGCATTGGGGAGGATCGACTGGGTCATCGGGTCGTGCAGCACGCAGCTTTGCACCAGGGACGCGAACTCGGGCGCGCTGCCGAAGCCGAAAACCACGCCCCGCTCCAGACGCAGCAGGTTGTTCAGGCCGCTGTTGTGGGCGATGTCCTCGGCCTTGGTCGACCAGGGCGAGACCGTGCCCAGGCGTGGCACCACGATCGGGCCCGGCGGCACGTCGTCATCGCCGTTCACGCCAAGCAGACCCAGCAATCGGGCGCGCTCGTCGGCGCCAGGTTCGACCGCAAACGCGGCGACGAACACTTCGCGTGCGACCAGGCTGGCGATATCGATGCCGGCGGCGGCGAGACCACCGCGCAAACGTTCTAGCTCGAACTCCGCCAGCGCGGCGTTGCCGGCGATGACCTGAACTGCGGCGATCGACTGATCGCCTACCGGTTGACTAGGCTGCGCCACGACAGACCCTCGCGTTGATGGGCGACATGCACCCAGTCCGGGCTGCAGGACAGCGCTTCGGCGAGCGCGGCCTGGGCCAGTTCCGGGCGGTTGTTGCTTTCACTGATATGGGCCACCACGAGCTGCTGCAGCTGGGTGGCGTCGATGTTCTTGATAAGCGCCGCGGCCTGGCCGTTGCTCAGATGGCCGAGCCGGCCGGCGACCCGCGCCTTCAGATAGGCTGGATACGGGCCCGATGCCAGCAGCGCCGGATCGTGATTGCATTCGAGCACCAGCGCATCGCAGGCGTCCACCATGCTGAGCACGTGAGGCGTAGCATGGCCGATATCCGAGAGCACGCCCAAACGCTTGTCGCCGTTACCCACGATCAGCTGCGCGGGTTCGCGCGCGTCATGGGGCACCGGATAGGGGAAGAATTCGAGATCGCCGATCGCGAACGGTTCGTGCGGCGAATACAGCTCGATCGACGACAGTGCATCGGCTTGCTTGGCCGCATGGGTACCCGGCGTGAGCCAGACCGGCACCGTGTGCCGACGTGAAAACCGCGACACCCCTTTCCAGTGATCGTCATGCTCATGGGTGATCACCAGCGCATCGATAGCGTCGGCGTCGAGCCCCAGACGGGCCAGCCGGCGCTCGGTTTCCTTCACCGAAAAACCGCAATCGATGAGGATACGGGTATTGGCGTATTCGACCACCAGGGCGTTGCCCTTGCTGCCGCTGCCGAGCACCGCGAAACGCATGGCCGACGTGCCGCCGCTCAAGACAGGCTCACGAATCGCGGCCGGCGCCACCGCCGCCCTGGCTGCCTGGGCCACCTTGGCGCGTATAGACCGGGAACGGCCGAACCTTGGAATCGCTGTCCGCCGGCGTGATCTTGGCGCTGCCGCGGCGGGTGACTTCGTCGATACGGATGATCGAGTGCATGGGCACGTAGGAGCGCTCGACATCGGCGAATTCGCTGGCGAGCTTTTCCTCGGCCGGGTCGATCAACAGACCGCTGCGTTCACCGAACACGAGTTTCTCTATCTCGATGAAGCCGAACAGCGCGCCCTGGGATACCGAGCGCGCATACACCTCGTACGCCTGGCCCTGGTTGAAGAACGCCACGCGATAGAGACGCTGCTTGGAGTCCACTGTGGCCATGGGCAGGTTGCGCCTGGAGGGAGCGTGAATAATGGCGGAGAGGGTGCCCGCCATCAAGGCGTTTCATACCGCAACAGCGCGTATCAGGCACAATCCAATCCCGTTTCTTAACAGGCACTTAGTTGTCTCACCACGTCTCAAGGCATACCATCCAACACAACGGCTTTTGTTGGGTAGGTTGTCAGGTATGCCGAAGCGAGCAAGAGAACTCAGCGCCGTTGAGGTGCGTAGGATAACAGAGCGCGGCCTGCACGCGGTAGGTGGCGTAGCGGGTCTTCTGCTGCAGGTCTCAAAGACCGGATCACGATCCTGGATCCTGCGCGCGACCATTGGCAGCAAACGCCGCGATATGGGCCTCGGGCCCTTTCCGGACGTCACGCTCGCGCAGGCCCGCCAGAAGGCGCGCGAGACCCGTGAACTCATCAGCAACGGTGTGGATCCGATCGCAGAGCGCGACGCCGCGCGACAAGCGCTCATTGCATCACAGCGCAAGCGCCTGACGTTCGCCCAGGCTGGCAAGCGCAAGCATTCCGCCATCGCAGGCGAGTTCCGCAACGTCAAGCATGCCAAGCAGTGGCTATCGACACTGGAACGGTACGCGGTCCCAGTGCTCGGCGACATGGACGTGGCGACGATCGAACTGCCTCATGTGCTGGCGGTACTGGAGCCCATCTGGAGGACGAAGACCGAAACCGCGAGCCGAGTCCGGCAGCGCATGGAGGCGGTGTTCTCGTGGGCCATCGTGTCCGGACATCGCACGGCAGCGAACCCGGCCGAGTGGAAGGGCAATTTGTCCGAAGTGTTACCGGCACCGGCCAAGATCACCAAGGTCAGGCATCACCCCGCCCTGCCGTGGCAGGAGATGCCCGCGTTCATGGTGGAGCTGCGCAAGCGCGGTGGCACAGCGGCGCCTGCCTTGGCGTTCGCGATCCTGACCGCCGCACGGTCGGGCGAAGTCCGCTGGGCGACGTGGGATGAGTTTGATATCGAGGCCGCGCTTTGGACCGTGCCGGCCGAGCGGACCAAGCCGCGCAAACAGCACCGCGTCCCGCTATCCGCGGATGCGCTCGCCATTATCGCGGCGCTGCCGCGTTTTGAGGGGGTCGACTACGTGTTTGCGTCCGCCCGCGGCGGCGCGATGTCGGACATGGCGCTCTCAAAGGTGACCGAGCGGATGGGCGTGGATGCCGTGCCGCATGGTTTCCGAAGCAGTTTCAAGGACTGGGCACGCAATCGTACGCGGGCAGCCGACGAGGTCAGTGAACTGGCGTTGGCACACGTCAACTCCGATGCCACGCGCGCGGCCTACGCCCGCGATGAGCTACTACCTCAGCGACGACGCATGATGAATCAGTGGGCGAAGTTTCTGCGGCCTTAGGCTTCTTCGAGTGGCGCGTAGGCGCGCTCATCAAAAGCGCCTCACGCGTTCTTCCGAACCCAGCTTGCGTGTTCCGGGACCCGGTTTAGCTTGGATGACGTACCCCAAACAGGGGAATCCATTCAACTCAAAACCAGGAACCGACATGAATAACAATCGATCTGCCGCCCTCACCACCCCGACCTGCATCGCGCGTGCGCCCTCGCCTCGTCGTAGCAGCCGCATTGCGCTATCGGGCCCCATTCGCGGCTCGCAGCCGCTGGCAGAATATCGGCATCGTCCCGGCACGCCGGTCAAGGGCGTGTATCGCGTGATTGGCAAGGACCTAAGTCGATCGCCCGTCGATGGCCGAGACACGTTTCGCATGACGATCGCGGACGCGACCGATATGCGCCTATGCTGTGGCTATCTCAGCAAGGACGATACCGTTTGGGCGACGCTCTGCGACGGTGCGCTGGTCTCAATCAGAGGCCGGGTCGAGATGGCGCCGACCAAGCGCGCGTATGTACAGCTGACCGAGTATCAACCGGTAGAGGCTGCGATTCGCCCGAACTGGGACCTGCTGCCGATTACTTATGTGCCGCATGAGGCGCGAGGCGCGTTTACCCGCCTGCGTGGCGTGCTGAATCGGCTCGAGGGTCATGTTCCCTTACTCGAGTTCATGAATCGTGTGATGGGTGATGTGGCGCTTGCGGAGCGCTTTGTGCAGTCGTCCTATCGATTCGATGGTTCAGCCGGGGCACCGGGCCGCCTGCTGATCGACAGCGTTACGCGAGCTGAAAACGCCGAACGGGTAGCACCACGGCTGGTGGGACAGGAGGATGCACTGGTTGTCGTCGTCGGCGCGCTCTTGCGCGATATCGGCGCGATCGCGTTCAAGCCGTCGCAGGCACCCTTGTTGAAGGGCAGCGAGCTGATGGAACAGCTGACTTTCAAAGTGCTTGACGACCATATCGGAGGCTTGGAGGCCAAGTCGCGGCGAGCATGGCTCGCGCTGGCCGAGATGCTGGCACCCGTGATGGCTCAGGAAGCCACGGGCTTCGAGGGTCGCACACTGTGCACCGATCTGGTCGAGGTGCTGGATACGCTCACTACAGGGGACAGGTGGGCTCGTTCGAAACACACGATTCGCACTTCATCTGGTGGTGAACTGGTTGAGGTTACGCTGCCGGACCAATAACTGCTCTTCCGCCCGCTACGCACGTCGGGCGGGCGGACCGCTTAGCTGCGGAAGACAACATTAGAGGCACCTTATTAAACGCTGCACAGCCAGCTTGAATATCAACGGACGTGGCTAGACGGTCACGTCAAGCTGGTGGATCAGCTTACGACTCAGGCTGTGTGAAAATCCGCCGCCTGCTCAGGTACAGAAAACACAGACCAAAGCTCGAGTCCGTTGGTTATCAGTCAAGCGGAACAGCCAGTCGACGATCTCAGCGTTCGCCTCCGACAATGTGGGCTGGCAGCGGTAGCAGGACCGGCTGATCAAAAGGCAAAACAGGCCAGCCCAACACTGATCCCGCGTTCAATGACGTCGCGAAGAGTTATCTCACGTCCATATTCGTGGCCCTTGGGTCTTGTCCTCCAGCTCTTTCACGAAGGCCATGAGCGACGCATCCATGCCGCCGTACTTACTGCGCCACTTGTAGAACGTCGCTGAGTCCGCACCATATTCACGGCACAGCTGTGGCAATGGCGTGCTGACCTCATCCTACCCTAGGATCGCCAGGATCTGGCTGTTGGTATACAGCGACGTCTTCGACGAAACCTCCTCGGGGTTGGATTACGAGAAAATTCCGCTTTGGAGCTGCGTCCGTTCTCGGATTACCGAGGCGTCCAAATCAAGGTAGCATCGCACTAGCAGTACCGTCTGCGCGCAGACGACTGTGGTCCAGTGTTATCTGGATTCCTTTTCGAAAGCCAGGAATCCATCGCTGTTCATGGGTAGCTCATAGATACCGCAGTAGCAGTAAAAAGGCTCGTCGCAATTCTCAAACATCCGGCTGCATAGTTCACCACGCGAGACGAGGAATATTTGCGTCGTTATGTGGTACGCCGTTTGGAGTGCCGAGCGCAGTGCTGCGACGGCGGTCGACCCCATTTTCTGGATGTGTTCCGCATCGTCGAAGATAACTGCAAGCTGTTGATCCCGAGGCATCTCCGAGACGGCATTCAGCCAGAATAGGACACGAGTCCTTTCGTCGCCCGGATATTCGGGCGCGCTATTAGGCCACGCAAGACGCAGCCAGGTTTCTTCAGGCAAATGAGCAACGGCGTGTTCTCGGAAAGCAGAGGCGATGCTTTCCGCGACCTCGTCGCTATCTGCCGCGACAGGCACGTACAGTGTCTCGAAACCACGCTGTTGCAGGCGCGGCAGAAGCTGGCGCAATGCGTACGTCGTCTTGCCCGCACCGTGAGGAGATGCCAATGCCGTATGGGGCGTTATGTCGAGCATCAGAAGCAAGCGCTCGGTAAAGTCGACGCCCGGTCCAGAGTCATCGTTCGCCATATTTTGTTTCTCGTTCGCGACCCAGCGCTCACTGGTCAGTTGACTGTCTTCGCTTTCATTATCAAGGGTAGCTGGGTCATTTCCTGAGCCGGTAGTCTGGACTTACCGGATCTGCTAGGTGCTCGTAACTCTCACAACGAGGCCTGTTCGGAGGTCTGGGACTGACCTCGCCGATGAGAAGACGTCTAAGGTTTACGCGCGACGTTTAAGTGCGGCCAGTTAACCGTTCATCGAAGCTTGACTGGCGAACAAGCCACAGGGGAGATTAATCAAAATCCCCACGTAGATTGTTCGCGAGCAGTATTCTCGGGTTATCCCCCGTCTTCACAGACGGTTAAGAAGTGCCCGTTAGATCGGGGTAAAACGCGCGATATGAAAGTCGACGACCCGAAGCCTTGAGGTTTCTTGTTGCGGCAACAATCGCCGCGCGGACGAGCACTTTGGCTGACCGGCGTGCTTATCAGTCCGATCGGGCCACGTTGCCGAGCACAGTCACTTACTCAGATGACCCCGAAGCGCCCTCCGCAGCCGAGCCGTACTGAGGACGATACACTCTACTCCGCCTACCTGTGACGCCTTGACCCGCGGAAGCGCGGGCAACAAGCAAGCCCGCCACGAACCACTGACTTGTGATCTCAGGCAAGCCGATCAACAGGTCCGGGCACTGGCCGCATCAGTCGGCTGATCCAGCCCGGCACCGTATGCCACCATGGCTCGGTCGCGAATCAGGGGTGGGCATTACCGTGCTGCCGCTCGCTTTGCGCCGTGGTACAGCGACGCACCGATATTATTAGCTTGGCGCGCGGCCGCAGCAGAGAAGCTGGACCGTGCCTTGAACTTGTCGAACGTCGCCGCCGATTCGGCAAACAGCTCAATCAGATCATCGGTCACGGCTTGTGCCGAACCCACGTTTTGTATGCGGCAGGCAATCAGATGGTCGATGACGGCATCGCTCGGATATCCCCCGATGTAGCGGCTCAGTAGCCTGGACTGGCTCGGGCACCGATTATCGATGATGTAGGCCAGCGCGGACTGAGGGCCGGTCACCGGAGAGCGTCTCGACAAGAGCGTTTTGATCTCTTCCCGTTTGCGCTGCCAGTCGGCGTCGTCTTCCTCGATCCATCGCAGCAGGAACCGCGCCTGGCGGTTATTGAGGCTGTCCACGAACCAATCCGTTTCCTTATCCATGATGATTCGGTTCCAAGTGATATGTGCGGGCGATGGGGTCAACAGGCACACGCGAGCCATCATGTGCTGCCAGGGAGTGATACCAGTTCATCAATGCTCAGCTGCAGATGCGCCAGAAGAAGTGGTCGCGAAGCGCGGCGAGCAGCTGCTCGGTGATGCGATGGCCTGCAGCGTCACCCACGACCGTATCGATGCCGCAGTACGGGCAGACCGCGGTTTGACCAATCCCATTCGCGTCTTCGTCCCACCATTCATCAAGCGCTTCGGGGCTGAACTGCTTGCAGCAATGGAAGCAGCCGAGTTGGATGCTGTTGAGGATCAACTCGCGATGATTTGAACTGGTTTCGTGGAGACGGTGCAGTGTTGAAAGTGAGTACATCTTTCTCTCCATTTATTGTTTTATTGGCAAAATTCCGGCGATTGTTCGTTATCGCGCGCAATCACAAGCCTGTTGGCGACGACGTTTGAATGGGGCCCAGACAAGCGTGTTCGGCTCGCGCTCTGATCAATCGGATGATCCGGCGCCCCCGCCGCGCGCAGGAAAAAATGGAAGGTGCCCTCCATCTCGTAGTACCAGTAAGTCGAAAGCCGGCGCGCAGCGCGGCGTGCCAGCCAGCGGTAGATCGTGGCGCGGCGCACGTCGCCCGTAGAGAAGAAGAACTGATAGGGCTTCTCCTGCCAGATCCAGTCCTCGACATGCTGGGCGACAATTCGGAACAGGGTCATCGGATGGACACTAAGCAGATCGACGTCGTTCAGTACCGGTATGTCGTCGAACAGCTCATCCTTGTGGACGACACCACGAGGCGTAGAGCCCCCGTCCAGCAAGAACGCAACTTGGCCGTTGTCCGACACAACAACCCTGTAACGCAGGCCCTCGATATCAAACCGCTTCTCGAATCCCCTCATGCCGCGCTCCGTTTTCAGGCCACGAAGTCATTGGAGCACGGCTATCCGACAGATCGTGTCGCAAAGATTGAGTGAGCCTTTACGTCCAGCCTCGGCACTCGAACGGCGAAGGAGATGATGGCTTCAGATGGTCCGACACTTACCAGACGAACTTGGAGTCGTCCAGAGCCTGCTCACCATCCCAGCGATATGCCACGAGGCGTCCACCGCGCGCGACGCTGTAGTCCAGACAGGCGACGTTCGCCTGCTGTAACGCTGGCTCCCCGGTCAGCCAATAGTGACCAAAAAACACCGGTGACGACTGGGCGGCATAGCCAATCAGCTGGCTGCGATCGGCTGCATAGCCGGCCGTCGATGCATGCAAAGCCGGCGGACCGATCACCATTTCATCCAGCGCGGCTGCGTCGTCGAGCCACCAGCGAAGCCGTGCTTCGCTTCTCGGCTGTCCGTACTTGTCCTCGAATGTGATCCCGTCCGGCAATTCAAATTCCAGCCCCTTGAGTACGGCTTCGACCGCTGCGTGCGCCTCGTTAGGCTTGTCGCAAGACTCGACGAGAAACGACTCTGTCATCACGGCACGGTCGCCGAGACGCGTTCGGAGCCATTCGATCGATACTTCGTCCCAGCAGGCGTGCACCGCGCGCAGGCCATCGAGTTCGACGAACAACGGCAGTGTACTGAACCAGGCAATCATGTCCTGAAGAGCGACGTCATCGTCCTTGAACTCGGCGAGCGTCTTGTCGTGCTGACCGAGATTCTTGGGGGAATGAGCCCGCAGGTATTCGTTCGGATTTCCAGGATCTTGCGTGTGGTAACAGATCGCGTTGTATTCATGATTGCCCATGATCGCCAGCGCGTCACCGGACTCGACCATCGGTCGCACGATATCTAGTACGCGGCGATTCTGCTCGCCGCCGTCGATGAAATCGCCCAGGAAGAACACCCGACGATTCGGATGCCGATACATCCCGTCGTGCAGCTCATAACCCATTTTCTCGAGCAGCTGTACCAAGTCATCCGCGAATCCGTGAATGTCGCCGATCAGATCCCATGCCTGTGCCATATATCTCCTTCTTATAAGAATTAAGTGACGCATAGACGCGCCGTCTGGCCATTTTATTTTATCTCGCTATGCGACACTCGATGTCGCCATCCTGTCTTCTAATGTGCTGCATGCCAGACAACCGCGACACCCTGTTCCGTCAGTGGGCCATGCTCAGACATATCCCGCGTTATCCGCAGACCGTCTCCACTCGCCAGATCGTGGATTACCTGGCGCAGGAAGACTTCAGCGTCACCAATCGGACGGTGGAACGCGACCTCGACAAGCTATCCGCCATATTCGGCTATTCGTCGGAAGAACACGGGCGGAGCAACCACTGGTTCTGGCCCGGCAATTTCGGCGGTATCGACATACCCGGCCTTGAGCCCAATACCGCCCTTGCGTTCAATCTCGCCGAGCTACACCTCAAGGACCTGCTCCCGCCATCGACGCTGGATCTGCTGGCGCCCTACTTCGAACGTGCCCGCAATGTCCTGGACGTCACCCCTGGCCGCTCGCTCATCAACTGGCGCGACAAGATCAAGGTCATCGGCACCGGGCCTCAACTCGCAGCTCCCGTCATCGACAGCGATATCCAACGCGTGATGTACAACGCGCTGTTGCATGAGCGGCGGGTCGATATCCAATACCAACCCCGGACCGACTCATCCACCAAGGAATATCAATTCAGTCCGCTCGGACTGGTCAGCCGCCAAGGCGTCCTCTACCTGGTCGGCCCCCTATGGGAGTACGAGAACGTCGTACAACTCGCTTTGCATAGGATAAAAATCGCAGATCCGATCGATGCCTCGTCCCACCGTCCTACGGGATTCGATTTGGCATCCTATGTAAGCCATGCCCGGGAGTTCAGCTATCCAACCGGCGAAGGCTACATCGACATGGTCATCGCGATGGATGAACGGGCCGCCTTGCACCTGCTTGAAAGACCGCTCAGCCCCGGCCAACACGCCGAGACGCAGACGGATGGCCGCATCAGACTGGCAGCAACTGTACTAGACACCGATGAACTGACATGGTGGCTGCTGGGGTTTGGAGCGGCAGCAGAAGTGCTGGCGCCGAGATCCCTTAGAGACCGCGTACAAGCAGCTCTTGAAACGGCCATCTCAGCGTATCGACCGGGCTAGTTTCGACAACTAGAAGTCGCGTCCTGCCAACAAATGAAGAACCAGTATGTTCAAAGCAATAACGCACGGAAAGATGGCGCGCTGGATTGGCGACGATGGCCAACCCCATAGTGCACAATCGGTCTATCGAGATCTCGAAGACCATCTGACGGCCGCCGTATTTGCGAGACTGTCATACCTGCCCAGAGATGTTTTCTGGTTATTGCTTTCGAGTGCGCTGGATCAGGTGCCACCGCAATTACGTCATCGGCCGAGCTTGCAAAGTATCGATTTCTGGCCGACTTACAACCACGAGGACGGCACCCGCTGTGAGCCGGACATCCTTTTACGCTTTGACGATGTCGATGTTCTCGTTGAAGCCAAACGGTACGACGACTCTGAGTGGCAAACGAGAGATCAGCTGCAAGCAGAAATCGAAAGCTATAACAACGAATATCCAGACAGACCGGACCCATTCTGCCTTTTGGTCAGTGGCCGACAACCTAGCGATCTGAGTCTGTTGGAAAACCACGCAGGGACGCTGCGCACGACTTGGTTGGCGCTGCGGTACGCCGCGAGAACCGCACGTGATGAAATGTCACGCGAGCTCGATCACGGCCACTGGCGTCGCGTCTTGCAGGATATTGAGGAAGCCTTGGGGCTGCATGGAGTCGCACCACGAGCTCTGTTTTCTGACTTGAGCGACACCCTCGGCGAGAGAATACGACGGCTCGGATCGACCGGCCAACTATGGGTAACGGGAACCAATTGATGGATAATTCCAACGAGACGATTGCGGCAGTTCGCGACGCCTACCGGCTGATTCACGGCTACCAAAGCGCGCTTCTGCAGATTCTGGAAGAAGCTAAAAGCCAATTCGATGCGACGAGCTACTGGGAATGGAATCCAACTGGTGGCCGTCAGCCGACCCAGCGCAAGTGCCCTTTGATCAATACCGACGCCGCGAATTTTTTGCCGTTGCTCAACCCGACCTTTTACTACACCACTCGCAACCATGACGAGGCGGTCGAACCAGGAGACGTAGTCCTGTGCCTTTTTCACAGTGGAGATACGGAGTTCGCCGGTCAAGAAGATGGGTCGCTTTATCAACTTGAACCCAATGATGCAATCGAGCCGGCTTCCGGCACCGCTACTAGCGAGCTCGTAGCATCGGTCGTCGTCAATATGTCAGGCAGCACCTGGACTTGGCGCGAGATTGAGCAAGAGTGGTCAACTGCAGACCAGTGGTCTCCGGGATTCAAAGTCGGGGAAACACCTGCTGGTTTTAAGACTGGCGACCGTGCCAATGAGTGGCTGCTTGAGAAACCAGAAAAGTTGGACAAACGGCACGAGCTGCAGATCGTAGGCGCCGCCGCCCGGATGGAAGACCTGTGCACCACGCTACAGATTAAAGATTTCCTGAGTCGACTTCACGACCGCGTTGACGCAGTCAAGAAGTGAACGCGGACTCCGACGCGCTAATGCCACACTAAAATCTCTCGGTTGCTTCATGTCAAAACCTTTCTTCGAACGCCCCATCCTGAACTCGCCCTACGAATACCCCGAGCAACACTGGGAGATCGACAGGAACGGCCAGCCGACGCAGCAAATCATCCAGAGACGTCGCAGGGCGGAATTCCTGACGCCGATCCCGAAGCCTCGTCGGCAGAGCGGTGCGGGCGTGCAGGCGTCGATGAACTATGGCGACGACAAGGGATTGTCCACCGAAAAGCAGCGCTACGAGCACGCAGCGATCATCAACGGCGTTCGCGAACAGGTGGATCGCTGGCGCCAGCTCCCAGAAGCACAGTGGCGGGTGACGCCAGAAACAGCACGTCTGCTCAAGCACTGGCGTCACCACGAATTCAGCCAGCTACGACCGTTCTTCTGCCAGGTCGAGGCAGCCGAAACCGCTATCTGGCTCACAGAAGTGGCGCCGAAGATCGGCGGCATCGGGCGCAATTATATTGCCCACATCAATCAGTCGAACGACGATGCCAACCCAGACCTGTCTCGCGTGGCCCTCAAACTCGCCACCGGGGCCGGAAAAACCACAGTCATGGCGTTGCTGATTGCTTGGCAGACAGTCAACGCCGTGCGGCGCCCTAACAGCAAGCTGTTCACGAAGGGCTTTCTGATCGTGGCGCCCGGTTTGACGATTCGCGATCGGCTGCAGGTACTCCAGCCCAACGACCCAAACAGCTATTACGAAAGCCGTGAATTGGTACCCGGCGACATGCTGGGCGATCTGCAACGAGCCCGCATCGTCATTACCAATTACCACGCCTTCAAGCGACGCGAAAAACTCGGCCTCTCCAAGGGTACCCGCGCCCTGGTCGATGGCCGTTATGGCGATACGATCGACACGGTCGAATCCGAAGGCGAAATGCTCCAGCGCGCAATCAAGCCACTGATGGGTATGAAAAACATTATGGCCATCAACGATGAGGCGCATCACTGTTATCGAGAAAAGCCGGGCGACCCAGACAACGACAACACGCCCGACAAGCTTAAGGGCGACGCCAAGCAGGAGGCCAAGAAAAACGCGGAGGCCGCTCGCCTTTGGATCAGCGGCCTCGAGGCAGTGCAGCGGCACATTGGCCTTGGCACCGTCTTCGATCTGTCGGCAACACCCTTTTTTCTTTCCGGCTCCGGTTATGCCGAAGGCACGCTGTTTCCCTGGACCATGAGCGACTTCTCGCTGATGGATGCGATCGAATGCGGAATCGTCAAGCTGCCCCGCGTACCAATCGACGACAACATCCCGGGCGAGGAGATGCCCATCTACCGCAATCTCTGGGAGCACATCCGCAAGGATATGCCAAAGAAGGGTCGCGGCAAGGCCAAGCATCTCGACCCGCACGATCTACCCACGAAACTCCAGACCGCGATCGAAGCCCTTTACGGCCACTACAGTAAGACGTTCGACCTTTGGGCAGACAAGCAGATGCCCATCCCGCCCTGCTTCATCATCGTGTGCAACAACACGTCGACATCCAAACTAGTCTACGACTACGTGAGCGGGTTCGAGCGCCAGCAAGACGACGGCAATACGGTGCATGTGCCCGGCCGCTGCAAGTTGTTCCAGAATCACGACGAACACGGCAACCCGTTGGGACGCCCGAAAACCCTGCTCATCGACAGCGAGCAGCTGGAGTCGGGCGACGCGTTGGATCGCAGCTTTCGCGATGCCGCCAGCGACGAGATCGACCGATTCAAGCGCGAGCGCGTAGCACGCACCGGTAATCAGGCGGACGCTGACAACATTACCGATCAGGACTTGCTCCGCGAAGTGATGAACACAGTCGGCAAGGCCGGCCAACTCGGCGAATCCATCCGCTGCGTCGTATCGGTGTCCATGCTTACCGAGGGCTGGGACGCCAATAACGTCACTCATGTATTGGGCGTGCGTGCCTTTGGCACGCAGCTGCTCTGCGAACAGGTCGTCGGCCGCGCGCTACGGCGCGAGTCCTACGAGCTGAATGAACAAGGGCTGTTCAATCCCAGCTACGCCGACGTGCTCGGTATACCCTTCGACTTTGCCGCCGAACCCGTCATTGCCGAACCCCAGCCGCCTCGTGAAACCATCTGGGTACACGCAGTGCGCCCCGAGCGGGATGCGCTGGAGATTCGGTTTCCTCGTGTGGAAGGCTACCGCGTGGACATGCCGTCCGAGCGGCTCACCGCAGACTTCACCGCAGACTCCAGACTCGAACTCACGCCTGACCTCATTGGCCCAGCCAAGGTGAAGAACGCCGGCATCGTTGGCGAAGAGACGGACCTCAGCCTCGTGCATACCGGCGATATGCGCCAGTCGACGGTGCTGTTCAACCTCACCCAGGCACTACTCGACCACTGGCGCGAATCCGGCCAGGAACCACCGCTGCATATGTTCAACCAGCTCAAGCGTGTGGCCCGGCAATGGATCGACGAGTGCCTGACCTGCAAGGGCGGTACCTATCCGGCTCAGCTCATGTACCGGGACATTGGCAAGCGCGCCTGCGAGAAGATCACGGCCGCCATCACACGATCGATGGCGAGCGAAGAACGGCCCATCAAGGCCATTCTCTCGCCCTACAACCCGGTCAGCACCACCGCCCACGTCGGCTTCAATACGTCGAAGACCGAACGCTATCAGACACGAGCCGACAAATCGCATATTGACTGGGTCATCCTCGACAGCGGCTGGGAGGCCGAATTCTGCCGCGTTGCCGAAAACCACCCGCGTGTTCGCCACTACGTGAAGAACCACAACCTCGGCTTCGATGTGCCCTATCGGCTGGGCGGAGAGAATCGCACCTACTGCCCGGACTTCATCATCATCATCGATGACGGCCACGGTGACGACGACCCGCTACAACTGATAGTCGAGATCAAGGGTTATCGTGGAGAAGACGCCCAGGCCAAGAAAGACACCATGGACACCTACTGGGTGCCCGGGGTGAATCACTTGAAGGCGCACGGTCGCTGGGCGTTCGCCGAGTTCGGGGACGTGTACGAAATGGAAGATGACTTCGCCGAGAAGATTGAAGAACTGTTCGATACGATGATCGAAGACATCGCGACGGTTCCCGCATGATTTCTGATAGCGGTCTACTGGACGCCTAACTAACTGACAATTCAAGTCGAAGAACGATATTTTGGAATTTGACCAACATCGGGGGACGCATGTTCGATACGACAAAGGAAGACCTAAAAGACCTGCTACGGAGCATCAACGAGGGGAAGCTGCAGTTGCCCGACTTCCAGCGCGACTGGGTATGGTCCGATGCCGATATTCGTAGTCTCTTGGCTAGTATTGGACGCGGCTTTCCGGTCGGAGCACTTTTGACGCTGCAGACCGGCGGTGAAGTCAGCTTTAAACCACGCGTACTAGAAGGCGCGCCTGACCAAGGCGTTTTGCCGGAGGAGTACCTGCTCGACGGACAGCAGCGGCTAACGTCTCTCTATCAGGCGACGTTCGGCAAAGCCGCTGTGCTGACGAAAAACGCCAAGGGCGAAGGCGTCAGACGATTTTATTATCTCGACATTAAAAAGGCACTGGACGATTATCAGACGTTTGAAGATGCAATCGTTGGCGTGCCCGAGGATCGTATTTTCAGAACGAACTTCGGCAAGAAAGTGGCTCTGGATCTATCGAGTCCAGACCAAGAATACGAGAAGCATATGTTCCCCATGAATTCTCTATTTCATGGACCGGAATGGATCTACAACTGGCGTCGGCATTGGGAGGGCCGGGGCGATGACGTCGCAACACTCGCGATGAAATTCCAGGAGCTGGTGTTCGATCGATTCACGCGTTACAAGATGCCAGTGATTAAGCTGGACAAATCCAACGGCCGCGAAGCTGTCTGTGTAATCTTTGAAAAAGTAAACGTTGGCGGCAAAAAGCTTGATGCATTTGAGTTGCTAACTGCCATATTCGCGGCCAGCAAGTTTGACCTCAGACACGACTGGCTGGGCGATCCTAAAAATGGACAGCCCGGTCGCCTCGAGCGCATTCGCGGTATCAGCAACCCTCGACATGTCTTTAAGGAGTTAGCCAGCCTAGACTTCCTCCAGGCGTGTACCGTTCTCCACACTCGAGACCGACGCATTGAAGCCCAGCAGACGACAGGAAAACAGGGTCGTGATTTGCCGGCAATAAGCTGCAGCCGCGCTTCCCTACTTCAACTACCAGTCGAGGCCTATAAAAGATACGCCGACGCTATCGAAGCGGGATTCATCGAGGCTGGACGGTTCCTAAACAATCAAAAAATATTCTGGCAGACCGACGTCCCCTATCCGCCGCAGCTCGTCGTGCTTGCTGCGGTTTTTGCGGTAATGGGTCGCAAGGCCGAAACGGCCGCTGCGGTAGACAAACTCGAGCAATGGTTCTGGTGCGGTGTACTGGGCGAGGTGTTCGGATCGTCTAGCGAGACGAAGATCGCACGTGACGTACCTGAGCTAGTGGATTGGATCGCCGGAACTGGTCCGCAACCAGAAACAATTCAGAGCGCCTATCTCCAGATCGAACGACTCGACAAGTTACGGACACGCCAATCCGCTGCCTATAAAGGCATGCACGCATTGCTTATGAAGTCGGGTAGTCGCGATTTCGTTACCGGCAAGACCGCCGAGCTGATGACCGTCTATCAGGACAATATCGATATCCACCATATCTTCCCGAAGAAATGGTGCATCGACAACGGTATCGAACCAGCGGTGTACAACTCCATTATTAATAAGACAGCGCTGTCGGCTCGCTCTAATCGCATGATCGGCGGTGTAGCCCCCTCCGCCTATCTCGGACGCATCGAGAAGGATGAATCTGCGGAGCCTGAGCAGCTTGACAACATCATTGAGACCCACGACATCTCTGCCGAAACACTACGCGCAGACGACTTCGAGAAGTTCTGGTCTGAGAGGCGCAAAAAGCTCGCCGGTCTTGCCGCGAAGGCGATGGGTAAAGACGTTATTTTGGATAGCGAACCAGAAGAGCCGACCATTGAAATGGCAGACGAGCTCGAAGACGTCATGGAATCAGAGCTACACGAGGCTGGCTGAATGTCGTATTTCGAAAATATCGATCGTCTGTTCTCCACTATGCATCGCAGCGTTGGCTTCGAGCCGGTCATCGAGCCCGTCGGCGAAAAGTATTACGACGGAGACAAGCCCGCACCCGCCGACGTAGCGAGGGGGCGGGGATGAACGTGGTGCTTTCGCGGCAGGATTTCATCAATGAACTGAAAGGCTGCAAGTCAGAACTGCGTACCCGCTTCGGCGTAACCGACCTCGCTCTGTTCGGCTCCAGCGCCCGCAACACTGCTGCACCGGACAGCGACATCGACGTGCTCGTTACCTTCGACGGCCCGGCGACATCCAAACGCTATTTCGGCGTGCTGTTCTACCTGGAAGACCACTTCGGCCGCCGGGTCGATCTCGTCACCGACACGGCACTCCGCGACGAGCTGCGCCCGTTCGTCGAGCGCGAGGCGATTCATGTCTGAACACGACAACGCGCCGCGCGAATGGCGCTTCTACGTCGACGACATGCTCACGTTTGCTCGGAAAGCGCAGACCTATACCCAAGGCATCACCCAGGCCGATTTCGTCGCCGACGAACGTACCTTCGACGCCACGCTGCGCAATCTTGCACTCATCGGCGAAGCCGCCGGCCGTATTCCGGAATCGGTTCGCGCAGCCCACCCCGATGTGCCGTGGCGGCTGATCATCGCCACCCGCAATCGCCTGATCCACGCCTATCTCGGCATCGACAACGACACCGTCTGGAGCATCATCCAGGACGATTTGCCCGACTTGCTGGACGCGCTACGCGCCATGCAGCAAGCCCACTCTTAAACACAAGCCCGCGTTCTCATGGCAAAAAGCAAGAACACCGCCCCAAAATCTGTCGAAACCCTCACCCACGAGGAAGCACGACGCAAGAACATCCCCACCGCCGAGCACCAGTCGATTGTGGACGCCGCGACCGAAGCACCGCTGCGCGTCGCCTACGAACGCCGCAATCGTGACCTGGACCCGCAGCTCGTCTGGCGCGGCAAGGATCGGCAAGACGCGGCCGACCTCACGGTCAACGCGCCGCCGCTGTATATCCAGGAAAAAGTGCACCCCAAAGCACTCATCGACGACTTGCAACGCGAATCCCGCGAGCGTGAGCACGATGACGGCCAGGCCACGCCGGACTTGTTCTCCGACTTCAACGGCCTACCCAAGGGCGCCGATCGCACGGAGTTCTACAAGTTCGACGCCAACTGGCAGAACCGCATGATCCTGGGCGACTCGCTCCAGGTCATGGCCAGCCTCGCCGAGCGCGAAGGCCTGCGCGGTCAAGTCCAGTGTATTTATCTCGACCCGCCCTACGGCATCAAGTTCAATTCCAACTTCCAGTGGTCCACCACCAGCCGCGACGTCAAGGACGGCAAGGCCGACCACATCACCCGCGAGCCCGAGCAGGTCAAGGCGTTTCGGGACACTTGGCGCGACGGGATTCATTCTTATCTCACCTATCTGCGGGATCGGCTGACCGTGGCGCGGGATTTATTGCACGAGTCCGGGTCGATATTCGTGCAGATTGGGGATGAGAACATTCATAGAGTACGAACAATACTCGATGAAGTTTTTGGGCCCGAGAGTTTTATATCGAGTATCTGCCTACAGAAAACGGGGGGACAAGAGACTAATTTTTTACCTAATGTTTCGGATTATATTCTATGGTATGGGAAAAATTCTGAAAAAACTAAATATCGCCAAGTTTACCTAAACAAAGAGCTTGGTAAAGGCAAAGGTAGCGGTAGTAGGTACGATCGAATACAGATATCGGCTGGAAATCGTCGAGCACTTTCCAAACTCGAAAAATCTGGCCATGAAAATTTACCTGATGGCAGTAGTGCATTCCAGCTTACTAGCCTGATATCCAGCGGGATACGAACAAATACGACAGCTTCTTGGGTCTTTCGAAAGCGGAAATACCACTCTGGCGCCTCATCCAATTGGAAAACTTCACTTGAAGGTTTGGCGCGCTTGGCGAAAGCTGACCGAATTGAAAACCGACGTACAACTGTTGCATATGTTCGCTACATCGATGACTTTCCGGCGTATCCGACCTCGAATATCTGGACTGACGTTGCGGGTGCAAGTGGCATTATCTATGTCGTCCAAACAAGTGCAACTATTGTTCGTCGTTGCCTACAGATGGCTACGGACCCCGGCGATCTAGTTCTGGATCCAACGTGCGGCTCCGGCACCACAGCCACGGTCGCCGAACAATGGGGCCGCCGCTGGATCACCATCGACACCTCCCGCGTCGCGCTCGCCCTGGCCCGCGCTCGCGTCATGGGCGCCCGCTATCCCTACTATCTGCTCGCCGACTCACCAGAAGGCCAGAAGAAAGAAGCCGAGATCACCCGCAACGCGCCGTCGACCACGCCGACGCGCGGCAATATCCGCCAAGGCTTTGTCTACGAGCGCGTGCCGCATATCACGCTCAAGTCCATCGCCAACAACGCCGAGATCGACGTGGTCTGGGAGCGCTTTCAGGAAACGCTGGAGCCGCTGCGTCAGCAGCTCAATGCCGCGCTGGATGAAACCTGGGAAGAATGGGAAATCCCTCGCGAGGCCGACAACGGCTGGTCGGAGGATGCAAGGAAAGCCCACGCCGAATGGTGGCAACAGCGCATCGCCCGCCAACAGGAAATCGACGCCTCCATCGCGGCCAAGGCGGATTCAGAATATCTCTACGACAAGCCCTACGAGGACAAAAAGAAAGTCCGCGTCGCTGGTCCGTTCACCGTCGAATCCATCTCGCCGCATCGCACGCTGGGCGTGGATGAAAACGACGAACTGATCGACCCGCTGGCACGCAAGGACATCCGCGACGGCGACGACGCGCCGCAGGATTTTGTGTCGATGATTCTCGACAACCTCAAAACCGCGGGCGTACAGCAGGCCCACAAGGACGGCGCGATCCACTTCACCGCGCTCACGCCCTGGCCCGGCGATCTGGTCTGTGCGGACGGCCGCTATATCGAGGGCGAAGACGACGCCGCTAATGAAAAGCGGGCCGCGATTTTCATCGGCCCGGAGTTTGGCACCGTCTCCCGCCCCGATCTGGTGGAAGCCGCCAAGGAAGCCGCCGAGGCCGACTTCGACGTGCTCATCTGCTGTGCCTTCAACTACGCCGCACACGCCACCGAGTTCGAGAAACTCGGCCGTATTCCCGTGCTCAAGGCTCGCATGAATGCAGACCTGCACATGGCCGAAGATCTCAAGAACACCGGCAAGGGCAACCTGTTCGTCATCTTCGGCGAACCGGATATCGAGATCCACGAAGGCGCGAGCGCCGCGCTCGAACAGGCCATCGCGCGCCGCACGGCACATCTCACCCGGCTCGATCAGGAACTCGCCGATCGCAAGGCCAAGAAGACTCAGGACGACAACACCCGCCCCGTCTCCGAGATCCGCTCGGAAAAAGAACGCGCCGAAAACTTCATTGCCTTCGCCCCGTCTATTCCGGCCGGCAAGATCGTGGTGGAGGTCAAGGGCGTGGATGTTTTCCATCCCAACAGCGGCGAAGTCCGTTCCGACGGCCCCGACGGCATCGCCTGTTGGTTTATCGACACTGACTACAACAGCGAATCCTTTTTCGTCCGCCACGCCTACTTCCTGGGTGCCGCCGACCCGTACAAATCGCTACGCACAACGCTCAAGGCCGAAATCAACGAAGAAGCCTGGGATACGCTCCACAGCGATACATCGCGCGCGTTCGACAAGCCCAAGAGCGGCCGGATTGCGGTTAAAGTCATCAACCACCTAGGCGATGAAGTGATGAAGGTGTTTCGCGCATAGCGTGTCAGAGGGTCGACAGAAGGTTTACAGCGCCCCAGCATGGATTTTGAGATATTTACCGATCGGAGGATCGGATCGCTACATACCGAGCACTCGACATACGCGAGATAGCTTGGTCACGCATAGCGGTTTACGGGGGATCGAGGGATGGAGGGAAACACTGCCGGCGCGATGATCGTGTGCGGAGTTCTGTTAGCGTTGTGGTTCGCTATACGCGGCTGGCGACGACACCAGGCTATATCGAGCGCCGCAGGCGTCGAAAGCTGCAACGACGATGCGCTGTCCATACCGACACGGAAAGCCGACGGTTTATCTTTCGTATCCGGCTCGGAACCTGCATTTGCTGTGGTTCCGGATAATGCTGCCACAGCCGAGGAACGAGTACCGGCGCCCGGAAAACAGCCACCACCTGCCGCGAAGCCAGCCCATCATATTCGCTCATCTGTGACGAGGCGATCGAACCCCGTCCCCAGCGCACCGGCTTACGTCGATCACCAAGAATCGTCGATACCTGCTTTCGAGTGGGATGAAAACGACCTGGACTTCATCGAGACGAGTGCAGCCGAGCAGCATGAGCTGCGTACCGCGATCGCGCCTTTAAGCGCGCTCGATGCCCCCTCTTTCGACGACGAACCGGGCAGGTACTCGCACGTGATAGCGGACGTGGCCTCACCGCCGGCCGTCGAACAGGATTTCGCGCCCTCCGATAGTTTGAAAGAGGTTCGATCGCCCACAACAACGAAGCCGAGCCAGACGGTACCGGCCGCTACTACCGAGGATGAGATACCGCTCTACGAGCCGGAGGACGATAGAACGCGTCACGCCACTAACGGCTGGGCGACCGGCTCCCATGTACCGTCAAACAAGCCGGCCAACACCGCAGAAGCTGATAGTGAGCGACCGGCGAACGCCTCGCCCGATCCATTCGAGCCGACAGCACTCGAGCAGTCTGACTTCGAACCCGATGTGACGCTTTTTGAACCGCTTCCGGAAGATGACCTGTCCGGCGAGTTCGAGAATATCGATACAGAAATCGAAGAAGAGCTCGAGATTCTGGACGACCTGCCGGACATGTGGGGCGTCGAATCCGACGACGAAGAAGCCGATGCCCCGCTCTACGACGTAGATGTCGGCGGCTCTTGGCTCAGTGAATACGACAAAGCGAAACGGCTGGCCGGTCAGACCGCAAGACGTTTCCACGAGCATGCAGACGAGCTGTGGCCCGTGCTGCTCGATATCTTTCAGGAAAGCCCGTGGCCGATTACACAACGTTCGATCGAGCGGCTTCTGGTCGCCGGAGTTAGCTGCGAAGCATTAGCGCTGGCCACGGAAATCCGGCGTATCTGGCGCGACCACCCGGAGTTCGGCCAGGCCTTGCCAACGACAAACGCGCGCGGCGAGAGTTGGATGTATTCCGCAGAGGCTATGTCGCAATTGAGTTGGCCACGTGCTGCGCGGCTCGCTGACTGCTGGCCCTCTTACCCTGACGCTGCCGAGATCGAGTGCTTCCTGGAAGATCTTTTCGATCGCTGGCACAGCAACAGCGCCACTCAACGCAGCTTTACGAGCTTTCAGCTCTATCTCGGCTACTCGACTGGCTATCTCCATGGCACGCTTCAGGACTGGCCGGAATTCTGCTTCGCAAGCGACGACGCGGTGGAGGACGCATTCGATGAGCTCGAATCGCGTGCGTCGTGGTCTGCGACTTGCGAAGCACTCCGACGCTACGGGGTTGAGCGACCGATGACGGCGCGCCCAGTTTATGTCTATCCGAAATCGATCGACGAAAAGAAAAAAGACAGCAAAACGCGAAAGCGCAAAAAAAAATGAAGAAGCTGCTCGAAGGACTGTTGCCTTGTGTCGGCGCGCTGGTGACTGATGGAAGCCAGCACGACGGCAAGAAGGCCCTCGGCTGTATCACGAATCGAAAGATCATCGATGACGGCTCCGCGCGCATCCAGGTTCAATGGCTACGCCCCGGTCAGCGCGAGACGAGTTGGTACGAGCCGGCTCAACTGTCCAACGGCTTGTCTATTCGACAGACTGTCCAGCACCGTCCCGATTCGGTCGTCGCCAGTACGCTCGGCGTAGGCGAAGTGCGGGATCTTCGCGTCCTTGGTGGCCGCGAGCAGGCACTCGTCGATTTCCCGGAAGGGGGGCGGCTGGTCTGGCTACCGACGCCGCACCTCAAAGCAATCCATGGCGTGGAGCATCTCGTCAGCCGCGCCCGTCCGGACCGCGGCGGCGCCGAAGCGCTGCGCCTGCGTTGCCTCGCTTACGCGATCGAGTTATGGAATGAGAACACCGGGGCACTATCGCACCTGAGTATCGACCCTCTGCCGCATCAGATCCATCTGGTGCACCGTATTTTGAGATCCGGCAATCTCAACTGGCTGATTGCAGATGATGTCGGACTCGGCAAGACCATCGAGGTCGGTATGTTGCTCTCCGCCCTCGTTCAACGGGCAACGTTCCGACGCATACTGATCATTTGCCCGCCCGGCATCACGCAACAGTGGCAAGACGAACTACGTTACAAGTTCGATTTCGACGATTTCGTCGTGCACGGCCGGGATTTCGAGGTGAACGAGCCGCATCAGTGGAAGCTTTACGACCGTGTCATCGGCTCGATGGATCGGTTCAAGCAGGAAGCACACCTCGACTCGCTACTATCCGCGGAGCCCTGGGATCTGGTGGTATTCGACGAAGCGCACCGCCTAAGCCGACGACAGTACGGCAATAAGTTCGATTCCTCGCAGCGATTCGACCTCGCGGCAAAGCTGCGACATCGCAGCGATAACTTCCTATTGCTTAGCGCGACGCCTCACCAAGGCATGCAAGACAAGTTTCAGGCGCTGTTGGAATTGCTAAGACCAGACCGCAAACACGATATCCGCCATCTGGATCTCAACCCTGAAATACTGGCGGACATGGTGATTCGCAACAACAAGGCGGATGTTACCGACGCCGACGGCGAATTCATTTTCAAGGGGAAGACGACGCACGCCGTTTCAGTTCCTGTGAGCGACGCTGCCCGCGCCTTCGATACAGCGATGCAATCTTATTTGCGCCGCGGTTATGCGGCCGGACAGGCACTCGGCCGCAAAGGCAACGCCATCGGATTCGTGATGACCGTCTATCGAAAACTGGCAGCGTCGAGTGTGTCGGCCATACATACCGCGTTGCAACGGCGGTTAGTGAGAATTTCCGCCGAGATGGAGGCAAGCGGTCCGCCTACACTGCTCGACTACGGCGACGACGCACTGTTCGACGACTCGGCGGACGAACGTTATGTCGGCGAACTCGAAGAGGCCTTCGCCGGTCAGTCTGGCCAAACCTTCTTCGCCGGCGAACGCGACGCGCTGAAAACGCTCATCGAGCAGGCCGAGTCACTGCTCGTTGGCGACCAGAAACTTCGCGTGTTCATAGAGCAACTGGTGGCGATCATCGACGAACACCAGAGTGGCACGAAGATCCTGATCTTTACTGAATACCGTGCCACCCAGGCGTACTTGCAAGCAGCACTAGAGCGGCGTTTCGGTGACAACTGTGTAGAGTTAATCCACGGCGGCCAGGCCCACGACGAGCGGCGCGCCGCTATCGAGCGTTTCGAGGATAGCGCACAGTTCCTGGTGTCCACCGAGGCCGGTGGCGAAGGCATCAACCTCCAGCGCCGCTGCCACGTGATGGTCAACTACGATCTGCCCTGGAACCCTATGCGGCTGGTCCAGCGTATCGGCCGTCTGTATCGCTACGGCCAGAAGGAACGTGTCATCGTATTCAATATGCATGCGCCGGAAACGATCGATGCCGAGGTCGTGGGCATCATGTACGAACGTCTGGCGCAGGTCGCCAGAGATATGGCCACACTGGGCGGTGAATTCCGGGACGGGCTGGAAGATGACATCCTGGGTCAGATGGCCGACCTTCTGGAACTGGACATCGAACAGGTGATCGAGCAGGCACGTGGCGCCGATATTACTCGTAGCCAAGCGCGGATCGACGATGCATTGCGCAAGGCCCGAGAGGCCACAGAGCGGCAAGCCGAGATGTTCTCCCACGTCGCCGGTTACGACCCATCCGAGATTCGTGACAGCCTTACGATCGACAAACGCCACTTACTCACGTTTGTGGAAAGCATGCTAAAGCACTCCAGGGTGGAAATCGTACAACGTTTCCATCAAGGGCGTGAATGGGAGTTACAGCTCTCCGCTACGGTGCAACAAGCATTGCCGGCTCTTAGATCGCGACTACGTGTCACTCTTGACCGCGATTGGGCAGCCCAGCGTCCGCGAGTTCACATGCTCGACCTCACCTCGCCATTGATGCAGCACTTGGTTCAGCGAGCGAAAGGCCTCGCGTTCGGCGGTCGCGCTGCGGGGCTATCTGGCCTTCAAGGATTGGGTTTCTTCGCTGGCGTGCTGCGATGGCAGAACACGCAGGCCCAGCGCATGCGGCAGGAGTTTTTAGCGGTGCAGATCGGCGAGGACGGCCGCTGTCGAGCCAACACGCGTGAAGTCTCGGATTGGTTGGCGCGGCCTTGTGAACCGGCTGAAGTGACAGCGAATGCGGACCAGCTGAAACGGATGGTCCACTGGGCCGCAGAGCACGCCGACCACCGGCTCTCGGACGGCAGCAATACCGATCTACACCCCGAGAATCGGCAGTGGCTTGCCGCCGGCTGGCTCTAATGCACCCTTCCTAGAATTGACAGATGCACAACGATCAACCCACGGGCTACGTACTAAAATCGATCTAATGCATAGTGCCTTGCGACGTGCCGGATCCATCCGATACCGCTGACCGCTAACCCTGATGACAAAGAGCGAAATGCAATTCCGAATCGCCGACACCTTCACCGCCAGCCTGCAAAAGCTAGACGGCCAATCGCAGAAAGCGACCAAGACGACCGCGTTCGATCTCCAGATCAATCAATCCCACCCGGGGCTAAAATTCCATCGCATCGAGCGCGCTAAAGACGAAAATTTCTGGTCCGTACGCGTGAGTCGGGATGTTAGATTGATCGTTCACAAAACGGCATCTAGCCTGTTGCTATGCTATGTCGACCATCACGATAAGGCCTACGCGTGGGCCGAACGCCGGAAAATCGAGACGCATCCGCGTACCGGCGCAGCGCAAATCGTTGAAGTCCGGGAGACGGTCGAAGAGGTCACGATTCCGACGTATGTCGAGGCGAATGAATCGCTGGCGGCACATGTGCCCTTGTTTGCAGCCGTGGCCGACGAGGCATTGCTCGATTACGGGATTCCGGCTGACTGGCTATCCGGCGTACGCGAGGTCCGAGACGAGGACGACCTATTCGACCTGGCTGATCATCTGCCGGGAGAGGCGGCCGAAGCACTACTGGAACTTGCCGTCGGCGGCACCCCTGCCCCGCGCGCAAAGGTAAATCTCGACGATCCGTTCGATCATCCGGATGCTCAACGGCGCTTTCGCGCAATCGAGGGCCGCGACGAGTTGCAGACGGCTCTCGATTATCCGTGGGACAAGTGGACGATTTTTCTGCATCCGACGCAACGTGGCCTGGTCTCCCGGAACTTCAACGGTCCTGCACGCGTGGCCGGGTCAGCAGGCACCGGAAAGACGATCGTTGCATTGCATCGTGCCGTGCATCTGGCACGTGAGAACGAATCTGCGCGATTGCTACTCACAACCTTCAGCGAAACGCTCGCGAACGCTCTGCGCCAGAAGCTGACGCGACTGATCGCACATCAACCGGAGTTAGCTGAGCGTGTCGACGTTCGCGCAATAGATCAACTTGCCCTCGAGCTGCAGACCAGACATGGTCATCAGTCAAGCCTCGCTGACACAAAGACTGTAAATCGGATACTTCAGCAATCGGCATCCGAGCTCGGCATCGAGGAATTCTCGAGCGCTTTTCTAGCCTCTGAGTGGCGCGATGTTGTCGACGCTTGGCAACTAGATACGTGGGATTCATATCGCAGCATCCATCGTCTGGGGCGAAAAACCCGTCTTCCCGAAGCCAGACGCGAAAAGCTATGGCAGATATTCGAGCGAACTAGAAAGAAGCTGGTGTCGGATCAACTGGCGACAATGCCGATGATCTACCACCAGCTCTGCAACACGCTGCAACAGCGAAACCATCCGGTTTACGATTACGTCGTAGTCGACGAAGCGCAAGACCTCTCGGTACCGCAGTTGCAATTCTTAGCCGCGGCGGTGGATGAGAACAACTCGAATGCGCTGTTTTTTTCCGGCGATTTGGGCCAGAGAATCTTTCAAACACCTTTCTCCTGGAAGAAGCTCGGCGTCGACATCCGCGGCCGCTCAAACACGCTGCACATCAATTACCGTACTTCGCATCAAATTCGACATTCAGCCGACCAGCTGCTCGATCCGTCGATTACGGATGTCGACGGCAACGCCGAGCATCGATCAGCGACTGTTTCCTTGTTCGAAGGTCCTCCACCAACCGTTCAAATTTGCGAGAACGAATCGGAAGAAATAGATCTGGTGGCCAGGTGGCTCACTCAGCAAAAAAAAACTACCGGCGAAGCCCACGAGCTGGCAGTCATCGTGAGATCAAGCAAGGAACTGCCACGTGCACGGCGCGCGATTGAATCCGCTGGCCTTGAATCCCAAGAGCTGAACGCAAGTACGAAGACCAAACCTGATGCGGTGGCTTTGGCAACCATGCATTTCGCCAAAGGGCTAGAATTTCGGGCCGTGGTCGTCATGGCATGTGACGAAGACGCTATACCCTCTCAGACTCGGCTAGCTGCAGTCGCTGAAGCCGCAGACCTGGCGGAGATCTACAACACGGAAAGACATCTTCTTTATGTGGCCTGCACGCGAGCACGCGACCATCTTTTAATAACAGCCGTGGACCCCGCGTCCGAGTTCTTGGATGATCTTGGTTAAGAATTCGATGAGAATCAGATAACGACCAGATATTTCGCGCTAAAAACGTTTATAGATGGCCCAAAACTCGATTGATTCCTTGCTGACTGCGCTCCAACTGCGGCGAATTGAGGACGCCAATTTATCTCATTATGCTTTGGATGCAGCCCGCGGTTATCAACTAGCCTTTGAATACCGGAGATGCGCGCCGTACTCGTCTTTTCTGTGAGTCGACTGAACCAGTACATTCATCGGCGTCTCTCCGTCCACCTCTGCGACGTGCCAGCGTTCCAGAGCGAAGCGAACAAGTCGCTCCTCACGCAAATCGCCGAAGCGTTGAAGCACCTGTGTTCTGGACCCTCTACACGTGTTTTTCCATCCCAGATCGCTAAACGTGTAGCGAAGCGCTTCCTCCCAGATCGATTCCAACTCACGGACTTGATACAACATGGTGTGATCGGAAAGCTGATATTTCCCTGAGACTTTTTCTTCAACACGCGACGCCGATACCGATTTGTTCGTGCCTTCTCGAAGCAGAATGAAATTACCTAGCCGACGCTGAAGATAATCCACCCATTCTTCATCAATATCCTCTCGCTGCTGCCGCGCGACGAGATGTTCGCGATTATAAAAATCGTTATAGGATTTACGATCACGGTGACTTAACAGAGCTGCAAGCGAGCATCCTTCATGCCTTTGCTCTCGAAGGCCTTGTTCATAACTGGCAAGAAAGAATTTCAAGCCCTGCCATTCGTAGAAATCCCAATTCTCGTCGGATTCCAGAATAAGATGCTTGATGACGCTGCCGATCTTTGCCTGGCGGCCAATGAAATCAGTCAATAGCCTCTGAAGTTCGTCGTTATCGCTGCCACCATCAGCATCACACTCAAGCCGGCCCTGAAAATATCGATGCGCCATGTCGAAAAGTTCCGCATGGCTCGAGTCCGCTCGTGGCGCAATGCCAACCACAAAGTACCGAAAGTTGAGCTTTTCGATCAACTCAAGGGTTTCGGCTCGAGCACTCGACCCGCGCTCCTTTTGGTACAGAGCTACTACTAGCGGGAGTACACCGGCGAGACGCGGATGAAACGCTAACGATTTTAGCCAGCGGTCTTCTTCCCCATTACCACATAGCCCGTCAACTTTGGAATGTAAGCGAACGTAAGTCGTTGCCGCATATTCAAGCAGACTGACAAACTCTTGAAGTAGTCGACAACCTGCCTCTTTACCACGGCTGGATACATCCAGCCGCAGCGCTTCGTACACAGGCTTTCGCGGCCGTGGGCTAGGATCTCCAAAAACCACCCAGCACGCACGTAAGAATCCCTGTTCATCAGCGTTAGTGGTCATATCAATTCTGTTCAAAGAATCGAGAATCGTTATCCACGCATCGTTCACCTGCCGATGCAAATCCTTGAAGCCATGCCGATTTGCATAGAAGATCAGAAAATTCTTGACCTTCTCCAGCTCACTGAGCGGCTTCCCACGGCTGTTGATGACCTCAAACATCAGACCGACTTCGAGCGTATTTTTCGGCGAGTAGAACAAGAACCCAAGCCGGGTCGTCACGAGCTCGAAAACGTTTCTAAGCTGCTCCTCATCGCGCAGCGCCAACCACTGATCAAACTGTTGCGCGCCTTCAACCAGGTTGTCGTCTGCCTTATTTTTCGAGGGCAAATGCGCGGCATCAAAATGCCGGTGTGAGACCAACCCTTCGAAGCGCCTTTCCGTTCCGCCGTTGAGTTTAAGCCGGAATTCAGAATTGCCCGTATTGCGACGCCACCGTAGATAGTGGGATCTCACCGTATCCACATCATCCGATACGTTGACGAGATACAGATTGCGCGATTCAAGTTCCAGCAACAGCCGATCTATCAGAAGCAGCAGGCTAGTCAACCGCTGCTGACCGTCAACAATCTCGTATATACCCGGAGCCTCTTGCAACTCTGCGGCAACGATCGTCCCCGTAAAATGCATGGCGTCATGTGCACGAAGGTCATCGATATCACTGAGCAAATCGTCGCGGTGCGAGTTCTGCCAAGAGTATCCGCGCTGATAATCCGGGATCGAGAAAAAACGTCCCTGCGGGACGTCGCGCATAATGTTTGACAACGTATAAAGATCGGACATGGAATCCCCAAGACTCTCCCAAATTTATGCATCGCGTATCGGCTGAGCACACAGATGCTTATCGGATGCCCTTTGGGCTATCACGGTTCGTTGATCGGCGATTTGGCAAGGCTATCAAAGTTCTTCCGGGCGGGTTATCCCCCGTCATCACGGACCGCTAGGAACAGGCTCCTGATGGTTGCGGTCTTCTGCCTCGATTCGTCGATCGACCCGACGATTGGAGAATCGCTCAATGTAGTCGAACACGTGGGTTCGGGCCTGGGCTACGGTCTGATATCGGTGGCGATGAACCCGCTCTCGCTTGAGCATGCTGGAGCCCCGTTGGCAGCCGCTTTCTCCGCGCAGTGGCTGTGGTGCTAAGGCCCGACATCCACGGCTGTTAAATTGGGCGCCACGAGCCGAGTGCAGGATGGTGGTATTTATGTCGCGCTATATACCGGTCACCCCTAGGAACGACATCATTGAGCGAATCCGGCTTTGGCTGGTGGACGAACGCTCGCGCGCGCTCCAGCGCCAGCTCGCGGCCATGACGCGCGCCGATAGCTACGCCGGAACTCGATCCGGGGCGCGCGCGGCGCGCCCAGCGGTGGGCAAACGCCTGGGGGCAACTACGAGAGCACTATCGACCCGGGTGGCGGCCGGAATAGTCACTGGCGGCGAACTGGCATCACTGTACGAACGAATACGACCGAAAGACGCGGGAGTTTGTCGCAATGACTTGCGTCACCTCCAGTGCACGTATCCTCGAGTCTTGGCGGACGACGCAACGTACCCGACAAAGCCGACTTCTTCCGGGATACACTTTGCATCTGCGGCTGCATCGACGCCGGGAGGTACGAACCGTGATTTGGCAGGGGTGGGATTCGATACAACCGGGTCGAAAGCAGTGAGCCGACCACGGGACCAATACAACTACGCGTTGCAAGCGTTGGGCGGCCCCGCCCTCTCCGGCCTGAGCAGATCCGATCTGCAGAATCCACCGGCTCGTGCAGCCAAGGCACGGGCCGGCCTGCCCGTTACGTCGGCGCGCTGGTTGCGCGATACCGGTGGCGTGCAACGAGACGATTTCTACCGATTGATCTCGCGCGATGAAATGGCCCGCGCGGGCAAACGCGTCGAACGCCGGTTGTCACCGAATGCGTCAGAGCGCGTGATCCGTATCGCCCTGGTGTTTGGTCTGGCTACTGAAGCACTGGGCGCACAAGACCGAGGCGCGATGTTCATGAGGCGGCCACATATGCTGCTGCACGACCGCCGGCCCGTAGATCAGCTCGACACGGAAACAGGCGCCCGGACGGTCGCGACAATCCTGATGCGGCTGATGCACGGTATTCCACCCTGACTACATACGCCTCATGTGCGAACTGACCGATTCTGGCCACACGCCTTGCCACGCCGATGGACGCCGGTTGCATCCAGCTTTTCCGCGGCCTGAGCCTTGTAGCCATGAATCAGCTATGAGGATCTGAATCACCGTAATCACCGGCACCTTGCATTATTCTGTAGTCGGACAATGATCAAACGACGGAGGAGCGACCTATGGCCAATTTTATCTTCACGCCGTTCATCGTGATCGGCATCGTTGTTGTCTGGCAAATGGCCCGTCACGGCGTTGGTCCAACGAACAAACACGATAGTCACAACTCGAAGCGCTGAAGCAGCGCATGGCACGAGGCACATCCCTTTTGTGCCCTGCCAACCAACCGACCCGCTCCAGCACGCGACCCACTGGCGCACGGTTTCGCGCGATCCTATTCGAGCAAATGTCGGGTAGCCCGAGCGCGCACTGGCGCTTGCTCGCCGCCATCGCGCCCCGTGCCGTACTCGGGCTATCGGCCTCGGCGCCAACAATTCGCTGCTGGCGTAAATACCTCGACAGAGGTGCGCCAGCGCCCGTGATAACGTCTGAGACTCGACAGGCGTGAGCTGATCCCGCGGCCTGTCAAACAGCGGGATCGCCGGGCACTGCCCGAGCACCGACGCCCGATTGGGCGCATACACGAGCTACCGAGACGGCTCCAAGAGGATCTCGGCACGCCGAATGGCGTGGCCATCGCGCTGCGATGGCGAACACCCGAGGTGCGTCTGGCGCCCGGGCACCATGCGCCGCAGTCGTCAGACGAGCGGCAATAGTCGCCGAGTCCACATGCCGGCCTATTCATAGCCGCATCGCGGCTACCACGACACATGACCTCGCGATTGCGAGTCATGACCATCCCACCGCCGAACGGCGCTATGACGACCGTTGAGGAGCCGCCTCCTCACGGGCGACACGCGGTCGCGTCAGCGACCCGAGCGATCGTATCCACGATCGCATGCCCGGCTCCGCCACAACGTGCGGCGCCCCTACGCAGCCGTCGAGGCGTCGCGGCGATAGCTCGCGGCGCGGCGAGACGGCGTGCTACGACGCTTGGATACATTCCAGCCGCGTCCGTTTCTGTCGTGCACCCGCACACAGAAACGGACGCCAGTCCGTGCGTCTAACCCCCTGTCGATCAGGGGGTTAGACGCTCCCGCGCCGCCAGGTCGGCGCGTCACAACCCGAGTCAAAACCCACTGTCGGCCGCATCCGCGGCCCCCGGAGCGGCATCTCCGGCACGACATGGGGTGCGACTCACCAAACCCGGTGCGCCCACGGCGCACCCACCTGCCACGCGACCGGTATGCCCACCGATCGCATCGCGACGCCCGCCCGCGCACCCGCGCAGCAGATCGCGTCGGCAACCCGACACATTCACTCACTGGCCGCCGGAGGACGGCCACACCACCCAGGCGCGCAGGAGGCCTCAAAACAGCCTGTACACACTGACCGCTGTCGCGGCGGGCTGGGGTGGCGTTCGTGCAGGAGTTGGAAACCGGTAAGCCGATATCGACGGCGCCCGGATCCCTGGTCCGCTGCGATGGCGGACTCCAATGACCGCGAACTCGATACCACGATCCGGCGACCGCCGGGTCAGAAACTCCTTCCGGATCCTGCCGCGTGCCCGGCGCCCCAGGACCGTATAGCCGCCCGGCCGCTACGCGGCCGGGCGNCAATGCTATGAGTAGACGAAATTTTGGCTACGGCCGGCGGCTGGATTATGCCGGCAGACAGGCCCTGCGGCAGCATTTCGGCGGCGGCCATCACGGGTCACAGGCGACCCAGGGCGAACGCTGGAATCGGATCAGCCGTTGGCTGCGGGACCACGACATACGCGATATGCGCTACGTCGAACCGCAACACATCCAGCGATTCGCCGACGAACGTCTGGACGACGGCCTCGACCCCAATACAGTGCGCGGCGAAATCTCGGCCGCCAACGTGGTGATGAGCCACGCCACCCGCGGCGTCTGGAAGCCGTTGTCGCCGACGGCCATCGTGGGTCCGCGTGATGGCGTGCGCCGCGTGGCGCCGATGAGCGTCGATCGCGAGCGGGATCGCGCGGCGCGTGCGGGTCTGGGGCATACCCCCAGGGCCGCTGCGGTGTGGGCCCTCGCGCGTGAGACGGGCATGCGTTCGGAGGAGGCCACCAAGGCCGATCTGGACCGGCTGACGCGAGAAGCTGGCCGGTATAACGCCATCAATATCCAGGAGGGGACCAAAGGCAATCGGCGCGCGCCTCGCTGGGTGCCGCTAACCGATCGCGCACGCGAAGCACTGGAAATCGCGCGCGCAACGCGGCCCGAGGGAAGCCCCAATTTGTTGCGCGCGGATGAAACCTACAAGAGCTGGCGTAACGGAGAGCTCCGCACTGGGCGGGAAAGCCTCCACCCCGCCGGCATCCGTGGCTACCATGACGGGCGCACTGCCTACGCGTGCGATCGCTATCGCACACTGACCGGGCATGATGCGCCGGCGCTCGCCGGTACGCGCACTGCGGACCGGGCCGCAGACCGGGAGGCCCGCCGTGTCATCGCCTACGAACTCGGCCACAACCGGATGGAGGTGGCCGCGGCCTATGTGGGGAGTGCGAAATGAATGAGCACGCGATGATGTGGCGCCTGCTCGGTGCAGCGCAGCCCGGCCAGAAAAAGGGTGGCGTGAAATCACACGTGCAGCGCGGTGCGCAGCAGTTGCAACTGATAAATGCGCGTTACCCGGACATCAAGCGGCCCGAGCAATTGCGATTGAAGCATGCTGTGTGGCTACGCGACTATGGCCTGGCGAATCTGGGCCCGGCGACGCGTTACCACCACTACCGGACCCTGCGCGTTGTGGCCTCGGCACTCAGTCGCTGGAGTGATTGGGAATCACGTCTGGTTGGCACGTGGTGCAATCCGCAGGGTGAGTCGCCGGACACGAACGCGAGCGGCACGAATCGCGGTGGTCGCCCGCCGAAACTGCCCGGCCGCCGCTAGGCGCGCTGGGCTTCAGCTCGCGCCTCGTAGGCCTCGATTTCCTCGAGTCGCCAACGTGTCACATTTGCAGCCAGGCGTATCGGCGATGGGATTCTGCCCAGACGCGCCCAGCGCCAGATGGTATTGCGCGACACCTGCCAACGCGTTGCAAGCTGAATATCGGTTACGTAAATCACTGTGGCTCACCTGGTTCAACATTGGGGAGCGCGACTTGCGCGCTTCGCATTGTTGTAACCGATCCGCGCACCCCGCTTTGCAGAGTTAAATGCGCGCACGGCGACCCAGTTCTTCGCCCGTGATCGCAGCGCTATCGCGCCGCTATTTCAATGTGAGGCGGGATGTTGGGTAATCCCTATAAAACAGACTAACATACTGTTTTATTAAATATAATGGCGGAGAGGGTGGGATTCGAACCCACGTGGAGCGTTAGCCCCCAACCGATTTCGAATCGGTGCCGTTGTGACCGCTTCGGTACCTCTCCTTGAATCGTTCAGCTACCGGTTGCGCGTGCTGCCCCATGCTGTGGCTACGTCGCTGGCCGGCGGCCGATCACGAAGTCGCGTATCTTAAAGTATTACGCCGGCTTTCCCAACATCCGCGTATCAAAGATGTCGAAGTCATGACCACGCCTGTACTCAAAAACCGCGTTCACCGCGTTTGCAGACCTTGTCTTCGATGACAAGTCTGCGTCTGATCATCCGCTGTCTGCGCATACTGACGCTCACCGCGCTGGCTTTTACGCTTGCGACCTGCACGACCCGACCTGGACTGCTCGATCAGATCGATACCCTCGGCACGCTGCGTGTGGCGACCGTCAATTCGGCCATGACTTATTATCTCGACGCCGGCGGCCCGACCGGCTTCGAGTACGATCTGGCCCGCGACTTTGCCGATCAACTCGGCCTGCGACTCAAGGTCATGGTGCTGCCTGATCGCCAGGCGGTACTCGACGCCGTGGCCAGTGGTCGTGCCCATATCGGCGCCGGTCTGGCGGTCAGCGACGAACGCCGGGAACGCGTGCGCTTCACGCCGGCCTACAACGAGAGCAAGCTCGAAGCGGTCTACCGCGTACATCAGAAAAAGCCGAAATCGCTGTCCGACCTATCCGGTCAGCTGATCCTGCCGCCGGATACCGCACTGGCCGACTGGCTCAAACGTAACCACCCCGAACTCGATTTCAAGATCGATGACCAGGCCAATACCGAAGAACTGATGGACCGAGTGGCCTCGGGTGATCTCGACGTCACCATCGCCAACGCCGATATCGTGGCCATGAACCAGCGTTACTACCCCAACCTGCGCGTCGCCTTCGACCTGCCGACGGTACGTCAGCGCCTGGCCTGGGCCTTTACCCCGGGTCGGCCCGATGGCCGCGACGATGCGCTCTACAACGAGGCCATCGCCTTCCTGGAAAAAACCAAGGCCGACGGGCGCATGCGTATTCTGCGCGACCGCTATTTCGGCCATATCGAGCGCCTGGGCTTCGTCGGCGGCCAGGAGTTCGCCCGCCAGGTCGACGCCCGCCTCGACAAGTGGCGCGCCTATTTCAAGCGCGCGGCAAAAGAATACAGTCTCGACTGGCGCCTGCTCGCGGCCATCGGCTATCAGGAATCGCACTGGGACAAGGATGCGGTCAGCCCGACAACGGTGCGCGGCATCATGATGCTTACCCAGGCGGCGGCCTCGGAGGTCGACGTGACCAACCGTCGCGACCCGCAACAGAGCATCGACGGCGGCGCGCGCTATTTCATCCAGATGCTCGAGCGCCTGCCCAACGAGATCAAGCCGCCGGACCGCGCCTGGTTTGCCCTGGCCGCCTACAATATCGGCTACGGCCACGTCATGGACGCGCGCCGCCTGCTCAAGGCACGCAAACGCGACCCGAATCTCTGGGTCAATCTGCGCGATGCCCTGCCCTGGCTGACCCAGGAACGCTATCTGTCCGGCACCAAGTACGGCTATGCCCGCGGCCTGGAAGCCGCCGCCTATGTCGGCAATATCCGCGCCTATTACGACATCCTACTGTGGATGACCGACGACAAGACTAAAGCGACCAAGCCAGCCGCGCTCGACGAGGAAGAGTCCGAGGCCGGCGCACAGACCCCAACGCCCCCGGACATCTCGATCGATTCGCCTGCGTTCTAGCTAGTATGGGAAGCGAGCAAACCTGCCCGGTCGCGCGGCCAACGGCGTCTACCGATCTCTCACGGGCGCAAGTAAAGAAGCCGCGCGGGTAATCCAGCGCGGCTTCTCCATTCGATTCGAGAGCAGCCCCAGGCTCCCCTGAATATGCTTAGGCGGTAAAGCGATTATGCAGCCCGCACTCGCGGTTGCCCAGCACTTTGGTCGGGTCGTAGTAGCTGGTCTCGTTGGGTAGGTCGTGCTTTTCCAGATACGCTCGCATATCGAACTCGGTCCATTCCAGCACAGGCGCGACCTTGACGACGGCGTCCGGCGTGTCCTGGGTAACGATATCCATATTCTTGCGGAATTCGGTCTGATCGCGACGTACGGCGGTTAGCCATACATCCGGGGCCGTCTCGCGCATGGCGCGGCCAAATGGCTCGAGCTTGACCTGATTGGTAAATTCCTCGTGCTGCGGATCATCCACATCCGGAATGCCCATGAGCGCGTCACGACGAGCCGCCGACATGAGCGGGTTGTAGACCGTAATGTTCAGCCCCAGGTCGCTGATCAGCTTTTCCGCGAACAGATAGGTCTTGCGCGTGGCGTAGCCCGAGTCGATCCAAACCACCTGCATGTCCGGTTTGACCTGGGTGGCCAGATGCAGGATCACCGCCTCGTAGGGGCCGAAATTGGTCGTGACGATGGTCTTGCCGCCCAAAGCGGCGGCCCATTCGACAATCTCTTTCGGGTGTTTTCCTGCCAGTTCTGCGTTGGCTTTTACAGCATCGACTTGCATGATCATCCATCCTCAAAATTGGTTGAGTCGGTCGCTTAATACACCTGTTGGGCAAATAGCTCAGCTACCGCTATGCATAGTCTAAGTGCAAAAATATTATTTTAAACGCGCACGATTAGATCGTTTTGTTATTTAATTATCACCAACTTCGGTAGCCAGTCGTGAGGGAAATCTACCGATAGCAGCCAAGCGCCGACTCTCTCGCGGTATATCGGTCACGCTCCGTATTGGCTTACACTGGCGTTTTCTTCAAGCAATTCGCTCGAAATCATGGCTCAGTACATCTACACGATGAACGGCGTCGGCAAGGTCGTGCCGCCGAAAAAACATATCCTCAAGGATATCTATTTGTCGTTCTACCCGGGCGCGAAGATCGGCGTGCTCGGCTACAACGGTTCCGGCAAGTCCACGCTGCTGCGCATCATGGCCGGCCTCGACACCGAAATCGAAGGCGAAGCGCGTCCGATGCCCGGTATCAACATCGGCTATCTGCCACAGGAGCCGCAGCTGGACGATTCCAAGGACGTACGCGGCAACGTCATGGAAGGCCTGGGCGATATCGCCGAGAAGGTGGCCCGCTTCAACGCCATCAGCGAAGCCTTTGCCGAACCCGACGCCGACTTCGAAGCCCTGCTCGCCGAACAGGCCGAACTGCAGGAAGCGATCGACGCCGCGGACGGCTGGGAGATCAACAACACGCTGGATCGCGCCGGCGAAGCGCTGAATCTTCCGCCCTGGGACGCCGATGTCTCCAAACTCTCGGGCGGCGAGCGCCGTCGCGTGGCGCTGTGTCGCCTGCTGCTGTCCAAGCCCGACATGCTGTTGCTCGACGAGCCGACCAACCATCTGGACGCCGAATCCGTCGCCTGGCTGGAACGCTTCCTCAAGGACTTCTCCGGTACGGTCGTCGCGGTCACCCATGATCGCTACTTCCTCGACAATGTCGCCGGCTGGATTCTGGAATTGGATCGTGGCCAAGGCATTCCCTATGAGGGCAACTATTCCTCTTGGCTGGAACAAAAGGAAAAGCGCCTCGCACAAGAGCAGAAAGCCGAGGACTCGCACCAGAAATCCATCAAGGCCGAGCTGGAGTGGGTGCGTAGCAACGCCAAGGGCCGCCAGTCCAAATCCAAGGCGCGCCTGAAGCAGTTCGAGGAGCTCCAGTCCAAGGAATATCAGAAGCGCACCGAGACCAACGAGATCTATATCCCGCCGGGCCCGCGCCTGGGCGATCTCGTGTTCGAGATGAACGACGTTACCAAGTCATACGGCGATCGCACGCTGTACGAGAACGTCTCGCTCAAGGTCCCCCAAGGCGCGATCGTGGGCATCATCGGCCCCAACGGCGCCGGCAAGACCACGCTGTTTCGCATGCTAAACGGCGAGGAACAGCCCGACTCCGGCGAGATCCGCGTCGGCGAGACGGTCGATCTGGCCTATGTGACGCAATCGCGTGAAGAGTTGAACTCCGAGAAAACCGTTTGGGAGGAAGTCTCGGACGGTCAGGATATCCTGCAGATCGGCGCCTACGAGATTCCCTCGCGCGCCTATATCGGTCGCTTCAACTTCAAGGGCGGCGATCAGCAGAAGCGTGTCTCGGAGCTGTCCGGCGGCGAGCGCAATCGCCTGCAGCTCGCCAAACTACTGCAGAAAGGCGGCAACACGCTGTTGCTCGACGAACCCACCAACGATCTGGACGTGGAAACCCTGCGTGCACTCGAGGACGCCCTGCTGGAATTCCCCGGTGCCGTGCTGGTGATCTCGCATGATCGCTGGTTTCTCGACCGTATCGCCACGCATATCCTGGCGTTCGAGGACGATGAAGTCGTGTTCATCGAGGGCAACTATCAAGACTTCGAGGCCGACCGCAAACGTCGCCTCGGCAGTGCCGCCGAAGGCTCGGCCAAGTCCAAGCACCGCAAGCTGGCCTGATCTGCCATTGGTGATTGTAGAAAGCCCCCGGCCTCTCGGTCGGGGGCTTTTTTTTATTTGTCGGAAACCACTTGCCTAACTACGCCTGATCGGCCGAATCGATCGCTCTGAGACTATCGAGCAGTGGACCGCCCGGTTGGCCGTCTGCCCCGAACATCTGTTTCTGAACTTCGATAGCGATGGGTAAAGCGCTGCGCAGCGCTTGCAAGCCGGCGTCTGTGACGTGGAGACACTTCGCACGAGAATCCGCCGGGTTCGGGGTGCGGGCAACGAAACGCTTGGTTTCGAGCGCCTTGATGACGTTGGAAACCTGCATCGCATGAATATTCCCCGCCAGCGCCACTTGCGTCTGGGTCGGTGCCCCACCGTCTCGTGCTAACCAGGCCACCATGGCCAGCGTTGTGAACTGCAGGTGCGTGAGATCCACCGGCGCGAGCTGGCGATCGATGGCTCGAACATAGCGGTGCATGACGCGCCAGAGCACAAATCCCACGGCATTTTCAGGCGCACCGAGCGATTCGTCTTCGAACAATGCCCGCAGATTCATTGTGTTGTCGTCTGTCATGCGTTCCCCGGAATGACGTTGCTGAATGGTAGCCCAAACTTGGACTTGCTTATTATTATAAATGCATTTATTAATAAAGACACATGCTGACCATCCGGAGGGATGCCATGAACACGAAAGCCCTGGACGTTGCCTGCTGGAAATACGATCGAGTCGCCGCCTTGATGAACGGCGAGGTAACAATCGAAGGTGCCGATGCGAGTTTCCATACAGCGCGAATCGTGACGGAGATATTCGAGTCCATGATTCGCGGCCAGGCCTACGATGTATCCGAACTGGGTATGACGTATTTCCTGCGTACGTTCAGCGAGGGCCTGTCGCCGTTCCTCGCCCTGCCGATATTCCCGAACCGCGCGTTCCGGCATTCGGCGATTTACGTGAACAAGCACAGCGGTATCCAGTCACCCGCTGACCTGGCCAGCAAGACCATCGGCGAACTGGCGCTCTACAGCCACGACGCCGGCATCGTCGCCAAAGGCATACTGGCCGACGAATACGGCTTCGATCCCGCGCAGTCCCAATGGCTGATCGGTGGCATCGATTTCCCGATGAAGCCGATCGATTTCGTGGCACGCCCCCACCCGTCGGATGTCGACGTATCGATCGCCGCACCGGATACCGACCTCGGCAAGATGCTGGATACCGGGGAGATTGATGCGCTGGTTTCAGCCGATGTGCCGGAGTGCGTGCTGCAGGGCTCGCCCAACGTGGGGCGCCTGTTCGCAGACTATCCGGCCGTCGAGCGTGATTACTTCGATCGCACCGGCATTTTTCCCATCATGCACACGGTCGTGGTGACCCGTGAGCTTGCGGAGCAAGAACCCGACGTGGTCCGCGCCGTGTACAGTGCCTTCTGCCGCGCCAAAGATATGGCCGCCGAGGCACTGCACCACGGCATGACCTTCAACAACATGGCGACCATGGTGCCGTGGCTGACCGATCTGCTGGAAAAGAACCGAGCCCTCATGGGCGACGACGGGTGGCCCTACGGAATAGCCGCCAACCGCCCGGCGGTTGAGGCGATGCTGCGCTATCACCACGAGCAGGGCATCACCGATCGGACGTACGCCGTGGAGGACATATTCGTGCCCTATCTTCTGGATACGTAGGCGCGTGCGATATCCGACGCCCTGGATGCGGCCGATCAGGCCGGCAATGACCGATCGGGCGCAGTGAATTCGACTGGCGGCAAAAAAGCTTTAACCGATAGGTCAGCATCAGAGCCTAGCCCGACGATCGGCGGCCGAACAACACCGCCCCACACCTTCGACATGGACGAGGGCATGCGCGCCGTGCTGGCGACCTACCACCGGAGCATCGAGGACGGACACGAGGGCCGTGGCGGGCCGCATCGTCACATGGCCGTGGGCCCAGATACCGGCCGCCTGCCCAGCCTGTTGGCGCGCAGCCTCGAATCACCGCACATTCTCGAGCTGGACGCCTCCATGGGCGATTCGAGCATCTTGCTAGCCGATGCAGTATGTGCCACTCGACACTTGACCACGGCCTGTATCTTTACTCGATAAAATTTTGAAACCAGCCAGCGCGCGGTCCGCTAGCGACCCAAAGCGGACTTTCTTCGTATCAATGGCTTTCCGGTCAGGAACGCTACGCAAACTGCAATATCGCCATCCGATTTAAACTGTCCTGAATACCAAAATTCGCGGTACGCTCCTAAAGATGATCGAAGCTCTTAATATCATTCAGTTACCCGAAGCGGAAATTCACACTTCGGTCTGCTCCGCCATCTCGAGAGCGTCATCGACCTCGATCCCAAGATACCGCACAGTGCTCTCGAGCTTCGAATGGCCGAGAAGGAGTTGAATCGCTCGCAGGTTTCGGGTGCGTCGGTAAATCAATGTCGCCTTCGTGCGACGAAGCGAATGCGTCCCATACTCGAGCGGATCAAGTCCAATGCTTTCAACCCAGGATTTCACGATCCGGGCGTACTGTCGTGTAGACAAATGTGACTCTGGGTTCGATCGACTTGGGAAGAGATACATATGCGTTCGCAGTTGAGCTGCAGCGACCCAGGCAGCAATGGCAACACGGGTTTGTTCGGTCAACTCAAATTGAACAGGCCGTTTCGTTTTCTGTTGAACAATTGCAGCGCGGGGTAATACCTGACCACCATGCGAGATGTCAATCGTTCTCAGCGTAACGAGATCGCAGCCTCTAAGCTTGCTGTCTATTGCAAGATTAAAGAGAGCCAAGTCTCGCGTATGCTGCGCAAGCTGCAATCGAATTCGAATACCCCATATCTCGCGAAGCTTAAGCGGCGGCTTGGGGCCGACGAGCCGCCCTTTATTCCATGGCAAACGTACTGTGGCCGAAATCGAGTCGATCGCGTCTATTTCTTGGTCAACCATCAGCGATACCTCCCCTCATAGATAATCGTCGCTAAGGTTTCGGCATTGCCGATACCAGCAAGCGCCCATCGATGGTTAAAAGACCAACCCCAATCACTGCTACGCCGGCGTAATCCGCGGCATCAAGAGACTCCCCGAGCACTGCCACCCCCAGGCCTGTGGCGACAGCTGGGATCAACAACGTCACGAGTAGCAGATTGGTGGCACCAGCACTTTCCAGCAGTCGGAAATACAGGATGTAGGCGAGCGCCGTAGAAAAGAGCCCCAGACCCACGAGTGCTAGCCAGACCGTCAAACCGGTATTCGGCGATGGCAATGCGGAACCGGAAACCAGCATCAATACCAGAAGCACGAGGCTCGACATCGTGACCTGACCGGTCGCAACCGCGATCGGATCGACCTGCATTCGTTTGAATCGTCGGCCATACACGCCAGCGCAGGCATAAGAAAAGGCGGCGCCGATGATCGCCAGTTGCGCTATCAGGTTTTGGCCGATATGAATCACGCCATTGCCGCCGACAACCAGCGCTACCCCGAAGAAACCGATGATCACACCGACCACCTTGTTCGGCGTCATCCGCTCGTCCGGCAGGCACGCACCGGCGACTAACACGGTCAGGAATGGCGTGGTCGCGTTCAGGATCGAAGCCAATGCGGCTCCGACATCTCGCTGTCCCCAGACGATCAGCGAAAACGGGATCACGTTATTCAGTACGGCCATCACCGCGAACGCCGCCCAGATGCGGCGATCACGCGGAATAGGCCGGCCGATAAATGCCGCGAAAGTCCACAGTGCTATGGCCGCTAGCGCAACCCGTAGAAATACGATCGCCAGCGGTGACACCGCGTCGATCGCGATCTCAACAAAGAAGAATGACCCGCCCCAGAGAAGCGCGAGCGCCAGGAGCATGGCCCACTCTCGGGCGCCCATTTGTTGATTGATCGAACCCATAGCCGACAAACCTCGTGTGATACAAGACACGCGATAGTTCTAACGACTGATAGGCCGCGGCACAGTCTAATTCTTGCGCTTCCTTTCAGCCGATCAGTCGGCAGCCGTCATTTGCGAACGGTTGCTGACCGACGATTTCGCTTCGCGGCGAAGCAAATCGCGCTTTCGCGTGACACCCCAGCGGTATCCCGATATTTTTCCGTCGGTTCGCACGACACGATGACAGGGGATCGCTATTGCCAGCGGATTGGACGCACAAGACCGGGCGACCGCGCGTGCTGCCTTCGGCGAACCGATCCGCCGCGCGATCTCGGTATAACTCGCTGTCTCACCGCAGGGAATTTGTTGAAGCGCTCGCCAGACACGCTGCTGAAAAATGGTGCCTTGGATATCCAGCGGCAGCTCGAGGTCGTGCATCGGCGTTTCGACAAAGCCCACGACGGCCGCGACATGGGCTTCGAACGCTGGGTCACCGCCGATCAGTTCGGCGCAGGCAAACCGATCCTGTAACTCTCTTATCAGTACATCGGGGTCATCGCCCATCGTAATCGCGCAGATTCCGCGTTCTGTCCCGGCGACCAGAATCGCGCCGAGCCGCGTTTCACCGATAGCGAATCGAATGACGTGATCGGCTCCCTGATTGCGATATGACTTGGGCGCCATACCGAGCGACCGACTGCCCGCCGCATAGAAATGCCCGCTTGATTCGTAACCGGCGCCGAATACTGCGTCGGTTACTCGTTGACCGTCGGAAAGCGCGGATCGGACACGCCCGTCACGACACGCGATCGCATACTGACGCGGCGTCATTCCGACCGCATTTTTGAATAGACGATGAAAATGGAATCGACTCATGCCAGCCTGCTCGGCAAGCACGGAAAGTTGCGGCGCTTTTTCGCTTTCCTGGATGAACCGGCACGCGCGTGCAATGCGATCGGCTTTGTCTGCTGAACGAGACAGCCCATCCGGCGTGCATCGCTTACAGGGCCGGAAACCCGCCTGTTCAGCTTCCGTTAGGCTCTCAAAAAAGACGACGTTTTCACGCCGCGGTGGCCGCGATCGACAACTAGGCCGACAATAGATACCCGTAGTCTTGACCGCGTAGAAGAATTCACCGTCAGCCTGGGCGTCGTTGGCAAGTACTGATGCCCACCGGCCTACATCTTGCTGCTCGCTCATATCAGGCTGGCTCGATATTCGAAACTCCGAACCAATCTACATCGACAGCCGCTCTAACACGTCCTGAAAGTTGCTTTGTAATTCGTTAGGGAACGCTGATTCTGCGGCGAGGGCGATTGCTCCCGACCCAAAGCCGACGGTCGCAGTGTCCCGCAACAGCTCGTACAAATGCTCGGACCCACAGAGGCTCGCGGGAATAAATCAGTGTCTCCTTTGCGCGGCCGATTCGGAATTTCAGGACGCAGCTTCAAATCCGCATCGACCAAGCCGCCGCCAGTTCGAATGGCTGGTCGAGCAGGAGCGTCCACAGGTCGCGCACCGTCGTCTGCATCTCTCCAGACTGTCTGACTGTGACGGCGGCGGCGCGGTGCATCAAGCCGTTCCTGAGCTTTCGTGCATCTTCGAGTCTTTGATTGAGAGACGTTGCGATCAGCTTGCCATTCGCGAGCGCTTCGATCTTGTTTTGCAGCTTCCACCTCGCAAACTGAGTATTCGAGACCGGTGCGACCGTGTGGCCGCGGGTAGCGAACGGTTTGGGGGTTGCTATGCCCAACAGGCCGTAGACCCGGAAGATTTCGTCAATCAGAGCTTCGGCGACCGAGAAGTTAAGCGCGAGGCTAGCCGCTGCATGCTGCTCATTGTGGAGAATAGCGGCCTGATAGTTCATCACCATGCAGGCTTGGAGATCCACCGATTCGAACGCGCTGTGCCGGTCCGCAATATGGTCCAAAAACGAAAGCGCCGCCGCGCGCTGTTCGTCTGTAACGATGCGCATCCGCGCAGGCTCTTCGCGGACCAGGCGTATCTTCGGGTTCAGCACGGCCGCCGCGTATTTGGAATGTTCGATGTGCAGCTGTGCACCTGATACTGTGAAGGCGAGAATCTCGTCCATGCCTGCGTATTGTGCGCCGGACATTGCACTGTGACGCAGTGCCGCCAGGTGGCCGAATATGGCTCCGGCAATGAAATTGGCGAAGATGATTCGCCGTCCTTGGAGCTCGACGACGTCGTCATGATTCTGCATGACGTATTCCGGTACGGCGCCGGAGCCGGTCGTCTCCAGGCGGTCGATTGAAGCGAGCGGGCCAGAATCCATGAACGTGAAGCCGATCGTACCCAGGCGGCTTAGGTAGATGTCGGCCACGTCTGCATAGCGATGGGTATCAATCAGGTCGAGACCGTTCTCTCGATTGCGGACTTCCCCGAAAAACTCTTCCAGGTTCGGCACGATCAGAAATCTGTCCGGCAGTTTGCGGGCCGTGATCTGCATATCGATTCGCCATCCCAATGCACTAACCCCAAAAGGAAAGCGAGCACCGGAAACCGTTACCGTTACCGTTTAGGAAATCCACGGATTCCTTCGCGGGTCGTTATTGACTGAGCACTATCCTTAGGGAAGTCCCGCTCACCGAAAGGCGGCCTGAGCTAACTCAACCAGGATTGGCCTGTAATATGGCGGCGCATCCGGCCCACGACGTCTTCGGCCGGCGCTTCGAGGGCTTCCATGGAATTGTGCGGATCCGTAGGCATTCCTGACCCTCAAGATGAACTTGCCCGCTCTTGGTCGATCACAACCCATAGCAGACGCTGGGGGCGCCCGATACTCGTAATCGTCCTATTTATCCGGGTCGATTGATCAGGTTACGTTTCAACCACCACGGGCGTGCCGATTTGATTGGCCACCGCCGTATAGAGTTTCGCTTCGACATCCGGGGCTGTAATCGAAATGAGCAGCGAGTAACGTACCTGTAGGTCATATCGCTCCAGCGACTTGCGCGTTTTCCACCAGCCTGTTGCCGGATAGACCGCGACCATGCCGCGGCTTGCCAGCTCCGCAGCGCTGCCTGTCCAGATGTCCGAATGCAAAGAACCTTTGTGGCGGTTGTCTGTGCCGATGGCCCACTTGTTGTCGCTTCCGCGCGCTCGGGTATGACCGTCCTCGTCGCGGGCAGCTGCGTTGATGCGTGCGCGAAAGAACTCCTCCGACTCCAAAGGCCGCTTGACGTCGAATCTGAGGCAATGAGATTCGTATCGATACCGGGATTTCACGCCACGCGCGGACGGATTGGGCTCGATGAAGTAAGACAACGTCACGCGCATTTCGACGTCGGTTTCACCCAATGCTTCCAGTTCCGGCAGCGGCCAGGGTAGCCGATGCAAGTTCATATCCCGAAACTTCGGTTCGGAATTCTGCTCGCGCACGTATGGCCGCAGTCGGCTTTCGCAAACCATCGTCAGCGAGTTTTCGAGGCTCCACATGGCTCGGTCCAGAGTCGGCTCGCCAAAACCGCAATGGCGAACCAGCGCCGCCATCTGTGTCTTTGTGGGCTGCCCGTTGCCGGGTAAAAACATTTGCTTCATCGCAGGCGTCCAGCGAGCAGAGTGCACCATCAAGGCACGAATAGTCTCGGGCCACAGGTTCGGGTATTCCGCCATAAGTTGTGCGGCCATGCGCGCCGCGAGCGCCGAGGCGGCACTGGTTGCGTTGGTTGTGGTGAAAAGCCGAGTGTCCGGTTGATGGCCAGTTGTCAGCAAACAAAGGCTCGGTATACCGATCGCGCCCAATTCATTCTTTGCCACATTGCCGCCTTCAAAAACGACGTCCGGTTTCAGCGCCCAATGAGCTTGCCAATTCTGCGAGGTTGTGCTGAAAGGGCTCAATCCACCTTCAGGCGCCACGGGCTGATAACCTTGCGTATCAGGTTCCGTGATGTTGACCAAGTGAGAGCAGGCGCCGATCGTGAGTGCGTTCCAAGCTTGCGCCGGGTCGTGAATACTGTCTGTTGTATTGCTATCTGGATACTGATCCCATGCGTGGTTATCCTCGATATTTCCCGCAGCAAGAATGAACAGACGCGGCCTTTCGGCCTCATTCTCGGCATCAGCAGCGAGACGATCAATGGTTGCGGACCACGCCGATGGCCTACCTCGATCGCGGTTGCCCTTGGCGGTAATGGAGCTGCTGAACACACGCTGCCGCTGTGGCGCCGTAATCTCCGGACTGGCGACGGCCTGTATCGTCAAGTAACCATGATGTTCCGGGTCATGGTCGTTCGCATTGTTTTGCGGCAGTAGCTTCACCGATTCCAGTCGATGTGCGATTCTGATTTGTTGATTGTTATCAAGCAAAGGCGTCAAATTGCCAAGCAATGCAACTCCGGCCAGGCCGGTTCCGTGGCCGTCTGTGTCGTTCTTACCCCAGGCTGGGTTGACTGTGTGCTTATCTTCATCAGCCAGCGCCGGGGCGAGGAGCTCATGGCCGTTATTGACGCCCATATCGAACAGGCATACATGTGGTGTATTTGCGCCGTTGAAATTAAAGAATAAGCGGTTTTTCAGTTCTTCGAGCCACTCGGCCTGTTCTTCATTGGGCTGAGAATCGAAGAAGTCAGCGGTTTCCTTTACGCGACGCAATTCGGCGATGCTGTTCAAAACCTGGACAGAGCGTTTCATCTGGCCTACCGATCCAAACATCATCAGTACGGTGCGTTCGGGAAACTCGAGCTTGCTTTCAGCGAGTTTAAATCCCAGGCCGATGGCTGCGTCGCTGAAGCGCTGAATTGTAATTTGTCGATCGTCTCCTGCCGGCAGCCAAACTTCCCACCAGAGTGTGTCGTTATCGCTGGTCGGCAGGAGGGCAGGATCGTCGGTCCACAAATCGTTTAGCGTAGCAGCGCGTATTGCTGCAATTGTGTTCAGCAGGCTGGCATTCCTGGGCTGACGACCATCTCTGGTCTCGTCCAGATAGCTTGCAATGAGGTTTTCAAATGCATCCAGTTGGCCTTCCGGCACGAAAACCATCGCATATGTGAAATCGCCTTCATGCCGCACGTTCCTAAGTTCGATGCCCGAGCCTCTGCGGTCTAGACGCTCGAATGCCAGCTCTATTTCCGGGAAACTTTGAAATTCGATTTGCAGGCCGAACCCGTCTACCAGACCAGATTCCTGCTGCACACGCTTCGCGTTTGCCTGCGTTTGTGCTAGAGCCTGTAATTGCCCGAGCAGCAAATTGCCGTGCGCATGTCGATCCCTAACGGTCGGCGCATTAGTCGCAATGGTTCGAGGCGGGCGAGAAAATGGCTCGGATTGCGCGTTATTTTGTAGAAAGAAATGTGGCTTGTTGGGCTCGTCTTGACCTGCCATGCAACTCCCCCGTTACTTTTTTATTACCGATTGCTCAGCCTCTCGGAAACACCTTGTTGTTCTTCCAGCGCGGTAATAATGGCGGTTTTTGATACGACGGTTTTTCGGCTCATTAGCGCCGTTTTCAACGCCTCATCGGCAGCCCGTGTGACCTCGGCGTGACTCAGACCGGCGGCTATACTCGCCAGATATTCCCAAGGCATGCTCTTTGTCGTCTTACTTGCCAATCTGGCCCGTAGAAGTGCGGCTAGGTGGCTTTCATCCGGCAAACTGTAATGCAAAAGATCGTCGAAACGCCTGTACAACGCATTATCGAGAATATCGGGATGGTTCGTAGCGCCAATAATCAGACTGTGAGAGCTATCCTGCTCAATCATTTGCAAAAAGCTATTTAGAATGCGGCGTACTTCGCCCACATCATTAGTCAGACCACGCTGTGAACCGATAGCGTCGAATTCGTCGAAGAAATACACGCCCCTAGCCTGCTGTGTCGACTCAAAAATCTGGCGTAGTTTAGCCGCTGTTTCGCCCATGAACTTCGTGATCAGACCATCCAGTCGCACCTGAAATAACGGCAACCCCAACTCTCCGGCCAATACCGACGCGGTCATCGTCTTGCCTGTACCAGGTGGCCCCATTAACAACAGTTTGCGGCGCGGTTCTAGACCATGGGAAAGAATGTCTGCTGCGTGCCGTTGCTCGCGGACGATTCGATCAAGCTGGCACGAAAGAGAGTCGCCCAATACCATGTCCGCTAAGCGGCCCTTGGGATGGCTGACGGTCAGCAAATTGGCCAGTTCACCCCGGGGTTGACCAATAGAAACCGTCTTACGGGCCGCCTGGTTAGTAGCCTGCTGTGCCTTGGCTCTGTCAACCAGATCACGCAGATCTCCAGCCAACTTACCATGACCCGCTTTCGCTTCACGCGCAGCTACTTGCATCGCAACCGAGTAAAAACGGTCGGGATCATCGTCCAGATGCGACTGGATAAGCGCTTTGATCTGGTCAGCGCGGGCCATGATTATCTCCGGTAAGCTCAACGCCATTGTAGATGGTTGTCTATGGCAACACTATAATCGTCGGCTAGAGCTTCAAAACCTCTTGTGAAGCGATCATTCATTTGTACTTGAATTGAATTCGCAGGCTGGACTAGCCAAGTGGGATCCAACAGTCCGCGGATGATGTAGAAACGGGTTACGGTTGCGGGTTCGCCATGCCCGCTTCTGGCCGATAGCAGCCATGTCCCAACAAAGCTCGACCTCAACCGTCTTGTTTAACCCGTCCCATTCATCACAGCCGATATTTTTAGCTAAGATGGCTGAATGCAAAATACAGATACCCTCGAACAGATTCTGGCCCAGCTGACGCGACTGGCCGATACCGCGGATGCCCGCCTGGCCGAAGAGCGGCGCACGGTGGGTGGCGATATTGATTGGTCGGCGCTGGCTTTTCGCTGGCGCGACGATGGGCGGCTTCAAGCGATTTCATCGCCCAGCGCCATGCCGATCGACCGCCTGCATGGCATCGATCGCCAGAAGGACAGGCTGCTCGCCAATACCCGCCAGTTCGTAGCCGGAGCACCGGCCAACAACGCCCTGCTCTGGGGCTCGCGCGGCGCCGGCAAGTCGTCGCTGGTCAAGGCACTGCTGCCGGAATTCGTCGATCAGGGGTTGCGCATCGTCGAGGTGCCGGCGCACCGGCTCGTGGATCTGCCCGATCTGGTGGCCATGCTGACTGATCGGCCCGAACGTTTCATCGTGTTCTCGGACGATCTGTCGTTCGAGGCAGGCGACGGCAGCTACAAGGCGCTCAAGGCCGTACTCGACGGCTCGCTCGCCGCCGCACCGGACAACGTGCTGATCTATGCCACCTCCAACCGACGCCACCTGCTACCCGAGTATCAATCGGAAAACCAGGCCGCCCAGCAGGTCGACGGCGAGATCCATCACAGCGAAGCCGTCGAAGAGAAGATCTCGCTGTCCGAACGCTTCGGGCTGTGGCTGTCGTTCTATCCTTTCGACCAGGCCAACTATCTGGCGATCGCCGCCAAGCATCTGACAGCACTCGGACACGACGCCTGCATCGGCGAGGACGCACCCTGGGAACGCGCGGCCCTGCGCTGGGCCCTGGCCCGCGGCACCCGCAGCGGCCGTACCGCGGAACAGTTCGCACGCGACTGGGCCGGTCAGCAGCAGGTTCGTTGAGAGCGACGCATACCGGCATCGCCGCAACCTCGAATCCCGTTGACTGGAAACTCGACAAGGTCCGCTAACCCGGCCTGCCTCGTGGGCTATTCAGCCTGGGTGCGCACTCGATAACGCGCTACCCGCGCTCTTCCGCCGAGTCGGCATGCGCCGACGGTCGTAACTTCTCGCCGCAACGGCGGCACAGATAATCGGTGCCCTGCTGGGCGCGCTTGTGACGGATGCTGGTCAGCCAGGCCGGTTCGTCGCAGGCGCAGGCATAGCGATAACGCTTGAGCTGGCGCGTAGGCTCGGCCGGCAGGGTATGACAGGGCGCCGGCTCGATGCCGAAGGCGCGCATCAGCGCTTTCCATTCCTTGCCGTGTGGCTTCGCGCGACGCCCGTACAAGCGATAGATGACCACGTGGGCGACTTCGTGCGGCACCGTCTCGGCCAACATTTCCTGCGGATGCGATGCCAGCAGCTGGGCGTTGATCCGAATCCGGCAATCGCGACTGCGGCGCGCGAAGATCGCCTGGCCAGCGGCGCGCCCGCGCAGGTCGAAAGCCACGGTCGGCACCGGCAGACGCCGGGCGCTGACTTCGAGCAGCGCCCGCGCCTGTTCGATCCAGTAGGCGGTACGCTCGATAGCCTGCGCCTGCAGGTCGTCGGCGCTATCGAGCGGCAAACTGTGCTGGCCGGCCTGCCCCATGCGGCTACCTGATTCGAAAGACGATTGATGCGTCAGGATACCTGCTTGCGGTGATCCTCGCGCAGTGCGGGCAGCGGCCTGGGCGTCGCCGTCATCACCCGGATCTGGCGCAGCGCCAGCCGCTGGCGGCGGATCCACTCGGCGTCCGCGAGCTTGTCGCGCATGCAGAACGGAAACGTCTGACTGAGCTCGGCCAGGCGCCGATCGGCCGCCTCGCGAGCTCTCACCAGTCGATCGTGTTCGCCACGCAGTGCTGCCAACGCTGGTGGCAGTTCAGCCATGACTTCGAGTGCGCGCGTCCTGGCCAGCAGACCACGCAAGGCCTGCGAATCACCGCCTCGATAGGCGCGCAACACCTCTGGCCACAGCAGTGCGCGTGCGTCCGCTGCCGCGCGCGGGCGGAGTTCAGGGTGCAGTGCGTTCAACAACGCCCGAAAGATATGACGCAGCTGTGCGGATTCGTCTGCGTCCAGCAGCGGCCATTGCGCGCGCGCCGCCACGCGGGCCGCGACCACCGCGTCGTTACCGGCGCCAACACCGGACTGCAGATCGCCGAACGCGGCCCAGTAACGCGCGGCCCATTCGGGACCGTCATGATGGCGCCAGTCGTACTCGATCGCCAGCGCCCGGGCCAGTTGCCGTCGCTGCGCGAGTGTGGCGTCGTACAGGCGTTGTGCCGCCGGATGAACAAGATGTGTTGCCATGTTTACAGCCATGATGACTCCCCTGTTGATCGCTTTGTGATGCGCTGTTGTGGGCGTTACCACAGCATCGCGCAGGGGGTGGGTCAGATCGCGACCCTCAGCTGTACGAAATCACAGTTCTGAATAGAGGGCCGCGGCGGCGGCCAGGCGTTCGGCGATTCGGGCGCGCAGTGCGTCCGGGCCCAGTACCTCCACTTCCGGCCCGTAGGCCAGCACGTCCTTGAGCAATTCCTCGGAGGCGGCATAAGGCACATGCAGCTCGTAACAGCCATCTTCACACCAGCGACCCTGCTGCTCCGGATGCCACTGCTCGTCAGCGACCCAGCGCGCCGCACTCGCCGAGAATCGCAGGATCGCGATATGCGCCGGCGCGCCGGAGAAAATGCCATAACCGCCGCCCAGCTCTGCGTCTAGCACCCCGATGTCCATGTCGAGCGACGCCTGCTCGACCATGTCGGCATCGCGAATACGGTCGAGCGAGAAGCTGCGCAAGCCCTCGGCGTCGTGACACCAGGCATCCAGATACCAGTTGTCGCGATAATAGATCAGCCGCTGCGGCGATATACGGCGGGTGGTTTCCCGATCACGCGCCCGCCCGTGATAACGAATAACAAGCTGGCGCCGCATCGCCAATGCCCCGGCCACATTCGGGAACGACGCGCCTGGCCGGCGCGCGGTTGCCCGCAGAATCCGGGTCCGCCGCGAAAGCTCGCCCGTGCCCATGGCCCGGCTTTCCAGGATACGCTCGAGGCGTTTGCGCACCGGGGCCAGATCGGCGGCGAGCAGCCCCGGCTGAACAGTCTCCAGCAGCTGGTCCATGGCCAGCAATGACACCAGCTCGGAGGCGTTGAACCACAGCCCCGGCAGTTCGAAATGCGCGTCTTCGGTGGCCTGCTCATCTCGCGCGTAGTAATAACCGTTGTATTCGCGGTCGTATTCGATCGGCGCATCCAGATACAGACGCATGTCGCGGATGATCCGCTTGACCGTCGCCGGCGAACACTCGAGACGCGCTTCCAGGGTGGCCTTGGCAATCGGCCGGCGTGCGCCCGCCAACTGCTTGTGCAGGGCATAGATACGATCGAAAACGTTCATGCCGACGAGTGTAGCGTTACCCTGTCGCGCAAAGAAAAGCGGCGCCGTGGAACGACGCCGCTTTCATCGACCCCGACGGCGTCAGTCGGCGTCGCGACGAGCCTTGAGATTCACGATACGCGCATCATCTGTCACGGGCGTTTCCGCGGTGGCATAGGCGTTATCGGCGTCCGGATAGACCGCCCGCAGGTACTCGGCCAGGGCATCCTGCTCAGTGCCGCTGGCAGCGAAATCGGCGTTGCCGGGGTCGTAGGCGGTATCGACCTGACTCGGGTCGGTGACCGTTGCCGGGTCCAGATCGACGCGTTGAGGATTGCTTAGTCCCATGAGCGGATAGGCGTCGCCACATTCGCTGGTGCTGCCGTCGTAGTTCGCGCTCGACACACATTGCGCCGTGAACGCGAGCAGCACCATGCGGATCGGGCGCTGGGGGTCGCCTCTCAGCGCACCGTCCTCAACCAGCGTATCGGTTACATTGCCGGCGTCGTCGATCAGCTCCAGCGTGCGCACCCGGTTGCCGTCGCCGTTCACGCCGCGGTTCATCTGCGCGCCGCTGCCGCCGCTGCGTGCGGTCATATCGCTGTCGAACGCCATTCGCATGCCGCCGATCTGCGGAAACTGGCCGGGCGTGGCCCCGTCGGCAGTCGCAGCCACGGCATGCTCGAGGACGTCCCGCAATTCGGCTGCAGTAATCGTAATCAGCGTCAGACTGTTGTTGAAGCGCAGCGCCCCGCCGATGTCGAACTGCGAAATGCCGCCCTCCGGCTTGCCAATCGAGGCGTTGGCCTGAGGCGGCCGAAACTGTGGCGCATCGTCCGTGGCACCCGGCGGCACCACGATTCGGCCGATCGAGTCGCGAATGCCGCCGCCGTTCTTGAGCGAGACCTGCACGCCGGGCTCGACCTGACGCGCGTAGTAGAGATTCGCATCCGCGCTCAGATCGCCAAGATTGGTCTCCTCGGTGCGTACCTGGGTGCGCCGGCCATCCAGAAACACCTCGGTATTGCCCTGGACGTTGCCATCCTGATCCACGAGGACCGCCTGCAACGCGGACTGGATCTCGGTCACGCGATCACTGGCGGTCGCGTCCAGACCGCGATTGGCGAGCATTTCGACGACAGCGTCGCTCGAGGCCCAAGCCCCGTCCTGCGTGCTGTCGAGCTTGTTTGGGAGCAAGATGCCGTTGGCATCGAAATCCACGACCAGGCGGCCCAGATATTTGTAGTCGCCGTCGGTGTTGACCACCAGCGTCGGCGAGCCGTCCGGGCCGTTGAACGACAACGGATACGTATCGGCGGCCACATCGCCCGAACGCAGCACGTCGTCATTGTCGGCCAGTAGCGTATTGGAGCCGCCGGCGATGATGATATCGGCATCGCGCAGACGCGTGGCCAGCGCTTTTTCGATGGCGATCTGCTGCATGTGGGTCATCAGGATGATCTTGTCGATGCCTTTGGCGACCAGCGCATCGATGGCGGGCTGAATCGCCGCGGCGAGCGCGTCGTAGCCCGCATCGTCCATGGTGAAATCGGACGGCGCGAGCGTGATGCCGCCGGTCGCCGTAATGCTCGCCAGAATCGGCGTGCTCGCCCCGACCAGGCCGATCTTCTCCCCGTCGACGCTGACTACCGCCGAACCGGCCAGTCGCGCTGAATCGTCGGCAGCGGCGTCGCCATCGTCGATCACCAAGTCGGCCAGATTGGGGTCACCGCTGAAATCGGCGTTGGTGGACAGATACGGGAAAGCCGCGCCCGGGTAGTCGGCGTCCGGCTGAATCAGTGCCGCGAACGCTTCGGTACCAGGGTCAAGATCGTGATTGCCGAGCGCGGACGCGGCCACGCCCAGCGCGTTGAGAAACAGTATGTCTCCACGGCCGTTGCCGGGCACGCCGAGCGCGGCGGTGGTTTCATCGGTGGTCACGCCGGCGGCGAAAAAACGCGGCCCGGGGATATAGTTGTCGCCCGAGCTGAGCACGAGCGTATGCGCGCCGAGTTCGGGGTCGCTTTCGAACGCGTTCAGCAGCGCGGAGAAGTTGGACACGTTATCCAGCGCTGCAGTGGAACCGTCCATGTCGGAGAAATGCAGCAGCTGCAGACGATAGCTCGCGTCGGTCGTCTTGCCGTCGCCTGAACTGGCCTGATTATTATCGTCGTTATCGCTTGAACAGGCCGCCAACGCGACCACGATTCCCACTACGACAGCCTTGTACAGGCCGCGCTTGCACAGTCCCTTCATGCCGATCCCCGCTTGTACTTGTGCGCACAAGCATGCCGCGTGCCTGCGGCAAACGTGTGAACGAGGGATGACAACACAGTGACGCTTGCAGTCTGACATTGCACTGCACAAACTGATCCATTGATCGAACCAGGTCGTAAAGCTCCGTTACATGATTCGTCTACACGAAACCGTCCGCGTGGCCCGCAGCGCCGCCGATTGCTACCGCTATATCGCCGATTTCTCCACCTGCGAGCAGTGGGATCCGGGCGTCTACCGCGCGCTCAAGACCACCCCGGGCGCGCCGATCATCGGCAGCGCTTTTGCGGTGACGGTACACATGTTCGGCCGGCGCGTGACCCTGGCCTACACCATCACGCACCTCACGCCCGGGCGCCGCATCGAACTGCGCGGCGAAGGCGCCGGCGTGACCACGCACGAGATCATCACTTTTGCCGCAGACGACCACGGCGTCACCATCATCGACTACCGCGCCGATTTCGAGCTGGGCGCCACACTGCGCGCCACGCGTCCGCTGGTCGCGCCGTTGTTGCGGCGAATGGGCAGACGGGCAGTCGCCGGCCTCAAGGACGCGCTCGAGATAAAAAGCGTGGCCCCGGCCCAGGGCTGGTTCAGCTACGCCGCAGATCACAGCCTGATCGCGGCGACGCCGGGCTTTACCGAACGCGGCTATATGGCGATGGACGACAAATCGCACAGTGAATACATCGACGACCAAGTGGTCGTCATCAGCGGCGCAACGCGCGGCATCGGCCTGGCCATCGCTTGTGAATACGCGCGTCTGGGCGCCCATCTGGTCCTGATCGGACGCGACGGCGATCGGCTCGACCAGGCGATGCAACGCATTCGCGACTTCGCCGGCAGCGCAAGCACATCAATCGAGGGCCACGTCGCCGATCTGCTCGACGTGGGTCAGACCGAGACGGTCGCGCGGCGTATCGCTGCCGCGCACCCGCGCATCGCGGTGCTGGTCAATAACGCGGGCGCGCTGTTCGACGCCCACGCACTCACAGACGATGGTTTCGAACGCAGCGTCGCAATCCACCTGGTGGCGCCGTTCGTGCTCACCGAAAGCCTGATGGCGCCGCTGAGCGCCGCGCGCGGGCGGGTGATCAATATGTCCAGCGGCGGCATGTATCTCCAGGCGCTACACCTCGACGACATGAACTTCGAGCAGGAGACCTACAGCGGCACCAAGGCCTATGCGCGCGCCAAACGCGGACTCGTGGCGCTCACCCGCCACTGGGCACGGCGCTACGACGAGACCGGAGTGCGCTTCAACGCCATGCACCCCGGCTGGGTCGCCACGGCCGGGGTCAGCGACGCCATGCCGGGCTTCGAAAAAGTGATGAAACATCTGCTGCGGGATCCGCGTATGGGCGCGGACACCGCGGTCTGGCTCGGCGCGTCCACTACCGCGGCACGCTGCAACGGCGAATTCTTTCTCGACCGCCGACCGCATCCGACCGCGGTCCTGCCCAATACGGCGGTCAAACCCAGCGCCGCGCAAGCGCTCTATGCCTGGCTGCGCAACGAGACAGGAGTCGCGGTTCATGGCGTCGGGTAAGGACGAACAGCGCCAACGCCGCCGTCGTATCTTTGGCGTGGGCGTTCGCAGCCTCGGGCGCAGCGTGCTGCATACCGTGCCGGGCTACGATCGCGCGAAGGGCTGGCAGAAGACCGGCCAGGACCTGTTCGACACGCTCGGCGGCCTCAAGGGTGCGGCCATGAAACTCGGCCAGATCGCCTCCCAGTACCGCGATTTTCTGCCCGAACAACTCGCCGATCAGCTGGCACGATTGCAGCGCGACGCCGAACCCTGGGACTTCTCGCGGCTCGAGCCGGTACTCGATGCCAGCTGGAGCGCCGCTCAGCGCGCCCGGGTGGTCGAAATCGAGCGCGACGCCATGGCCGCAGCCTCGATCGGCCAGGTCCACGCGGCCCGCCTGGACGATGGTCGCGATGTCGTGGTCAAGATCCGCTACCCCGGCGTCGCCGACGCCGTGGATGCCGATATCGCCAATCTCGGCAGGCTGCTCAAGCTGTCGCGTTTCCTGCCGGTACGCGGCCGCGATATCGACACCGTGCTCGAGGAACTGCGTGAACGCTTCATCGAGGAAACCGACTATCGCAACGAGCTGATCAACCTGCATTTCATGCGGGGCATGCTGCTGTCCGATCACGTGCTACCCGAGCCCGTGGACGATCTGTGCACCGACTGCGTGCTGGTCACGACCCTGGTCGAATCCACGCCTATCGACGGCGCGCCGTCCTCGCTGGGGCGTACTATTCTGCGGTCGGTCATCGAGCAGGTGTTCACCCACGGCGCGCTGCATGCCGACCCGCATCCCGGCAACTTCGGCGTTACTGAAGACCAGCGGGTCGCTCTGTACGACTTCGGCTGTGTGAAATATCTGGATCTGGAGACGCGCACCGCGCTGCGTGATGTGATCGGCGCGGCGCTGGCCGAGCGCTGGGCGGATGTTCACGCGGCCCTCGAACGCCTGGGCGTGGTGTCACCGGGCAGCTGGAAAGACAATGCCGAACTCTATGCCGATATCTATGCCCGCCACGCACGGGCCAGCATCGGGCCCCTGCGTACCAGCCCCACTTACGTGTTCGCCGACGATGGACTGATCGAGTCGATACGCGGCGAGATCCGCGCCTCGCTCAAGTACTGGCGCTATTTCAATGCCGCGCCCGAACTCGTGTTCCTCATGCGCACGCTCAGCGGCCTGTACTGGATATTGCGCAGCATCCACGCCGAGGCTGAACTGCATGCGGAGCTGGAAGCCATTGCCGCGGGCCACTACGATCCGCCGGCGCCGCATTGACGACGCTCGGCTAGCGCGGGCAGGCGACGCGGGGTATGCATTTGCAATAAACTGAGCGGTTAGCGTGCCGCCATGGCCATTTTTGTCGGGTTCCCTCACCCCGATCGATAATCAAAAAGGTATGTCATGAACCCCCACCTGTGTACAGCGAACCGGCGTTTGCTGCCGTTACTCGCGATGTTCCATGTCGTGATCATCGCGGCCAGCAACTATCTGGTCCAGATTCCGTTCGGGCTGTTCGGTTTCCACACCACCTGGGGCGCGTTCACGTTCCCGTTCATTTTTCTGGCCACCGATCTGACCGTGCGGTTGTACGGTGCGCGGCTGGCGCGCCGGATCGTGTTCCGGGTCATGTTTCCGGCGCTGGTCGCCTCCTATCTGCTGTCTGTCTTGTTCGTCGACGGACAGTTTGCGGGCCTGCACGCCCTGCTGGTATTCAACCTGATCGTTGCCCGCATCGCACTGGCGAGCTTCAGTGCCTATCTGGTCGGTCAGCTGCTGGACGTGCATGTCTTCAGCCGCCTACGGCGGTTGCGCCGCTGGTGGATCGCACCGACCGTGTCCACGGTGTTCGGCAACATGGCCGACACGCTGCTGTTTTTCTCGATTGCCTTCGCCGGCAGCAGCAACGCGTTCATGGCAACCCACTGGTTCGAGATCGCCTGCGTGGACTATGCCTTCAAGATGCTGATCAGCCTCTTGATCTTCCTACCTCTCTACGGCGCCTTGCTGGGCTGGATATCGCGTTATCTGCAGGCTCTGGCTGCCGACCGGGAGGCGCGCGTCGCCGCTTTTTTACGCTAGGACGTATCGTCAATCCGGCATGAAAGACATTGGGGAGGACGGCTTTATCGTGTCCTGATACTGTCGATCCTAGTCTGTAAGCACGCTCGAGCCGAAAACCGGTTCACGCAAAGGCGCAAGGACGCGAGGAGCAGGAAAAACCACGCGCCGTCCACAGCCCGTTGCCTGTCATTTACGCCTTGGTGTCTTTGCGTGAAGCATGCCTTGTACCTGGCGTTTCACAGCCCGTTTCGGCACATCAGGGCCGCGTTCCAGGCACGGGCTGAGCACGCGTGGCTGCTGGTGCACGCCGATTCAGGGACAGGAGTCGATTGATGAAGCGCCTTCGCTACGCATTGATTTGGCTGGTACTACTCACGAGCACACCAAGTGCTCTCGCCGCTGATTCGCAACCGGTAGATCCGCGGCGACCGTTGCCAGACGGCTATACGCTCGAGATCCGCTATGGTCGCGCCCCAGCACAATCGGCCGTCGGATCCGGCGCTGTACCCGACGCCCGCTTTCTGAACACAGCCAAGCGCCTGGACATCGCAGTAGCGCCGCGCGACCACGGACGCGTGGCAACCCACGACGCCACGCTCGTCTATCGAATCGATGCGTCCAGCCAGGCGCCTGCCATCCAGCTCGCCATCGAATTGACCTATTCGCTGGCAGACGGCGAACGCGCGCTGCAGACACAGGTCGTGCTGACTCCCGGCCGCTGGCTCGCGCTGGCATGGACAACCGATACTGGGACAGACAGCGGCGATCGCCGGAGCGACGCCTCGGCGGTATTCGTGCGCCTCGACCCGAAGTAAGACATCGCCTGTTACCGCCTGAATTGACGCGCAGACACCGCGGGCGGCCTTTTACTGGCGTTGCGAATGAATAACAACCCCGAAACCGCGCCACGACACGCAGTGACGGCGCGATCCGGGCAGATCGAAACCACGCAATCGGCCGCTAGGGAATTGCTTGCATCACACAACCGAAACTTTTTCCCGTATGCTTTTGTCACAGCAGAGCCGAGGACGTCGTGTTCGAATATCGAATACGGTGGGCGGGGGCCCCAAAGGGTCGAAGAATGGAAAAGACTGATCGTTTCAGTTTCGCCGCTTTTTTTGTGGCGTGCCTGTTTCTTGCTTTTATCGGCGGCACATTCGTCGTGCTTGCCAAGGTTTTCCCGTACGAATATCTGAGCGATGCCTACAAGGCCGGCACCGCGCTGATCGCACAGGACTCGGTCACGGATCGCTATACCCAGACCGACCAGTGGCGAGACGCGCGCACGAACGACCGTGGCGTCACCATCAACGACACGGACCGCGCCTATAACGGCTATACGCTGTATACCGGCGGTGGCAGTGCCTACGCATCACTGATCGATATGCAGGGCAACGAGGTCCATCGCTGGTCCCTGCCCTACAGCAAGCTCTGGGACAAGACTCCGGACGGTCGCGGCGCACGCCCGGATGATCTGATGTACTGGCGCAAAGCCGTCATGTATCCGAACGGCGACCTGCTGGCGATCTATATCGCCGCCGGCGATACCCCCTGGGGCTACGGCATGGTCAAGCTCGATGCCGACTCCAACGTGATCTGGAAGTACCACGGCGCGACCCATCACGACCTCGATATCGCGCCCGATGGCCGCGTACTGGCACTCACGCACGCCTTCTCCGACAAGACGTTCTCGGAATTCCCCAATCTGGCGAAACCGTTCCTGGAGGATTATCTGGTCGTGCTCAACGGCAAGACCGGCGAGGAAGAGCGCAAGATCCCGTTGTTTGACGCCTTCTATAATTCGCGCTACCAGCCGTGGCTGACCGCGATCCCCGGCTTTGCGACGGAAGACCCCTTGCACACCAACAGCGTGCAATTCATCGACCCGCAACTCGCCAGTGCCTTCGCGCCAGCCGGCGGTCGGCCTAATCAGGCGCTGCTGTCGTTCCGTCATCCCGGCACCGCGGTGCTCGTCGATATCAATAGTGGTCAGATCACCTGGGCCTTGAAAGGCTCCTGGCTCGGCCAGCACTCGGCGCGTGCGCTCCCGAACGGGCATTTCACGATCTTCGACAACTACGGCCATTTCCAGGACCACAACATGACGCGTGTGCTGGAAGTCGACCCGTCCGACGACCAGATCGTCTGGCGCTATCAGGGCGACGAGCAGCACCCGTTCTCCAGCCGCCTGCGCGGCGCGGCTGCAACGCTGCCCAACGGCGATCGTCTGATCACCGAGTCGGACGGCGGCCGCCTGTTCGAGGTCGCACCCGATGGCACGATCGTCTGGGAATTCATCAACCCGGTGCGCGGCGGCGACAAGGATCAGTACATACCGGTGGTTTCATCAGGACAGCGCATCAAGCCCGCGGAACTGGACCCGGATTTCCGGGCCCAACTCGATTCCAAATAGGAAGAGGTCATCAATGGATCAACGTCATTCCTCCGTCAAAGTCTCACATCCCCTGCTTCGCACGGGCCTGATCATGGCCCTCGCGCTGGCACCGCTGGCCGCGGCGCAGGCCTACGTCGGGCCAGGCGCCGGCCTGAGCCTGCTGGGCGCGCTCTGGGGCGTAATCGCTGCGATCGGGGCAGCGCTGCTGTTCGTGATCACCTGGCCGTTGCGGCGCATGCGCCGACGCAAACGTGACGCCGCAAAAGAGGCCGAACAGACCAACGCGGCCAATAGCACGCCCGGCGATACAGCGTCGTCGTCCGACCCCGCCGACAAGAGCGCGCCGCGTTCCTGATCGCGATCCCATATAGCCGGCCCCTGCGGGCCGGCTTCTTCTGAAGGAAATCGCTGATGGGGCTTTTTGATCTGCCGGCGCCGTTGTTCACGTTCATCGACAACGTGATGGCGAGCGTCCTGCCGGCGACCCTGCGCCTGGTCGTATGGGCCGTCGTCGGTGCCGTGGGCACCATGCTCCTGTATAAGGTCCTGTCGCCGCAGGCACGGATCGGGCGGGCCAAGAAGGACGCCAAGGCCGCGCGCCGGCGTCTCAACGAATTCGACGGTGACTTCGCCGACGCGGGCCCCTTGATTCGCGACCAGTTCGTGAGCGCCTTCCGCCAGCTCGGCCTGGTCGTGCCCGGCACGATCATCGCGATCCTGCCCCTGCTCTGTCTGCTGGTGTGGGCAGAAACCTGGTACGGCGCGAATCTGCCCGAACCCGGCCAGGCGCCGACGATCACCACTCAGCCGACCGGTTTCGATACCAGCTGGGACGATGCTCAACAGCCCACGCATCTGCGCGTCGGCCGCGACGGCAACAACATTGCCGATATCGTCATGCGTGCCCCCGTGGGCATCGTCACCAAGAAACCCTGGTGGCACTGGCTGGCCGCCAACCCGATCGGCTATCTGCCGGACAACGCGCCGTTGCAACAGGTGCGCATCGAACTGCCGGAGCCGCATTACCTGCCCTTCGGGCCCGGCTGGATGCGCTCATGGCTGGCGATCTTCATTCCCATCATGTTCGTGATCTCGCTGATTCTGTACAAATGGCTGCGTATCGAATGACCGACGAAGACCAGAACGAAGAACAGAGCGAAAACGAGAACCCGAGGACCGCGCGCTCGGCGCCCAGCGATGCCGCGATCGCCAGCTTCGCCGTGCCGACCTGGATGCATCGGGTCGGCGGCTGGCAGCAACGCCATCCGCGTGCCGCCATCAAGCTCGGCAACTTCGATACCCGCATGGCCGGCGATGCCATCGCCGACATCGCCATCGATGCACCGATCTACGTGGCCGGCCTGGCGCGTTCCGGCACTACGATTCTGCTCGAGCTGCTGGCGGCGCATCCGGAGGTGGGCACGCATCAATACCGTGATTTCCCGCCGATCTTCACGCCCTGGCTGTGGGATCGCTGGCTGGCGCGGGTGCCGCAACCCGACGAGACCGCCACCGAACGTGCCCACGGCGACGGCATCGCGGTCACCTCGCGCAGCCCGGAAGCGTTCGAGGAAGTGCTGTGGATGGCCTTTTTTCCGGATATTCACGATCCCGGCCACAGCAGCCTGCTGGATCGCGATACCGACCGACCCGACTTTGCCCGCTTCTACGCCGAACATATGCGCAAGGTACTGGCGGTACGCGGGGCCAGACGCTATCTCGCCAAGGGCAACTACAACCTGATGCGTCTGAGCTATCTGCAGACGCTGTTCAAGGATGCGAGTTTTCTGCTGCCGATCCGCGACCCGGTCTGGCATATCGCGTCGCTGATGAAACAGCAGCGGCTGTTCGAAGCCGGCGAAAAGGCCCATCCGCGTGCGCTCGAACACATGCGGCGGGTGGGTCATTTCGAGTTCGGACTGGATCGACGCGCGATCAATCCCGGCGACAACGCCGCCGTGGAACATATCGAAAAACTCTGGGCCGATGGCCAGGAAGTCGAAGGCTGGGCCCGCTACTGGGCACTGGTCTATGCAGACCTCAAGGACCGCCTGGAAAGCGACGCCCGCTTGAACGATGCCTGCCTGGTGGTGCGCTTCGAGGACATGTGCCGCGACTCGCTCGAGATTCTTCGACAGGTCTATAGCCATTGCGGCTTGTCGATCAGTGACGACGATCTGGCCACCGCGGCAGATCGTCTGCACGAGCCGGGCTACTACAAACCCGCATTCAGCGACGCCGAACTTGAACAGATCCGGGAAATAACCGGACCGGTCGCGGCCCGTTACGGCTACGCGAACGACAACGTCTGAAACAGTCGCCGGCTGCGCAATACCGCCTATCGCCAGGGCACGGCATAAGTGCCTGCACACGCGGGCAGACAACCAGAATCTTCTTGCGCGCCTGATCCTATCGGTCGCGTTCGGGCAACCCGGATTCAACGCCGGTCTGTGCCGATAACGAACACGCCCGGCGCGAGCACGGGACGTGAGGATCCGCTACCGGCCGTCAACCATGCCCTGAACGCACGCCATGTGGCATTCATGGTTCTGGTTATTCGCGAGCGGCGTTTCCGAAAAACAGAAAGCGGCCGCAGAGCGGCCGCTTTTTTACGCGACTGCGCACGCTATGGCGCGCAGCGAGCGCGTCGTTCAGGCAACCGCAGCGATACCGGCCTTGGCCGTCTGCGCATCCTGATCCGGCTTGACGCCGGATACACCGACGGCACCGGCCAGCTGGCCGTCGACCATCACGGGCACGCCGCCGGTCATGGTGCCCTTGAGCTCCGGCACCGACAGAAAAGCAGTACGGCCGCCGTTGATCATCTCCTCGAACGCCTGGGTTTCCTTGCCGCCCAGGGCCGCGCTGCGCGCTTTTTCCGTGGCGACGTAGCTGCCCATGGGCGCACAGCCATCGAGACGGCGCAGCGCGAGCAGGTGGCCACCGTCATCGACGACCGCGATCGTCACGTTCCAGCCCTGCGTCTCGGCCTCTTTCTGGGCCGCGTCGAGAATCTGGTTGGCTTCGGTCAGTGTGAGCACGGATTTCTTTTGCATGTGATGGCAAGTCCTGAATACGAAAATGAAAGTGACGTGTGGCCACTATAAAGCCTAAGGCGCGTTGACGTCTGGCGCGGGCCCGCGAGCCGAACGCAGCAGGCGCGACGGCTTGAGTGCAAAAAAAAGGGCCGCCGATCGGCAGCCCTTTTAATACGACCCGCTGGTGTCGCGCGGCAAGCGGTCAGCCGCCGGTCATCAGCCCGTCGACAACGCCGATGCCGTAGAACGCGATCAGACCGATCACACCACTGAGCAGGCAGTAGTAGAGCGTCGGCAGAATCGTCTTGCGCAACGTTGTGCCTTCGCGCCCCAGCAGACCCACGGTTGCCGACGCCGCCACCACGTTGTGAATGGCGATCATGTTGCCCGCCGCCGCGCCGACGGCCTGCAGGGCCACCATCATCGCGGTAGACAGCCCAAGCGTGGCAGCCACGTTGAACTGGAAGTCGGACAGCATCAGATTCGATACCGTGTTCGAGCCGGCAATAAAGGCACCCAGCGCGCCCACCGCCGGCGCGAACAGCGGATAGATGTTACCCACGCCATCCGCCACGAGCTGCGCCATCGCCACCGGCATCGATACGAGATCGGAACCGTTGACGCCCGAGTTGATCAGGATACGCACCATCGGAATGGTGAAGATCAGCACGAAGCCGGCACCGAATATGGTTTTGGTGGACTCGGAGAACGCCGCGCCCAGCGCCCGCGGCTTCATGCGATGCAGGAAGAACGTCACCAGCACGACCATGCAGATGATGCCACCCGGCAGGTACAACGGCTGAATCGAGCCCGATACACCTTCCTGACCGAGAATATTGCTCCAGCTGAACGCCACCGATTTGAGTGCGTCGGTAATCGGCGGCACGGTGCGCGAGATCACCAGAAACACTGCCAGCAGTACATAGGGCACCCAGCCCATGAACGTGGTGAGCGGCGTGCGGCCGGCGATCTGCTCGAACTTGAGCTCCATGCTGCCGATCCATTCACTCGGCCACTGGCTCTCTTCCGGGAAGTCCCACGATTCCGCGGGAATCAAAAAGCCCTTGCGCGCGGCCGGGACGACGATGGCAAGCCCCACCAGCGCACCGATCATGGAGGGGAATTCCGGGCCGAGGAACACGCCGGCCAGCGCGTAGGGCACCACGAACGCCAAACCCGCGAACAACGCGAACGGCGCAACCGCCAGCCCGTCGCCCCAGGACTTGCGCGCACCGAAGAAACGCGCCATCACCGTGACCATGATCAACGGCATCAATACGCCGCAGATGGCATGCGTGATCGCCACTTCCGAGGTGATCAGGCGGAAGAAGACTTCCCAGCTCGAGCCATTGGCGGTCAGTTGCCCGGCGATCTCCGACTGATGCAGACCGCCGGTGACGCCGACGATGATGGGCGTACCCACCGCGCCGAAGGACACCGGCGTGGACTGGATCATCATGCCGACCACGACTGCGGCCAGCGCCGGGAAACCAAGCGCGACCATCAGCGGCGCGGCCACCGCGGCCGGGGTACCGAAACCGGACGCACCCTCGATGAAACAGCCGAACAGCCAGGCCACGATGATCGCCTGGATACGTCGATCCGGGCTGATGCCCGAAAAGCCGTTGCGGATGGCCGCGATGCCGCCCGAATGCTTGAGCGTGTTCAGCAGCAAAATTGCGCCGAAGATGATCCACAGAATGGCGATCGTCAGCAGCAGTCCCTGCAACGTGGAAGCCAGTACCCGCGTGAACGTCATATCCCATGCCAGCAACGCGATCAGCGCGGTCACCACAAACACGACGGGCATGGCCGTGCGCGCCTGCATGCGAAAGCCGATGAGCATGACGCCCGCCAGCACAAGCGGCACGAATGCCAATATCGACATCATGATTGAAACCATCAATCTCTCCCTGAAAATATACGAGCCGCGATACAACGGCTACCGGACGAACGGCGCGCAGCGGCATCTGTCCCGGATCCCCACGACCCCGGAAGCCGGAAGCTAATCACGAAAACCGCGCAGCGACAATGCGCAGGTGTACGGCACGTGCATCGCCACCGCAGCTTCGCTGGTCCCGCACCGCGACGCAGCACCCATACGGTAAAAGGCGAACACATCGATCATGCCGTGCATCGGCGACGGCGCGGCTCAAGCGTTGCGGCCGGACGGCCGATACCGGGTACGACTAATAGATGAGCGGCCCGCACGTGTCCCAGCCAGACCAGAGCATCAGCCCGCGCTTGAACGATGAGTTCGCAGAGCGCACAAGCGCGGCGATCGCACTTCGCCTGTATACAAAACCGTGGCAGCATCACCCCCTGACACAACTCGGATCGAGGATTCGATAAAGGCGATGCGGCGGTACACGCGAAAAATTCCGGTGAGTGAACTGCGAACGGGCATGTTCGTCGAGGCGCTCGACAAACCGTGGCTGGAAACCGACTATCTGCTCGAAGGCGTTCAGGTCGAGACCGAGGACGATATCGAGCGACTCAGGCGCACCGCAAAGTACGTGTTCGTGACCGCGGGCGGGGATATCGGGCCCGAGGAATCGGATGCCGGCGGCCAACATCCGGTCTCGGAGTCCAAAGCGCTCGCCAGCGACCGCGAGCCGCGCAGCTTCAAGGATGAACTACGCCAGGCACGCATCATCCACGGCGAGACCAAGGTGGTCGTCGACGAGGTGCACGACAATATTCGTGCCGGCAAAAAAGTCGATACCGATGGCGCGCGCGAGGTCGTCGCGCAGATGATGGCCAGCGTGGCCCGTCACCCGGATGCGCTCGTCTGGTTCACCAATCTCAAGAACCGGGACCAATACACCGCGGAGCACAGCATGAATGTGTGCACGCTCGCGATTGCGCTGGCCACCTATGTGGGCGAAAGCGAGCAGAGCGTGCATGAGATGGGCGTGGGCGCCCTGCTTCACGATGTCGGCAAGATCAAGGTTCCGATCAGCATCCTCAACAAACCGGGCAAACTCACCGATCAGGAACTGGCCGAGATGCGCCGGCACCCTGAATATGGATACGAAATTCTGAAAAACGGGTCGAATCTCAGTCCCGAAAGCCTGGAGATCGTGATTGCGCATCACGAACGCATGGATGGCGGCGGCTATCCGCGCAAGCTGGTCGGTGATCAGATCTCCTATTACAGCCAACTCGTAGCCATTGCAGATGTATATGACGCGATCACCAGCGATCGGGTCTATCAGGACGGCCGCTCCCCCGCCGATGCCATGAAGATAATGCGTGATGCGACGGGGCATCTTAACCCGGAACTACTCGGACGGTTCATCGAGTCGCTGGGCGCCTATCCAATCGGCAGCCTGGTCGAACTCAACACCGGCGAAGTCGGTTTCGTTGTCCCGACCGCCGAGCGCCAGGAGCGCCCGACCGTTCTCATCGTGCTCGATCACCGCAAGCGGCGTTATTTTCCGCAACGCGTGCGCGATCTCAATCGTTTCCCAAAGTTCAAGATCATCAAACTGCTGGCGGGTGGCGCCTATGGCGTCAGTGTCGATGACTACGCCGAAGGATGGGAATGAGTATGGACCAGCACGTCCCATCGCTGGGTGTGGCGACAGCAACGCACCCGAATCGATATTCCGACAACGCACGACTGCCTCTATCGCACGCCAGTCCCGCGTTTTTTCAGCGGCGAGAACAAGGACATATCCGCTGCGTTTGCAGCGGCTTGCGCAGCAACGCGTGACCCGATCGCGTTCTTGTTCCATAATCGGAACAGGGGGCGGTGAGTGGCATTGAACGCTGCATTTCACCAGAAATTCTTGTGACAGGTTGCACAGGAATAAAAACCGGCACGACCATGCATAAAGTGGCATCTATCTTTTGCATCTTCGCGATGACGTTGATCGCCGGATGCGCATCGCTTGGTGACAACACCGCAATGCCGGAGGCCGCGCCCGTGCCTGCCGCCCAAGGCATGGCCGGCGCGCGCGACGATCTGCGCCTGTTGCGGCTGAGTCAGGCGCCGCCCGGCAATCGGGCCACAGCGCGTTCCGCCGCGCCCACGACAACCGCGCCCCGCGATACCGACGTTTTTTCGGGCATCGTCCTGGGCGAGGGAGACGTGATCGAATTTCGCATGTTCGGACAACCCGACATGACGACGACCGGCTATATTTCAGCGAATGGCGACGTTTCGTTGCCGCTGCTGCAGCAGTTTTCGGTCGGCGGTCTGACACCGAATGAGGCGCAGACGAAGATCGAGGCCGCCTATCGCGAGGCCGGCTATTTCAACGATCCTCAGGTGAGCATCACCATCCCGCAATATCGCAGCCAGCAGATATCGGTGCTCGGTGAAGTCCGCCAGCCGGGGCGCTATCCGCTGCAGACCCGGACCAGTGTGCTCGACGCGCTGGCCGAAGCCGAGGGCATCACGCCCCAGGGTGCCGAGCGTATCGTCGTGATCCGGCGCACCGCCAGCGGCAGCCGCCGCTACCGCTTGCAGCTGGATCAGCTGGTCGCCGGCACCGAAGCGGCCAACGGTTTTGATCTGGCGGGCGGGGATACGGTCTTCGTACCGCAGGCGCCCCTGTTCTATATCTACGGCGAGGTGCGCCGACCCGACGCCTATGCGATTCGGCCGGGTATGACGGTCATGCAGGCGATCTCGACCGGCGGCGGCCTTACCGATCGCGGGTCCAATTCGCGCATCGTGATCCAGCGGAAAGCTAATGGCAGCAGCCGCTCACTCAACCCCGCGCTCACCGACACGATCCAGCCGGACGACGTAATCTTCGTGAAGGAACGTTTCTTTTGAACAGCGACGACAGCATGCTGGACCGGCCACTCATACCCGGCATGCGTGCTCCGCTCACGCTCGGCCAGTTGCAGCGCATTCTGCGCGCGCGCTGGCGACTGATCGCCGCCGTGGTGGCAACATTCCTGTTACTGGCCGTGCTGTCCATCCTGCTGCTGTCCGACAGCTATGCGGCCAAGGTATCGCTGCTGATCGAATTTCCCGGCGACGATCCGGTCACCGGTCAGCAGTATCCGTCCAACCTCGCCGACAGTTATCAGGCGACGCAGGTCGATCTGCTGAGCAGCTACAAGGTCCGCCTGGCTGTCGTCGACGAGCTGAAACTGGCCGACGATACGGCGGCTCGCCAGAAGTTCGAGGACAGCGCGCCCGCCGGCGCGTCATTCGAGGAGTGGCTCGCCCAGCGTATCGCCAAGAAGCTGACAGTCGCGGCCGATCAGTCGAGCCGGCTGCTCGTCGTGCAATACGAAGACAAGGACCCGCAGAAGAGCGCGAAGATCGCCAACTCGATCGTCGAGCAATATATGGGGGCCAGCGCCCAGATCGCGTCTGACCCCGCCAAGAACCGGCAGTCGCGTTATGCCGAATTCCTCGATGGCCTGCGCGGCAAAGTCGACGCAGCCCAGGATCGGCTCACCGATATCCAGCAACGCCTGCAGGTCATCAACGGCAACAACGCCGGCAATATCGACACCCAGCGTCTGGAGGACCTCGGCCTGAAGCTGAACCAGGCCGAGTCGGATCACCAGGCCGCGCGGGCCAAGGTCGAACAGATCCGCGCCCTGCAGAAAGCCGGCCAGCCGGTTACCGCGCAGGCAGAGATCCTCGGCAGCAGCTATGTGCAGGAACTCAAGGGCCGGCTGTTGCGCCTGCAGTCGGAGCGCGCCGATGTGGGCAAGGTGCTGGGCAGCCGGCATCCAAAGATGCGCTCGCTGAATGCTGAAATCGGCACCGTCAGAGCGCGCCTTAGCGAAGAAATCAACGCCTATCTGCAAGCCAATCGCGGCCAGGCCCAGACCACGGCGGATCAGCAGACAGCCCTGAGAAAGACTTTTGACCAGGAACGCGCCGATGTCATCGATCAGCAGCGAAAACGGGCCGAAGTCGCGAAATACCAGCGCGAGCTGGCCAGCGCAAAGCAGGTCTACGACGCCGCTCTCAATGAATATGACCAGGTCCTGGGGGGCAGCGAAATGCATCGGCAGAACATCTCGGTGATCAGTTGGGCCAGCCCGCCGCGCGCACCGTCCGGGCTGGGCAAGAAGATCAAACTGCTCCTGGCGCTCGTGCTCGGCGCGATCGTCGGCTGTGCCTTGGCGTTGCTGCTGGAATTCACCGACCGCCGGGTGCGCGGGCCGGAGGACATCACCCGCGAAATGGATCTGCCCATACTCGGCGACCTGCCTGGACTGCCGTCATGAGTCGGATCACCGCCGAGTCGGCGGCACGGGCCGCGCCAGACGAACCGCTGGAAGCCGATTCCGGCCATAGCGTGGTTCGCGTGGGTCGGGTCGAGTCCACGGTCGTGGCCGTGCGCGATCCGGCGAGCGCGACGACCCAGCATCTGCGGGCAGTGGCGACGCGTCTGATGGTCGGTCCGCGCGCACAGAAGGCACGCATGTTCGCGGTGACCAGCCCTGATCGGGGCGACGGTCGCAGCTTTGCCGCCGCTAATCTGGCCGCCATCTTCGCCCAGGCCGGCCGCCGCACCGTGCTGATCGATGCCGATTTCCACTCACCACAGCAGCACAATCTGTTCCTGTGTGAGCCGGGCCCGGGCCTGGCTGCCCTGATTCACGGGCGCGCCGACTGGCAGGCCATGCGCAGTGTCGATGACGTGCCTGGCCTGAGTCTGATACCCGCCGGCGAGCAGGCCATCGCCGATCCCATGGCACTCACGCGGGAAAATTTCGGCGTATTGCTGGAGCGACTTCGCGAACGCGTCGATCAGGTCGTGATCGATACCCCGCCGGGCATCGCCTACGCGGACGCCCAGGCCATCGCCGCCCATGCCGGCGCCACCGTCATGGTAGTGCGCCGCAATGCCACCCGCCTGTCCGCGGCGAACAGCCTGACGGCCAGGATGCGGGCCGTCGGCGCCGACGTGCTCGGCACTATTTTCAATCGCCGCTGAATACCGGCGATGCGGCACCGTGATACGGGCTTCTACTGGACCCTGACGGTCCTGTTCTGGATTGCCCTGATCTTCGCCGTGCTGCCCGACGGACTGAGCTGGACCCGCGTGGGAGCCGAAGTCACCGCACAGCAGGGATCGCTCATCCGGCGTCTGCAATGGTTGCCGTTGTTCGGCACCGCCGCCTATGTCATCTGGATTCGCCGTGATGTGTGTATGGGCCTGGCCCGTCATATCAATCCGTTCCTGATCCTGTTCCTGGTCTGGATCGGCCTGAGCGTGCTCTGGTCCGGGTTTCCGAGCGTGACCCTGCGCAAGGTCGTGATCCTGGGCGGATTCAGCGCGATCGCCCTCGCGTTTCAGGCTGCGTCCTGGCAACCCGGTCGCATGCGACGCCTCGTTCGGGCGGGCGTCACCGCACTGCTGGTGGCCTCGCTGCTCACCGCCCTGCTGCTGCCCGACTACGGCCGGGAGGCGAGCCTGAATGCCTGGGTGGGCGTGACCCGAAGCAAGAATCATCTCGGCCTGCTCGCCGGTTTCGGTGTGCTGCTCTGGCTACATGCCTATGCGATTCGCGAAGTCCCCTTCGGTCGCGCCCTGTGCGGCGCGCTGTTCTGCCTGGGCATGCTGCTCATGGCACGCTCGGCGACCAGTCTGGTCGGCGCCGTGGCGATGATGCCGGTGCTGTGGATACTGCTGAGGCCGCCACTGTCCATCCCCAATGTCTGGAGTGTCGGCCTGCTGGCTTTCGTCGCGCTGTTCGCGTCGCTGGCCTTTGGCTATCTGATGATTCTCGGCGTGCCGACCTGGCAGGATCTGGTACGCCCCGTCGCCGGCGCGGTGGGCCGCGACGTGACCCTGACCGGGCGACTGCAGATATGGCAGCTGATGATGCAGGAGGTGAGCAACCATCCCTGGCTGGGCACCGGCTACGGCGCATTCTGGCTCGGCGCGGACGGCCCTGCGCCCTGGGTGACACAGAATCTCTACGGCATTCTCTGGCAGGCACACGACGGCTATATCGACGTGCTCAACGAGACCGGCATCATCGGCCTGTTGCTGGTCGGCGCACTGCTGGCCTTCCATCTCTGGCAGACCGCTGCATTGCTGCGTCACGACCGGGCCAACGCGGTTTTTCACGCGATGTTCATCGGCTATTTCATGCTCAGCAACATCTCCGAATCCAGCCTGTTTCGACCGATCAATTTCCTGTTCTTCATGTCGATCATGACGTCGCTCGACCTGAGTCGTGCCCATGCCAATATTGCGCTCCGACGACGTATCGCTCACAAGACAACAGCGGCGGCCGATACACCGGGCATGCAAGGATTTGCCCGATGACGCGAAAGATTTTTCCGGCTCGCTTGCGACCCGCGGCGGGCGTGCTCGCTCTGCTGGCCGTCTCGACGGCGGGCCCGGCGGCAGCAGCGATACAACTGCAGACCGTGCTCCCACCGATGCCGGTGAGTGAAGCCAACGCCAGTGTTTTCGCTACGCCGCTGGCCTATCGCAACGGCGCGGTCTATACCGTGAACGTGGAGCCGGGGACAAACAAAATCCCGACTTATGGCCTGGGCCTGAATACGGTGGTGCGTCGCGGCCAGCGCGACGCGGACGGGCGCTGGCGCTGGACATCGCATCTGATCGATCCGCAGACACCGAACGATCCCTACCACACGCAGGCATCGATCGGGCTCGACAAGCGCGGCTATGTGCACGTGGTGTACGCCATGCACTACCTGCCCTGGCGCTACTCGGTATCGGCGCGGCCCGACTCCATCGACAAATTCATTTTCCGTGGCCAGCGCTCGAGTGTCACGGCGCGCTACAAGGCACAGCATCGTGACGTCGAATTCCCGGGCCCGGGCACTGCCGCGATTCCGGGTATCCAGGTCACCTACCCCGCTTTCTTCACCGATCGCAACGGCGAGCTCTACGTCACCTATCGCTATGCGGTACGGCCCAAACGGACCTGGGCGGAACGAGTGTTCGCGGGATCGATCGCGCGCTATGACGTCAACACTCGGCGCTGGATCCAGATCGGCGGCGACGTCTCACTCGGCGCCGCCGACGTCGATCTGCCACCCGGCAAGCGGTCGCTGACCACGCGTCCGTTTGCCATGGAACCCGGCTGGTGGACTTATCAGATCCGGCTGGCATTCGATCGGAACAACGGCATGCACGCCTCCTGGCTGTGGCGAATCGGCAATTCCGGCCCCGATAACAGACACCCGAGCTATGCCTACGCGCCGGCCGGCAGCGATATCTTCTATCGCTCGGATGGCAGCGCCTATACGCTGCCGATACGCCTGCACAGCGCGGACTGGATCGCCCCGAAGACACTGCCGCCGCTCGGACCCAAGGGTTTCTACAATCCCGCGCGCATGGCCGTGACCGACGGCGGCAATTCGGTGGTATCGGTACAGGCGGTCGACGGCCGCCGTTATGCCGTGCGTCTGAACGACAAGGGTGTGTGGCAGCAACCCGAGCCCATCCCCTACGACGCCTGGCAGATCCGCTACGATGACCAGGGCCGCGAATGGGCTTTCGCCACCGGCCTGATCGTATTCCAGCGCGACGTCGATGCCGACGGCGAGCCGCGCTCGGACTGGCGCACCGTGTTCGAGGGTACGAAAGCCAACGGCGGCAATCTGTGCAGCCCGCGCATCGTGGCGGGTGACAGCGACGCCACCTTCTTCATCCACGGCAACGTCATCGATCAGGGGCAGTGTCGTGACGACCGTATCGCCATCGTGCGTCTGTCGGAAACCGGCTGACGCCAGTGACAGCCGCCGACGCGAACACGGCTTATGCCGACCTGCTGCTACGCCTGTGCACGGGCCTTGCCGCGCAGGCGTACGAGGTCACCGAAACCGAAACCGCGCTGCGCTGCCCGGCCTGCGGCCAGGATCATATGCGCAGCGCCGAAGCCGTGATCGCGTTCGCGATGGCCCACCGCCTGACCGGCGACGCCGCCTGGGCCGGACACGCCCGCCGGCTGGCGGCCTGGGCAATAAACAGACAACAGCGCAACGGGGCATGGGTCGAATCCGAGCACGATCCCTGGGCCGGCATCGGCATTTTCATTCTGCTGGCCCTGGCCGCCGCCCATGAGCTGCTCGTCGACGAATTGCCCCCCGAAGAGAACAGGCGCTGGCTCGCCGCGATCGAGCGCGGCGCGGCCTGGACGCAAAGCGTGCGCACGAGCTCGCATATCGGCCAGGCCAGTCGGGCTATCGGCCGCCGACTGCGCATCCCGGGATGTCGTCGCCAGGCCCAGTTCTGGAACAGCAATTATCTTGCCTCGCTGCCCTTGGCCCTGAATCTCTGCGGCCACGCACTCGGCCGTGATTTTCATGCGCTGGAAGAAACGTTTCTCGCCCAGGTGCTCAAACGCTTCAACACCGAGGGTCTGCTGACCGGCGAGGTTAACGAGCCCGCGCCACGCTGGGCGAAACTGTTCCGGCGCAACGACACCATCGATCCCGGCTACAACCTGGACATGTCGCTGGGCGTGCTGGGCCTGTACGCAAGGCGCGTAGCCGACCACTCCTTGCTCGAGCGTGTTGCCCGGTCGGCGACCACTCATCTGTGCCTGCTCTACCCGGACGGCTCGATCGACAACGGCATGGGCGCGCGGGGCTACAAGGCTGCCTACTACGGCAGCCAGACCGCCCATGGCCTGCAGATGATGACCGCAGCGCTCGCATCGGTCGATGCCTGCTTCAATCGGGCCGGAATGCGTAACGCTCAATTGCTGACCCGCTCTCTGCGCGGCGACCTGCTGACCCGCGGCCCGTTCGAGGCCCGCACCGAGGCGCCCTGTCTCTATCCCACGTTCGCGCGCGCCGCCAGTCTGGCACTGGCGCTGATGGTCGAACCGGGGCCCCACGGCGCGGCCGACACGCCGCTGCCCTGCGAAACACCGCACGGTGACTGGACACTCGCCAGTCTGAATACACAGATCCTGCGACGGGGGCCGCTCATGCTCGGCGTCAGCGGCCAGGCCGGCGATTCCTCGCATCTGCCCTATCGCTTCATCACACCCGCGACGGGTGGCACCCTGACCCGGCTTCATCACGACGACTTCGGCATCGTCCAGGCCGCCGGACACGTCGTCTACCAGCGCGTCGAGCCCTCGCACATGCCCGCGCGCGCCAACGAGGTCGCGCTCGGTGCACAGATCCTGTCGTCCGATCGCCGGCTCAGTTCGGCGCATGAGCGCCGAGTACGTCTGACGCGATCGCGGGAGGGCCGCATTCACGCCGCCGGTCGTCTTCGCGCCCGCCAGACCTGGCGAACCGGCGCGCGCTATGAACTCGAATACAGACTGCACCACGAAGGGCTGGACAAGAACATTCGTGTGCACGGCGGTCGCGGTGAACAGACCGTCCTCATCCGCGAACCACTGATCATCACGCCCGATACATCCCTTTCCTGGCCGGATTCGCATACATTGCTGTTACAAAGACAAGACACCACGCTGCGGATCGGCGTGCGCCCGCGGGCCGGTGCCTGCAGCGTCATGCTGGACGCGCCGGTCACGCACTATGCGCCGCCGCTGACCTCGCAGGCGCTCGCGATAGAGCTGAGCGGCCGCGGCAGGCTCGAACTGTGGCTGTCTTTCAGCTTCGAGCGGACATGAGCAGGCGCATCCTCGTGCATGCGCCCATGCACTACGAGTACAGCACCGAGTTGGCCAGTGCGCTGCAACACGCCGGTGATGCTGACTCGGTCCGGCTGGTGGTGTGTGCCGATTTCCCCTATGCGGCGCAGTGCGATGCACGCGTGGACAGGCTGTACGCCGACTACAAACGCAAAAGCAACAAGCTGACCCGTCTGCTGTCGCATCTGGCCGCCCTGGGTCGGATCGCCTGGATGCTGCTGCGCTGGCGGCCCGGGGTATTCCATGTGCAGGCGCTGCGCCATGCCGAACTCGACTGGCCTCTGCTGGCATTCGCCCGCCTGCTGCGTATTCCGGTGGTCTGGACCGCCCACAACAGCCTGCCGCATGAACGACGCGCGCACCACCGCCGGCTCTACGGACTGATCTACGCCCTGGCCAACGCGATCATCGTGCACACCCGCCATACCGCAGATGCGCTGGTCGAGCAGAACAACGTACCCAGGAACAAGATGAATATCATCGCGCACGGCAATCTGCTGCGCATGACCGTACCCGCGCCGCCCAGAGCGCGGGCACGCGCCGAACTGGGGCTGTCGCCGTCGGCGTTCGTGCTGTTCTTCTTCGGCCGTATCCGGCCCTACAAGGGCCTCGACCTGCTGCTCGACGCTTTCGCTCAGCTCGACGATCCCAACGTGGCACTGATCGTCGCCGGCGAGGATCTGTTCGGCAGTTGCGACGGCCTGAGTGCGGCCGACAACGTGATCCTGGATCTGCGCCGTATCGACGACGCGAGCACGGCGCGTTATTTCAGCGCTTGCGATCTCGTGGTGCTGCCCTATCGCCGCATCGATCAGAGCGGCGTGCTGATGCTGGCGATGTCCTACGACCGCCCGGTGATGGCCACGCAGGTGGGCGGGCTCGCCGAAGTGATCGATCACGATGTAACCGGCTTTCTGCTGCCACCCGACGACAGCCATCGGCTTGCCCGGGAGATCGCGTCGGTACGCGCACATCCAGAAAGACTCGAATCCGTGCGCAAATCGGCCCATGACGCGGTGCGCACCACCTATGGCTGGGATCAGCTGGCCGCCCGAACCATGGCCATGTATCGCGCGCTGCGTGCGTGCTGAGTCAATAAGATCAAAGTGTTTTCTGGAGATTTGACCATCAGTGCTGTATTAAATGCTGCCGGGGGATCGGCGTTTGTATTGCGGCGTCTTGATCCGGATATTGCCGGCCAGCAAGGACGTCGACGATGTGCGGTTTGACAGGGTGGGTTTCGACGCATGCGACCGGCGCGGGCGCCGCGCATCTGCGCGCGATGATTCATGCCATCCGTCATCGCGGCCCGGATGAATCCGGCGAGCATATTCTGTACGCAGGCGATGCCACCCCCGAAGTCGCGCTCGGCCACTGCCGATTGTCGATCATCGATGTCGGCGGCGGCCAGCAGCCGATGGGCGACGACGACTCGGGCACGTGGCTGATCTACAACGGCGAACTCTATAATTTCGTCGAACTGCGCGAGCAGCTTGTCGCGCTGGGCTATCGTTTCAACGGTGCTTCGGATACCGAAGTGGTACTGCAGGCCTATCGCTGCTGGGGCACGGACTGCGTCACCCGGTTTCGTGGCATGTTCGCCCTGGCGCTATGGGACGGGCCCGGCCAGCGCATGTTCTTTGCGCGCGATCCCTTCGGCAAGAAGCCGCTGTTTTTCCTGCGGCAGGGCGCGACGCTGTTGTTCGGCTCCGAAATCAAGTCGCTGCTGCTGTTTCCCGGTGCGCCCACCGCGGTCAACGAAAACGCGCTCTGTGACTATTTTCTCTATCGCTACGTCCCCGGCCCGCAAACGCTCTACGCCGGCATCGAAAAGCTGCCGCCCGGCAGCTGGGCGACCTGGCAGGACGGCGCGCTACAGATCGAGACCTACTACCGGCCACCCGACCGCCGGCCACGCCCGGCCACGCCCCAGCCTGCGGATCCGGTGGCCGGGTTTCTGAGCCATCTCGAGGACGCCGTGGCCGTTCGCATGGTCAGCGACGTGCCATTCGGCGCGTTCCTTTCCGGCGGGCTGGATTCATCGGCAATCGTCGCGCTGATGGCGCGCCATAGCGCGCGCCCGGTACAAACCTACTCGGTCGGTTTTGCCGAAGCCCGCTACAGCGAACTCGACCATGCCCGACGGGTGGCCAAGCATATCGGCGCCGACCACCACGAACTCGTGCTCAGCGCCGACGACCTGATGCAGCATCTGCCGGCGCTGGTGAAATACCGGGACGCGCCGGTATCGGAGACCGCCGATATCCCGATCTATCTGCTGTCCCTCAAGGCCGGCGAAAGCGTCAAGATGGTCCTGACCGGCGAAGGCAGCGACGAGCTGCTGGGTGGCTATCCCAAGCACGCTTTCGAGCGCTATGCGCGCGCCTACCAATGGCTTCCGCCGTTACTGCGTTCGCATCTGATCGCCCCGTTGGTTCGCGCACTGCCCTTCCGTTTCCGGCGCATCAAGACCGCTCTCGCCAATCTCGATCTGGCCGACGACAGGCAACGACTGCCGCGCTGGTTCGGCGCCTTGAGCCACGACGAACGTGATGCCCTGCTCGACCTGCCCTGTGCGGACGAAAGAAATGATGGCGCGACACAGTTCGCCTGCTCGCCCGGCAACTCCGTGTTGCGCCGTATTCTTTATTTCGACCAGACCAGCTGGTTACCCGACAACCTGCTCGAACGCGGCGACCGCATGACCATGGCCGCCTCGATCGAGGCCCGCATGCCATTTTTAGACGAGCGCCTGGCGGCCTATGTATCGGCACTGCCCGATCGTTATCGCCTGCGCGGCCACACCGGCAAATGGCTGCTCCGCCAGGCCATGCACGAGCTGCTGCCGGCATCGATCATCAAACGCCCGAAAATCGGATTCCGCGTGCCGGTCGATCTCTGGTTTCGTGGGCCCATGCGCGATTATCTGTATGACCATCTCACCTCGGCGGATTCGCGCACACGGCATTACTATCACCGCCCACGCCTTGACGCGGTGCTCTCCGAGCACGTCGACGGGCGCCAGAACCATGAAAAACTGCTCTGGACAATGCTCAACCTCGAACTCTGGCATCGCCACTGTCTGGAGTCGGCCGCCCCATGAAAAGCCGTAAACGTGTCCTGATCATCGTCGAAAATCTACCGCTGCCGTTCGACCGGCGGGTGTGGCAGGAGGCCTGTGCACTGCGCGACGCCGGCTACAGCGTATCCATCATCTGTCCGACCGCACCCGACTACGAGCAGCGCTACGTCGAGATCGAGGGCATCGCCATCCATCGGCATCCGCTGCCGGTCGAAGCCGACTCCGCGCTGACGTATGCGCTCGAATACGGCATGGCCCTGTTCTGGCAGCTCGTGCTGGCCACCCGCATCGCCTTCGGCCGTGGCTTCGACGTCATCCATGCCTGCAACCCGCCGGACACGGTGTTCATCGTCGGCCGTGTATTCCGGCTTTTCGGCAAGCGCTTCATCTTCGATCAGCACGATCTGTGCCCGGAACTCTACCTGGCCAAATTCAATCGCCGTGATCGGTTCTATCGGCTGATGTGCCTGCTTGAGCGGCTCACTTTCAACACCGCGCGGGTATCGATCGCCACCAACGACTCCTTTCGCGAGATCGCGCTCAGCCGTGGCGGCATGGCACCGGAGGACGTGTTTGTCGTGCGCAGCGGGCCCAATCTGGCGCGCCTGCAGCCGGTGCCGCCCAATCCGGCTCTCAGGCACGGGCGCCGTTATCTGGTGGGCTATGTCGGGGTGATGGGCAAACAGGAAGGGCTCGACACCCTGCTGCATATCATCGCCGATATCGTCCATCAGCGGGCGCGCGAGGATATCCAGTTCTGTCTGGTGGGCTTCGGCACTGAACTGACCGCACTGCGCGCGCTGGCCGCGGAGTTGAATCTGGGCGACTACGTCAGCTTTCCGGGGCGCTTGGAGGGCGCGGAGTTGCTGGAAGTGCTGTGCACATCGGATGTGTGCGTGAGCCCGGATCCGCACAACGCCATGAACGACAAATCCACCATGAACAAGATCATGGAATACATGGCGCTGGGCAAGGCGAGCGTCCAGTTCGATCTCGCCGAAGGGCGTTTTTCGGCACAACAGGCCTCGCTATATGCCGAGCCCGGCAACGTGGGTGATTTCGCCGACAAGCTGCTGCGGCTGATCGACGACGCCGAGCTTCGCGACAGCATGGGTGCCTACGGCCAGCAACGTATCGCCGAGGTATTGGACTGGCAGTACGAAGTGCCCAGGCTGCTCGCCGCCTATGAGCGCGCACTGCGATGAGCCATACACCACCGAGCGACGCCGGCTTGCAGGACTTCACCCCGGAATATGCGCCCATCCTCGTGATCTCCCCGGTGCGCGACGAGGCCGACTACATCGAGCTCACCCTCGAATCGATGCGCAATCAGCGCATACGACCGGCCGAGTGGATCATCGTCGACGACGGCTCCGTCGACGCCACCCGCGAACTGGTTAAGGTTCATGCCGACGCGGCCGATTTCATACATTTGGTCAAGAAACCCGACCGCGGCTTTCGCCAGGTCGGCAGCGGCGTGATCGAGGCGTTCAAATACGGACTGGCGCAGGCACGACGTCCGGACTACGAATACATCGTCAAACTCGACGGCGATGTGTCGTTCGGCAGCCACTACATCGCGCGCATGCTGGCGGCGTTTGAACGCAACCCGCAACTGGCCGCGGTGTCCGGCAAGGTATTTCGGCCGGAGGCCGGCGGGCTGGAGGAAGAACGTCTGGGTGATGACATGGTGACCGGCCAGTTCAAGTTCTATCGACGTACGGCGTTCGAAGCCATCGGCGGCTTCGAACAGACCATCCAATGGGATGGCATCGATATTCATCGCTGCCGCATGCTCGGCTGGGCCACCGGCAATATCGATGACCCGGACGCAGTCGTCTACCACCACCGCCTCATGGGCTCGTCGCAGGCCAGCATCTATCAGGGCCGTCTGCGCTGGGGACACGGGATCTACTTCATCGGCTATCACCCGCTCTATGCGTTTGCCTCGGGTGTATTCCGCATGCGCGAGAAACCCTATGTCATCGGCGGGCTGCTGATCATCGCCGGCTATCTGCGCTCGACGCTGCAGTCACGCGCGCAATACCCCGACCCGGCATTCCGGAAAAGCCTGCGCGCATGGCAACGCCAGCGACTCAGGCAACTGCTAGGCAAGGTAGTCGCGCGCTTGATTCCGTTTTCAGCTTCCAGGCGAGCGTGATATGCGTACCCATTTGAACAACGCCTCTGGCAGTCGTCGCCATCAGGCGGGCAGCGCCTCGGCTGCTTTCATGCACGGGCTTGTGTTCGCGGTGACCGGGACGCTCAACCTCTACCTGATGACCCTGCTCACCGGCCAGACCTTCGATGACCGCTACCATCTGCTTGCCATAACCAGCTTCGTCTCCCTGTTCCTGCTGTTCGGACGCTACAGCATGGTCTGGTACTGGAAGATCGGGCGCCCCGGCTCCATCGGCACCGGCGTGATGCAGACCTGGTTTCTGGTCAGCGCCGCACTGGTTCTCGTCGGCTTTTTCACCCGGCAGACCGAACATTTTCCGCGACTGGTGATCTTCGCCTGGCTGGTCACCACCCCGATAATGTTCGCGATCGTGCACCTGATCATCCGACATACCTTTCTACGCTGTTTCCCCAGAGCCCTGCGCGCGCGTTCCACACTGATCGTGTTCATGAATCCGGCCTCGAGACGGCTGGCCCGCATGTTCAGCCGGCTCGACCCACCGCAGTTCGACCTGCTGGGTTTTTTCGAGGACCGTGAACCCGAACGCCTCGAAGCTGAAGACGAGGAGTTGCCGGTGCTCGGCCGCCTCACCGAACTGTCGGATTATGTGAACGCCAACAAGGTCGAGGTGGTTTTCGTGGCACTGCCCGTGCAGGGCGCCGACCGGGCCATGGAAGTGGTCGACCAGCTTGGCGACACCACTGCCTCTGTCTATTACGTGCCCGACTCGGATCTGTTCGCGCTTGATCACCTGCGTTTTTCCGAGGTCGGCGGCATTTCGGTACTCACGCTCACGGAAACACCGTTCTTCGGCGCCGACGGGCTGCTCAAGCGGCTGATGGACATCGCCTCGGCCGGGCTGCTGCTGCTATGCCTGCTGCCGTTGTTCGCGGTCGTGGCCGCGGCCATCCGGCTGACCACGGTGGGGCCGGTATTCTTCACCCAGCGCCGCTACGGTCTGGATGGACAGCTGATCAACGTCCACAAGTTCCGCACCATGTCCGTGACCGAGGACGGCCCCGAGGTTCGCCAGGCCACCCGAAACGACCCGCGCGTGACACGGGTGGGCGCTTTTCTGCGGCGTACTTCGATCGACGAATGGCCGCAGTTCTGGAACGTGCTCAAGGGCGAAATGAGCCTGGTCGGGCCCAGACCCCATGCAATCACCCACAACGAGGAATATCGCAAGCTCGTCAAACGCTATATGGTGCGTCACAAGGTCAAACCCGGCCTCACCGGCCTCGCCCAGGTCAACGGTCTGCGCGGAGAGATTCGCGACCTGGACAACATGACGCGACGCATCAAGTACGATCTTGATTATATCCAGCGCTGGTCGCCGGCTCTCGATATGCGCATCATCATCCAGACCGTCTGGATCATCTTTCGCGACCATGAGGCGTATTAGTCTCTGCTGCGCGCTTCTGCCGGCGATCGCCTGCACAACGCCGGCGTTCGCGGGCGCGCTCAGGCTTTCGCCGTTCGTGGAATACGGCACTGAATACAACAGCAACCAGTTCAGCGAACCCGAGTCGAATAGGCGCTCGGATAGCGTCCAGCGCGCAACCATCGGCACGCTCGCCAGTTGGCCGGTCTCGCGCCAGCGCCTCGTGGTGTCGGCCCAGGCCACACGCTATCGCTACAGCCGCTTCGATATGCTCGATCATAGCGAGTACAGCGGCCGCGGTGCCTGGGAATTCCAGCTCGGTCCGCTCGTGTTCGGCAGCCTCAGCTATCGCCAGGCACGCTATCTCCAGGAATTCGATAACCGCGACGATCGCCAGCCCGATTTCATCCGTGAACAGGAACCCCAGGTCGACGCATATGTGGCGGTCTCGCCCGACTGGCGGGTACATACCACCGCCGGCTATCTGCGTCTGGATCACGGGCTCGACAGCCAGCGGCGTTTCGATCGCCGTGAGACCAGTGCCACGCTCGCGGCGGAGTACACCGGCAAACCGGGTTCCGTGATCGGCGCGGGCGCGGAAGTCATCGACGGTGAGTATCCGGGGCGTGAGTCGGACGATCTGTTTTCGCGCACTTTCGTGCAGAAAACACCGTTTCTGCGCCTGGACTGGAAATACAGCGGTGTATCCCGGGTCCAGGGCCGCATCGGCTACACCGAACGCGACAACAGCGGCGGCAGTGATCGCGATTTCACCGGCACGACCGGACGCATCGCCTACGTACGCACGCTGTCGGCCAAGACGCGGGTAACGGTGGAATTCAGCCGCGAGATATTCTCGGTCGACGACGTCGATGCCAATTTCGTACGCGACACCGGCGGCCAGATCAGCCTGGCATGGAACTACAGCCCCAAGCTCGAACTGGCCGCCAGCGCAGCCCACCGCGAGCAGGATTACCAGACCCTGACCCGCGCGGCCTCTCGTCTGGACAAGGTCAACCGGTTTCAGGGCGAACTCACCTACCGCCCCACACGCAATCTGGCGGTGGTGTTCAACGGCGGTATCGTGGATCGTAATTCCGCTATTCCCGGCGAGAGTTACGATCAATGGGTCGGCGGCATCGCTCTGCGTGTGACGCTGGACCCGCCGCCGGACCAGAACTGAGCGCGAGCCGCTGCTGATGTGTGGACGAGGCGCGCAAGCGCACGCACACCGTCATCCCGGAGCCGCAATCTAGGACAGTTTCTCGGCCACCGGCTTGCCCCGCAGCTTGCCGTAGGCAGAACGCAGCCCCGCACGATGAAAGAGACCGGCGAGCAACGTATAGATCACCACGCCGCAACCAATCTGTACCACCAGGCGCAGCAGCGCGCTCGAGTCCAGCCACGGGGCGCGCCCGACGGCGGCCACGCATAGCCCCATGGCGCATGCACTGAGCATGATGGGGCCGACGACGATGAACGTTCGCTTGACCTCCACATCCAATACCCGGCGCGCCATCACCATGACATAACCGGCCTCACCGATATTCGAAGCCAGCCGCGCGAGCCCTACTGCCAGTATCCCCAGCGGCGACAGCAGCACCAGCGCTGCAATCATCAGCAGGAATTCGACGCACACCGCCCACAGACACAGATCCGCACGCCCCTTGGCCGCAAACGCACTAGCCTGGAAATTGGTCGCCGCCGTGGTCGCCGCGGCAAAGGCCAAGGCCGTTATCACGGGGCCCGACACCGACCACTTGGGGCCCGCCAGCACATTGATGATGGTCGGCCCGACCGCCGCGAGCCCGACGAACAGCGGCAGCAGTATCAACGACGTGCTCGCCATTGCCTGTTCCACGCTGTCGCGCAGCCGGTCGGGCGCATCCTGGACACGCATGAAGAACGACATCGAGATGTTGTGCCCCATCGAGCCGGTCGCACCCCGGACCGGCTCGATCACCCGCAACGCCATGTTCAGGTAGCCGGCGCCGGCCAGGCCGAAATAACGCGCAACCAATCCCTGAAAGACAGCGTCAGAGAGCGTGCCCACGCAGCGTCCGGCGAAAAACCAGCCCGCGAACGTAGACAGCTGGCGTATATGCGTGGCCGATAAGCCCGGACGGATGACCACCGGACACGTCGCCATGAGACCGGCCAGGGTGACGAAGCGGCCCACGATGCGAACCGCCAGCAGGCTCCACACGCCCACACCCGAGACGGCCAGGATCAGGCCCACGGTCGTGCCCACGACCTCGCCCGCCAGATTGCTCCAGGCGATACGCTTGAATCCGCGATGACGCCGCGCGAGTGCCGTGTATATCGAGATCGGGCCCTGCGCGAACAGCATCAGACTGAACCAGCCCACCAGCGCCGCGACCCGTGCCGTATCCGCGGAGGCAAATGTCGCGCCATGGTTGACGCCGATCGCGAGCAGGAACACCAGCGTCGACAGCCCGGTCACCACCGTCAGAGCGCTGGCGAAATGACGGCTGTTCACCACTTTGCGCTGGGTGAGCGATTCCTCGAAAGGTGCGGTAACCAGCACCGCCAATACGCTGACGATCACAATCGTCAGCGAAGCCTGACCGAATATCTCCGGGGTCAGCCAGCGCGCGAACAGAATGGTCGACAGAACCTTCAGGCCGATCCGACCGGCCGCATCCAGTGATGACGAGGATATCCAGCTCAGCATGTACGCCTCCACCGGCACACGACACGCGCGGATTCCGCCGCAACAAGACCAGACCGCATGCGCCAGACGCCGACAATCGCGCAGCTGCGACCGATACCGGACTGCGCCGGTTGGTAGAATAGCCATCTGGAATACACAGACGCGGCGGCGCCCGAATTCGCTCTTCCCCGATCAGCCGAATCGCCTGCTGGACCGGCCGAAAACTCACGAGGCCGTGACCTGATGGCCACATGGGCAACCATCCAAACCCGGCTGCAAGGGCTACTGGCGCCGGCAGTGGTGCTTCGCCTGGGCGCCGCCAGCGGCGAGCTGGACGCGCTACCGGCGCAGGAGCAGCGGCTCGTCGATGGTGCCGTCGCCCAGCGCCAGGCACAGTTCGCGGCCGGGCGTATGCTGGCCCGCGATGCACTCATCGCGCTGGGCGAGGCGTCACAGCCGCTGCTCAAGCATCGTGACGGCAGCCCGATGTGGCCACGTGGCGTCTGCGGCAGCCTCACCCATACCCGCGACGTCGCGGCCGCGGTCGTCGCACGCAGGCACGATTTTCTCTCGATCGGCATCGATATCGAGGCGAGCCGCCGGTTTCCGCTCGAGGCCACCGATACGGTACTCACACCCGCCGAGCAGCTTTGGGCGGATTCCGATACCAGGCGCCTGCGCGTGTTCTGTGCCAAGGAGGCCATATACAAATGTCTTGCCCCGCTGGGTTGGCCGGATCTGGATTTCCGCGACGTCGAGTTGCACTGGCAGCATGACCTGTTCACCGCGACAAGCACCGCCTCGGCGGGATGCCGTCCTCCACAGCTGGTCGCCTTGCGTGGCCGTTGCGCGCGACTGGGCGACCATACGGCAGCTTTCGCGTTTATCGCGGCGCCCGCTTCGGGCTGACAGCGTCGCCGATCCAGCCGAGCAGCTTGTCGATCAGCTCGCGGCGATCGCTCACACGCGAAATCGTATGGTCCGCGGCGGGCATGAAATGCTCCTGCAGACAGTCTCCGAAATCGACGTCGGGAAAAGCGTCGGCGAACTGCGATTGATAGTTGTACTCGTCTCGCGCGCCGCCGGAATAGACGAAGCAGAGTTTGACCTGACGGGCGACGAGCCGGCGCAGATCGGCGGCCAGTTGGTCCCGGCTCGGCAGATCTGAAAACGTGAGATCGTCCACGGCATCCATTACCGGGGCATCGCCCGAACTCCCGGCGCGTCTGCTCAGGCGCGCCGCGATACGTCGAAAGAGATTTCGCCAGCGCCTCGGCGACAGGATGCGTTGCAGGTAGTAGATGCGACGGAACCGGGCCGTCGGATAGGCATAGCCATCAATGAGGATCATACCCACGACACGCTCGTCCTTCATCGCCATGCGATAGGCGTCATGCGCACCGCTGCACAGCCCGCAGACCACAAACCGCTCGCAGCCGGACTGCTGGCCAAGGCGCGTCGCCGCCGCGCTACACTCGGAAACGGCGGCGTCGACGGTATCGTCCTGTCCCGTGCGGGCCGCGCTGCGACTCTCGCCCAGTCCGCCGTAGTCGAAACGTATCGTCGGATAGCCGGCCTCGACAAACCAGCGGCTGAGCGCGACATACAGGCCACGCGGGCCTACCCGATGGTCGATGCCGGCATTGAGGAAAACGATGCCCGGCGCCCCGACGTCGACGCGCCGTTCGAGGTCGGGCCGGCTCACGATACCGACCAGCTGGTTGTCGCTGCCGAAGGTGATGGCTGTATCCATGAGCGGGCTCGATAGTCCTCTAGGCGGTCGCGAGTTCGACGAGCGTCGACAGAGAACGCGGCAGCGCCAGACGCCGGAACTGGTTTCTCACATCCCCCCAACCTGCCGCATCCGGCAGTTCCAACACCCGACCGTCACGAAGGGCAATCTGTTCGGCCAGGCCCTGGGCGTCGTCGGGATCGCTGTCGCTGGCGCGCGCGATATCGCAGCGCGCCGCGCTGCCCTGCAGACGCGCCCCCATATCGACCGCGGCGAGCGGTTCTATCACGTCGGTCGGCAGATGAAAGCCCAGGAATTCGTCGGTATCGGCTTCGGCGTATCGATGCGCGGTCGCTCGATAGCGGTTCTGCTCGCGCGTATAAGCCACATGCTCGCCCAGCAGGCCTGCGAGAAAACGATCGCCGCGTTCGACCGGATCCCACAGTAGAACACGCTGGCGCCGCTGCGCCCGGCAGACGGCCTCGAGTGCCAGCATCGCGCCGACGCGCAGACCGACGATCCGAACCTCGTTGAGACCGGAATACGCCTGCAGCCAATGCATCGCCTGATCGACGCTGTCGACCCAGGCGCGCCAGTTCGCATCCGCGGCGGCGCCCTGCGAGTCCCCGGTGGCCGGATAGTCGAAACGCAGCACATGCGCGTTTCGCGCGGCCGCGGCCTGCGCGAATTGCCAGCAGGCACGGTGCGCGCGCATGTATTCATGGCCAATGCTCTGGCACAGGACGACGGCCGTCTCCGGCCGGGAGCCGTCGAAAGTCGGCGGATGGTAGGCCCCGTAAAGCGCGTCGTCAGGTCCGAAGAAAAAAGGTTGCAAGCCGCGTCCTATGCCTTTTTGCCGAAGCCCAGTCGCGCGGCGAAACCGCGGCGCGACTGCGTCTGCCCGCTCGCATGCGCGACGGCTGGCTCGTGTGGCACGTGGCTATCCTTCGCCGGCGCCGCGTCGCTACCGGCGGGCTGTGTGTTCACGCGTGCCGCCAACTGCGCCAGACTATCCAGCATCATGGCGCGCACCGGTATATCGGCGCCCAGATCGCGTTTGACCGCGGCCGCCGCGCGCACCGCCAGCAGCGAATGTCCGCCAAGATCTAGAAACGTGTCCTGAGGCTGTGGCGTGATCTCATAGCCCAGCACCTCGGCCCATATCCTTGTCACGCCGTCAATCGCCTGCGCCGTGGCAGCGGCATCTGCGGCGCCCTGCGCGCTGTCGTCTCCACGGTGCCGCTCGAAGGGGTTCTGCAGGCGCGAGCGGTCGAGCTTGCCGTTGGCCAGCGACGGCCACTCGCGCATGACGACGAACTGCTGGGGCACCATATGCAAGGGCAGGTGATCACGCAGATAGCGCCGCAACATGGCCGGGTCGGCCGTATCGCCGGTATCGGTTTTCTGCCAGTAGGCCACGAGTTGCATGTCGCCCGGCCCGGCCTCGCGGGGCATGACCACACAGCGCGCCACGCCGTCGTGGTTCTGCAATACCGCCTCGATTTCCCCGAGCTCGATACGAAAACCGCGCACCTTGATCTGATTGTCGGCACGGCCGGCATATTCGATCTGTCCGTCGGCACGCCAGCTGGCCAGATCGCCGCTTCGATACATGCGCGCATCGCCACCGACGAACGGATCGGGCACGAACCGCTGGGCGGTGAGTTCGTCGCGGTCGATATAGCCGGCCGTGACGCCGGCACCGCCGATCGCCAGTTCGCCCCGTGTGCCCACCGGCACCGGCTGATCCTGCGCGTCGAGGATATACACACGCCAGCCGGCGATCGGCCGGCCGATGGTCTGCGGTCCGTCGGCGTCACGCTCGGCCATGGTCGCGAATACCGTGGTCTCGGTCGGCCCGTAGCCGTCGAGCACCCGGCGGACATCCGGCTGTGCCTGTACGCGGGCGACGAGCTGTCGATCCAGCGCTTCGCCGCCCATGCAGATGGTCGCCGCGCCGGCCGGAAGATCGACATGCGCCAGCAGTTCGGCCATGGCCGACGGCACCCCGCTGATCAGTGTCACGGGCGCAGGCGGCGACTGCATCAGCGACAGCAGATTGTCGACCAGCACCACCGTCGCGCCGCGGGTCAGTGGCACGAAGATCTCGAAAACAGAAAAATCGAAGCATACCGACGCCGCCGCGAGCATGCCTTTGATCTCGTCGTCGGTGAACGCAGTCCGGGCCCAGGCCAGCAGCGCGAGCACGTTACGGTGGCGCACGCGTACGCCCTTGGGCTGACCGGTCGATCCCGACGTGTAGATGATATAGGCCAGCCGCGAGGCGTCGACCGGAATATCCGGCGGCGTCTGCTCACAGGCCATGGCCTCGTCGATGTCCACCACCGGTACACCGACATCCGGCCCGTCGCGGTGCGACAACATCATCGGTATGCCGCTGTCGCGGGCGATATAGCGCAGCCGCTCGAGCGGATAGTCGGGATCCATCGGCACATAGGCCGCGCCCGTCTTGAGAATACCGACGATAGCCGCGATCAGCGCAGGCGTGCGCGCCAGGCAAAGCCCCACCAGATCACCGGGTCGCACGCCGCGCGCGGCCAGTGCCGCGGCGATCGCATTCGAGCGGGCGTCGAGTTCGGCGTAGCGCCACGTGCCCTGGGCGTGCGCGATCGCGTCCGCCGACGGCGTCGCCTTGGCCTGCTGCCGGATCAGACCCGCCAGATCGATCGACTCGTCCACCGCCAGCGGCGCGGGGTTGAACTGCGCGTGCGCCGCCGTCTGCGACGGTGCATCCGATACCGGCAAACCACCGACGGTCGCGTCGCGATTCGATGTCACCGCTTCGAGCAGCGTTTCATAGGCCGCGATCCAGCCATCGATCAGAGCGCCGTCGAACACTTTGGCGTTGTAGTCACAGTGCAGTGTCAGCGTCTCGCCGTACTGGGTGAGATTGAAATGCAGGTCGAAATTGACCGCCGTCTTGGCCACTTCGTTCAGCGTACCGGTAAGTCCCGCGAACCGCGGCGGATCGCCGGTCGGCGAGAAATTGAACACCACTTCGGCCAGCGGCAGCCGCAACGGATCGCGTTTGTGCCCCAGCGCGCGCACGATGCTGCCGTAGGTGCAGTCGGCGTTGACACAGGCCTGCGTAATCGACTCACGTACCCGTTTGAGTACGGTGGAGAACAATGCGTCGGGCTCACACTGAATACGCAGCGGCAGCACCTGGACACAATGGCCGACCAGCGCGTGATGACCCTCGAGCGCCTGACCGGCGACCGGCATGGCCACGACCACTTCAGCCTGCCGGGCCAGGCGGCACAGCAGAACCGCATAGGCGGCCATGTAGATCGCATAGGGCGTCACGTTTTCCCGCGCCGCGCTTTCCCGGACCGCGGCCTGCAACTGCGGCGACAGATCATGCAGGCGCCCGCCCGCGGGTGCCCCGTCGTCGCGATCCCGCGCGCCGACGGTCGGCAAGCTCAATGGCGCCGGCGGATCCGCGTACAGGCGCTTCCAGTAGTCGAGCTGGCGTTGTGCCTGGGGTGCGCGCTCGATCTGCTGGCGCGCATAGCTTGAGAACGCCATCGCAGGCGTCATGTCCACAGGTCGATCTTCCGCCAGCGCCGAGTAGATCGCGGCCAGATCCTCGAACAGGACCACCGCCGACCAGCCGTCACAGAGCAGATGATGCACGACGAGTGCCGCGAGGTTGCGCTCGGGCGCGACACGCAAGACACGGACCCTGAGCAGCGCATCGGCCGAGGTCAGATCGAAGTCGGTCCCGCACATCGACTGAATCGCCTTCAGAGCCTCGGCGTGTGGGTCGGGCGCATCCCGCAGATCCAGGAATTCGACCGGCACCGCACCGATGTCCACCCGCGTCTGGCTGTCACCGTCGGCGGCAAAACGCAGCGATAACGCCTCATGCCGGTCGACGGCCTGCTGCACCGCCCGTGCAAACGACGGCTCATCGAGCGGACCGATCAGATCGAAATAACAGACTTCGTTGAAGGCATGGGCGATCTCCGGTCGCACGGCCTGCGCCAGCCAGATCTCACGCTGGGCCTCGGTCAATGGAATTGACTCCCCTATCGCCAGCGCCCGCTCGGCCGGCCGGGTCGATTCATCGGCCACCGGCGGGGTCGGCTCAGCGACAGGCGCTGCGGTCGCATCGGCCGGCAGGAAACCGGCGTCCTGCAATGCCCGTACCGCACTTCGGACCACCTCGGCGACGCGCTGCATGTCAGCCTCGGTATGGGCGATCGAGAAGAAGCAGTTCTGGGCGCCCTCGCGGATATATATGTCGTGGGCGAGCATCCAGTAGAACATCAGCTGGGCGAACGGCTGATCGTGGGGCAGATCGAAGCGGAACAGCGAACTGAAATAACGGATGCGCACGGGCGCGCCGGCCGTCTCGAAGAACGCGTTCAGCTCGTCTGCGAAGGTGGCGGTACGCGCGTTCAGATCCTGCTGCAACGCACCGTCATCGGCGCCGAGAAAGTCGAGCACGGCGTCGGCTGCAGCCATCGCCAGCGGATGCCGTACGAAGGTACCGGCGAAGAACGTCATCGGCGCTTCCGGTACCGAGTCGTCACCGTACTGCCAAGCGCCGCCGTCGATCGCGTCCAGCCATTTGGCCTTGCCGGCCATCGCGCCAATAGGCAGACCGCCGCCCAGGATCTTGCCGTAGGTGCACATGTCGGCATCGATATTCCACAACGCCTTGACGCCGCCCAAGGCACAGCGAAAACCGGTGATCACCTCGTCCAGAATTAGGGCCGTGCCGGCATCCGCGGTGATCTGACGCAACGCGCGCACGAACGCATCCGGCTGCAGATCCGGATAACGGCTCTGCACCGGCTCGACCAGCACGGCCGCGATCTGATCGGCCTGGGCCCGCACAATATCCAGCGACGCCTGACTGCCGTAATCCAGCACCATGACGTTGTCGACGGAATCCTGGGCCAGGCCGGGCGCGACCGGGCGCGTGGTCAGCTGATCCTTGACGATATTGGCTCGCCCGAGCACTTCGTCGAAGGTGCCGTGGTAGTCGCCGGTGAAGTAGACCACCTTGGTGCGCCCGGTGACGGTGCGGGCGCAGCGCAGTGCAGCCATCACGGCCTCGGAGCCGGTGTTGCAGAAGGTGACCCGTTCGTGGCCCACCAGCCGGCAGAATTTTTCCGCCACGGCCGGCGCCAGCGGCGTCTGCGGCCCGACCTCGAATCCCTTGTCGATCTGCGCCTTCAACGCGTCGACCACGGCCGGGTGGCGGTGCCCCATGAAGCCCACACCGAAGCCCATGGTGATATCGACGTAGGCGTTGCCGTCGATATCGACCATGCGTGCGCCATCGGTCCTATCCGCGACAATCTGATAGACGAGTTCTTTCCAACTGCGGCGGAAATTGGCGACACCGCGTGGGTCGGCCAGATGCTTGCGGGCCGCGGCGCTCGCCTGTTTGGACTTCGCCGTCTTCGCGGTCAGCGTGGCAATCAGATCGTCCAGGAAGGTCTGCTGGACGGCGGTCAGGCCACCGTCGCGATCCTGATTGATCGATTTGTAGGGCCCAAAGCGCCCGGGCGCGGTAGCCGCGAGGTTCTGCCCCTGGCTGCCTTGCGCGACCTGCGCCTGAATCGTTGGCCCGTCTGCCGCACCGGCGCCGGCGCCGTGGCCAGACGACGCGATGTTCGTGTGCGGCGCGCTCGCCTCACCGCCCAGCAGGGCGAGCTGCCGGCGCATGATATCCAGCTGCTGCTCCACCAGTTCATGCACCGGCGAGCCGGGGCCATGGGCTGCGCTCGCCGTCGCCGGCACGGGTAACGCCGAGGCCACAGCGTCCGCAAGCGCGGGATCCGCGATCGGCGAATCCTGCGACGGCTGTTCTGGTCGGGGCTGAAAGCGATCCGCGTCGAGAGTGGTATCCAGATGCGTGGCCAGCAGCGTGAGGGAATCGATATCGTCGAGCAGTTGGCGAAACCGCACCCTGGTATCGAACCGGGTCGAGATCTCGGCAGCCGCCTGGGTCAGGAACAACGAGTCCATGCCCAGTGCGGCAAACGCGGTCGCCTCATTGTCGGCGTCGATTTCGATGCCCGACAGTTCGAGAAACAGCGCACGCAGCAACTCAGTGATATGCGCTTGACGCGTGGGCGCGGCGACCGATTTGTCCGACGCCGACACCGCTACCGAGGTTTGCTGCAGGGGCACAGCGTTGGCAACGGTCGACGGTGCGATCGCGGCGGCGTCCGACCTGGGCTGACGGGCCGGTGGGTCGATCCAGTAGCGCTGGCGTTCGAACGGATAGGTCGGCAGGTGCAACATCTGGCGCGGCGTGCGAGCGTGTCCGCAGACGGCGGCCCAGTCCGGCGTGGTCCCGGCCTGCCACAGCTGGCCCAGCGCCGAGAGCAATGCCGTGTCTGCGGCCTCGTCGCTGGCGGCGTGGGCCTGGCTGGGTATGCATACAGGGCTGTGGCCGGCCTTCGAATGCTGGCGTACGGCGGCGGTGAGATTCTGGCTCGGGCCACACTCGATATATATCCGGGCCGGATCTTCCAGCAGCCGACCGAGCGCCGGTGAAAAACGCACCGTCTGTCGCAGCTGACCACTCCAGTACGACGCATCGACGGCCTGTTCCGGCGTGATCCAGTCACCGGTCAGGCAGGAAACGAACGGCCGCGCCGGCGCGCCCAGTTCATGCTCGGCGATGACAGCCTCGAATGGCGCCAGCGCGCCGTCCATCATCGCGGAATGAAACGCGTGCGACGTATGCAAGCGGATGCTCTGTTCGCCGTCGGCCGCCAGACGCTCGGCCAGCGCATCGACGGCGGCATCCGGGCCGGAGACGATACACAGGCTCGGGCCGTTGACCGCGGCGAGCGCGATGTCGTCCGACAGCAACGGCGTCATATCCGCCTCGGCGCGGCGTATCGCCAGCATCGAGCCGCCCGGCATGCGGGCCATGAACCGGGCCCGGCAGGCCAGCACGCGACAGGCCTGCTCTTCGGTAAATACATCGGCGAGACAGGCGGCGACGTACTCGCCGACGCTGTGCCCGAGCATCGCCTGGGGGCGCACGCCCCAGCTCTCCCAGAGCCGCGCCAGGGCCAGCTGGACCACGAACAACGCCGGCTGGGCGACGCCGGTATTCCGTAGCGCGGCCGCCGCGTCGCTATCGGCCTGATCGTCGGCCTGCTCGTCGGCCGGATACAGCAGATCGCGGATATCCAGTTCGAGTTCCGGCTGCAGATAGGCTGCCAGGCGATCGACGGTGTCTCGGAAGACGCCCGGCGTGTCGTAGAGCGCGCGCCCCATGCCCGGATGCTGCGCGCCCTGCCCCGGAAACAGAAATACCAGTGGTGCCTCGTCGGCTTCGGTCGGCCCGCGTTTGAGCGCGGTCTTTGCCGTTGCGCGCAGCGCGTCGACCGCCTGGGCCACGCTATGCGCCACCACGAATGTTCGAAACCCCATCGCCGCGCGGCCTGTCGCCAGCGTCCAGGCGACATCGGCCAATTCGACGTTGTCGTTCGCGTTCAACCAGTCCGCCAGATCGTCGCAGCGGCGCGCCAGCGCGGTGGCACTCTTCGCGGACAGCACGAGCAGCTGGCTGGCGCGTATCGGCGGGCTCGCGGCGGCGCGCTCCGGCGCCTGTTCCACTATCAGATGGGCATTGGTGCCACCGACGCCGAACGACGACACGCCGGCCAGCCGCAACTTGTCGGGCGACGCCTGGGCCGGCCAGTCGGTCAGCTGACTGACCACGCGAAACGGCGACGCGTCGAAATCGATACGAGGATTGGGTCGTTGGTAATGCAGCGTCGCCGGCAGGCGGCCTTCTCGCAGTGCATAGACGGCCTTGACCAGGCCGGCCGCGCCCGCGGCGGCGTCCAGATGACCGACGTTCGACTTGACCGAACCCAGCATGACCGCGCCGGTCGCGGTGCTCTTGCGCCGCCAGGCCCGCGTCAGCCCCTCGATCTCGATCGGGTCGCCCAACGGCGTGGCCGTGCCATGGGCCTCGATATAGCCGATCTCGTCCGGATGCACGTCTGCCATGGCCTGGGCCATGGCGATCACTTCGGCCTGGCCCGCCGGGCTGGGGGCGCCGTAGCTGACCTTGTCCGCGCCGTCGTTGTTGAGCGCGCTGCCGCGCACGACCGCCAGAATCTCGTCGCCGTCGTCGATCGCGTCCTCCATGCGCTTGAGCACGAACGCGCCGAGGCCGCTCGAAAACACGGTGCCACAGGCTTTTTCGTCGAACGCACGGCAATGCCCGTCGAGCGAGCGGATACCGCCTTCCTGCGCCAGATAACCCTGGGCCTGGGGGAAACCGATCGACACACCGCCGGCGATCGCCAGATCACTCTCGAAGGCGAGCAGGCTCTGGCAGGCCATGTGCACAGCGGCCAGCGCGGTGGAACAGGCGGTCTGCACGTTGACCGCCGGCCCGCGCAGGTTGAACTTGTAGGCGGTTCGACTGGGCAGAAAATCCTTGCCGCTGGAAATCATGGCCGAAAACGCTTCCGGCGTACGCAGCTTGACCTGGTTTTCGACGCCGTCGCGGTCCTGCAGCATGTTGTAGAGCAGGTACTGCTCCATGTTGCCGGCGCCGGCGAATACCCCGATCGGCCCCTTGAAACGCTGCGGATCCACACCGGCCTGCTCGAGTGCGCTCCACGCGGTTTCGAGCCACAGCCGCTGCTGCGGATCGAGCACTGCGGCCTCGCGCGGGGAGAAACCAAAGAAACCGGCGTCGAACAGCTCGATATCGTCAAGCATTCCGCGCGCGGGCACGAAATTCGGATCTTCCATCAGCGCATCGATATCGGGCTCGTGTGGACGCATCTGCTCCACGGTGAGTCGCTCGATCGACTCACGGCCCGCAATCAGGTTGGCCCAGAAATCCTCGGCGTTCGCGGCCCCGGGGAATCGCCCCGCCATGCCGACGATCGCAATACGCGCTGCACTATCACCCATCCCTATCCCCTTGTTCGATCCGCGGCCCGGCCCCGGCGGGCCATGGCGGCCCGTTTTTTCTGTGCGCGCTCGTCGAGTACCGCATCGGCCGATGCGTCGATTTCCTGAGCGCCACGATCCAGGCGCTGGGACAGGTCGCGGATCGTGGCGTACTGAAACAGATCGGCGACGCTCAGCGAGCTGCCGAACCGGGTTTCCAGCCGACCGCGAACCGTGACGATACGCAACGAATCGCCGCCGACATCGAAGAAATTATCGTCGATTCCGGGCTCGACCACGCCCAGCACGTCGCTCCATATTGCGGCCACAGCACGTTCGGTGTCGGAACGCGGCGCGATATAACGCTTGCCGGTGTCGATACGTTGCTCCGGCGGCAGCGGCAGCGCATTCCGATCGACCTTGCCGTTTTCGGTCATCGGCAACGTCTCCAGCACCACGAACACCGCCGGCACCATGTGAGCCGGCAGGCGCTCGCCAAGATAATCGCGCAACGTCGCGCTGTTCACCGGCGCACTGACTCGCATGTAGGCGACCAGCCGATCGCCGCCTTCATGGCGCAGCACGACCGCCGCCTGATTGACGCGTTCGTGCTGCGCCAGCGCCGCTTCGATCTCACCGAGTTCGATCCGAAAGCCGCGCAACTTGACCTGGTTGTCCAGACGGCCGACGAACAACAGGCGGCCACGGCCGTCGGCCAGACGCTGCCAGCGCACCCGATCACCGCTGTGATACAGGCGGCGTACCGGCGCCTGCGCGCTAACTGAAGCCTCGATGAAACGGGCTGCAGTCAACTCCGGCTGGTCGAAATACCCCAGGGCCACGCCGTGTCCACCGATCAGCAGTTCGCCGGCCACGCCGGGGGCGACCAGGCGGTTGTCCTCATCGACCACGTAGAACTGAGTGTTGGCGATCGGCGTACCGATATGGATCGGGCCGTCGTCGACCGGGTCGCCGCTGGAATAGACGGTCGTCTCGGTGGGCCCGTACAGGTTCCAGAGCACGAAACCCGGGCCGGCGGTTGACCGCAGATCGTCGGCCAGCGCCGGATCGAGGGTTTCGCCACCGACCATGGCCTTGCAGTGGGCCGGCGGCGTCCAGCCCGCCATGCGCAGCAGTCGATAGGTGGTGGGCGTTGCCTGGATGACGTCGATCCGGTGGCGCGCTATCAGTTGCCCCAGCAGCACCCCATCGAGCACGTCGTCCATGTCGGCGATCACGGCGGCAGCGCCCACGGTAAGCGGCAGAAACAGTTCGGCGAGCGCGATATCGAAGGACAGCGTGGTCACCGCCAGTATTCGCTGGTCCGCGACAAGCCCGGGCGTGCGGGCCATCGAATCCAGAAAATTCATGACGTTGAGGTGACTGACGACCACCCCTTTCGGCCGCCCGGTGGAGCCGGAAGTAAAAATGACATGGGCCGGCATGTCGGGGCCGATCTCGACCGGTCGCAACGGCTCCGGCGGATGCTCGGGCTGCGCGTCGATCAGGAGTCTGGGCAGGTCGCTCGCTGGCAGATCGGCCGCAACCGCGACCTCGGTCACGATCAGACCGGCGCGGGCATCCATCCACATCAATTCGAGGCGCTCGGCCGGATAGCGCGGATCACAGGGCACATAGGCCGCGCCGACGCGCTGTACGGCGAGCGTGGCGATGACCATATGCTCCGAGCGCCCCACTGCCACCGCGACGCGGTCACCGACGGCCACGCCGGCCGATTGGAGCCGCGCGGCGAGGACGTCGATGCGGCCGAGCAGGCTCGCGTAGCTGACGCTGTAGTCGCCGCAGATCAGGGCGGTCCGGTCCGGCCTCGCAGCCGCCTGGGCGGCGAGCGCGTCATAGATGCTCGCGTAGGGCGGCAGTTCCCGGTCGGTATCGTTCCAGCGCAGCAGATGATCGTCGACGTCCCGCTGTGTGAGCCAGGTCAGATCGCGTACCGGCGTCTGCGGTTGCGCGTCCGCGATCGCCGCCAACAACACCACGAGGCGATCCAGCAGATCGTTCGCGGTCGCCGCATCGAATCGCCCGCGGTCGAACTCCAGTTGTATTCGCAACGACTCGCCGCCGTAGACCACCAGCATCAACGGATAACCGGTGAACTGACGCAGCTCGAAGTTCCACGTCCCGGCCGACGTATATGCAGGAATCGTATCATTGGGCGTGCAGTAGTCGTACACCACTGCCGTTTCGAACAGCCCACCCGCCACTACCAGACCCGATTGCCGTTGTATGTCGGCCAGGCCCAGTTGCTGGTGGCCACGGCTGGCGCGAGTGCTGTCGCTGACCGCCTGCATGCAGTCGCCAATCGACATCTGCGGATCGACGCGCACGCGTTTGGGGACGGTATTGATGAACAGGCCGACCCGATGGCCGGCATCCGCCACGGTGGCTTGCCGCCCCGAACGCGTGGTGCCGAACACCAGATCCCGAATGTGTGTATGCCGCCAGAGCAGGATGGCCCACGCGGTCTCGACGAGGCCTGCCCATCCCACCACACGTCGACGTGCGATGTGGCTCAATTGCGCGGTCGTCTGCGCCGGCAGATAGCGCAGAATTCGGTCCGCACCCTGGCGAGCCGGGTCGTCCGCTTCGGGCTCCGGCGCCCATGGCAACGGCGTCGCTCCGGACAGCCCGGCCAGTTGCTCCGACCAGAACCGGCGACTGCTGTCGAGATCCTGTGCTCGATACCATTCGACCAGATCGCGGAAGGGCTTGGCCGCCGGCAGAACCGGCACGGGCGCATCGCCCTTGAGCGCCACATACAGCTGCATGACCTCGTCCAGGATGATCGTGAACGAGCGGCCATCGAGCAGAATGTGATGGAACGTCCACAACATGCGCCATTGCGCGTCGGCGAGTTGCATGACGCACAGGCGCATTGCCGGTGCCTTGGTGAGATCGAAAGGCTGATGGCCGTCGGCCTCGGCCAGCCTCGCCGGAAGATCGGCATCGCCGGTACGGCAGTCATGGCGCTGGACCGGCATGATCGCCTGCGGTTCCACAACCTGTACCGGCGCGTCCAGGCCATGCCAGACGAAACGGGTGCGCAGAATATCGTGGCGCGCGATGATCTGTGCCCAGGCTGCCTCGTATGCATCGACGTCGAGCCGCTCGTCGACGCTGATGGTGACCTGCTCGATATAGACACCTGATTCGGGCTGCGCCAAAGCCTGATACAGCATGCCCTGCTGCATCGGTGTCAGCGGGTAGCCCGCCGTGTCCTCAGCTCTCACCAGTGCCGTCCCCCAGGTCGCTACGGCACTATGCCGTATTCGTGTTTCCCTGCCGTCCCCGAACAAATCATTGCATAACAATTGCCTGTTATGAATCACCGAAACCGCGGACGGCTGGTGAAATACGGGTACATGCGATTCCCACGCGCTTCACGTCTGCTTCATTGATCGATGAGGGCTTGTTGAAGCGACGGCCTGTGCGCTTGCAAGCACCTCAGCGCTATGAGCGGGTGGCGTCTAGCTCAGACCGAGAGAACTCAGCAGGCCCTGGAAGGTCTCGTCCTCGGCCAGACTGGAGCCGTCTTCATCGCTGGCGCGATAGCGGCCATTGCTGGCGCGACGCAGGGTCAGGAACCGCCAGTCGGTGGGATCGACGAATTCGATGAATTCACTGCCGTCGGCGTCGAACTCGCGCTCCCAGCACTGGGAGCGCACGGGCCGGCCGAAGCTGTTGACGACCCCGTGCAGGGCATTGAGGTCAGCCGCGCTGAATGTCGGCTTCTGGAATGGGAGTATCGCTGCCACGGTAGAACCTGAAGATTCGGTAGTGACTTCTAGTATCGGCAGTTGCGAGCCGAATCTTAGAGCCGACAAGGACGAAAACACGTCTGCTCGGTCCGGTTCACCTTTTCTGCAGTCGGGAAATCCCGCGAACCGGACGCGTAACTCGAGTCCGCCGCCAGTATGCGCCGGAATCGAATACCTCATCCTACTCCGCTTTCAGCCGAACGCAGGCTGAATAAAGCCATAGGGCCCAGGCAGTTCTTGTCTGGCGACTAATACGTGGTCGCGAACGGGTCGCGCAGAAAAATGGTGTCGGCGCGATCCGGCCCGGTGGAGACAATATCGATCGGCGTGCCGGTGATCTCGGCCAGACGATCCAGGTAGTTGCGCGCGGCCTGGGGCAGGTCCTCGTAGGTCCGAACGCCCACCGTGGACTCGCTCCAGCCGGGCATCTCCTCGTAGACCGGCTCACAGCGCGACAATGCCTCGGCACCGAGCGGCGGCACGGTGATGGTCTCGTTGTCGCAGCGATAGCCGGTGCACAGCTGAATGGCGTCGAGTCCATCGAGCACATCGAGCTTGGTGATGCACAATCCCGACAGGCTGTTGTTGAACGCCGCACGGCGCAGGCCGACGGCATCGAACCAGCCACAACGGCGCGCCCGGCCCGTGGTGGCGCCGAACTCGGCGCCCTTGGATGCCAGATGACGACCGTAATGGTCATCCAGCTCGGTCGGGAACGGACCGGAGCCGACGCGCGTGGTGTAGGCCTTGACCACGCCCAGCACATAGTCGAAATAGGTGGGGCCGACGCCGGTCCCGGTGGCCGCACCACCGGCCGTGGTATTGGATGACGTCACGAACGGATAGGTACCGTGGTCGACATCCAGCAAGGCACCCTGTGCACCCTCGAACAGGATCGATTCATCCGCGACATAGGCCTGGCGCAGCAGTTCCGCAACATCGGCCACCATCGGCGCGATCTCTTCCGCCTGGGCCAGACAATCGTCCAGCGTGGCCTGGAAATCCACCGGTGCGACGCCGAAATAGTTCTTGAGCACGAAATTATGGTAATCCAGCGCTTCGCCCAGCTTGGCCGCCAGCAGTTCGCGCCGGAACAGATCACCGACGCGCACAGCGCGGCGCGCGACCTTGTCCTCGTAGGCCGGACCGATGCCACGGCCGGTGGTGCCGATCGGGTTATTGCCGCGCGCGGCCTCGCGCGCCTTGTCTAGCGCGATGTGGCTGGGCAGGATCAGCGGACAGGCGGGACTGATACGCAACCGACTGCGCACGGGTACGCCGCGCGCCTCCAGCATGGCCATTTCCTCAAGCAGCGCGCCGGGGGCGAGCACCACCCCATTGCCGATATGGCAGGTCACGCCGTCATGCAGAATGCCGGAGGGAATCAGGTGCAGAACCGTCTTCTCACCGTTGATGACGAGCGTGTGGCCGGCATTGTGCCCCCCCTGAAAACGCACGACGTGGCGGGTCCGGTCGGTGAGCAGATCGACGATCTTGCCCTTGCCTTCGTCGCCCCACTGACTGCCGATGACGATGACGCGTTTGCCCATGACTGTTTTCCTAGAAAGACTTTGGCCTGCCGTGACAGGTTCTTGAAGATGGCGTGACGGCTAAAGCGGCCGTACGTCCCAACGACCGTCGACATATGCCAGCGCACGATCGCAGCCGCTGCCGACCTCCTCGTCGGCACCCGGCGTAGCCACGATGACCCGTTCGCCCTGCGCGCGCAGATGCCGGATGCTGGCGAGCAGTTCGGCGTCCGCGCCGGCCGGTGCATGAATGCCGCCCTGGCGTTCGAGGCTATCGAAACTGCCGAGCGCGGCCAGCAGATTGAGATCCGCGGAGAATCCGGTCGCCGGACGCGGGCGGCCAAAGGCCGCGCCCACGTCATCGTAGCGCCCGCCGCGCGCCAGCTCACGCCCCAGCCCCGGGGCGAACGCCGCATACAGCAGGCCCGTCTTGTAACGATAGCCGCGCAACTCCGCCAGATCGAGAAACACCGGCATGTCGGGATAATGCGCCGCCAGCAGCGCCACCATTTCGTCCAGCCGAGTCAGCGCCGCGTCGATTTCGGCATCGATGCCGGCCAGGCTGGCGCGCGCATCGGCCAGCACGCTCGCCGGCCCGTTGAAATCGATCAGCTGGGAGAACCAGGCATGGGCCCGCTCGTCGATCCGGCCCGCCGCGCGCAGCGAATCGAGGTCGGGGCGCGATTTGCGCTGAACGACATCGAAGAGCACCGGCTCGAAATCGGGCGTGACCCCGGCGCACTGCACCAGCCGCCGGTAGATGGCCACATGCCCCAGATCCAGACAGGCGTTGTCTATGCCCATCAGGGCGAGCGTCTCGAGCATCAGCGACACGATCTCGAGATCGCTCTCGATATGGGCATCGCCGAATTTCTCCGCGCCCAGCTGCAACGGCGAGCGCGACCCGCCCGGCTCTTCCGGACGCGTGCGCAGAATACTGCCGATGTAGCAATAGCGCGCGGGCCCGACTGCCTGCAGGCGGTGCGCATCGATACGCGTGGCCTGGGTGGTCATATCGGAGCGCACGCCCATCATGCGGCCGTTGAGCTGATCGGTCAGCTTGAACGTCTGCAGATCCAGCTCGTGGCCGGCGCCGGTGAGCAACGACTCCAGATACTCGATCAGCGGCGGCCGGATCAGGTCATAGCCCCAGCGCCAGTAGAGATCGAGCAGCTGTCGACGGGCGGACTCGAGCCGCCACGACTCCGGCGGCACCATCTCCTGAACGCCCTCGGGCAAAAGCCAGCGTTTGGATTGCATGTCGATCCGAAAAATCCGTTAAAGATTGAAACTAATGCAGGAACTGCAGCAAGACGACGCCCACGGCGATCAGCGCGCCGCCAAACAGCCGAAGACTGCGCGCATCCGCCACGGATGCGCGCTGCATCATCTCACGCCAGCGCTCGGGGGCGAGAAAAGGCAACAGCCCCTCGATCACCAGCACGAGCGCGAATGCGCGTAACAGATCCGGCCACATCCTCGGGATCAGCGCGTGTTGGCGCTGCCCGAACTACCGGATGGCTTCGGATTGAAATACTTGAACAGTTCGCCGTCGGGACGCAGCATCAATAGATCGTCGCTGCCCAGCGCGTCTCGATAGAGCTGCATGCTGCGGTAGAAACTGTAGAACGTCGGGTTGCGCTTGTACGCGTTGGCATAGAGCTCGGCGGCCTTGGCGTCGCCCTGACCACGCACCGTCTGCGCCTGACTATAAGCTTCGGCCAGAATGATCGTGCGCTCACGCTCGGCGTCGGAACGAATCTCCTGAGCCGCGGCATCACCCTGGGCGCGCAGCGTACGGATGACTTCCTGGCGCTCAGAGCGCATGCGTTCGTAGACCGAGTCGCTCACTTCTTCGGGCAGATCCAGACGCATGATGCGTACGTCGGTGATCTGCAGGCCAAGCTCCTTGGCATCCTGGTTGGCCTGCACCTGTACCGCCGCCACGATTTCGTTGCGCTCGTCGCCCACCGCCTGGCGGATGGTGCGCTTGGAGAATTCGGCCAGCAGGTCGTTCTCCACGCTTTCCGTGAGCAGGCTGCGGGTGCGCTGTTCATCGCCCTGTGTAGACAGGTAGTAGTCGACCGTATTGTTGATCCGCCACTTCACGTAGAAGTCAACGGCCAGATTCTTGTTCTCCGAGGTCAGAACACGTTCGATTTCCTCGGTAAACGTCATCACCCGGCGATCGAAAAAGCGCACTTTCTGGATGAAGGGAATCTTGAAATGCAGCCCGGGATCGTAATCCTGGCCGACGATTTCGCCGAGCTGAACCACGACGACGCGCTGACGCTCGTTGACGGTGAACATCGCGTCATACGCCGTATAGGCGATGACCAACAGCAGGACGATGGCAAAGATCTGCTTGGGACTCATGAATTGCGATCCCGGCTACGGTAGTTGTCGGACGCACTGGACGACGATGAAGAACCGCTGTCGTCGTCACTGCTCGGCATGCTGGGGATATTGACGTCGCCGCTCGAGTTGGCGCCGTTGTTGGCTGCGTTTTCCGCCGCCTTGTTACGGCGTGCGTCATCCAGCATCTTTTCCAGCGGCAGATACATCAATGGCCCGCCGTTACCCTGCTCGGCCAGTATCAGGTTGGAATTCGAGAGCACATCGCTCATGCCTTCCAGATACAGACGTTCGCGAGTGACTTCCGGGGCTTTCTCATACTGGGTGAGCAGTTCGGTGAAGCGCGATGCATCACCGGTGGCACGCTGGATCTTCTGCTGTTTGTAGCCACGCGCATCCAGCGCTATCCGCGCCCTCTCACCCTGGGCTCGAGCGACGATATCGCGGGCATAGGCACGAGCGATATTTTTCTTGCGCTCTTCTTCCTCGCGTGCCTTGATCGCCTCCTCGAACGCACTCTGCACCTGCTCCGGCGGCTGCGAGTACTGCACGTTCACGGCCACGATATCGATACCCGCCTTGTAGCTCGACAGCGCGGTCTGCACGATCTTGCGCACGTTCTCGGGCAGCAGCGCACGCGAGCGGTCGGTGATCTCCGGATAGTTCTGCTGCTGTTTCTTGATCTGGTCGACCAGTTCGTCGTCGACGTCCTGCAGCGCATCCTTTTCCGCCGGCTGGCCCGAGTTTTCCTTCAGATCGACGTTCTGAAGGGCCTTGTCTTCCAGTTGCTCGACCTGCACGCCTTCCTGGATCACCTGGTTCATGCGGCTCGTGCCCACCACTTCACGCACGGCCGAGCGCAACACCTGCTCGACCGTCTGATCGGGCTCGCGCAGTTGGAACAGGTAGTTGTTGGCGTCGGAAATACGGTACTGGACCGCAACCTCGACCTCGACGATGTTCTCGTCCTTGGTCAGCATGACCGCGCGGTTGCCGGCACGCCGAACCTGCTGGGTGTCGACCTTGTACACGCGATCGATCGGGTACGGCAGATGCCAGTGCCAACCGGGGCCCTGGGTGGTGGTGTAGTCGCCGAAACGCAGCACCACGCCCTTTTCGCCCGGTTGCACGACATACATGCCGGTCGCCAGCCACACGACGACTGCAATCGGGATGAGAAACATGAAGACAGCCGGGCTCGGGCCACCGACGCCACCGCCGGAGCCACCGTTCCGGTTACCGGAACCGTTGCCGCTGTTGTTTCCGGAAAAGCGCGCGCGCAGTTTCCGCCAGATTTGATCCAGATCGGGGGGGCCGTTGCCGTTCTTGTTGCCACCACCCCACGGATCCTGACCTTTGCCAGGCTCATTCCAAGCCATGTCAGGAAACCCCCATTCCAGTCATACGCGGATCGCGTTCGTGTCCCAAGCCGTCTGCCTGCAAGGCGCGCGGCGCAGCACCGTGGCTGGCCCCACGGCCAAGCCGTGCAACGCCGCAGATGGATGGCTTGGGCCGAACCTTTTCAAGGCCGTGCCCTTGCGCGCGCCTAGTCCGCACGAGGCGAGGAGCAGGGCTCCCGGCGCAGCCTGGATGCGACCGCCGGCGTGCGGCCAAAGCCCCGGGGCTACGACTCGTACGGTTCGCCCCGCCGAGGGTCGCATCCCACAGCTGTGCTGCGGGAACACCCTGCTCTGCCTCTCGGGGCGACGGCGTCATCGGTCGTTCATTTGCCATGAGCAAATCACTCTTCCTCTTCCTTGCCAGTCGCGCGCAAGGACTCGGCGCGACCGCGTATGACTGGATTGGGGTTTTCCCCATCTTCCCTTTAGGCGAAACCGCGATTCTATCGATCGCCCCAACCTCTGTCGAACCATTCAAGGCCCGTGCATTGACCATGCAAGGCACTGGCGACGGGCCACCGACCGGCGTGGAACGGTTTTCGTCTGCGACCTACGTCGCAATCTGTTTTTAGGATGCCTCGACCGCCGGTGCCATACGCGCGGTACGGCGCTCGATGAGCACCTCGTCGAAACGCAAACCGGCCTGTTCGACGAGCCGCTCGAGATCCGCCTGCGAGGCGGTCACGGTCAGTCGTGTGGCGCCGTCATCATCAAACGTTTCGGAGTCCACCACGCCCAGCTCGAACAGCTGCGAGCGCAGCCGGCCGGCAGCCGCGGGCACCCGCAGCAAGCCTTCCACCATGTCCGGGTTGCAATAATCGGCGAGCACGGCACGCAGCGTGTCCACGCCCTCGCCGCTCATCGCCGACAACCACACCCGCTGCGGCACGCCGTGGGCGTCGTATTCGACCCGTGCGGCTTCGCCGTCGATCAGGTCCACCTTGTTGAAGACTTCGATCTGCGGCACCTCGGCGGCGTCGATCTCGGCAAGCACCGTATTGACCTCGCGCGCATGCGAGCGCCGCTCGACATCGGCGGCATCGATCACGTGCAGGAGCACATCGGCTTCTCGGGTCTCTTCAAGCGTTGCCTTGAACGCGGCCACCAGTTCATGCGGCAGATCGCGGATGAAGCCCACCGTATCCGCGATGATCAGCGGCTCGCCCACGGGCACCTCCATGCGCCGCAGGGTGGGATCCAGGGTAGCGAACAGCTGATCGGCCGCGTAGATCGATTCACCGGTCAGGCGATTGAACAGCGTCGATTTACCGGCGTTGGTATACCCCACCAGCGATACGATCGGCGTGCGCGCCTTGCGCCGGGCCGAACGTCCCTGTTCGCGCCGGGCACTGACTTTCTCGAGTCGTTGCCGCAGGGTCTTGATACGTTCATTTAGCAGACGGCGGTCGGTTTCGAGCTGGGTTTCACCGGGCCCGCGCAGGCCGATGCCGCCCTTCTGGCGCTCCAGATGCGACCAGCCACGCACCAGCCGGGTCGCCAGATGATGCAACTGGGCCAGCTCGACCTGCAGCTTGCCTTCGTGAGAGCGGGCACGGCGAGCGAAGATATCGAGAATCAGCCCCGCGCGATCGAGCACGCGTGCATTCAGGCGTTTTTCGAGATTACGCTCCTGGCTGGGCGACAAATCGTGGTTGAACACGACGAGCTCGGCCTCGTTGGCGACGAGCGATTCGGCGATTTCATCTACCTTGCCGCCACCCACGAAATAGCGCGGGTCCGGAACCCGACGCGACCCGCCGATATGGTCCAGCACGTCGCCACCCGCGGATTCAACCAGTTCGCGAAACTCGCGATCGGCCTCGGCGTATTCGTCGAGGCCGAACGCGAGATGCACGATGACGGCCGCCTGACCGGTCGGCGGCCGCTCAAACATTCATCGTTCCCGTCAGTTGTTCAGATACGATTGCCGTCCACCTCTGCTTCAGCTTCGGCGCCGCCGTGCATCTCTTCGTGCATTTCCGTACGCACGTTGCGCGAAGGCACGATGGTGGAGATGGCATGCTTGTAGACCATCTGATTGACGGCGTTGCGCAGCAGCACGACGAATTGATCAAACGATTCGATCTGCCCCTGCAGCTTGATGCCGTTGACGAGATATATGGACACCGGCACGCGCTCCTTGCGCAAGGCGTTCAGGAATGGTTCTTGTAGTGTTTGGCCTTTTGCCATGGGAACAGACTCCAATAAAGCAGCGAATAAATTCTTGTTAAAACGACTCTAGCATGGTTCAGGACCGGCTCATCCAGCGGCGAACGTGCGTTATCGCTTGTTTTTCCAGCGTTTTATCTCCGCTTTCAAACCAGCGCGCATCATCCTGAGATCGCAGCCACGTCAACTGCCGTTTGGCCAATTGACGGGAGGCAAAAACGGCGCGCTCCACACCCTGTTCAAGCGACCACTCGCCGGCCATGACCTGCCACAGCTGACGGTAACCCACGGCCCTGACCGCTGGTAATTCGAGATTTAGATCGGGACGCGCGTAGAGCTTTTCAACCTCATGGTAAAACCCCTGCGCCATCATCATTTCGAAACGACGCGCAATACGCTCGTGCAGGATCTCCCGGCTCGCCGGAGCAACCACCAGCTTGCAGATTGACCACGGCAGAACGGATTCGTTCTCGGCCGCATGTTTTCTCGCATGCAACGTACTCGGCGCTTCCCCTGTTAGCGCGTGAATTTCAAGCGCGCGCTGGATCCGCTGGGCGTCGTTGGGATGAATACGCCGGGCCGTGCGCGCGTCGATGCTGGCCAGGCGCGCGTGCAGTGCTGCCCAACCCACCACCTGCGCTTCGGCGGTGAGCGTGGCCCTCACGGCATCGTCGCGCCCTGGCATGTCGCTCAGGCCGTGCTCGAGCGCGGTGAAATAGAGCGACGTGCCCCCGGTGAGCAGGGGCAGCCTGCCGGCGGCATGAATACGCGCAATCTCGAGCGCCGCGTCGCGACAGAAATCGGCGGCCGAATACGGCTGCGCCGGATCGTTGATATCGATGAGCGCGTGCGGCGCACGCGCCAGCGTCGCGGCATCGGGTTTGGCCGTGCCGATGTCCATGCCGCGATAGACCATGGCCGAATCCACCGACACGATCTCCGCGTTGAGTGTTTCCACCAGTTCCACGGCCAGGCCGGTCTTGCCCGACGCCGTGGGCCCGAGCAGAAACACGACATCGGGCCGCTGCGCGCGGTTGGCCGCTGTCATTTACCGCGCATGAACAGCCGGTCGAGTCCGGCCATGTCGACCTGGATCCAGCTGGGCCGCCCATGGTTGCAGTGTCCGGCCCGGTCGGTATGCTCCATGTCGCGCAACAGCGCGTTCATTTCGGCCAGTGTCAGGCGCCGGCCGGCCTTGACCGCGGCCTTGCAGCCCATATCCGCGAGCACGTCGTCGATTGCGTCGCGCACCCCGTCGGCCCCGCGCAGACCGCCCTCGCCCAGTTCGCCGATCAGGTCATAGGCCAGCGCGACATAATCGCCACCGGCGAGCAGCGCCGGCACACCGCGCAACAAAGCCGTGGTCGGGCCGCTGCGGGTCAGCTCGAGGCCCACCGCCATGAGCGCCTCCGCGTTTTGTTCGATCGCCGCTGCTTCGGCTTCGGCCAGGGACAGACTTTCCGGCACCAGCAGGCGCTTGCTCTGGATCGTGCCGGACGAGAACTCGGCCTTGAGCTGCTCATAGAGCACCCGCTCATGCGCGGCGTGCATGTCGACCAGAATCAGACCCTCGGCGTTCTGGGCCAGAATATAGATATCGTGCAACTGGGCGAGCGCATAGCCGAGCGCGGGAATATCGCAATCCGGCTGATCGGCCGCAGCGCCCGGAACCACGGCTGCTGCATCCTGATCCCGAACGGGCTCGGCGCCCGGCATCTGGAAGGCATAACTGGCCCGGGCCTGGGCGACGCTGGCACGCGGCGCCAGATCGAGGCCGCGACTCGGCCCCGGGAATATCGGCGCGGGCCTCTGCGTGGACGCGCCGTCCGTCAGACCGGGGGCCGGGCTGACCGGCAGATCGACCTGCCGTGCCGCGTGCGGGGTTGCCTCGACCGCGGCGAGCGCTCGACCGATGCTGCGAAAGACGAAATCGTGCACCAGCCGCGACTCGCGAAAACGCACCTCGGCCTTGGCCGGGTGCGCATTGACGTCGACCTGGCGCGGGTCGACGCTCAGGTAGAGCACATAGGCCGGGTGGCGCTGATTGTGCAGCAGATCGCGATAGGCCAGCCGCACGCCGTGGTTGAACACCTTGTCGCGGATCGGGCGCGCGTTGACATAACTGAACTGGCGATCGGCCTGTCCGCGCGAGAAACCCGGGGTGGCGATCCAGCCGGTCAGGCGCATCCCGGCGGCCTGCTCGTCGACCTCGACCGCGTGCTCGTCGAAGGCGCCGCCAACCAGCGTCGACACGCGCCGGCGCATGGCATCGACCGTGGTCGCCGGCTCCAGACGAACCGTCTCGCTGCCGTCGTGATGCAATACGAAACCGACATCGAAACGCGACAGCACCAGCTGATTGAAGGCCTTGCGGATATGGCCGAACTCCGTCGCCGGCGTGCGCAGAAACTTGCGGCGTGCCGGAATACGGGCGAACAGCTCGCGCACTTCGACACGCGTGCCCACATCGTGGGCGGCCGGGCGTACGACCTCACTGACATGCGGCGAGATGGCCCAGGCATGGGCGTCCTCGGCGCGCCGCGACGTGATCGTCAATTGCCCCACCGACGCGATGCTGGCCAGAGCTTCACCGCGAAACCCGAGGCTGGCGACCGATTCCAGGGCGCCCAGGCTGTCGATCTTGCTGGTGGCATGGCGCGCCACCGCCAGCGGCAATTCCTCCGCACCGATACCGCTGCCGTCGTCGCGGATCATGATCCGGCGCAGCCCGCCATGCTCGATATCCACATGGATCCAGGCCGCGCCGGCATCGAGGCTGTTCTCCATCAGTTCCTTGACGATGGAGGCCGGCCGTTCGACCACCTCGCCGGCCGCGATCTGGCTGATCAGTTGATCGTCGAGAAGACGGATGGGCATGGCAGGGATCGGAACGCCTCGCGCCTGTGGTGGATCGGAAGGCTGCCTAGTGTCCTGTAAGTCGACCCCGTTCGCAAAGCATCCGGACGCAGCATACGCCTAGGATCTGTCGCCCGACGCAGGATCCTGGCGATCGCTTTCATGTCATGGCGTGGCCCGCCGGGCGCGGTGGCGCCTGCCATTCAGTTCATTCGATACGGCGCTCTGCCCGTGCGGCAGGCGTGGTGCGAAGCTGCCGATGCCCGTGCAGCGGCGCCCCCTGAATCGAATGCATCCTTTTCTTGACTCATTCCAGAAAATCACCAATCATGGCCCGGCAATGAGTCGACACAGCACACCAATTGTTCAGGAACTGCGTGACAGCGGGTTGCGGGTGACCGCGCCACGCCACGCAGTGCTCGAATGGCTGATCGAGCATCCGCACGCGACCGTCGAACAGGTACATCAAGGCGTGAGCGAGCGGATCGGCACGATCTCCAAACAGGCGGTCTACGACGTGCTGTCGGCCTGCGTGAATGTGGATCTGGTCCGCCAGATCAAACCAGCCGGCCACCCGGCCCGCTTTGAACGCCGTACCGGCGACAACCATCATCATCTGGTCTGTCGCGGCTGTGGCTCTATCGCAGACACCGACTGCCGCGTCGGCACCACGCCCTGCCTGACACCTGAACACAGTCACGGTTTTGACATCGACGAAGCCGAAGTTGTGTTCTGGGGGTTGTGCACGGACTGTCAGGCCGACACGGAAAACGCCATGGACATTTTAAGCTGATCGACCCGGCAACCGACGGGCATGCCTGCCCCGTCGCGCATGCATCCATCTGGAGGATAGAAACGTGACAGACGATATTCGCAACGTACATACAACGACGGCCGGCGAGCCGTATCCGAGCGACGAGCATTCGCTTTCCGTCGGCACCGACGGCCCGATCGTGCTCCACGACCATTTCCTCATGGAGCAGATGGCGGCGTTCAACCGGGAAATGATTCCGGATCGCCAGCCCCATGCCAAGGGCGGCGGCGCTTTCGGCGTGTTCGAAGTCACCGAGGATGTCAGCAAGTACACCAGGGCCAAGTTCCTGCAGAAAGGCGCCAAGACGGACATGGTCGCGCGTTTTTCGACGGTGGCCGGCGAGTCCGGCAGCCCCGACACCTGGCGTGACCCGCGCGGCTTCGCGCTGAAGTTCTACACCGAGGAAGGCAACTTCGACATGGTGGGCAACAACACGCCCGTCTTCTTCGTGCGTGATCCGATGAAGTTTCAGCACTTCATCCATTCGCAGAAGCGTCGTGCCGACAACGGCCTGCGCGACCACGACATGCAGTGGGATTTCTGGACCGAGTCGCCGGAATCCGCCCACCAGGTCACCTGGCTGATGGGCGACCGCGGCGTGCCCGCCACCTGGCGCCACATGAACGGCTACTCCAGCCACACGTACATGTGGGTCAACGACCAGGGCGAGAAGTTCTGGGTCAAGTACCACTTCAAGACCGACCAGGGCATCAAGTGCATGACCCAGGAACAGGCCGATCAGATGGCCGGCTCCGACGCCGACTATCATCGTCGTGATCTGTTCGACGCCATCGAGCGCGGCGAGCATCCGACATGGACGCTGCACATGCAGATCATGCCGTTCGAGGATGCCAAGACCTATCGCATCAACCCGTTCGACCTGACCAAGGTGTGGCCGCACGAAGACTATCCGCTGATCAAGGTCGGCAAGATGACCCTGAACCAGAACCCGGTCGACTTCCATACCCAGATCGAGCAGGCCGCGTTCGAGCCCAACAACATGGTACCCGGCACCGGTGTATCGCCGGACAAGATGCTGCTGGCCCGTACGATCTCCTATGCGGACGCCCATCGCGCCCGCCTCGGGGTGAACTACAAGCAGATTCCGGTCAACGTGCCGAAATCGCCGGTCAACAGCTACACCAAGGGCGGCGCGATGCGCATACAAAACGTCTCCGATCCGGTGTACGCCCCCAACACCAAGGGCGGCGCGCATTCCGATCCCAACCGCTATCCCCAGGACAACACCTGGATGGCGGATGGCGACATGGTTCGGGCAGCCTACAAGCTGCGCCAGGACGACGGCGACTTCAACCAGCCCAACGACCTGGTCAACAAGGTGATGAACGACGAGGAACGTGATCGTCTGGTCAACAACGTCGTCGGCCATCTGTCGGGTGGCGTAAGCGAGCCGATTCTGGCCAAGGCATTCCAGTACTGGAAGAACGTCGACCAGACCATCGGCGAGCGCATCGAAGAAGGCGTACGCGCCAACCAGAAAGCGGCCTGACCTACCGCTATTGTCAGCGCTGAACCGCGGCGGCACGGATGACGTGCCGCCGCTTTTTTATGCGCGAAACATAGTCACCGGGATGTATATCGCCAATAACGCCAGGCGCGGGCAACCGGCGCGACGACCGGATATCGGAACCGTCAAGGGACGGATTCAAAGCCGCGTCATCATCCGGTCGACGGCCGTGCCCGCGACGCCGCCGCGGGGCAATGCTCTCGCCTCGATACAAAGTGCCTCGGCCATCTGTGCGACGCCGGCCCTCCACAGGGATTCCTAATAAGCGTCAGCGAGCCCCGCCCGCTGCAGGCGTGCCCTGAGTGCCTCGTCCCGGCGCGAACGCCAGCGCCCCGCGGTCGCGTTGTACCACCAGAGCCGGCCATACCAGGCAAACGCGCGGCCTTCCGCGAGATCGACCGCCCGCGCGGTCGCAGGCGGTCGGTATGTCTTCATCGGCCGGCGAGTCGCACAGGCAATCAGATTATCCGCCAGCACACGCGCCTGTCGCTCGACATCCGCGAGTTCCAGGGCGCGCCGCCCCAGCAGCAGCGCGCAACCACCGCTGGCGAATACGCGCTCGTCACGCGGCGACTGCAGTCGCGCCGTGACATGGATGCCGCCGGCCTCGGCGGGCATCTGCCCGGCATGAACAAAACGCGCCGCGCGATATCCGCGCGCCAGAACCACGTGCTCAGCGGGAAAACGCCGTCCGTCCCTGCTCTGCACGCAACTGTCGATCGCGGTGACGATCGCCGTATCCGGCAGCAGGTCGACGTTGCGCATGCCGAGCACGCGCGCGGCGCGGCGCGAGACGGTCACCGGCGCGTCGGGCAGCAGGCGCGGTCCCGGCAGGTAACAGGCCAGACGCAGCCGCTGACCGAATTCACCCATCGACAGACCGGCGGCGATTTCCGTCGCCCGCGCCCCATCGCCGAAAATCGCCACCCTTGGCCGGGCGCCGCGCGCACAGTCGTGGGCAAGCGCATCGTGCAACTGACTCAGCTGTTCGACCGACGCCGCGCTCCAGACGCGTACGCCGGCCGCCGGATCATCGAAGCCGCTGTCATCGATCTCCTGGCCGACATTCAACGAGACCCGGTCGTAATCGAGCTTGCCGCCGCCCGCCAGCCAGACACGCCGATGGCGCGCATCCAGCCCGATAGCGCGATCACGGCAACGGTGCACGTCCCATGTCCGGCAGCTGCGCCCGAGTGACACCCGCAACGCATCGCTACCCAGCTCACCGGTCATCACCCGGGCCGGCTGCGCACCGAACCAGAAACTGCCGGGGTCCACGAGCGTCAATACAAGACCGGCGGCGCGAAGGCGTTCTGCCTGGCCGAGCAATGCCATATGCACATGCCCGGCGCCCACAAGGACCACGCGGCTCATTGCGTCAATTGCCACCCGGTCACGACCCCGACCCACAAGACGATCGCACCGACGATGACCGCGACTCCGACGACCGTGTTGTTCATCCAGTTCGCGGGCCGCGGCACGATCCGACGCGCCAGCCCCATGCCGGCCACCGCGCCCAGCACGAACAGGCCGGCGGTGTAGCCAGGCGCGGCCGGAGCCACTGCAAACTGCAGACCGGCTTCGAGCACGGCCAGCACGGCGACCGCAAACGTGAGCGTTCCCACCACCAGATACGGTTGACCCGGCAATTCACGTTCAAGCTCACGCCAACCGATACGCGAACCGGGCGCGGCACAGAACGCGGCCAATACGCCGCAGCCGGCGCCGGCCAGGGCGACACGCAACCGTGCTCGCGCGCGGTAGTCAGCTCTGGCGGCCGCCTCGGTCAATGTGCGCTTCGGGGCGTGCAACAAGCCGGCGGGCGACGGTGCCACGCGATGACGAAAACGATGCACGATATTGAGTAGCAGGGGCCCGAACACGATCGCGGCGGTCAGAAAGAAGGTAGCCAGAACCTTTGCCGGCAGCTGTTGCGCAAGCCAGCCGGCGATCAGGGCTGTCGGCACCGCCCCCACGAGGAAGATACCGACCAGCGTGACATCGCACTGGCGCGCACGAACCGCGTCACCCGCGGCAACCGCCGCGCAGATCCCCAGCGCAAGCAGCGCGACCGGCAAACTTGCGTGCAAGCCGATACCCGCGCCGGCCACCAGTAGTGGCAGCGCCAGAAACGCGCCGGCGAAGGCAGACAGGCCATACGCCAGACCGGCAATGACACCCAATACAAGACCCAAGGCAAGGCTCCCACGGTGAAACCGGGCCCAGCGGCTCGGACGACAACGATTGCTACTCCTGTGCGCAGTCGATGCTTACAGTCTAGAGCCTGCCATCGCCCGCGCCAACACTGGCGAGCCGAGTCGCATCGCTCGCGCACAAGGGCATTGCGCGCAGGCGGCGCCGACGCCGTCAAGGGCCGGCGTTACTGCGGTCCGATCAAGCGTCGTTCGGCGTCGGCGTACTTCGGGTCCCGAAGACTAGCGCAGGCCGGCGACCTGCTGGTTGCCCGGCGGCGGTATCTGCAGGGTCGCACCGACGCGGATGGTGTTGTCGGTCAGGCCGTTGACACTGCGCAGGCGACTCACGCTCACACCGTACTGCTGCGCAATCTCGGAGAGCGTCTCGCCGCTGCGGACCTTGTGCACCTGGGCCTGGGCGATGATGGTCGAGGGGCGGTAACTGGCGAAATAGCCCTTGATGCCACTCAGCATCGCGCTCGCCAGTTTGCTCTGGTAGCTGGCGCTGGCGAGCTGACGCTCTTCCGACGGCGTCGAGATAAACGCGGTCTCCACCAGGAACGACGGAATATCAGGCGACTTGAGCACCATGAAACCGGCCTGCTGGACCTTCGACTTGTGCAGCGGACCGAGTCCGTCGAGTTCCTGAAGCACGCGGTCGCCGGCATCCAGGCTGGCTTCGATGCTCGCGCTCTGGGACAGGTCGAGCATGAACGACGCCAGACTGTCGTCCTTGTCCTTGAGGCTCACACCGCCGACCAGATCGGCCGCGTTCTCACGGCGCGCGAGCCAGCGCGCATGTTCGCTGGTCGCGCCGTGATGAGACAGCGCATACACCGAAGCACCGGTGGCACGTGCGCCACGCGGGGCCGCATCCGCGTGAATGGAAATGAACAGATCGGCTTTAGCCTTGCGCGCTTCGACCATGCGTTCGCGCAGCCCGACGTAGTAATCGCCGTCACGCGTGAGCACACCCCGCATGTTGGGCTGATCGTCGACCATCGCCTTCAAACGCCGGGCAATCTGCAGCACGACATCCTTCTCGCGGGTGCCGTTGCGGCCATGGGCGCCGGGGTCCTTGCCGCCGTGCCCCGGATCGATGACGATCACGATATCCTTGGATGGCCGTACCGGCGTGCGCGCAACCGGCTCTGCCCGCGCGGCCGCAGGCTGGCGTGACGGCGCGTCCGACACCTGGGCGATTGCATTGGCCGTACTGTTGGCGGTCGATGCACCGCCGTCGCCTTTCGTGTTCGACGTCGAGGCGATGATCGAATTCGCGGCACTGCCCGATGGACGCAGATCCACCACCAGGCGGTAGCCGTGATCGGCGTCGGGATCGAGCATGAAGCTTTTGGGATTCACCTTGCCGGCCAGATCGAGCACGACGCGAAGATCGGTGCCATGGCGGACCCCGGTACGCAGACGCTTGATCAGGCCGCTGCCATCGCGCTCGCCGCCGACCTTGGACACCGCGCGTGCATCGGGCAGATCGATTACCAGCCGCAGCGGGTTGTCGATCATGAACAGGTCGGGTTTGGTCTCGCCCGCGAGATCGAATACCACACGCGTCTTGTCGGACGCCGCCCACAGGCGCACGTCCTGCAGTGTGGCCTGCTGAGCCGCTGCCAAGGTACTCAGACCCGATAACAGGCCGAACACCAGCCATTTCAAGCGCATGCGCATAGTGATTTCGCCCTCGCCCCAGCGAGCCGGAAAATGTCCCAAGCGAAGACTAGCGCCGCCAAATACAAGAAGGCAACTATTTTTTTCCAATCAAAACAGAGTATAGGCGCCCTTTCCTTTCTATCTACTTGAAAGGCGGGCCCTATGTCGTATTTTTCAACCCCTCGAAAAAACGCGCGCCGAGCCCGGTCAGCGGTCGAATCTGCGCGTCACGGCCGGTTTTCGCGTACGTCAGTTCGATGACCATATCCACCGGCGGCAGAAACCCCGCGCCACGTTCGGCCCACTCCACAAACAGCCAGTCATGCGCGGTATCGATATCGCGTACACCGAGGAATTCCAGTTCTTCCGGATCGCCGAGCCGATAGAGATCCAGATGATGGAAAGTCCGGCCGCCGATCGGATAGGGCTCGACCAGGGTATAACTGGGCGACACCACCGCGCCCTGGTGACCGAGCCCGCGCAGCGTGGCGCGCGCTAGCGCGGTTTTGCCGGCCCCCAGTTCGCCAACGAGCGAGACCACGAGACCACCGTCGTGACCGATCAGCGCGCGGGCGACCATGGCCCCGAGCGCATCCGTTGCTGCCGCGTCGACCAGCCGCATCACAGCCATTCAAACCCGACCGGGATTGACGAAATAGCGTATCGAATCAAGCAGATCGGTCGGCAGCAGGCCGCGCTGACCCAACTGGCCCGCGGCCCGATCGCCGGCCCGCGCGTGCACGTAGACACCGAGGCTCGCGGCATCGTTCAGGTCCAGCCCCTGCCCCAGCAGCGCGGCGATGACGCCGGTCAACAGATCACCCATGCCGCCGACCGCCATCCCCGGATTGCCGTCGGTGCAAAGCCACAGTTCCTCGGGCGTGGCGATCAGGCTGCCGGCGCCCTTGAGCACGGTGACGGCGTGATAGCGCCGCGCGATCTCCTGTACCGCCGCCACCCGATCGTTCATCACCTCGGCGGTTTTCCAGCCCAGCAGACGCCCCGCCTCGCCCGGATGCGGGGTGAGAATCCAGTGGTCACGAGTCTGTGGCGCCTGCGCCAGCCTGTTGAGCGCATCGGCATCGACGACGAGCGGCTTGTCGCTGTCGATGGCCTGCTGCCAGAGCGCGTGGGCCCAGTCGTCGCTGCCGAGCCCCGGCCCGAGCGCGATAACATCGACAGCGGCCATCAAGCCGGCGGCATCGTCGGCGCCGTCGATGCCGCGGCACATGAGTTCGGGCCGGGCCTGACTCATCGCTCCGGCGTGATCCGGATGACAGGCAACGCTGACCAGCCCGGCGCCGCTGCGTAGCGCCGCCTCCGCGGTCATGCGAATGGCGCCGCCCATGCCGCGATTGCCGCCCACGCACAGCACGTGGCCGTTGTCGCCCTTGTGGACAGTGCGCGCACGGGGCTTGAGCGCCTCACGCAGCGCGCGGTGGGTCAGTCGCCGCGCGGTATAGGGCTGATCGCTGTAGAGCGCTTCCGGCGCGTCCAGGCCGCTGAAAGACAGGTTTCCGCAATGCGCCGGCCCCTGCCCGGTGAGCGTGCCCAGCTTGAGGCCGATGAACGTCGCGGTGGCGTCGGCGCGCACGGCATGCGCCCAGACATGCCCGGTCCCGGCGTCGATGCCGGAGGCGATATCGACCGAGAACACGCCCGCGCCGTGCTCGGCGGCCGCATTGATCCGCTCGATCGCCTGGGCCAGCGCGCCTTCCACGTCGCGATTCAGACCGGTGCCCAGCAGCGCATCGACCACGAGATCGGCGCTGATCGGTTCGTCCGCGAACGCCTCGATCTCGCCGCCGGCGTCGGTAAAAGACTGCATTGCGAGCACGGCATCGCCCGAATAGCTGTCCGGGTCGACCAGACAGATCAGGCGTACCCGCCAGCCACCTTCGCGCGCCATCCGGGCCACGAGAAAACCGTCGCCGCCGTTGTTGCCCGGGCCACAGAGCACGCACATACGGCCCGGCATGGCCCAGAAGTGGGCGAGTTCCGCATAGGCTTCGCGCGCCGCGCGTTGCATGAGTTCGAAGCCGTCGATGCCGAATGACTGGATGAATCGCGCATCGAGGGCCGCGACCTGTTCGGCGTCATAGACGATTTCGGGCAGATATTCGCTGGATTCGCTCATGGACTCATTCTAACGCCCGCCCGTGGTCGACGGCTTCTGCAAACCGGGGGCCGACAGGCGCCTAGGATTTCCAGCCTTGGCGTATGCGCGCGAGCAGCGCGTCGGTGGAGCCGTCGTGATCCACGGCGCCGACACGTTCTTCGAGCTCGCCGAGCAGCTGGCCCGCCATGGTCTTGCCCAGTTCCACGCCCCACTGGTCGAAACTGTTGATGTTCCAGACCACGCCCTGCACGAACACCTTGTGCTCGTAGGCGGCGAGCAGCGCGCCCAGAGTGCGTGCGTCCAGACGATCCATCAACAACATCGAACTCGGCCGATTACCGTCAAAGCGACGCGCGGCGAGGCGTTTCTCGAGCGCCGTGCCGGACAGGCCTTCGGCCGTCAGTTCGGCCACCAGCGCCTTGGTGTCACGCCCACGCATGAGCGCTTCGGCCTGGGCCAGACAATTGGCCACGCGCTGGCGCTCGCGCTCGTCGTCGGCGCTGCCGGCAGCCGACAGCGGCAGCACGAAATCGACATCCGCCGCGAGCACGCCCTGATGGAGCATCTGAAAGAAGGCGTGCTGGGCATTGGTGCCGACGCTGCCCCAGACGGTGGGCACGGTTTCTACCTGGGTCGGCGCACCGTCACGGGTGACCGACTTGCCGTTGGACTCCATTTCCAGCTGCTGCAGGAAAGCCGGCAGCGCGGCCAGCCGCTGTGCATAGGGCACCACCACATGCGTGGGCAGGCCGAGAAAATTGTTGTTCCAGATACCCACCAGCGCGAGCGTGGCCGGCAGGTTCTGTTCCAGCGGCGCGGTCTCGAAGTGGTTGTCCATGGCATGAGCGCCGGCGAGCATCTCCTCGAACACATCCATGCCGAGGCCGAGCGCAATGGAGATACCCACCGCCGACCAAAGAGAGAACCGCCCGCCGACCCAGTCCCAGAAGCCGAACATGCGCTCGATGCCGAACTCGCGCACCGCGTCCTTGTTGGTGGACACGGCAACGAAATGCTTGGAGATATCGGCCTCGGTTGCGCCGTTGTCGAGCAGCCACTGGCGCGCCACTTCGGCGTTGGCGAGCGTCTCGGCAGTGCCAAAGGATTTGGACGTGACGATGAACAGCGTGCGCTCGGGATCCATGCGGATCAGGATGTCGTCGAGATCGGCCGGGTCGACGTTGGCCACGAAATGACAGTGGATACGCTGGCGCAGCTGCGCCAGCGAGTCGCACACGAGCCGCGGGCCCAGATCCGAACCGCCGATACCGATATTCACCACATCGCTGATCGGCGCGCCGGTATAGCCCAGCCAGCGCCCGCGCCGTACATCGTCGACGAATTCCGCCATCGCCGCGCGTACTTCATGCACGCCGTCGTGCAGCGGCGCGTCGTTGGGCCGGCGCAGCGCGATATGCCAGGCGGCCCGGCCTTCACTGTTGTTGATCGCCTCGCCTGCGAACAGCGACCGGCGCGCATCGTGGAACCGCTGCTGCTCGGCCAGGCGGCCGAGCGCCGCCATCACCGCCGGGTCGACACGCTGCTTGGAGTAGTCGAGGGTGATGCCGGCCGCCGACAGGGTGAAGCGTTCGGCGCGCTGCGGATCGTGCGCGAACATCGAATCCACGCGCGCCCGGCCGATCTCGGCGCCGAGTACACCCAACTCACGCCACGCGGGCGTTTGTCGCAGATCATTCACCCGGATCAGTCCAGCGCCGCCGAGCGCTGCTCAGGCCGCCTGAACCGGTATCGCGTTACGCGTATGCGTGATCTCGTTATTCTCGTCGAGATACACGAGATGCGGCTTGTGGGCCTGGGCCTCGCCTTCGGCCATGCGTGCATAGGCACAGATGATCAGGCGATCACCCGGGCTGGCCTTGTGGGCCGCGGCTCCATTGACCGAGATCATTCGCGAACCCGATTCGGCCCGAATGGCGTAGGTCGAAAAACGCTCGCCGTTGGTGACGTTGTAGATCTCGATCTGCTCATAGGCAATGATGCCCGCGGCATCCAGCAGATCCGCGTCGATTGCGCAGGAGCCTTCATAGTCCACTTCGGCGTGCGTGGTGCAGGCACGGTGCAATTTGGCTTTCAAAAGCGTGATTTGCATGACATTACCGGGTTAAGAAAAAGGCGCGAAAAACGTTTAGAGAATAACCAAAAAAGACAACTCGCACCACCGGTTCAGGCTAAGTCGCCGGGACGGAGACCGCGACGTTGTCGAGCAGGCGCGCGCGGCCGATGAACGCCGCGGAGAGCACCCGGAACTGGCGCATATCCGTCTGCGGAGCCTGAAGCTCGGGACCCCGAATCTCGAAGTAATCGGGTTCGAAGCCGGCCTCGACAAGCCGCGCCCAGCCGTCGGCCTCGAGCGCATGGAAATCGCGCGCCCCGGCCTCAAGGCGTTCCCGACAATGCTCGAGCGCTGCCGCCAGCATTGGCGCGCGTCGGCGCTCGTCGGCGCCCAGATACTGATTGCGTGACGAGCGCGCCAGACCGTCGTCTTCGCGTACCGTTGGCACCCCGACGATCTCGACGCCCATGCACAGGTCTTCGACCATGCGCCGGATCACCATCAGCTGCTGAAAATCCTTCTCGCCGAAGAATGCGCAATCCGGACGCACCAGATTGAACAGCTTGGTCACGATGGTGGCCACGCCCTGAAAATGTCCGGGCCGGCGGGTACCGCAGAGCATGTCGGTCACCCCCGATACATGCACCGTGGTCGCGCTCGCACCGCCGTGCGGATACATCTGCTCGACGCTGGGTGCGAACACGGCGTGTACACCGGCCGCTTCAAGCGCCGCGCGATCGGCGTCGAACGTACGCGGGTAGCTGTCCAAGTCCTCGCCGGGAGCGAACTGGAGCGGGTTGACGAAAATACTTACGACCACGCGATCGCATTGCGCCAGCGCACGTTCGACCAGCGCCATGTGGCCGGCGTGCAGGTTGCCCATGGTCGGCACCAGACCGAGAACGCCCGTGGCGGTGCCTCGCCATACCGCCAGCGCATCGGCCGTCGTCAACAGATGCATAAAAGGAGCGCCCTATTTGAACGCGTGGGAAGGCGACGGGTAACTGCCGTCCTTCACCGCGGCGACATAGTCCGCCACCGCGTTGTCCAGGGACGCGGCGCCGTCCATGAAATTCTTCACGAAACGCGGTTTGCGCCCCGGCGACAGGCCGAGAATATCGTAGATGACCAGAATCTGGCCGTCGGTATCGGGGCCGGCGCCGATGCCGATCACCGGCACCTTCGCATTGGCGGTGATCTCCGCGCCCAGCGAGGACGGCACGCACTCGAGCAGAATCATGTCTGCACCTGCGTCCTCAAGCAGCTTTGCGTCCCGGATCATGGTCTTGGCGACATCGCCGTCGCGACCCTGGACCTTGAAACCGCCCATCTTGTGCACCAGCTGCGGCTGCAGGCCGATATGCGCACACACGGGCACGCCGCGCATGCTCAGATGCTCGATCGTGTTGGCCTGAATCTCGCCGCCCTCGAACTTGACCATCTGGGCCGCGCCCTCGCCCATCAGCCGGCGCGAGGTCTCCAGCGCGTCGTGCTTGGTCGCATAGGACAGAAACGGCAGATCCGTCATCAGAAAGGCACGACCGAGACCGGCCGCGGTGATGCGGCTGTGGTAGACCATGTCATTGACGGTCACCGGCACCGTGGTCGACGCGCCCTGCACAACCATGCCCAGCGAGTCGCCCACCAGCACCACGTCGACGCCGGCGCGGTCCTCGAGCGCGGCGAAGCTGGCGTCATAGGCGGTCAGGCAGGCGATCTTCTCGCCGTCGGCCTTCATGCGGGCCAGATCGGAAATCGTGACCGGCTGTGCGTCACGCTGCTGCAGGTGCGGATAAGGGCTGGTGTTCATGGCGCGCGACTATACCATTGCTGTGTTCAGCCATCACCAGCCGGTACATCCAGATCGATCCGGGGCGCGGTGGAGTGCAGTGCGTCGACCAGCGCCGCATAGTCGCGTTCGCTGGCCACCAGATCGCGCGCGGCCGCGTCCACCCGGATCACGCGAGTGCTGTCGAAAGCCGCGAAAAAATGCTGGTACGCGGCGACCACGCTGGCGAGATAGTCGGCGGTGAGCGCGCGTTCGGCGCGCCGGTCGCGCTGGGCGATACGCCGCATCAGCACATCCACCGGCGCATGCAGATAAATCACGCAGTCGGGCGTGGGCGCCTGCCAGGACAGGCGCGTGTAGATATCGTGATAGAGCGCAAGCTCCGGGCCGGAGAGCGTCAGCCGTGCGAACAGCGGGTCCTTGTCGAACATGAAATCGGCGACGCAACCACCGTCGAACAGGTCGGTCTGGCGCAGTTCGTCGATCTGGCGGGCGCGCTGCAGCAGAAAGAACAGCTGCGCCGGCAGAGCATGCCCTCTGGGGTTGTCATAGAAATCGCCGAGGAAGGGATTTTCCTCGGGCGCTTCCGGCAGTTCGCGCGCCCCCAGGGTCGCCGCCAGACGCGCGCAGAGCGTGCTCTTGCCGACACCGATCGGCCCCTCGATCGCGATATATGCGCCCGGCTTCATACCGCCGGCCACGGCTCGACGCCGTCACGGCCCGTGCCGGCCAGCAGATCGACCACGCGCCGGCCGGCACCCAGTTCCAGTGCCGGCGCGATGTCGGCCAGCGGTGCAAGCACGAACGCGCGCTCGTGGGCGCGCGGATGCGGCACTACCAGTTCCGGCAAGCACAGCGTCATGGCGTCGACGGCCAGGATATCCAGATCCAGCGTGCGCGGGCCCCAGCGCACGTCGCGTACACGCCCGTGAATACGCTCGATGGCCTGGGTGATGGCCAGCAGGTCAAGCGGCTGGCAGGCGGTCGCGAACGCGGCGCAGGCATTGCAGTAATCCGGTTGCCCGGGCGGGCCGCCCACTGGCGTCGTCCGATACTTGGGCGATGCGGCCAGCAGCGCCAGGTCCGCATGCGCCGCCAGACGCGAGAGCGCGGTGTCCACCTGATCGGCAGGCGACTCGAGATTACTGCCCAACCCGATCCACGCCACGCGGACAGTCGCCGGCGGGCTCATCTGCCCGCACGCCCCGGCGCTATCAATGACCGGGCCACGCGCCGGATCGCAGAGGGGCGAACCGGCATCGGCTCAGGCCGTTTCGGGGCTCTTGCGACGACGGCCACCACGGCGCTTGCGCCGATTGGTCGGCGTGCTGCCGGCACCCGAACCGGGCGTCGGCGTCGACGGATCGTCCTGGGCCTGGGTCCACCATTCGGCGAGTTCCGTGTCGACTTCGCCGGTCTGCGCTCTAAGCAGCAGGAAATCGTAGGCCGCACGAAAACGCGGATGCGCAATCAGGCGCGACGCCTGCTTGCCGCGCCGACGATGAAAGCGCGGCTGCAATTGCCATATCTCGCGCATGGGGATGGAGAAGCGTTTCGGGATGGCGACCAGCTGAACCTGGCGCCCGACCACCTGGCTCTGGGCGCTGGCCAGCGCCGGCGCCGGCGGCGTGCCCTCGCGTTCCAGCGTCGCCGCACGTTCGCGCACCGCGGGCCACAACAGGGCCGCGAAGATGAATGCCGGCGTGACCGGCTTGCCCGCATCGATGCGGGCGGCGGTATTGGCAATCGCCTGCTCGATCAACGCTTCGCTGGCCGCGCCGGTGGGCGAATCCAGCACCGCGATGGTCTGATCGAACAACGGCGTGAGCAGATCGTATTCGCGCAGCATGCGAAAGACCTTGGGCCCGGCCGGGTTCATCAGCAGTTTGAGGATCTCCTCGAACATGCGCGCGGCCGGCACGTCGGCGAGCAGCGGTACCAGCGCGTGCGGCGGCCGGGCGGGTTCATCGATTGTCAGATCGAGCTTGGCGGCGATACGTACCGCGCGGATCATGCGCACCGGGTCTTCGCGGTACCGCACGCCGGCGTCGCCGATCAGGCGCAGCCGACCGGCAGCAACGTCGTCCATGCCGCCGACATAGTCGTAGACGCAGTCGTCGGCGATATCGTAATAAAGCGCGTTGATGGCGAAATCCCGGCGCCGGGCATCCTCGGCGATGGAGCCGAACACGTTGTCGCGCAACACCCGGCCGGCATCGTCGAGTTCGCGTGTGTCGGCATCCGGCTCCGATGCGCCCGGGTCGGCGCGGAACGTGGATACTTCCACGATTTCCCGGCCGAAGCGTACGTGGGCGATACGAAACCGCCGCCCGATCAGCCGTGCCTTGCGGCCAAAGACCCCGACCACCGCTTCCGGCTCGGCGTCGGTCGCCACATCGAAATCCTTGGGTACCACGCCCAGCAGCAGGTCGCGTACGGCTCCGCCGACCAGGCAGGCGCGGTAGCCGGCATCATGCAGGCCTTCCAGCGTCTGCAGCGCGGCCGCACTGATCTGATCACGCACGATGCCGTGTTCGTGCGGCTCGATGACGCGTAGTTCGTTAATGGTTTCGCCCCGATTGATTGAAATGTCGATGTATCGCTCTCGTGTTCATGCACCGGCTGCCTACAGACAGAACCGGGCCCGACAGATACGACTGGCGCGTTGCGCCGCAGCGGCGCCGGGTCAGCCTGTTGCGAAAACAGCCAACGCGGGTGGCGCCGGCTGCAGACAATCCGTCTTTACCAGCCAGTTTACAACGGATGGCGGCCGCGCTGCGCTGCGGCTGCTAAGCTCCGGCTTCTGAATTGCCTGCAATCCCCCCATGAAACACAGCGAATACGTTGCCTGCGATGCGCTGGGCCTTGCCGAACTGATCGCCGCGAAAGACATCACCCCGGCCGAGGCACTGGCGGCGGCGCGCGCACGATACCAGGCCGTCGACCCCGCCCTGAACGCGGTGATACGACGCATGGACGCGGTCGCCGATGCCGCCGCCGAGCAGGACGCGCCACCCTCGCCGGACGCGCCCTTCAGCGGGGTACCTTTCCTGATCAAGGATCTGTTTCAGGACTACGCCGGCGAGCCGAGCAGCTACGGCAACAAAGCGCTGCGCGACGCGAAGTTCACGCCGGCACGCCACGCCGAGGTCACCCGGCGCTTCATTGCCAGCGGCGTGACCATCTTCGGCAAGACCAACACGCCGGAGTTCGGCATCAAGGGCGTCACCGAGCCCGAGGCCTTCGGCGCGACCCGCAACCCCTGGAATCGCGAGCATACCCCCGGTGGCTCGTCCGGCGGCTCGGCGGCGGCGGTGGCTGCCGGCATCGTGCCGATGGCCGGGGCCAACGATGGCGGCGGCTCGATACGCATCCCCGCGGCCTGCTGCGGCCTGTTCGGCCTCAAGCCCGGACGGGCCCGGGTGCCCGGCGGCCCCGAACGCAGCGACCTGATGCACGGCGCGTCGGTCGATCACGTGCTGACGCGCTCGGTGCGTGACAGCGCGGCAATGCTCGATTGCATCGCCGGCTATGAACCCGGCGCGATCGCGCGTCTGGCCTCGCCGCCGACCTCTTATCTCGAGGCCATCGCCACCCCGCCCGGCACACTGCGTATCGGCGTGCTCGCCGACTCGCCGCTGGATATTCCTCTGCATCCCGAAGCCAGGGCAGCGGTCGAACGCACCGGGCAACTGCTGGAATCACTCGGTCATCGCGTCGAATACGCCGCGCCCGCGATCGACGGCCTGCAACTGGCCCAGGACTTTCTGTCGATGTGGTTCGTCTATGCCGCCCACGCCATCGATACGGTGCGTGCGGAAACCGGCGCGGGTGTCGATGCCTTCGAACTCGACACGCGCGCGATCGCCCACGTCGGGCGCGCGCTCGGCGCCACCGAGTACCTGAGTGCGTTCAACCGCTGGCAGGACTATCGCCACGCTCTGGCCGTGTTCCATGCCGATTACGATTTCCTGCTCACGCCGACACTGGCCGGGCCGCCGCCGCGCATCGGCGAAACCGCGACGCCGGCCTGGCAGCGCAGGCTGTTGCGCCCGTTGCTGCGCGTACCGGCATCGGGCCGCGCGCTGATCAAATCCGGAATCGTCGAGCAGCTCGCGCGCGAAAACCTCAAGCACGTGCCCTTCACCCAGCTCGCCAACCTCACCGGCACACCGGCAATGTCGGTGCCGCTGCACATGACCGACGCCGGGCTGCCGCTGGGCAGTCAGCTGGTCGGCGCGCCGGGCAGCGAGGCCGACTTGCTGCAACTGGCGGCACAGCTGGAGAATGCGGCGCCCTGGTTCGATCGCTTGCCCGATCTCTAGCTGGAACGCCCGATGCCACTCTCGCCTTATCCCGCCGGCCTGCTTCGTCGACTGGCCGCCTCGGTCTATGACCTGTTCCTGCTGGTCGGGCTCTGGCTCATTTCCGGCATGCTGCTGCTGCCGTTTCACCAGGGTCAGGCGGTCGACGGTCACAGCCCCTGGGTGCGGCTGTACTTCCTGTTCATCCCCTATCTGTTCTTTTCCTGGTTCTGGATGCACGGCGGCCAGACCCTGGGCATGAAGGCGTGGCGGATCCGGCTGCGCGCGACCGACGGCGGTCCGGTGCAGTGGTATCAGGCGGTGCTGCGCTACGCGGCCGCGTGGGTGTCGTGGCTGTCGATCGTGGGCATGCTGTGGTGTCTTTTCGACGGCCAGCGACGCTGCCTGCAGGATATCGTCAGCAACACCGAAGTGGTCGCCGAACCCAAGGACGATTGAGGCGTTCCCGACGCGCCCGCCTGGCCGTCAGCTGAGTCGCCGCATCCAGGCACCGGTGACCACCGCGAGCAACACGGTCGGCAGGCTCGCTGCCAGCCACGGCGGCACGCCGTAGACCGGGCCCGTCGATGCCACGATCTCGTTGACAAGGAAGAACACCAGCCCGATCAGACCGCCGATGAACAGCCGCTGGCCGGCGCTGGCGCTGCGCAGCGAGCCGAACGCGAACGGCAGCGCGAACACCACCAGCACCCACACCGTGAACGGATTGATGACGTTGCGCCAGAACGCCAGCTGATAGTCGTCGGCGTTGATCTCGTTGGCCTGCAGATAGTCGATATAACGCCACAGCCCGAGCGTGGACAGTTCGCTGGGCTCGGTGACCGCCAGATCGAGAACCTTGGGGTCGATATCGACATCCAGCGAGAGCGTGTCCGGCGTGCCGGTCTCGGTGCTGTCGGTCTTGATGGTGGTGAATGCCGGCTTCTCGATCACCAGCTTCCGATCGTGCAGCACGGCGCGATCCGCGACCACGGTACGCTCGAGACGTCCATCGGCGGACATCTGATAGACATCGAGTCCGTCGATGCGCCCGCCCGGCAGGGTGCCGTCGATGCGCACCACGGTGTTGCCCTGGCGCAGCCACAGGCCGTCGTCGATGGAATCGGCAACGTGCCCGTGTACCGCCTTGTCGCGCAGCGCGTCACCCGTGCGCACCCCGGCCGGGCCCAGGTATTCGCCCACCCCGACGGCGAGCAGCGCGAGCACGATACCGGCAATCGATACCGACCCGGCCAGCCGGGCCATGGAAACCCCGGAGGCCCGCACCACCACCAGTTCGCTACCGGCAGCCAGCGCGCCCAGCGCCAGCAGTGCACCCAGCAGGGCAATCACCGGCAGCACCAGATACAGATGACTGGGCATGCGCAGCAGCGTGTAGGCGATGACCTGAACGAAGCCGTAGCTGCCCTCACCGATGCTGTCGACTTCACCGATGAACACCGACAATGCCGCGAGCGCACCCACGACCAGGGCCACCATCGCGGTGGCCGCGAGTATCGTGCGGCTGATATAGCGATCGATCAGATTCATGACGCAGCTCCGGCCGAGGCCCGTCGGCGCACGAATACGCCCTGCTCGCGCATCACCAGAACCACGGCCAGTGCCAGCACCAGCGCATGCACCCACCACACGCCGATGACCCCCGGAATCGTGCCGTTCTCGACCGCTACCCCGGCCAGATGAACCGCGTTGACATAGATGACATAGAACAGAATGCCGACGATCACCCGGCCGTAGCGGCCCGAGCGCGGCGGTACGCGTCCGATCGGCAGTGCCAGCAGTGTCAGAATCAGGATCGAGATCGGCACCGACAGACGGGTCTGCCATTCGGTGATCGCTTCGGGGTCATCGCTGGCGATCAGGGTGGCGAAACTCTGGGCATCGACCTTGAGTGCGGAGGCGTCCCGTGCGGGTGCCAGTTGCACGCCGTGTTCGGCGAACTTCACCACGCGATAGTCGGCGTGCCCCGGAACGCCTTCGTAGCGCCAGCCGTCGTCGAGCACGAGCGTGACCCGGCCACTGTCCGGATCGGTCTGGGTGCGCGCCCGGTCGGCGGTTACCACCGTCTGCGTGGATTGGCCCTCGCGGTCGTTGTGCACCACGCGGATGAACACGTCGCGCAGTTCGTCATCGCTGTCACGTCTGGCGGCGTAGAACGCAGCGTCGCCGTCGAGAAACGTGGTGAAACGGCCGGGGGCGACACTGTCCAGCACCGCGGTCGCGCCCGCCGCGCCGAGTTGCTGCATCTCGCGTTCCGCCTTGGGCGCGAAAAAGATGGATGAGGTGCCGGCAATGACGGCGACCACGATGCCGAGCACGAAAAACGGCCGATAGACGGTACGCAAACTGGCCCCGCTGGCCAGCAGCGCAGCCATTTCATTGTCACGACACAACCGACCCAGCGTGAGCAGGACCGCAAGCAGCACCGACACCGGCATCACGATTTCCAAGTTTCCGATCGCCCCGAAGACCGCGAGCGCGAGCACCGTGTCAACCGGCAACTCGCCGGCGGCCGCGTCCGCTATGAAGCGCGCAAAACCCAGGCCAAGCGTCAGAAATAAAAGCACACCGGCAACCACGAGCCACGTACGCGCCACCTCCGCAAATAGATAACGGAAAATGACTTTAGGCATGGTCACGCGGGTTTCGGGCAGTGTCTGGAGAATTCATTTATACGGCTTCGTGACTCAAAGGGGATGATTTTTTCCGATTTTTGGGTAAACTGCGCGACCTCGACAGAAAACCGGAAAGCGCGATGACGGTATCGATTCCCGTCAAACACGGAAACCACGCGCGCGCTTCACTGTCATAACAGTCAGTCTTGCAGGAGCACCTCATGGAATATCTCGTCAAAAGTGGCAGCCCGGAAAAGCAGCGTGTCGGCTGCGTGGTGGTGGGTATCTTCGATCGCCGCAAGCCTTCAACGCAAGCCGAAGCGCTCG